>CALRAD010000001.1 GCA_943350395.1 Candidatus Peribacteria bacterium
CACAACTTCATCGTTTGGCAGTGGCTGAACTGGTACAACTACGTTAAAAGCCATTCTGGCATGGGAATGGACAGAAGAACCCCTGCAGCCGTAGTCTATGAATGCCTCACCAAGGAAAGTGTTACCCTAATGCTGCAACCTAACAACAATTGACGCTGTTGCAAAATGCTGTGAAAGTCGCGGTGACCGCTTTCATCTTGGCGGGCGTTAGGCCGGTCAGTCCCCAGAGATCACTTGGTCCGCCATATTCCTTAGTTACATCGGAAGTAGACCAATCAAGCGGGGCAGCCCTATTGTCGGAAATGTTTCCATCGATTGTCAAGGTCAGAGAGTTGTCCTTCACATTTTCAGGCGAAACTGCATCGGTCTTTCGCTCGACCTGCACGGTCATACCGGAAATCGTCGCATCCGGATCCGGAATGAAAAAAGCAAAGAGTGGTACCAAGCTTGCGGCCAAAAGATTGCTCGCCAATGTTCTTGTCGCATAGACATCGTCGCTTCCGATTATATTGGAAGAGTTTGTCCATCCGCCGGACACGCTCCGAGGATCCTTGAACCTTGTATTCGGATCGATGACGTATGTCTCGGGCAATCCTTCAGGATCGTAGAGATACTCGTACATTCCGTCCCCAAGCGGACGAAAAGAAATAAGATGATCGAGAATGCGACCCTCCGTGTCCTGCAGATTAGGAGCATCAGACCGAAAGACGTCGATACCGCTTTCGTCGCTCAAAATAATTTCGTCCTGAATCAATCGCTGGGTGAGATCCGTATCCTGCGTCACCGAAAATCGAAGATCTGCGGGATCGACAGGACCCGTGACAAATATGCTTTTCGTGACGGATGAACCGTGAACGGTGAAACGAAGAACGACGTTTCGAGCCAAGCGATACGAAACCGTATTCGGAGATTCCAGGGTGGCAACGGCGTCGCCTCGATACGTCAGTGTGAAAGAATGCCCGCCTTTCGAAAAAGTGTAACTCGGATGAACGCGAGAAAATACGACCGAGGCGTCCTGTGCCAATCGATCGAAAACTATGCCGCTCTCGATGATACGTCCGGACTCGTCAATCGGAACGAGCGCACCGTTCTCATCGTGAGTGAAGACATCGGCGAGTGCGCCGACCGTGACGAATTCCCCGCTTCTCTTGACGAACGTCACGGTCTTCTCTGTACGAAGCGGAGAAAATTCCCTGTACTCCCCTCCGAGACCGTAGGTCTGCGGATCCAAAACCGAATCGACAGTCCTGAATGACTGAGCAAAAGCTGAAAACGGCATCTGCATCATCATGAAGACGAGAAGCAGAATCGATGCTGGTAGTCGCTGGTTCATGGAAGTAGAGCAGGGAAAACAGAGAAAATTCAACGCAATATCCACTTTCGCAAAACGTATGCGCAAGAAACAAGCACGGCTAAAAGACCGATAGCTGAAAATTCGGGAACGGTCGTTCCCCCTGCTCCGCTACCCTCGCCTTCTCCGCCGCTTCCCTTCACACCCATGATCTGCCAGTACCCGTCGGCAACCGTCGAGGTGATTCCGGTCGTATTGAATGCACCATTGGGGACAATAGTTCCCTGATCGCTTGCATAGTAACTCCAACTGTCCGCACTCGTGCAGCCGAGCGCAACTGCACCGGAACAAATGCGAACACGATCATGCGATACGCTCTTCGGAATGTAGAGTTTGTAGCCTGTACTGGCTCTCGGATCCAAAGTGGAGATATGAAAGTACGATTTCTGACCGCTGAAATTCGCTTGCACCGTCGCCGTTTCATTCCCGCACGAAAAGCTCATACGAATATCTGCAAGTATGGTGGATCCTTTCTTGAAGCGAACCAGTTCGTCCGACGTACCGGGACTGACAGACAAGTTGTACGATTCGTCACTCGCTCTGACTGCTGTCACGCCGTCGGGAAGCGTAGCAACACCCGCGAGACCTACACAGCCGCCACAATGCGTTCCGCAAACAAGAGTAAACGGCGGATTCGCACCACAAGGAGCATTAAAACCGGTATTCGCGCCGCAGATACCGCACGAACCTCCCGTGCAATCTGCACCAGAAGTACACACCATCCCCCATGTCAAAAGATACGTCACACTCACGCGTATATGATCGACCATGGCAGTACCAATAGGAGTCAGACAACCGGCGCAGGTAGCCACTGCTGCAATTGCAACTCCGAATTTAGTGCTCGTGACATCGCCGGTCGGATTGTTGATATCCGATGCCTGCCAGGTTTCACCCCACAAATCTGTTCCGCTTCCGTACGTGACATAGGAGTTAGGGTCACTTGTTGCCCAATTATTCACATTACTTCTATCCGTCGATCCGATGGCGCTGGTTTTGACGATCCTGACTCTGGAATCTTTGACAGTCACTGACTCACTGAAAGTCGCTAGGCGATGGCGTTCTACCTCAACGGTGATGCCTTTGATAAACGCTCCTGTCGCAATGGAAAAAGCCATACCCGTAGCTTTGAGATAGTTTGTCGAATGCCCCGAAGATGTGATGTTCGATCCTGCATACGCGGTATCTGAACTTGCAGCATTCGTTGCGTTGGACCACGATGCAGCTCCGAATCCACCGTCATTTACAAACAATAAACCATTGAGGGGTCCAGCCGTCGGATCGATAATATATGTTTCCGGAAGTCCCTCAGGGTCATAGCGATACTGATATGAACCTCCGCCAAGCGATACGATCGAGATCGGATGATCAAGAGTCACACCCGATGCGTCCTGAAGTGACGGCGAAAATGTACGGAAGACAGCGCGATCTTCTGCCGTGAGAAAATCGATACCGTCGAATGTCGCTTTCTGCACGAGCGCATGATCCTGACTGAGCGTGAAACGAAGAATGCTTCTGTCGACAGGCCCGTTGATGGTGATGGTTTTCTTGATGCTCGCACCATCGATGGTGAAACGAAGAATCGCATGATGCGAGAGCCGGTAAGCAACGACGCTCGGTGATTCCAAGACGGGCTCCGCAATTCCCTCGAAACTGAGTCTGAAAAAGTGATGCCCCTGGCTGTAGGTGTAACTCGGAGTGGAAGCATCGAACAGGACTTGCGCACCTCTGGGCAAGCGATCGAAGAGAATGCCGTTTGACGTCGCCTTGCCTGTCTCATCGGTCGGCACAAGAACGCCGTTTTCGTCGTGCGTGAAAATTTCTTCACCACTCGACACTGCCTGATAGGAACCGTTTGGCAACCGAAACGTCACCGCACCGGTTGTGCGAAACGCAGGAACTTCGACGGCATTCCTGTCGACGCCAAACGTCACAGGGTCGAGCAGGACTGTCACCGGTTCGAAGGACTGAGCAAGTGCAGAAAACGGAATCTGCACGAGCGTGAACAATGCGACCAGTGCGACGGAAACCATCCGAGTGATCATAGCCTGCGAGTGATGAATGTTCGGATAAATGGAAACGCGAGAAGAAAGAAAAGAAAAAAATAAACGCTGCCGATGACGCTGTGAAACAGTGTCAGCGCAAATTCTGGATACTCGGTGCCGACAAGCATCAGCGTCACAATGCGCAGAATATTCAAGAAGAAAACAGTCGTGAGACCGAGGACGAGTGCGAGAAGCGCACGAACCAAAGAAACTTTTTTAACCATGCCGAGATGGAAAACGAGATACGTGAAGAAAAGAAAGAACAGCAACAGGTATCCGAATCCCGCGCAAGCCGCCCCGATCACGACTCTAAAACCGTCAATACTGATGAGTGTATGCTCGATATTAACGTACACGTTCCACGAAAAGAGCAGGAGAACCTTCGTAAGGAGCCGCATAATGAACGGTGCAAGCAGGGAAAAGTACACCGCTTCGATCACGCTGATGAAGAAGCAGCCGATGAGCGTGATGTAGATGACGAGCAGTTCCCATCCCTTGCTGAGTGCCGTCATCGGAGTGACGAAGGCGTAAGCGGGGAAAAACGGCGTGACGATCGCAACTGCAACGACTGCGGCGACGATGGGTCCGCCAAGGAGCTTGTTTTCTGCAATGAAATTGACGATATACTGATACACGTTGTCGCTTGGATGCGTGAGCCAGAGCGCAAACACAACCGTCGCGACGTAGAGCAGCAGAGAGCAATACTCGAACCAACGAATGCGCTCCTCGAGAATCGCAGGAGGTGTCGTACGCGGCGGCTTCAGGTAAGCGCACATGATGAGCACAAGTGCGAGCCACTCGATCGGAGATGCCGTGTAATTCACGATCTCCAGATGCGGGATGCCGATTAGGCGATCGAACCAAATACTCGACGTAAGAAACGAGCACAGAAATGCGAGCGCGAATGCAACGAAGAGATGTAGAAATTCGCTCTTGGTGATCCTGTTCCAGAATGTTTTGATTTCGCTGATCGTGCCTTGGAAAACCGCATGCATAACGTACCCTTTTATAGAGGAAAACATCGAAAAATCCAAATTCCAAAAGCCAAAAAACAATACAAAAACTTGGAATTTGGTTTTTGTATTTTGGAATTTCGAATGCTAGCTGAACATCCTCACCATATCTCTCGGCAACCTGTTCATGACAATGCCCGCCTTCAGCACTCCTCTACCGACGATCATCTTTCGTCCGAGCACCGGAAAATCTACGGCGAGCAGCACATCGCCGTCATCCATGCCTTCAGGCTTTGCTACCGGAAGATTCACTCCCTTCATCATGTCACGCATCTGCAGTTCTGTGATCACGAGTACTTGCTTTTGAGCCTCAAGTCCTCTGAGTGTTGCGATCTCATGCGAGAGCCGAACGAGACCATGATTCGTTGATTTGCCGAACGGAAGACCTCCGAAATACGGTTGGAGTGTTAGTGGAAAATCCACGATGCGCTTCGGCATGATGGAAAGTTGCTCTTTATTTTCCGTCAGTACTTCATCGTCTCGGATGAACGACACCCCGTACCAATCGATCAGATTGTCTGCGATTTCTTTCACTCTGGCTTTCGGAAGGACTTGCCACTCGTGAGGCTGATTCTCGCTTCTCACAGTGCCACGATCTCTGGTCGGTGCGCGCTTCTCAATGACTGCGGAGAAGAATCCTTCAGTATCATAGGTTTGAGGCCAAAGGCGAAGAGAAGGTTGAGGATGGGGGTTAGGGTTATGAGGGATTTGAGATCTTGAAGTAAGTGATTCCTGGACACTGGTCGAATCTTCGATCGCCTTCGAAAAATCACACTCCAGTATTTCGGCAGGATGAAGAACTACTAGTTGAGTACTAAATTTGTTCACTATCGACCGCACCACTTCCTCATTTTCCTCCGGTGTCAGTGTGCACGTCGAGTACACGATCCTGCCACCTACTTTGCACGCATGAACAGCAGACTCCAGAAGTTCTCTCTGCAGCTTTGCCATCTTCCCGATGTTGTCCATGGAACAGTAGTCGAGTGAATCGGTGTCCTTGCGAACCGTACCTTGTGCGGTACACGGAGCGTCGCAAAGCACACGGTCGAATCTCTCTGTCATATTCCCTGCAAACCACTGACCGACTTTACGCGTAATGACGACGTTCATCACTCCCGACCGCTGCAAATTTGTGACGAGAGACCAGATGCGTTTTTCTTGGACATCATTTGCGATGAGGACTCCCCTTCCCTGCATCCTGTCTCCAATCTGCGTTGTCTTGCTCCCTGGTGCTGCACTCATATCGAGAATTGACTCACCCGGTTTCGGATCGAGCAAAGCAACCGGCAACATGCTCGCTGCTTCCTGCATATAAAATCCACCAAAGAGATGAAGCAAATCTTTTCCTAGTGCTTCTTCTCTGTCGACTCTGTCTATGAAAAATCCCTCGCTGCACCAAGGCACAGGTTCGAGCGTCCAATTCTTCGCTTTCGCCCACGCCATCACTTCTTCGACCGTGCATTTGAGGGTGTTCACGCGTATCGATTTGCGAAGCGGCCTTGCGCTCATCGCATTCAAAGCTTTGAGGTCGGTAAAAGCTGAGTAGCGGTCGAAGGCTTTGAACATGGAGATATGGTACGAGAAGAGAGCGATGTCCCAAAGGGAGAATGTTGACTTTAGATTCCGACAAAGCATAATAAGCCCCTTTTTATGAACTCAAACCTGATTCACATTAACGGTGCAGCCGGAGTTCTCGGCGATTCATTCCGCAAGTCGTTCGAGAAAACGCATCCGGCACACAGCTTTGAACTGGCAGACATCAATTCGTCGAGACTGTCTGACATTGCATCGGAAATGAACGGAAAAGCGCGACAGCTGATCGTCGGAAACATGTTCGATCCGGACTCCGTAGCATACAAAGCCGTCACGGAGTCACAGGCAGACATCGTTATATGGAACGCTGCAAGAAATCTTGATGTGCACGAGCCCGTATCGGAGCGTCTCTCGCTACGACAGCAGCAGAATGCCTGTCTGGAACGAAGGCTCGAAACTCTGTTGGAACAAAGCAGAGAAAAAACCGAAAGACTGCTGATTGTGGTCAATTCGATCACCGCGATCTTCGGAGAAGAGATCGATTCTGCGAAAGGAATTGCAGAGCAACAAGATTGGCACTATCCCCTCATGAAGGGAGATCAGCACAGAATGTTGATGGACTATCGGGCGGAACTGCTTTCGAAAGGCGTTGATCTCTCCGTCCTCTACCCCGGTGCCTTCCAAAGTCATTTCACCGACCCGGATCAGGCGCTGAAACTGGCGAACGGAATGGGGAAAAAAGTGAGAAACTACCGAGGCAGACCGAATCTGAAGCAGGAAGGAATTCTGAAGCCTTATGAAATCACCGATTCTGTTGCGAATGTGCAGCCAGATGGTCTAAGGGAGAGAGAATCCCTGATGATGCCGAGCACGACAAAAGAAATAGTAGACAGGAATGGGTGATCTTGAATGCTGATGACTTGATTGTTGAGGAGAAGTGATTTTCTTGACGAAGTGTTTTATTTGTCTACATTACTGTTATGACTTTCAGCTCTCAATTATTGGAATCCTTAGCTGTGACAAGCATTGTCACCAGAGACCGCAATGGAAGCGAAGTATTACCGAGTATGCAAACTGTTGCGGATGATACCGATGCGATTGAAACCGTCGACGACGGATGCAAAGAACTGAATGCAAATATTCTGGCACTTCTGAAGGAACAAAGGGCTCCAATAAATGTTCGCCTAAGGACATAAGGCTCAAGCACTCTACTTCGCCTTCTTCCGCCAGTTCTGGACAAGCAGTGTCCCGGGATTGCCTGTTTTCTCTGGATCTCGGTATCCGGCATGCACCACGTCTCCCCTGAAAACGCTGATGTTGCCTTTTCTCGGCAATCGTTCAATTTTATCGGTCATCGCATTCTTGATACGATCCTGAAATCGAAGAAGCCTCGACTTCATCTGTTCGGGAGCGCTCGAAAATCTGCTGAAGATCGCTTCTGAAACAGCAACGCTTTTCTCTGCCAAGCTCTTCGCAGAATCGAGAAAGGAACCCAGATCGATGATCTCTCTGACCTCGGATGCATGATCCCGGATGAGACCGATGAATTCATCATGATCCCTGATAAATATCGTCGGCATAACCCCGTCTTCGATACCGAGTGCGCTCGTGCAACCATCGCGCGAGTGCGTGTGAAAACATGCGCCCCCGTAGGAAGGCTTTGTGCGCTCGTCAACAAACTGCATCATGCCGCGTTGACCCGCATTTGCTACCATGACGTCCGTATCTATTTGATCCAAGGACTGCGTGTCGTCCCGCACCGAATCGGGCTCGATGAAAACCGCCTTCGCGTGAGCATCCGAAAAATCATCCTGAATGAGAGGAATGAGTTCGTCATTCATGAGTTCACGCAACTGACCCAACGTGTATTCGCCATGAAGACGGATGACCGAAGCGAACCTCCGACCGCTCGAGTCACGACATTCGTCTTTGATTTCGGCTTCGGGACACTTGAGAATATGCATACATCGAAAATTGAGTGTTCCCATTGTAAGCAAAAATCCCTTATAAAATCAAGTAGTCATCTTGTCAACATTCATTTTCTGAGTATGATAGCCGCTATGTCCTCGGAAAAACTGAACAGGGCGCTAGAGGAAACCGTCCTCAGATACCCCTACAATTCGGCAAGTGCACTGATTGAAACATTCACGCATACATTCAACGAGCAAATGGGGGGAAGCTGTGCACAACAATTGAGAATAGCGAAATCCATGCTGAAACAACGAGGGATGAAAACACAGTTTCTCTCAGCTGATACAAGCGTGCATACCATGGGAATCGTTACAGACGGCAAAAATCGCTACATCATTGACCCGTCAAAAACGATGACGGAAGCTATCCCCGTCGATCGACTGCTTAAGGAGGGAGAAACGCTGATCTCTCCGGCATTCCCAAACAATACGCGTGCCAAACGCAGTGTGAGATTCGTGCCTACGGGGGAATATACATTCCGTCAAGAAGTGATCACAGTCAGCGAGAGGACACACTGGCAAGAATCGGTGAGTGTTGAGTCCTTCGACATACGCAAGGTCGTGGATAATCCGCCGATGGGCAACATCGATTGTGAAGTCTCCCGAAACAGCAAAAGCATACAAATGGTGGCAGTTCTACCAGATAAAGATGTCGCAGCACTCAAGGCTACTGATACCTCGAGAATGCAAATTCGTCTTCTTGGAGGAGAGGAAGAACACGATCCGGATAGAAAAAAAATGATTTTTGGAGCGATAGCCCAATCTTGTCGAGTGACTCGCAATGACCTCTTTCGATATCTCTTCCAAGGACAAGAGCTTCTGCAACAATTAATGAAAAATCACCAAACATCCTGAAGAAGCGGATGATGATGCAAGCTAAAACTCCTCTATCGGCTGCCGGTGACTTCTTGCAAGAGCCCAAGCGACAAATTCAACTGTTCTATGCTGAAGATCATCGATCAATGCAGAATCGCACAATTTATCCTGCATTGCGAGTTCTAACTGAAAAATAAGCATCCTAACCTTTTGTGCATTTCCTCCGCAAAGCTCCAGCAGAGTCATTTTCGGCTTCGGTTCAACACCTGTCTGCCTCTGCATCAGATCCAAAGCCTGCTGTGTAATCGAGGGAAGTGTCGGTGCTGTCCTGATGCCTTCATTGTACATAGTGATTGAGTGTAAATGAGTGCTAGAAGAGAATCAAGAAGCCTGCTTATCATGAAAAGCTCGCCATCTCACGAGGCTTTCGACATACACGCCAAGCAACCGCTCCTGATTGACCTTGTCGTAGAGAACATCGTGCGTGTGTTGATCACCGTCATATCGACCAGAAGCAAGCTCGTCCGCAATAGCAAGATTAATGAGCTCCTCCGTTCGGTCTTCCAGATCCAAGAGATCATCGTATTTGGGAACCAAAAATTCATCATCAGCCTGAAATCGCTTCGATAGCACCCAAAGCATGAACTCAACGGTGCGAGCGCGAATTTCCTGAATAAACTTGTCATTGCACAGTCGCTGATCCAAGCCGAATTCGATGCGCGCGATCGCGCGGGCAAACCCTTCTCTGTTTTCTTCGAACAATTGATCAAGTCTCTCTTCATCGAGCGGCTCGAATCCGGATTCCTCCCGTAAAATCTGCCAAACATTGTCGAGAACTTCATGAGCCATATCACACAACAAAACTGATAAGCTTCTCCGGCACGTAAATCTCTTTTTTCAGCCCCGATTCGATGTACTTCTTCACATTCCCGTTTTCTTTTGCCAAAGCGAGAATCTCTTCTTTCGTCGCATCTCTCGGCACAACAATATCGCCACGAAGTTTTCCGTTGATTTGAATCGCAATCGTCATCGTTGCTTCGACGATGAGAGCCGGATCGTACTTCGGCCAGGGTTGCTGAATGGCAAAGTCTTTGCCTCCAAGCTCCGACCAAAGTTCTTCCGACAAGTGTGGAGCGAGTGGAGCGAGAAGCAGCGCGACTGTTTTCCCAAGTGCAATTGAAAGAGCTTCTTCTTTCTCGATCAGATTCAAAAACTCCATAAGCGCACTGATCGCGGTATTGAAATGCATCGCCTCGATGTCTTCCGTAACTTTTTTGATCGTTTTGTGAAGCGCGGTTGTAACCGCAGAAGAATCACTCTTCATCGTCATATCAACCTTCTCCGTAATCGCCCGGTGGATACGCTTCACGAAACGAACAACACCGTTGATGCCAAGATCGCTCCAATCGCCTCCCGCTTCAAAAGGCCCCATGAACATGAGGTACATACGGAAGACATCGCTTCCGTGTTCGTTCACGAACGCATCCGGACTGACGACATTTCCTTTGCTTTTGCTCATCTTCGCGCCCTTGTGCGTAACCAAACCCTGATGAACTAATTTCCGAAACGGTTCTTCATGAGACACGTAGCCGAAATCTTTCAGTGCCATCATCACGAATCGGGCGTAGATCAAATGCATACACGCATGCTCGGGTCCGCCGATATACATCGAGACAGGAAGCCATTTCTTTTCGAGAGAGGGATCAACGACGGCTCCCCTTCCCCCCTCGGGGGAAGGGGTCGGGGGATGGGGGTGGGCACCCGCCATCAAATATCTCAAATAATAAAAACTGCTGCACACGAACGTGTCCATCGTGTCGTATTCCGGCGTCCAGCCTTTTCCGAAGATTTTCTCTGTACGTTCTTTAAATTCTTTCGAAAGCTTGAGTGGCGATTCTCCTGTCGGGCGAAATTCGACATCGGTTGGAAGTAACCACGGAAGATGCTCCCCCGGAACGGGGTGCGGTTTGCCCTCGGGGTCATAGACGATTGGAATCGGAGCACCCCAATAGCGTTGACGGGAGACAAGCCAGTCGCGGAGACGATATTGCACGACAGGCTGTCCAAGACCTGTTTTCGTCATGTGCTTAATAACGTCCTCACGTACTTCTCCCCAGCGTCTGCCCTTGAACTGCTCAGGTTGCATCATGATGGCGTTCGGATCCTTCGCATAACACACCTCGAGATTCTTTACTTTCTCAGCCTCTTTCGGATCCTCAGGGAACATGACAGGGCGAAGCGGGATGCCGTACTTCTTGGCAAACGCAAAGTCACGCGTGTCATGCGCGCTGCAGTGGACGATGCCTGTTCCGTAATCCATGACGACAAACGATGCCACCCAGATAGGGAGATCGCCTGTGCCAAACGGATCCTCGACATAGCGACCTGTGAAAATACCCTCAACGTGTTCTTCAAAATTATATTTCTCTGTCGCTTTCAACTTCTTCATGCGCTCGACGAATGCCATCACGTCCTTCTCGTATTTCGTTCCTTTGACCATCTTCTCGACAAGCGGATGTTCCGGTGCGATCACGCTGAACGTCTGTGCCATAAACGTCTGCGGGACGGAATCGAAGACTTCGAACTCGTCGCCGAGATCCTTGATGCGTGACGGAATATTCACGCCTTCGTTTCTGCCGATCCAGTTTCGCTGCATTACTTTCGTTTTTTCGGGCCAATCGAGAGTTTCGAGGCCATCGAGCAACTGCTGCGAGTATTTCTTGATGTTCCAGAACCACTGTTCTAGTGATTTCTGAATGATCTCCGTACCACAACGCTCACATTTGCCGTCCTGTGCCTGCTCGTTTGCGAGCACAGTCTGGCAACTCGGACAGAAATTCACATTGCCTTTCTTTTTGTACGCAAGCTTGTTCTTAAACATTTCGAGAAACAGCCACTGCGTCCACCGGTAATACTCGGGAGCTGTTGTGTTCACCATCTTGTCCCAGTCGTACATGCAACCGATTTTCTTGAGCTGCGTAATCATCGTCTCGACGTTTTTCTTGGTCGACTCCGCGGGGTGCACGCCGGTCTTGATCGCATAGTTCTCTGCAGGAAGACCAAAGGCGTCGAACCCCATGGGAGAAAACACATCGTGTCCCTGCATTTTCCGGAACCTTGCGATGCTGTCTGCCGGTGCGTAGTTGTACCAGTGACCGATATGGAGCTTGTCTCCGCTCGGATACGGAAACATCACGAGCGAGTAGTACGGATTTTTCGCCTTCTTCAAATCAGTCTTGAACACACCTGCCTCTTCCCATGCTTTCTGCCATTTGGCTTCGGCCTTTGAGGGATCATAGAAGCTCGACATGGAGAAATACTACTGAGACATGCGAACGGAGACAAACGAAATCGACTGTCGACACTTCTCTACACCCGTTTTCTTGCGAAAAAGCAGCCAAAAAAAGAATGTGCTGGCACTTCGAGAATCAAAAGCACTTGCCTGAGGCATGCTGCATGTGAATAATGCGGCACTTTTCATCTCTCATTTTTATGCCTATCAACACAATAAGTCCTGAAGAAGCAGTCCAGACATTGCCGATCCTCAGTGAAAGTGCCCGTGCTGCGGCAAAAGATGGTGGCAAAACTCATACACTTCACAGAGTTGCAGATGACTTTCGGACTGAAGTAAGAGAACTTGTGTCAATTTTCCCGGGAAACCCGAAAGTTGCAGCAATGATGACAGCTCTCGAACGTGACAGTGTTACATGGAATTCTTTTGAAACGATTGCGGGACACTTTGATGCACTGGCGAATGAATTGGCAAATGCAGCGTAAAGCAGCGACGAAACCTGGAGTCTCTGCTACACTGGCGTTTCGCCATGGCTAAACTACCTACCGTAGCCATTATCGGCAGACCCAATACAGGGAAATCCACGCTTTTTAACAGGCTCGTGGGCTCGAGGCGCGCCATCGAAAGTGAAGTGGCGGGAACGACACGGGACCTGATCAGCCACCGAATCGACGAGGCCGAGGTGCCCTACATCCTTCTCGATACGGGCGGCATCGGTTCGACCGAAGACAAAGACTTCGAAGCCGACGTGAAAGGCCAATCGATCCTCGCTCTCGAGCATGCCGATCTGATCGTCTTCACCGTCAACTCTCGAGAAGCAATCACAGGCGATGACCAAAAAGTAGTCGACATGTTGCGAAAACGCAGAAAAAAGAACGTGCCCGTTCTCGTCGTACTTACAAAAGTCGATGATCCCGGAAAATCTGCATCGATTATTGCGGATTTTCAGGAGATGAATGTGGGAGAAGATCTTGTGACCGTCAGCGCACCGCACTATCTCGGCATCGAGGACCTGAATTCGGCAATTGCAGCCCAGCTGAAAAAGTTGGGCTTTCTCGCCGTCACGGTTGCCGTCGATCCGGATGCGAAAGCAGCGCCCAGAATCGCGATCATCGGACGGCCGAATGTCGGAAAAAGCTCGATTGTGAACGCAATGATGAGTGACAGCCAGCGCTCGGTGCTGCCACTTCTGGTTTCGCCGGTCGCAGGAACGACCAGGGATTCGACGGATACCGAAGTGAAATTCCACGATCGGACGTACATCTTGGTCGATACCGCTGGACTCAAGAAACGCGTCTACAAGCTCGAAGACGTCGAGAGATTTTCAACGATGCGCACGATCCAGGCGATCGAGCAGTCCGACACCGTTGTGCTGGTGCTCGACGCGCTCGTGGAAGTGAGCCAGCAGGACAAACGCATCGCATCGATGGCAATCGAAAGCGGAAAAGGGCTGATCATTCTCGCCAACAAAATCGACGGCATTAAAGGGGAGGCAAGAAAACAGAGACTGCATGAAATTGGGTTGCACTTGAGCTTCTGCAAGTTCGCACCTATTCTCCCCTGTTCCGCGGTGAGCCGAGAAGGACTCGTCAAACTCTTCGACATGGTCGACTCGGTCCAGCGAAGCCGCTTGCGTCACATCACGACGAGAGAACTGCGACGCTGGTTCGAGCAAATTGTCCATGGACAACCGCTCGGAGAGGTCGGCAAGTGCAAGCACATCACACAAGCCGACGATCTGCCTCCGACGTTCGTCCTCTTCGTGAAAGACGCAAAACGCGTACGGGTGTCGCAGCTCCGGTATCTCGAAAACAGACTCCGAGAAACTTTCGGCTTCGACGGTGTGCCGATTCGATGGGTCACAAAATCCACGCCGAAGAAGGTGGAGAGGATGATCAAAAGATAAAGGAGTTGTCAGTTCGAGTAGCCGCACCCCAAAAAAAACTTCTCGATACGCGCTCGAAGCGCTACTCGAAGTGACACAAAAGTGCGGCGTATCGAGAACTAGCCCCTTCCATCCTTTGAGTCCTTCACGCGCCCGTCTTCGTGAATGGGTAACGGATACTGTTCGACAATACGTTCGAGCTTCATCAGCAGTTTTTTTGGATCATCGTCGAAGACCATGTTTGGCGGGACTTTTCGCTTGCAGAGACCTTCGATGACGAATGGAATGGAATTGGAGATGCCGCCGGAATTTGTGACGACGCCGACCGATCGGCCTTCGTCATAGGCGATCGTGAGCTCATTGAGAGTTCCGATTCCTCCTCCGATAATGATGATCGCGTCGCTGCTTCGAATGTTAATGATGTCACGCTCCATGAAACCCATGCCGGTGAAGATAATGATGTCATGATCTGCGGGAGACAGGTATTCATTGATATGCTCGTACTCGGAAAACGCGGGAGAAATGCCAATGGTGAGTCCTCCGTGCTCCTTAGCCGAAAGCAATGCATCGTGCGGCAGACCCGGGCACGCACCGTTGATGCAAATGTGTCCGCGCTTGGCGATCTCCATTCCGAGTTGCTTCGCCTTCTGACGGGCGACGCGGTCTTCCGTCTGAGGACCGCTTGCCGAGCCCATCACGCCGATTTTCAGTTTGCGTCGGTGTTTCATGTGTGTGAAGAAATTATACGCAGGAGAATCCATACCATGAATCACTGGATGTGAATTTCAAGGTCATTCCTGCATGCCACGGTAAGTGAAGGTGCGGTGACTGGATCAATCTGATTACACCTGCTCGCCTCTCTCGTTGTCTCTGCGAGACAGAGCGCCAGAAGATCACCGAGTGTCGGTATGTCCGCATGCGCATCGACAGGATGAAACTCTGAAAGTAGTTTGCACAGTCGTGGATCCTGCCTCGAAGCAGCCCACTGAATGCGTTCAAATTGCAATCGAAGTGCTGGATTCTGTTCTGCAATTGCAAGACCGGAAAGATACTCAGTCTGTCCACCGGAACTGATGAGAGTGTCTGCAACAGTTTCGAGAACGGTCTGCGGATCTGGTATGAGGGAATCGATGACTGCCCGAGTATTTGCTTGTTCAAGAGCACCGGTAACGCGAGAAACGACGGCCGCAGAATCCAATGCACTCAGATCCTTCGCCATCGCCGCAAACGCATGGAAGTTTGCTTGTGACGGAGGCACAAAAGCGCACGCAATATAGAGCGCTATGGAGCCGAAAACACAGAGAGCACGCATCGAAACAGTATAGCAGATTTTCGCACTACATGCCAATCCTCCGCAAAATTTCACGGGACACAAATTCCTTGTCTCTGCCGTACTTGAGGCGGGAGAGCTGCTTATACGCTTCGACTGCTTTCGTGTCTTTGACGTAGGTCGTATCGAGCCAGGGACGAGGAATCTCGATCGAGAACGGGGTCGAGGGCTGGCTGTCGATCGACAGCTTCATACATGCTTTGAATGCGTCGAGGTTCACGAGATCCGACTGCGAGAAAGACGGAGCCATTTCTTTGGCGCAAAACTCGGCATCCTGCGGACCGATCTTATAGAACATCATCGTGCCGACGTTGCCGAAGACCGCACCTTTCAGCTTCACCGAGCCGGAGAGTTTGCTGTCTTTCTCAAGCTGATCCAGATACTGGTGAGCGATCACAAGACCAAGCCGGTACTTTCGAGCTTCGCTGAGGATCGACTCGATGGAGTCCGTCACGTAGTTCTGAAATTCATCGATGTAGAGGAAGAAATCTTTGCGAGCAGCGCTCTCCTCGCGCTGACGGCGCATGGCGGCAACCTGAATTTTGTTGACGATCATCATACCCAAAAGCTTGCTGTTAATATCGCCGATGAGACCCTTTGAGAGGTTCATCAGAAGAATCTTTCCGTTGTTCATGATGTCGCTGAAATCGATCGAACTCTTCACTTGACCGACGATGTTTCGAATGAGCGTATTGGTCGTGAACTGACCGAACTTCGCAGCGAAGTACGGGATCATCTCCTGCTTCTCGCGCTGACCGGTCTGCGCCATCTGCTTGTCCCAGAAAGAACGGACAATCGGATTCTTCAATCGTGCAACTTTGTGTTTTGCCCACTCGTCATCGGTGAAGAGACGCACGAGATCCGTGATCGCTCCGCCCTCCTCCTCATCACCCATCAAGGTGAGACAACCGTTGCGGAAATAATCTTGAATACGCGGTCCGAAGATTTCTTCTCCAAACATTTTGACCATCATGTTCATCGCATCGAGCGCAATCAAGTCACGCTCTTCGTCGGTTTTTGCCTCAAGCATATTCAGTCCCATCGGACGCTCTGTGTCGGCCGGGTTGAAATACACGATGTCGTCGGCACGCTCGCGGGGAATATAGGGGAAGAGATCTTCGATGAGTGATCCGTGAGGATCAACGACACAGATGCCCCGCTTATTGTGAAAATCCTGCCGAGCCATGATCTGAATGACAGAAGACTTTCCGGTACCCGTCTGACCGATGACGTAAAAGTGGCGAAAACGATCGTCGTTCTTCAGGAATATTTTCTGCTTCTCTCCTCGGACGGTATTGTATCCAAGAAAGAGACCGTCCTCCGGCACATTCTTCGGTGCGGGTGCAATTTTAAAATTCTGCCACTTGATGTTTTGGACTTTGTTGTACTTGATGCTCGGAAAGTGAAAGAAACTCGAAAGCTCAGCCGTTCCGAGAAGCATCTTGTTCCAAAGAAGCGTCTGCAAGAACGTATGTCTCGGTGTCCTCCTGATGAAGTCGTATATCATGCGGGCATTCGAATGATGTCGCGTGTGACGAAGACTGTTGCCGCGAATATCGTTGAACTGGGAGAAACTGTTTTTGATGCTTTCGAGATTGAGTTTTGCCCTCTCGTACGTCTCCGCCGAACTCACGATGCGAACCGTTGTGAGAAAGCCGGGAGAACCTGCCTTCTCATCAATGGCTTTGCTCAACTCTTCGACCTGTTGCGATACGCGCTCGGAGCCTTGTGGCGTTTCTTTCATGGGATCCTTGTCGTCGCTCGTCAGCATATTGACGAGACTGAGCAGAAGCGAGAAAGGATTCCACCACTTGAGATGATCCCCGCCTTTCTTCGGATTCAGAATCTTCTGTGCTTCCTTCTGGAGTACTTTCTGCCAACCGGATTTCACCGGACGCAGCACGATCTGCACTGCTGCACCTTCGTCCTTCTTCAACTTGCTGAAGGCATTGGTGATCGTGTTGAACGGATCGCTCTTGAGCTGCGTATACGTCTTGAACGGATACACGAAATGCTTCGTCGGCACCAACGCGGTGGAAACGCTGACCGAATGCTTGGTGAAAATATTGTAGTCTTCCACGAGATCAATCACGGCATCAGGATAGAACGACGTAAGCTGTTTCTCGATGAGCGGAATGATGGATCTCGGCGCAACGACGAAAATAAGAATTTCCCCTGCAAGTGCCGCGTACTCAAAAGAGAAGAAATGCGATCCCTTCCAATATCGCTTCACTGTGGAAACTTTCAAGCTGCCAAGGGTCTGACAGAGATGATCCATAATCCCAAGCACATCCTTGAAACTTTTGCCCGTCGAAAATTGTTCTGATTCCACTTCCTTGTCCTCTTTGCTTTCTTTCTTCGGCATCAGAATCTGAAGAAACACGAGTTCCCGCTCACGTCTCCTGTCTGTGATTAAACGCAACCACGCAAGAATACCCGCAACCGAAGCTGTAATGAGAACAAGTGCCAGGAGAAGAGTGAGGAGAGTCTGCATTGCGTGCGGTTTCTATAGTAACTCAGTCGCGGAAGAAATGAAGAATGGTGAAATGAATATTTCCTTTTATTATAGCACAAAAATGACATTTATTATAGTGCTATTCATCTCAGATATTTTGCTCTATTTGCATTATGTTCGTCATTGGTCACCGCATAATGAATGATGCCTTTTGGGTCATGCAAGTAATACCAGTAGGATGAGTCTTTTGGTCTGAGTGCAGCCAAAAAAGATGACTCTCCTGCGTTGCCAATCGGGCTTGGAGGTAACCCCTGCGTACGTCTCGTGTTGTACGGCGACACCGTTTCGACATCCGTTTTGGTCAGTGGTTCCGTCTTCTTGCCCAGTTCGTACCTTGTCGTTGCATCCACACCGAGAACGACTCTGTTCTGGAGACGCTTCCAGAGAATGCCGGCGATGATAGCGCGTTCTTCCGCGTGTCTCGACTCTGCTTCCACAAGAGATGCCATTGTAACGAATCCACCGAAGGTCATCCCTTCTCGCTTTGCTTCCGCAGCATACTGAGTCACGATACGCTTTCGGAAATTGCCGAGCATGCGCTCGAGAAAAAATTTCGGAACGTAGTCAGTAGGTGACACAGCATACGTATCGGGAAAGAGGTAGCCTTCAAGACGTGAGCCTATCCCCTGCTCCCTCGTGCCTGCTGCTTTAGGAGGCAAAAATTCAAACGTCGAAAAATCGCAGTTGAATGCACAGTCCAAGATATCGCCTTCCTTGCCAAGGCCCTTCGATGCCATCAATCGATCGATCTCCGCAACGGTCAAACCCTCCGGAATCGTCACATTCAATTCCTGCGATTTTCCGCTGACGATCGTATCGGTGATCTCTTGAACCGACTGTGCAGGATTCAGCCCAAACACTCCAGCCTGCAGCTTTCCAGCTGCTCCTGTAAAACGCGCATAGATCTTGAATGCGGAAACGGAACGAATAAGCTCTGCATCAGAAAGCTTTGCTGCAATCGCAGAGAGTGATGATCCTTGTTCAATCGTCACAGGAATATTTTTCGTGTTCGACGAATCGACCGGAGCGAGCGCATAAAAAAACCAAAGAGAGCCAAGAATGCCGAACGCAACAACAAAAAGCAGGATTTTTTTCATAATTTGATTGTTCATTGCCCACACTCCAGTGTCAAGAAACCTCTCAAAAATCGCAGGAGAGGTTTCTTAATTGTTTATCCCGAGACCCATTTGCCCCATCACGCCCTGCATGCGCTCGGCAGAGACGATCTGTGCCTTCTTCATTGCACGGTTAAACGCATCGACAATCAGCACAGGGATACGTTCTCGCGGAACCTCGGGTGCAATCTCGACCGAAATGACTTCCATGCCTGCAGAGACGACAACCTTCACGCCCGACGCTTCCGCCTCGACATGAATGTATTTCAGCTCACTTTGCACTTTTTTTGCCTGCCGCTGAAACTTGAACGAATTCTTGAGTTCGGAGAAGGAGACCATGCAAAGAGTGTAAAGTTAATTTCTGAAACTTGAAAGTAAAATTGCCGGAGAATGCTTCTCGATACGCGCCTCGGAGGCGCTACTCGAAGTGACACACTGATAATTTTCAGTGCTTCAGCAACCACTTCTTAAAATCTTGCTCAATCAAGTCATCTTTCGTCAACTTCTCAAGCAAGCCTGTAAGCCACTCCCGATAATCCGCGAATGACCAGCCTTCGCTCCTGCGGGAGCTCTGTCCGGCAGGCCAATCCAAAGTAATCCTCTTCCCAATCTCTGGAAGCGTCAGTCCCCTCTTCTCTTCACGAAGTGCATCAATGATGCGACCTCGGAAAATTCTGTTCGGAATAAATTTCCCTGCTACTTCTCGTCCGGGCTCGCGCTTCTTGCCCTGTAGCGATTTCTTCGAGAAATCTGCTACCGGAATCTTCCCGTATGCCTTAAATATCGGTCTCATACCAACCGGCATCAACTGCCACTTTGGATTATTTTTCGTACAGACCAGTGATCCAAAATCCATCAGTGCTGCATAGAAATCCTTCGCCTTCCAGCCTGATTTCATCGCAGCTGCCATCACATCTTCAAGAAGAACGATCAGTTTTTTGTCTGATACTTTAAACGTTCCATCCGACTGCTCAGGACCGATAAAGCACCGATGCAAAATTCTTCGGATATTCGTATCAATGCAAGCTGTTGGCAAATTGAATGCAAAATTACGGATCGCGCCTGCAGTGTAATGTCCGATACCGCTGATCGATTGCAGATGCTCGGAATCATGAGGAAACTTTCCGTGAAATTTTTCTACAATAGTTTTTGCTGCATCCCGAAGTCTGAGTGAACGAGAGTTGTAGCCAAGCCCTTTCCACGCAATCAGAACTTCACGATTTGATGCCTTTGCAAGGTCTTCTATTCTTGGAAAAGTCTGTATAAAATATTTATACAATATGATGACTCTCAAGACTTGCGTCTGCTGAAGCATAATCTCTGACACAAGGACAAGATACGCACGGTGATTTCTATCTCGCACCTTCAGATCACGCCACGGTAGCGTGCGCTTGTGAACAGCGAACCACTGCCGGAGTTCGGCGCAGAAGATACAAATGTTTTCGATTCTCTTCATGCAGAAAGTATAGCTGATGCTTGTCTCTTGACTGAGTGACACACTTTCGATACACTAGTGATGTACTTTCCCATCACCCTATGCCAACGAAGAAACGAAGATTGAATATTACGCTCAGCAAAAACGCTGCACTCTTCGTGAAACAAATTGCGTTGCGAGATGATGTACCGGAAGCAACGAAGATATCAGAACTCGTTGAGCTTGCGCTGGAGATAGAGGAGGATATGTATCTGAGCAGAAAATCCGATGAACTATTAGAACAATCAAAGGGCAAAACGGTTTCACACAAGGAATTCTGGTCAAAGCTCTTATGACGTATACCATTGAATATGCAAAGGCTTTTTCGTGGAAAAATCTTGAAAAGATTCCCAAGAACGACCTTCGAATGATACGAAATTCCATTGAACAAAAACTGACTACGGAACCGATCGCATTTGGAAAACCCCTAAGACATACACTCAAAGGAAGCCGAAGGTTGCGTGTCGGTGATTATCGAATTATTTACAATGTCAAAAAAAAAACGGTCACGATTTCACTCATCGCAAATCGATCGAAGGTCTACTAACCTTTGGTTATGCCTATGCGATCTTCGATTTCTTGATCGACGAACGCTTTCTTCCGTCCGTACTTCATGCGGCTGAACTCTTTGATGAGCGCACCGAGTTTGTTGTTCCTATCCGACTCGTCGTAGATCGTCGCCATGCTGAAGGGACGTGAGGTCGTATTGTTGATGTTGAGCTTTACGTAACACTGGAAGTTTGGAATGCCAATGACATCCTGTTCGCTGAGCACGGGAGCAAATTCTTTTGCCATGTACTCCGCATCTTCAGCACCGATCTTGAAGCTCATGATCGTCCCGACGTTACCGAAGACAGCGTCGCGCATCTTCGTACTGGACTGGCCGTACGCTTCGGTTTTCCCGACAAGTTGCCCGATATACTGGTGCGCCATGACAAGTCCAAGTTCGTACTTTCTGGCCTCGCTCAGGATCGTCGCGAATGCATCTGTGATGAAGTTCTGGAATTCATCGACGTAGAGGTAGAACCTCTTGCGCTGATCTTGTGGAACATCGGCTCTCGAGAGAGCTGCCATGTTCACTTTGTTCACGAAGATGAGTCCAAGGAGCTGAGCATTCACGTCGCCGATTTTTCCTTTGCTCAGGTTCACCAGAAGTACTTTTCCTGTGTCCATGATTTCTCGGATGTTGAATGCAGATTTCGGCTGACCGATGATGTTTCGCATCGTCGAGTTCGTGATGAACGGGCCGAATTTCGCGGAGAAGTACGGAATCATTTCTTCTTTCTCTCTGGCGCCGGTCTTAGCGATTTCATTCTCCCAGAAGCTCCTGACCACGGCATTCTTGCACTTGCCGACTTTGTAGTGCTGGAACTCGTCATCGACGAACAAGCGTGGCACATCGATGAGCGTGGCACCCTCCTCTTCGTCATCCATAAGAGTCAAACAACCGTTTCGGAAGTAGTGCTGGATTCTGGGACCGAAGATTTCGTTGCCGAAAAGTTTGATAAAAATTTCCATGGCATCGAGAGAGGCGCGGTCTTTCTCTTCGGGGGTACTCGCCTCCAGAAGATTGAGTCCCATCGGACGCTCGCTGTCGGCAGGATCGAACACGATGACGTCTTTTGCACGTTCCTTCACCGTGTGAGCGAGCGCATCCTCGATCAGGTCTCCATGCGGATCGACAACGCAGAGACCTTCGTTATTGGCGATATCTTGTCTGGCCATCCAGTTTAAGAGCGCAGATTTACCTGAACCCGATTTACCAATGATGTACTGGTGACGGGTGCGATCTTTATCGAGGAAGCGAATTTTCGTTTCGACGGCTCGGTGACGATTGATGCCGAGGACGATTCCTTCGGCCGGTGCATTCGGAGGCGGAGGGAGAACTTTACACTGGATCCAATCGATGTTCGTTATCGTGTTGTAGCGGCTGTCGGGAAAGTGAAAAATCGACGCGAGTTCCTTCTCGACGAGAAGATTCCTTCGATGGGCAAAGCCATTCAAGCGCCACTGCCAAAGGGGGTAGATGAAATACTGATTGATCCAGAGCGGCAGGAAGTCCACAAAGACTCTGCGGTTCTTGAAAAAGTTGCCGTACATATCTTTGAACACGTTGAAAGAAACCTGGAGATTATTGGCGATATCGTTGGCGCGCTCCCATGTTTTCGATGCCGCAAGAATACGCACGCTGCAATGAAATCCGCTCATACCGGCTTTCTCGCCCATACGCTTGTAGAGCTCCTCCTCCGGCTGAATCATACGAATGAACGAATCTCCTTTCGAAGCTCCCGGTGCGAAGTTCTGGGCCGCATCTCCCGAGCTCAGCATATTGATGACAGTGCCGACGAATTTGAGTCCGGGAATGTGATCGAACACCGACTGCTTCTTGCCCTTGAAACTTGCACTCGCTCTCGCCTTCACTTTTTTGGACCAACTCTCAGAAAAAGTCGGCGTGAGCACCACTTGCACGGTTGCCCTCTCATCGGGATGCAATTTACTGAGCGAGTTTGCGACGTCGTTAAAAGGATCATCCTGCATGTGATCGAAGAAGCGGAGCGGATACTCGTACTTCTTCTTGAGGATCATATTGTATCCGACGAGCTTGTACCCTTTCGGCCAAATTTCCGGCGTTGGCTTGAGCGTGACTTCTGCGTTCGGATAATACGACGTGATCTGCTTCTCGATGATGGAGACCAGATGCTTTGGTACAAGCACATAGAACGTGATCAGTCCGTTCTCGACGAAAAGCTCGAAACTGATCGTGATGAAACGGAAAATCCAGAAATGAATCACCTGCCAAAATGACAGTTCTTTCACTTCATTGAGTGCGCGAAACAGCTGCTCCATGATGGCGATCTTCTCCTTGAAATCTTTCTCGGTACGCTTCTCCTGATCGAGCTTGCTGTCGCTTCTAGGAAGAATGATCTTCATGGACACGAGCTTCTTCGCCGAGAGGATCGCATACAGACAACGCATGTAGTAAATCGTGTAGTAGATGATGAAATACCACGTGATCAACCACAGACTGTTTGGAAGCGGATCGCTCACCCACCACGTAAAAAGATCCGACCAAATATTCAGCTGGAAGATGAACGAGACCCCCTCGAGGAGGAGAATGAGGACGGGCCAGAAGATGAAGCGAAGAAGGGTGACCAACGTGATTGGAGACACTATACGGATAAAATCTTTCTATTATAGCAGAAAAAGCGCTTAAAATACAGGCTTTTGAGCGTCATGAAGACTGCTTTCAGGTCGATTGGCACTCCGTCACCTCCATCCTCATTTCGCGAACACGGCCGCTCGTCGTGCCCATAAAAAAGCGATACAAGCCCGTTATCGCAGGAGTGAAAGAAAATGCTTCTTCGCCTGTCACCCATGTCTGCGTACCAAGGCGAACACCGTCCGGGTACTCGATATCTCTCACGACAAATGACTGATCGGAGGTAAGATCGAGCGTCGAGCCCAAGGCAAAAGAATGCGGAATGCCGGGGTTTAGCAGGACATCTCTAACGATGCGACGCTGAAGCCTTTGATCGCGACATGCCTGTACGAGATTCACGTCACCCAGACGCTCGAATGTCACATTGATTTTTCCAAGTGATCTCTCTGCAATGGACGTGAACGATGCGAGACTCAAATCCATATTCCTGCCCTGCACAAACGGTCCCCTATCGTTGATGCGCACAACGACACTCTTGCCGTTTGCGACATTGCGAACACGCACCAGCGTGTTATGCGGAAAACTCCTGTGCGCTGCCGTGAGCGCATGCATGTCAAAAGTCTCTCCAAACGCCGTCCCCTTTCCGTGAAATTTCTCCGAATAGAGACTGACTTCGTGCTGCTCCGATGCAAGCTTGAAATCGAGATCACGCATGAGCGCGAGCAATGCCTCCTCCGTGAGCGATGCTGCCTCGACATCATAGGAAATTTTGTATTTCATCGCGAGTGCCGAAACGTCCGGCGCATTCGGAAGCTCCATGAAATCCGTTGTGCCATCTTCGTTGAGTCTCTCGATATTGCGTGTTCGGAAGAGAAGCAGCAGCGCATCAGAGACACTCAGAAACTCATTCGGACGGAAGCTTGTATTTTCATCATTCAGGATACCTCGTGATTTTGCGTACGTGATCTCCTTGTACCCTTTCTCACCTTCCGACACATCGATATACGGTTTCTCCCGCGTCACTTCTGCAGGTCTGCTGATGCTGTTCCAAATCAGGAGAAAGCCATCACGACGGGAGATGGCATCTGCGGCGGAAAGATCTAGCGGAAGGGAAAGAAGAAATAGAAAGATCATTGTCAGTGGAAATTCAAACGGTGAACGCATGGTCTGAGTATACATCGCAACAAGAACTTATTTCTTCAAAAAAACCACCCGCTTTGGGTGGTTTTTCAGACATCCAAATTACATTATAAACTGCATGTCGCGGTAGCTTTGCATTGAGCTCCAGTAATTTTACAAACACATGATTGTCCCACTGCCATCGTGGCACAATTTCCAGGGGTGGAAGCCGTAGTAGCGCAAGTGTACGACCCCCCGAGAAATTCATACTTGATACTTGTCTGATGGCAAGGAGTCTCATTGGGAGCAGCAAGACAATTCGGCATCGTGATACCACCGGCTGTTTGCTGACACTTTTGATTGGCACTGTTTTGTACCAATGTCTGGGCAGCTGCGAGAGTCTGGGCAGCAGTTTGTGCGGCAGTCCTTGTCGCTTTGAAAGGGGCAATACAGGTGTTGTAGGCATTTAGCTGGGCCGTCGTGGCACCGGTTGGCGGATGTACACACGTATGCCAGGTAAACGTTTGTCCATCTGCACTCTGTAATGGGGAATTACAAACAGGAGGAACGTACGTAATCGTTATCGTGCAAGCCTTTACATCACTAGAAGCAAGATTGATCGCCGTGCTGCTATTTGTCCCGATACAATGACCGGACCAAACAAATGTATACCGTGTGTCTGACGGCACGTAGATACTATGCGGTCCAACAGTTGTTGTTACCTGAGTACCACTCGTAAGGGTGAGACTGTCAAGTTTCAGTGTGAAGTAAGAATTGGGTCTTGGTCCACTCGTATTATTCACAACAGATTTTGTAACAGTAAGCCTTGGAGCAACGGTACAACGTGGATTACCGCAAGCTGTATCGATGTTCGTATTAGAAGTGGTAACGCAAGTAGTAACCAACGGTATCACCGCTGTACAATCACTCGGTCCTGTCATACCTTTGCAACAATAGGGAATAGATCCACCACCCGTGGTACCAATTGGCATATTTGCAGGAGGCGTTGTATCACCTTTTAGATAACTAGAAAAAGAAGAGCGTTGAGTGAGAACAATAACAACGATTACTGCCAGAGCAAGAACTGTAAAGAGCACAACTCTCGATGAACCTGAAGGGGGGGGCGTGGAGGAAGGCATAGACATGGATTTGGGAAGTAAATTAACTCAGAGTCTTTCATAATTATTTAAACAAAGCAAAGTACTTCGTAAGATGCCACCTTTACAGTGCAGCATTCCCATTCGCCCTCACATCTTCCCACCTTGCTGCAACGATGTCCTTTACTGCTGCTGCTTTCGTCGCAGGTCCGAATACTCCGGCTCCGCGAGACTTCTCCGAGCTCACGACCTTGGAGTCGAACTGATACTGAAGGAGAGCCTGCCTGGTTCTGTCGCCAAATGTTCCCGTAACATCAGTGAATGACAGGTAACCGATTTCCTTCAAGAACGACTGGAGAAGTTTCACATCCTTTCCATGGTCACCCATAGCAAGAACTTTTTTCGGAAGCCAACCGCCTGATTGCACTCCGGAAGCGATGCGCATTCTGAGGAGCAGTGCCGGCGATTTCAGATCGACGATCTTCATCTTCCATGCAGAGAGAATCTCCGCCTGTGTGACGGGACCGATTCGCCCTGCTGCTGTGTCTGCGGTACTTCCGACCAACCCGTTGCGAATCTGAAATTCGGCGACCGCATCGCGGAAAGCAGAAGAGAAGACGCCATCGGTTCGACCGCGGTAATATCCGAGGAACCGAAGCAATTTCTGCGCCTGACGAATGCTGTTCCCTCTATGACCGCGTCGAAGTCCTATTGCAAGATCAGGTAAATTTTCACTCTTAATGCTGACAGCCACCGTCAGTGCGGCAGCAATGACGTCATTCACACTGCTTCCGTCACCTTCCATACCGGCATCGTTCAAGAAATTGCCAAGAGCAGCCTGCGTTCGAGGTCCAAATTCACCCGTAGGCTTTTCACCGAAATACCCGAGCTCTCGGAGTGTTGATTGGAGGAGACGAGGTGCAGGACCAATGTCACCAAACGCAGCCTGCGTGAGAAGAATGAAGGAGTCCATCTTCGGAAGAGTCGCGAGGATTGCCTTGTCTGCAGGAAGCGAGTCCAACGAAAATTTCTCTTGAGGCATTTGCTCGATGCCAAGCGGATACACGGTTCCGCTCACTCGTCTCGTTCCCCATGCGAGCGCTCGCGCCAAACCTTCCTCGCCCTTACCCATCCAGAGATCAATCCGATGCAAATCATCCCCCCATTCGACAATTCTTCCTCCGCGATCATGCACAGTCCCAACTCCAAATCCTTCAAGTTCGATTCTCGTTCCGAAAGCATAGGAAGGTGGAGCCGCAATCATACCGGTATAGACACCGGTACCGTCGGCACCTCTAATTCCCTGACCGTTAAATGTAATTTCATCTTCGTAGGTTCCGCGGAAGTATGCAGACTGGCCGGGAAGCGGCGAGTAATATGCTGTCACGACAAAGTCCTGCGTGCGAGGAACATCGGAAGCATAGACCGGAGAAAACAGCGATCCGATCATCGACGTCACAATGACTGCAGCAGGATAGATACGGAATTTTTCGTATTCGATGTACATAGATGTGTGTGTTGGTTTTTGAAATAAATCTGAATAGTATACCACAGATGAAGCCCATTTTCACGCATGCAGACAACAAAAAGTCAGGATGTCTTGTATGATAAACTTTTCATACGGAGACATTGTATTATTTAATTTTTATAGTATAATATTAATTATGAATGAAAGTCATCAACAAGAAGGCAAAGAACTAGACTCCCGCAGCGGTGACAGCACAGATGTACCAGGCAATGATGAAAACACCTTTGAAGGTTTGGATGTAGGGGACAAGACGGAAGAACTCTCCCCGACTCCGAGAACTGAAAATGCAGGTCCCGGCACTGAATTTGATTTGCCTGATTCCATGGCGGAAACTCCGACTCTTGCGGTTTTAATGCTTCAAAAAAGTTTTGTGCATCACTCTATCCTGCGAATTCTAAAAGATGCTGGCTCACCGATGAAAGGAGTGGAGATACAAAAGCGCATTGGAGTTGGAACAGAAGGAATAGCCGCGGGATTGCGACGATTGTTTTTCGCAGGATTCATCGAATTGAATCCTCACTCACATGTTCTTGGATACCTCATTACGGAGAGCGGAAGAGAATATTTCAAAACACTCGATCGAACTTTGGGATAGAACAAATGACAAAGAGCCACAACTCTATTTGTCTTCCCCCGGTGTCTTCGCTACCATCGCGCAGACATGACAATCGAGAGAATCAGTGGCACTCCCGTGCCCCTTAGGGGCGGGGAGAGCAGTTTCATTGCGCAAAGCTCACACATCAAGACAATCCTCTTACTCGGTTCCGGTGCACTGAAGATCGGCGAAGCCGGAGAATTCGACTACTCGGGAAGTCAGGCAATCAAAGCATTTAAGGAAGAAGGAAAGCGCGTGGTACTCATCAATCCGAATATTGCGACAAACCAAACAAGCTGGGGTCTTGCCGATCGAGTCTACTTTCTGCCGATCCTGCCTGAGTTCGTCGAACAGGTCATCAAAGAAGAAAAACCGGAAGCAATTGCCTTAAGCTTCGGCGGACAGACTGCTCTGAACTGCGGCGTGAAGCTTGAGGAGACCGGCATTCTCAAGAAATATGGAATCGAAGTACTCGGTACCTCAGTCGATGCAATTCGAAAAACGGAAGACAGAGCACTCTTCAATCAAGAACTCCGGAGCATCGGCGTCTCGGTACCTCGTTCCGTTGCCTGTAACAAAATTGAAGACGCGCGCGAGGCACTCGATACAATCGGACTTCCTGTCATGATACGAGCTGCGTTCGCACTCGGCGGCAAAGGAAGCGGCAGAGCGGCAACAAAAGAAAAAGCAGAAGAAATTCTCCGCATTGCATTCGTCGAATCTCCTCAGGTTTTGGTGGAGGAAGACCTGACGGGCTGGAAAGAAATCGAATATGAAGTGGTCAGAGACAGGGAGGACAACTGCATCACCGTCTGCAACATGGAGAACATCGATCCGCTCGGCATCCATACCGGAGAATCGATTGTCGTGGCTCCAAGCCAGACACTCGATAACGAGGATTACCAGATGCTCCGATCGATCGCACTCAAAGTCATTCGAC
This sequence comes from Candidatus Peribacteria bacterium, assembly GCA_943350395.1. GTDB lineage: Bacteria > Patescibacteriota > Gracilibacteria > Peribacterales > Peribacteraceae > SICN01. The sequence goes on from CALRAD010000001.1 coordinate 28,776, forward strand.
ACCTCGGCATCATCGGCGAATGTAACATCCAATACGCATTGCACCCGAAGAGCAGGACGTACCGCGTGATCGAAGTGAACGCTCGCCTCAGCCGCAGTTCGGCTCTCGCATCGAAAGCGACTGGCTATCCGCTCGCATGGGTCGCTGCAAAACTAGCACTCGGGTACGCGCTGCCCGACATCAAGAACTCCATCACGAAAGTGACGTGTGCCGACTTCGAACCTTCGCTGGATTACGTCGCCATCAAAATGCCCCGCTGGGATCTGAAGAAATTCAACTTCGTCACGGAAGAAATCTCCACGGAAATGAAATCGGTCGGCGAAGTGATGGCACTCGGGAGATCCTTCGAAGAAGCGCTGCAAAAAGCAGTGCGCATGTTAAACACCGGTGCAGACGGTCTGTACCCGACTCCGATGAAATTCGTGAAGAAAGAACTGAAAAACGACATGAAAAACCCGAGTCCGCAACGCATCTTCGCCGTGGCGGAAGCGCTTGCCGGCGAGTGGTCCACCGAAGAAATCAACATTCTCACCGGTATCGACCGCTGGTTTCTGGAACGCATCAAGGCATGCGCCGAACTCCGACACGAGCTCTTCAGGACTAAGTCGCAAACACCGGATGCGGATCTCCTGATGCGATGCAAGCGTGCAGGATTTTCGGACAAATCAATTGCGCTGATCAGAGACAATAAAATCGAGGAAATCACGAATGCTCGTCTTCAAGCCGGCATCACGCCATTCGTCAAGCAGATCGATACACTGGCAGGTGAATTCCCTGCACAGACCAACTACCTCTTCTGCACGTACTGCGCCGCAAGCTCGGATGTCAGCTTCGCACTCCTGCCGGAACCGAAGATAAGAACCGACAGGCAACCGAGTATTCTGCCAACCGAACGGGTGATTGTTCTCGGCGGAGGACCGTACTCCATCGGCTCTTCTGTGGAATTTGACTGGTGTTGTGTGCAGTCGGTTCGAGAGTTGATGGCGCAAGGATTCGAAGTCACCATGATCAATTCTAATCCCGAGACCGTGAGCACCGATTACGACGAATGTGATCAGCTCTTCTTCGATGAACTCAGTTTGGAGCGTGTGATGGACATCGTGCGACTCCTCAAGCCCGCCGGAGTCGTCGTATCGATGGGTGGGCAGATCCCCAATTCCCTTGCGCTGAAACTGGCAAAGGAAGGTGTGCCGATCCTTGGAACAGACCCTAGCGACATTGACAGAGCCGAGGACAGACACAAGTTCAGCGCACTGCTCGACGAGATCGATGTCGATCAGCCGGAGTGGAAAGAATTTTCGGATCTTGCTTCCGCGAAAACGTTCTCGAAGAAAGCGGGCTTCCCCGTCATCGTCAGACCGAGCTACGTACTGTCGGGTGCCGCGATGACCGTGGTCCACAACGAAGAAGACTTGAAGGAATACTTGGAAGCCGCGACCGACGTGTCGAAAGACGCACCTGTGGTGATCTCTAAATTCGAAGTCGGGGCGAAAGAAATTGAATTTGATGGCGTTGCTCAGAATGGAAAACTCTTGCTCTATGCGATTGGCGAACACATCGAGAATGCGGGCGTTCACTCGGGCGACGCGACAATTGTGCTGCCTCCGCAGCGCGTGAATATCGAAACATTCAGGAGGATTAAAACTATTGCCAAGAAAATTGCACTGGGCCTCAAGATCTCCGGACCGTTTAACATCCAATTCCTCGCGAAGAACAACCGTCTCAAAGTGATCGAATGCAATTTGCGTGCGAGCCGCAGCTTTCCTTTCGCAAGCAAAGTGACAGGGGTGAATTTTGCGACGCTTGCAACACAGGCACTCCTCAAGCGAGCGCCCGAGAACATCCGTTACCAAACCCTCGATCTGGATCATGTCGGTGTGAAAGCAGCGCAATTCAGCTTCTCGAGACTGAAGGGAGCCGACCCGAGACTGGGTGTCGAAATGGCAAGCACCGGTGAAGTCGCCTGCTTCGGCATGAATCTCGAACAAGCTTTGCTCTTGTCTCTTCGAGCAATCGGATTCCAGATTCCGAGAAAGAACATCCTCCTGACTATCGGAAAACTCGAGGACAAAATAGAGCTGCTTCCATCCATCGAAACACTCGCACGCCTCGGATTTGCTTTCTTCTGCACCCACAGAACGCACGAGTTCCTCACCTCACGGAATATCCCGAGCGTGCACCTGCATAAACTCTCGGAACCGAGGAGCCCCAACATCAAAGAATATTTGGAGAGTCGCAGAATCGACTTCGTCATCAACATCCCGCAACACACGAGCTCAACGGAAAAAACAGATGGCTATTTTATCCGTCGCATCGCAACTGACCGAAGTATTCCTCTCATCACGAACGTGCAGCTTGCCAAGCGCATCATCGAAGCGCTCGAAACCGAGCGCGAATCCCCCGAAATTCCGCTGATGCCGTGGCCGGATATTCTCGAGCATCGTTCCTAATGTCATGCTGAGGAGCATGAGCATCAGCGAATGCGTCTCGAAGCACGAGACCTATTCACCAAGATTCTCAGCAATGCCCGCGCATGTGTTGCCGTCTTCGTATGAACCGATGACGGTCATTTCTTCGTCCCCGTCGGAGTAGCAACCGTCGTTGCTGCAATAGTATCTCTCCCCTACTTCATCCTTTTTCACAGCATGACAAACGGTAAACGTCGGCGGACCGCTGTGGAGAGGTACGACTGTACGACTGATTGTAAACGACAGCGCATCGATCAGCACGATCAGAAGCACTATAACCAGAGCGCTTCGGAAGAACCAATGATGTACTTTCTTTGAATGCAGGAGCTTCTTCATGCAATGGTCGGGGGATGTGTTTATACTATTATACTATATTTGTAGATTATAGCAAGTCACGCTGCAAAAACAGCGCATATTGCATCCTGAGGCTATATCCCTAGCCCTTTCTTCACCTTCTGCACCATTCTGACAAGTTTCTGAATCAAGCGGTATCGAAGAGGTAATCTGCCAGTCTTGCGGAACTCCTGCACGGTCTTTACAAACGCTATAGCCTTTTTCTTCACCGCTTCCAAGCTCTGCGGGCGCTTATCGACAACCAAACCGAAGACACCTTTGGCAAGCGTTGTGCGCGGTTCGAAGTGCGTGCCGAGAATGCTCGCGCCGAAGTACTGCAGACTGACGGGTATATGACTGCTCGTCTGTTTCATGAAGGGCCATGCTGCAAAAGGTGTTCCTCCCGTGAAGAGAAGATAAAAAGGTTTTCCGTTCAATGTGCCAAGTGAGTGCGATGCTGCATCAAGACCGAACGCCCCCATGCGATCGATGAGATTCTTAAGGTGCGCAGGCACGCTGAAGTTCCAGATCGGAGTGGCGATAATGACTCCATCGGCGGCGAGAATCTCTTTTTTCACTTTCTCAAAATCATCGATCGGGCAATTCGGTCCGTAACATTCGAGCCCGAAATGAGCCATCTGCAAATCCTTCAATCTGATTTTACCGATAGTGACGCCCGAAACGGATAGCATTCCTTCGGCCATCGCATCCGCAAGCACGTTGCTGTTGCTCGGTTCGTTTGTGCCGGCAACAAGGAGGAGAATGTGAGTCATCAGTATCGTATGTATTGTATCGGTACTCCCGTCAACAGAGAAATGATGGAATCTCTTGAGCCGTCGCCTTTGGTGAGTAGAATGCATAGATGTTGTGGTCGTAAGAGCAATGCAACCACTACATCTTGTGTTCCCCCTCCACACCATGAATCCGCATGCTCCCGTTTCTTCGACCGCGAAAGACATCCCGCTCGCCTCTGCTTCGGAGGCGTTGAAATACGCGAAGAAAAAATCATTGAAGCAGGTGCAGGACGGCAAATCCAGAAAAGGAATGGTGATCGAACGTCGCTTCACGACCCCCGGGTCGGATCCGCTCGATGCCGTAAAGTACGATCGCAGGACAAGCCGTATCAGCAACACGAACGGTTCCGTCGTTTTTGAAATGAAAGACGCGGAAGTCCCGGCCGATTGGAGCCAAGTGGCAACCGATATCGTCGTGAGCAAATACTTCCGTAAGGCGGGTGTCCCGCAATTCGACGAAAAAGGAAATCGCATCAAAGATCAAGACGGCAATGTCGTGACCGGACCCGAGAGATCGGTGAAACAAGTCGTCCGCCGTCTTGCGGGTTGTTGGAGATGGTGGGGAGAACAGCACGGATATTTCGCAACCACTCAGGACGCACAGACCTTCGAAGACGAACTGAAGTACATGCTCATTCACCAGATGGCCGCACCGAACAGTCCTCAGTGGTTCAACACGGGCATCCACTATGCCTACAACATCACAGGACCGGCACAAGGTCACTACTACTGCGATCCAACAACCGGTGATATCCAGAAGAGCACCGATGCTTACACGCATCCGCAGCCGCATGCCTGCTTCATCCAGAGCGTTGCCGATGATATGGTCAACGAAGGAGGCATCATGGATCTGTGGGTCAGAGAAGCCAGACTCTTTAAGTACGGCTCCGGGACAGGAACGAACTTCAGCAATCTGCGAGGTGACGGTGAGCCGTTGTCACAGGGAGGCAAGAGCTCGGGTCTCATGAGCTTCCTCAAGATCGGAGACCGTGCGGCAGGTGCGATCAAATCCGGAGGTACGACGAGGAGAGCCGCCAAAATGGTCTGTCTCGATCTCGACCATCCGGATATCGAGGACTTCATCAACTGGAAAGTGAACGAAGAAAAGAAAGTCGCAGCACTCGCCAAGTCCGGTTACGATACGGACTTCAACGGTGAAGCCTACTCGACGGTTTCCGGACAGAACTCGAATAACTCTGTGCGAGTAGCACACGAGTTCTTCAAGTCACTCGAAGACAACGGCGACTGGAATCTCTACTGGAGAACGGAAAAGAAGAAAGCAAAAGCCGAAAACCGCGACGCAAAGCCCTGTAAAACCATGAAGGCCAGAGACCTCTGGGATCAGGTGAGCTACGCCGCATGGGCGTGCGCAGACCCAGGCGTACAGTACGACACGACGATCAATGACTGGCACACGTGTCCAGAGGATGGTCGCATTAACGCGAGTAACCCCTGCAGCGAATATATGTTCCTCGATAACACCGCATGCAACCTTGCCTCGTGCAACTTGCTTCATTTCACCAAAGTTGGGAGCAATGGTAAGCAGGAATTTGATACGGAATCTTTCCGTCACGCAGTTCGTCTCTGGACGATCGTTCTTGAGATCTCGGTGCTGATGGCGCAATTCCCAAGCAAAGAAATCGCAGAGCTCAGCTACAAATTCAGGACGCTTGGCTTAGGCTACGCCAATATCGGGGCGATGCTGATGCAGATGGGCATCCCCTACGACAGTGAACTTGGCCGCGCAATGTGTGGAGGCATCACGGCGATCCTCACAGGCGAGAGCTATGCAACATCCGCCGAGATGGCGGAGTGCCTGGGAACGTTCCCTGGCTACGAACCGAACGAAGAGCACATGCTCAAAGTCATCAGAAATCATCGGAGAGCTGCCTATAATGCGCCGGACATAGAGTACGAAGCACTCGCGGTAAAGCCCGTCGGCATTGATCAGAAACTGTGTCCTTCTGAAATCCTAAGAGCAGCAAAAGAATGCTGGGACCGCGCCCTCGCCTTGGGTGAGAAGCACGGTTATCGCAATGCACAAACGACGGTCATTGCGCCTACGGGTACCATCGGTCTCCTGATGGACTGCGATACCACAGGTATCGAACCGGATTTTGCGATCGTGAAATTCAAGAAGCTCGCGGGTGGCGGTTACATGAAAATCGCAAACCAATCGGTGAAGCCCGCACTCGACGCGCTCGGGTACACCGCAGATCAGGTCAAAGACATCATGAATTACGTGATGGGTACACTGACTCTCGAAGGTGCTCCACACATCAACCGCGCGAGCTTGAAAGCAAAAGGCTTCAACGATGCCGATATCGCAAATGTCGAAAAGAATCTTTCCTCGGTCTTCGAGATGAAATTCGCCTTCAACAAGTGGGTGCTCGGAGACGAGACGATGAAGAGACTGAAATTTACAGACGAACAGATCAATGATTTCAACTTCGATATCCTGAGAGGTCTTGGCTTCACACAAAAAGAGATCGACGAAGCGAACATCCACGTCTGCGGCAACATGACACCGGAAGGAGCTCCCATGATGAAACCCGAACATCTCGCCGTATTCGACTGCGCAAGCAAGTGCGGTGTTCTGGGCAAACGATACATCAGCGCGGAAGGTCACATCCGAATGATGGCTGCTGCACAGCCCTTTATCTCCGGTGCGATCAGCAAGACCATCAATCTGCCGAACGAAGCAACGATCGAAGACTTCAAGAACGCGTACTTCCTTTCGTGGAAGCTTGGCGTAAAGGCTAACGCGCTCTACAGAGACGGTAGCAAGATGAGCCAGGCGCTCAGCAATAAATCGGATGACAAGAAAGAGGAGTCAAAAGCCGAAACACAGATCATCGAGAAGATCGTCATCAAAGAAGTTCCTCGTAGGAGAAAACTCCCCGACGAGCGCCTGAGCATGACCCATAAGTTCTCCGTTGCAGGCCACGAAGGATACATTCATGCCGGCATGTACGAGGATGGAAAGCCGGGTGAGATCTTCATCAAGATGAGCAAAGAGGGTTCGACACTCTCCGGTGTGATGGACACACTGGCACTGTCTCTGTCGATGAACCTGCAGTACGGAGTCCCACTCGAAGTCCTCTGCGAGAAACTCGTTCACACCCGTTTCGAGCCGATGGGCATGACCACGAACCGCGAGATCCCGATGGTGAAAAGCCTCATGGACTACCTCGGTCGTTGGCTCGCCCTCAAGTTCCTCACGAAGCAGCAAGCGATGAAATTCCACAACAAAGAACTCGTCGAACGTGCATATTCCGAAGGCACAAAGAGCAAAGACGCATTCGCGATGAGCTTGCCCGTAGTCGATGAAGGAATGACGCAGATCATCGAAGAAATTGCGACTGCCTCCGATAACCTGCCAAGCCCTTCAGCCCTGGATCAAGCCAAACTGCAAGGCTACACCGGCTCGATGTGCGGCGGCTGCGGATCGACCAAGATGAAGAGAAATGGCTCCTGTGAACTCTGTATGGATTGTGGGGCAACCAGCGGGTGTGGGTGAAATAAGAAGAAAGAAATGAAAGAAGAGGGCTTGGAGCCCTCTTTTTTGATGTATCAACATACTTCCGTGATATTCCTGTTTACGGTACCATTTCCCCCTTTACCTTGATGCAGGCCAATCCATGGAATCACAATCGCCAATCTACATACCCGACCGCCCGAGACTGATTGTCAATAATGGAACAGTGCTTGCTGAAGAATTCGTACGATTGCTTAAAGACTGGAGACAGCAGCTCAATCAAATTTTCAGCAAGAAGAGCAACGAAGACAGCAGCTGGCCACCTGAGGATCCTCTGAAATGTTTTCGTCAGTATTTTAATAGACCTGTTCTCGCTCGCGAACTTGCGCTTGAAATCGCCAGTATCATCACTGAAATCGAAGCCGATGGCGGTCGATTTGGGGACAAAATCCTGTATCCACATCAGTTAGGGCAACTCAAGTGGCTCGTAATGGCTCTCATTGAAGATGGAAGCTCGTTCCTCATTGAGAATGCTCCCGGAACCGGAAAGACATTGGTTTTAGGCATCATCATGCATGCTGCAACACGGCTTCAGATTCGAGGAATTATGAAAGAGAATGTGATATTTGCCACACATAAGCCCTTCACGCTCGCACAGCAAGCCTTCAGTCCGGAAGACCGACTCCGTCGTCTGGCATTGCCTCCGACCTACGCTGACATCAGCGAAGAATGGACATATTTCCAATCGGTCTTCGGAAAAGAAACGAACATCACAGGTAAAAAAGAAGACTGGAGGAAGCTTCGTCTCGAACGCATCCGAAGCTTGCAAGAAGCGAAAGAAAGAATTCGCACCGTGATGTTCAGAGAAGGGAAAGCGAATCCGAAAGAAGATTCCGCATTCGAAGCGGGCCTTGCGATGTCCGCAAGACTTCTCTGCGCGGAGGGCGCTCTGATCGACGACATCGACGGCGGACAAATGATTCTCCCACTGTCGGAACGTGACATAGCGTACGACGAAGGAGTATTCGGATTTTCGGGTGATGCCGGCAAAGGCATTCCCAACTGGTATGCCGATGCAGGATTCGTCCTCACGCGCAAAGGAGGAGAAAGCAATGCGGATCAATTGATCGAGAAAGCTGCAGGACGAGAAAAAATGCATCAAGTTCGAGTTGCGATGCTACTAGCAAGATCAATCCTCTCTTGCCAAAAAAGTCTGCATGAAATATTGGAAAATACCGGCCTTATCCTGATCGATGAGGGGAGAAACTCCACGACTGCCTTCCAGGAAGCGATCGATAAAATCAGAAAGAAAAAGAGGGATGCCGCGATCGTGTGCATGGCAACGGCTCTCAGAGTCACCAACGGCACCGAGAGTCGGCCACATGCAGATCGCTTCTCTCTCCTGCTGAGCACCGAAGAAGCTATCGAAGCAGGTGTGCTTCCGAATGTCGGAGTCGACGTCTTCCCGGGCGTATCAGAACCTCTGTACCCCTCCGACAGCGTCCAAGGACTGGAGCAATTGATCAAGAGGCACTTCACAGACTTAGAAATACCAAAAATGATCAAGCAACCGCAATCGTACGAATGCAACAGCGTCGTCGTCGTGGCACCCGACAGCATCGAAGCGACTGTACGAAGACTCCGCGAAGAGTATGCCGCACGCGGTCTTCCAGCTGTCGTCATACCATTTAACAACAGCAAAAAGTACAACGGTGGAAATATTCATCCTCCCAAGAGCGATAGAATCTTTGCAGGAATGCTCGATGAAGTACACGATGAACATGGAAAATTGATCCCGAAAATTCTCGTGTCTGCACCGGTAAACATTGCCGATGCACTTAGCCTGACAAACCTAAGAAACGTGACGATCGGAACCTCGAAAAATGTCGGCATAAGAACAATCAGAAGAATTTTCAACAGGTTGGAACACTCGAATCTTCACAAGTCAGTCGGATCGAACTATCGCGGATATTTCCGTCAACAATTGACAAAGGAAACTCTACCAGAAGAAACGTTGTTCCATATCCTTGGCATGGATGCGGGACTTGATAAAGACTTGGAGAAACACGGAAATATTCGCTGGGTCGGACTTCAGGCGCTGCTTGGCAAAAAGAAAAGAACTCAGGACAAGAAACTCGTTCAAACAATGAAAGCGACACACATCCCGTTTACAAAAGAAGCATTCGCCCGAAGAGGCACTGCAGAAAGCCAATCTTTATTGCAATCGGAGCACGAACGAAGAATGGCAATGATCAGCCGTACAGAGCGGAAAGGACTGACAGCAAAGGAAATGATGGAAGCTCCTGAATGGCAAGCTCTGATCGCGTTGTGCCCCATGGCACGAAAGGATTGGAAGAACGAACAAACGAGAAGCGAGTTCAGGAAGATGCTCCTGTCTGTTGCAAACCTGCTTGCAACGCCGTTCATGCAAGATCGAAACTGGGGAGCGTGGGAAGGAAGGCTTCTTTCTGCATTGGAAAAATCTTTCGATGATCCGGAGTCCTGGCTTGAAACCGTGCAGAAAAAACTAGCCTTGGGTATCAATTTTGGAACGTACTGGGACAAGAAGCCTACACTCACACTTCCCAAAGTGAACATCGAAGAAGACGTTGAATCGACAAATTCCGATCATTGCGATGATCCTGATGCAGACCTTGAAGCGGATGATGCTATTGAAGCGATCGAACTCGAGACAGGCGAAGATGACATGAGCCAATATCTTGAGGGCGATGCCTTGTTTAGCGACGATGACCTAACAAGTGACGAGGATTTCTCTTCCGATTTCCCCTTCGATCAATAAATACACTCATGGAAAACTACGTACCAAAACCCGGCGATATCCTCATCAGAAGGCTCATTGATCGAACTCCGGATCCCCTAGTCGTAAACAACAAATTGACCGAAGCAGGCAAGCGGGTCAAAAACAATTGCAAACTGCTTGCTGAAGAATTTCGGCTGGAACTGTTGCATTTTCTGATCGATGGAGAACAAAGCGTGACTGCCATGAGCGATCACTTTGGAATGACTCAACCTGCTGTGTCTTATCACCTTGATCTACTCAAGACCGCTGGACTGTTCTCTGATCGAAAAGACGGCAGATTCATCAATTACTCAATCTGCGAATCAGGCAGAAGGATTCTCGAAAATGCTGCAGATTTTTTCAGAACTTTCGGTTCCAACGACAATGAACATGGAGTCGACACACCGTATGAAAGCAGCCAGAAAGAAGAGCCAGTCGATCGACATGCATTGCTGTTTTCCATCGTCCAAGCATTCAAAGATGACATGCGATTTCTCATTTTCAATCTACTGAAAGAACAGGAACTGAACGTCGAGACGATGTGCGGTGAACTGAAGCAGAGCCAACCTGCGGTTTCCCATCATCTTGCGCTACTTCGAGAGGCCAATCTGCTTTCTATGAGAAAAGAGCATCGACACAATTTCTATTCCATTCCTCCGAAAGCAAGAAATACGCTCGCTCTTGTTGCCGAGCAGCTCGATTGTATCGCTTTGCAAGCGATCGGAGCTGCTCTTCCCGATACGGAAGCGACGCCAAGCAAGAAGAATAAGCGTAGACTGAGGTAGCATGTCCGACCCCTACCTCGATCATCTTCCAAGTCGCGAGCGTGAGAAGATCCGAAAGAGACTTCGCAGCCCTGCAGAATATGAAAGACTTCGCGAAAAGGTGAAAGGACCCGAAGATCTTGAGCGAGAAATGACAAAGAATGCAGAGTTTGCCGAAGCAAAGCTGGCTCTGGAGAATGAACCAAGGGTTCGAGAGAAAGCCAAAGAACAAATCAAGGCGTTCATTCAGGAAAAAGGTCTGGACAGCGCACTCGAACATTCTTCGGAATCAATCAAAGATTCGATGACAAAAGGATCATTTGATATCACGGTGGACACGAAGGGGCATGAACCGAAGCTTGCCGTAAAAATACAGAATCAGTCGAAAGGCTCAGACCAAATACCTAGTGGCAATGTCTCAGAAGTATTCAGTCTAAAGCCAGCATTGCAGCAGCAAATACTTGATTTATTCAGATCTTCATAATTGCATTGAGCCCTGAAATATGAGACTATAAGTGAATACTTTTTTTGATCAGTGAATATAGTTTTCTAGAAAATATTTGAATGTTGATTCATGAAATCCAAAAGATGATCATCCTGTGCAGCCCTATTCCTAGAGGTTTTTCCGCACTTCAGGCATCTGTAGACGATCACAAATCCTTTCTTACTCTCTTGATCAACCGAGACAGGTTCGAGGAGACCAAGGCAGGAAGAAAGTCGATCCCCAGGCCCGTCCCTATCTACATGCTTCGAGTACAAGCATTTGGGGCAATGATCTCGATAGGTTCCCTTCCCGAGCGGATTTACCTGCTCTCCGCAATGTTCGCAGACAAACAATTCTTCTCTCGGGATGAATGGCATAGGCTAAACATTGAAACGGAAGTGCATCACGTCGCCGTCTTTGACAACATATTCTTTGCCTTCCACTCGAAGCTTTCCTGCCTCTTTCGCCTTCGCTTCTCCTCCGCAGGCAATAAAATCAGCAAAGCTGATTGTCTCTGCTCTGATGAACCCTTTCTCGAAGTCCGTGTGAATCACGCCCGCTGCTTCGGGTGCAGTTGCGCCCTTCTTCACCGTCCACGCTCGAACTTCTTTTACTCCTGCCGTGAAGTACGTCTGAAGACCAAGGGCATCGTAGGCTCCATGGATCAGACGATCCAATCCTGATGTCGCTATACCAAGCTCCTTAAGCATCCCAAGTGCATCCTCGGGGCTCAGTTCGATCAGTTCTTCTTCGAGTTTCGCAGAAACCAAGACGGCAGTATCGGATTCCGAAAGTCCTGCCTTTGCTTTCGCCTCTGAGATTGGCAGCACTGCAATCGACTTCTCGTCTGTGTTCAGGGCGTAAATCATCTTCTTAGAAGTAAGCAACTCCAAGCCTTTGAGAATCGGCTGTAGTTCTTTATCAATGACAACAGTCGATGCAAGCTTTCCCGAATCGAGAGCAGACTTTACTTTCGTAAGTACATCGAGTTCCTTCACAAGTTCTTTGTTTCCCGACCTCGCTCCACCGTCGATCTTCGAAATCTTCTTCGACACTTTGTCGAGATCGGCGATGATGAGCTCTGCCTCGATAATTTCTCTATCTCGCTTCGGGTCGATCGTACCCTCGACGTGGATGATCTCTCCGCCATCAAAAATTCTGACGACATGACAGATGGCATCAACTTCACGAATATGCGACAAAAAGGCGTTCCCCAGTCCTTCTCCTTTGCTTGCACCCTTCACAAGACCTGCAATATCAACGAACTCAACAATGGCTGGAACGACTTTCTCCGGAGTAATAATCGCCGCAAGTTGCTGCAGTCTTTCGTCGGGTACTTCGACGATGCCGATATTCGGCTCGATGGTGCAGAACGGATAGTTCGCCGCCTGAGCTCCATGGCTGCGCGTGAGTGCATTAAAGAGCGTTGATTTTCCAACGTTTGGGAGGCCTACGATTCCGATTTTGAGAGACAAGCCGCGGTATCCTAGCAGAAATACGTACACGCGCGAAGCGCCTCATCCCCTAACCCCTTCTCCCGCTGAGGCTGGGGAGAAGGGGGAGCCCTTATCATTCTTGAGCAAACTTTTTCTTAGTAGCGGTGCCCCCCTCTCCCCAAGCGCATCAGCGCTGGGAGAGGGGTCGGGGGTGAGGCAAAATCAGAGGATCAGCATACCGTCTCCGAAAGAAAAAAGCCTCATCTTCTGGTCAATCGCCTGCTTGTATAGCTCAAGTAATTTCTTCCTCCCTGTAAAAGCCGAAACAAGCATCAGGAGGCTCGATTTGGGCACATGAAAATTCGTGATGAGCGAATCGACAAAGTGCAGCTTTGAATCTTCTGTCAGAAAAAGCTTCGTTGACCCCTGCGGTCTTGTAATCACGCCCTTATATGATGCCGATTCCAATGTGCGAACGGTTGTCGTTCCAACTGCGACAATATTTCTCCCTTCTTTTTTCGCCAATGCCAGTCTCTCCGCAGTCTCTTGATCGATTGAATAGAATTCCTCGTGTAAAATACATTTTTTTACCTGATCTTCAGTGAGAGGTGCAAACGTTCCGAGCCCTACATGAAGCGTAATATACTCAACTGATCTTCCTGATTGTATAACTTTTTTGATCAATTCCTGAGTGAAATGAAGACCGGCTGTTGGAGCAGCCACGGAGCCCTGATCTAAGGCATAAACAGTCTGATACTCGCTACGTCTTCTTGCTTCGGGAAGTGGTGAATCTTTCATATACGGAGGCAAAGGTGTTTCTCCATGCAGAAGAAGATTCTGGATCAATTCTTCGATGGGAAATGACGGCGTAAGGATTGCCTGCTGATCATGACGATGCTTGACTGTAAATGAGAGGCCTTTCGCCCATCGTAAAATATCTCCTTGCTTAAGAGAGCCCGAAGCTAAGACGCGAATGGCACTTCCGACAGTCTCGAGATACAAAGCCGAGATCAGTCCTCCCGTATACTTTTTCAGTGTCATTTTTGCAGGAATAACTTTGGTTTTATTGAAGACGACAACGCAGTTTTGAGGAAGGTAGTCACAAATGCTTGCAAACGAATCGAACGATACTGCATCACTTGTTCGATCGTAGACAAGCAAACGCGCCGAGTCCCTCGGAGAGACGGGCTCTTTTGCAATCAGTTCAGACGGAAACTTGTAGTCATACGCCGAAAGAATACTTTCAAACGTGGGCATGTTAGTACGCTTTCGCAACGTAAATTCTCTTCGCAAATGCACTAGGTTTTCCGGAGACGGGATCCATCATCCCATTGGCATCTTCTTTCCCGTCAAATGCGAAGCAGCGATACGTTCCTCCCGAAGTCTCCGCCTTCAGCTTCTCTACTGTCTCTTTCGTCCCATCCCACGCAACGAGTGCCCACTGACCCGCTTCGAGCGCAGCTTTCAGGTCTGCAAAATTCTCCGGTTCTGCAATATTCTTCGATCTCTTTTCCAGTGCTCTTGCGAACAGAGTCTTCTGATCCTCGTCTAGCATCTTTTCGACTGCCTTCGGTGCATCCGACAAAGACACCTTCTGCGCATCATCACGGCTTCTGATGCGACTCTTGATCATGCAGGAATTCTCCGCAAGATCTCGAGCACCAAGCTCAATTCGAATAGGCGTACCCATTCTAATCTGATGGAATGTTTTATCTCCAAGGCGCGCATCCCTCGCATCAATACGAACAGTGATCTCTCCTGCGGTCTCCTCGAATCCATTGGCTCTGCCATGCACCGCATAGATCGTTTTCGATTTGCTGATGGACACTGCAAGATCTCGCACTGCCTTCAAGACTTTTTCATTCTCTGCGGCATCAGGACCAAAAATCGGGAGAATACACACTTGGACTGCCGCAGCCTTTGGCGGAATCACAATGCCGTCATCGTCTCCATGCGTCATGATCATCGCTCCGATCAGGCGTGAGCTCACCGCCCAAGAATCGTAGTACGGAACGGTGCGCTCTTCTTTCTCATTCAGGAATGACACGCGCGGGCTGCCATCAGCATCGATCAGAAAGTTCTGCGACAGCATGTGACTTGTTCCCATCTGCAGTGCCTTGCCATCCTGCATCATACTCTCGATGGTGAACGTGTTATCAGCACCCGCAAACTTCTCGTGACTCGGCTTGTCGCCTCGGATCACAGGAATCGCAAGCACTTCTTCGCAAAGCTCTGCAAAAAGATCGAGAATACCGAGCGTAAATGTCCTGCACTGTTCTTTTGTCGCAAAAAGACAATGACCTTCGTGCCAGTAAAACTCCGTCGTCCGAAGAAATGCCCTCGGGCGCTTCTCCCACCGAACAACACTTCCCCACTGGTTTACAAGTAGCGGCAAATCCCTGTAGCTCTGTACTTTTCCAGATCGTCCGTACCAGTCCACGAACAAAAGCTCGGACGTCGGTCGAACGTAATACGGCTCTGGGAGCTTGCTCCCGCCTGCATGCGTCACAACTGCCGCTTCCGGTGCAAAACCCTCTACGTGCTCTTTCTCACGGAGAAAGAAGCTCTCCGGGATGAGTGTCGGAAGCAAGATATTCTCGACTCCCATGGCACGAAATCTCGGATCCAAAAAATCTCTGATCGACTGCCAAAGACGCGTTCCAAGCGGACCGAATGTGATGCAGCCAGTAACCGGAGACTCGTCATACAGATCCGGCGCATGTGCAATGACATCCTGATACCACTGCGGAAAATTCAGTGCGCGGGGTGTGATGAGTTGTTTCGCCATAGAACAGGGCATAGGTTATAGGTTATAGGCTGAGCAATCTAGGACTTTCGCAGAGAGCGAATTGTTCCTATACTCTGCCAGCGTTCGTTCCTTAGAAAAGACTATTCCCCTGCCTGCAGGCCGACCTGTCCCCCGAAGCCCAGAGGCAAAGGGGGAAGCTCCGCATCAGCGGAGCGAAGGATCCACCTTTGGCTGAATAGTAACTACTACGCGCTCTTTTACTCTCATTCATTCCCCTGTAGCTCAACGGTAGAGCACCTCGCTGTTAACGAGGGGGTTACTGGTTCGAATCCAGTCGGGGGAGCCATTCTCTATGACGGATTATCAATCACTGTTGCGCGCGTTCAATAAGGAAGGTCTGAAGTACCTTATCGTCGGTGGTGTTGCCGTCAATTTGCACGGGTATCCGCGTTTTACGAATGACATTGATATTCTCCTTGCACTCGATCATGAAAACTTGGCAAAGATGGCACGAATCATGCAGGACTTTGGGTATCAACAGAGACTTCCTATCTCCATTCAGGAGTTGGATGATTCTGATAAAGTTCGCACGCTAATCAAGGAAAAAGGTCTCGTTGCGTATTCGTTCATACACGTGACTGAGCCGCAATTTAACATTGATGTGTTGGTTGGACAGTCCGCGGAATTTGAAAAATTCTCTGCTCACAGAATGAAAGCTGAAGTCTGGGGGCTCGAAGTTCCTGTGGTTTCCATCGACGATCTTATTGCGATGAAAAAGGATTCTGATCGTGAAAAAGATATACAGGATGTTGTCGCTCTTCTAGAATTGAAAGGCTTATGAAAACATCCAAGCCTCGCACATCGGGTTTTGAGAAAGAGCACCTTCGGCGCATGAAGTATGCATCCGTTGAGAGCAAATTTCATGCGTTAACTGAAATGGTGCGCTTTGCAGAGGAAGCTCAAAAGAGCTGCAAAAAGCGTGGAGCAAAGTGTTTTCCCTTGTAGAACACACCGCTGTTTAAGTATCCGATCAAATTATTCTCATGGGACGCGCTTATAAGAATTTTTGGGCATTAAACACTGATGAAGCAGTTGCAGCAGGCATTCTAAGGAATTCTATTCCCAAAAATCTTGAAGTGTTTATGCCACTCAATGCTCAAATGAAAGATACGGATTTGGTTTTAATGAATATGGATACAAAAAAGGCGCTGAAGATTCAGGTCAAAGGCAGCAGGGCATATGAACCACGGAAAAGTGAAATAGAAGACCATGGAGCTGGTTCTACAGGATGGTTTTATTTCAAGAAAGACGTCGTTCACAAAAATACGGCCGACTATTTTATTTTTCTAATCTACGTCATAGAAGAAAACAAAAAATCAGGTAGGAGAACTATCTCACCTCACACCTTAACAATATCCACATTTGAACTAGGAAGATTATGTAAGAAATATAAGCAAGTAGGAAAGGGCGACCGATATAATTTTTTCTTTTGGATTAATCCACTCAAGAAAACCTCATTTGAGATGAGGAATGAAAAGTTTGATACATCAACGTATTTAGATGAGAGAGGTCTAAAAAAGCTTTGTCAGCTCTAGAAAAAGCCACGTCGGGGAGCATATCCGCCCTACTACGCCTCGTAGGTCTTTTTCAATGTTAGAAGATCGAGTTTCTTCATCTTCAGTAATGCCTGCGTGACGCGGCGATTTTCTCTTGATCGCCGCTCTGCATCATCGTTTCCAAGTCAACAGGCGAAACCTGCCATGAGAGACCATACTTGTCCTTGAGCCATCCGCACTGCTCGGCTTCGGGGACGGCGGAGAGTAAGTTCCAGTAATAGTCGATTTCTTTCTGGTCCTTGCAACGAACCAGAAGCGAAATTGCTTCGCTGAAACCGAACTTGTGCATGTGGCCGCTGTCCATCGCCGTGAACCACTGACCCTGCAGCATGAACTCGGCAAACATGAGCTTTGCCGCTGGCTCCGGTGATGCGCCTGGTGGATAAGGAGCAGTCAGACCGCGCTTAGAATCCTTGAAAACTGACACATAGAAATCGATCGCTTCATTTGCTTTCCCCGTGATGTCACCCGTAAACATGAGTGATGGGGTGATGAACGGACGCGACTCGCGTTCCGGCTTCGTCAGCATCAGCTGCCAGTTCACACCGAATTTGTCCTGAATCCATCCGTAATGATCGCTGAACGGATACGTGTCGAGCGGCATAAGAACTTTGCCGCCATCAGAAAGTTTGCACCAGAGCGCATCCAGATTCTTGCGTGCATCTTTATCATTCGACGGGTCGAAGTTCAGCATGAAGGAAATCGATGGGTTGAGCTTGAAATACGGTCCCGCACTGATCCCCATGAACGAATATCCAGCAAGATCGAACGAGACGATGTCGCAATCCCCTGACGGTGTGTCTCGAAGCACAGCCGTGTGTGTGATTTTCGAACCGGCTGCCTGTGGTGAGCTTGTCGAACTACCGAAGGCGGCAACATAAAACTCCGCGGCTTGTACCGCTTCCTTATTGAACCAGAGATGGGGAACAATTTTTTGCATAATTCAAAGATACCAACAGTATAGACGACCGGAAGAAAACATTCTTTCAAAGATTTCGTTCAATGACGAAGCAACCGCCTTCAAGATGGTACTGGACTGGGATGATGCGGGAACATTACCACTTGCGGTTTTGCAACACACTACTGGTTAGGGACTCTCGTGGAGAGAGGAGGAATGACCATCTGAAGATCAGCCAGATCTATCGTATCCCCGTCCTTCAAGACCTTCAGCTCTTGTTGATCTCTCAGGATTCGTACATCTTCATCACCGATCACGGTTGCGATGACTTTATGAGCAGTCCAGTTGAGAATGAGTGCAGTTCTATCCTTAATCCCGAAGCACAGTTGCTGCGGATGCTTTTTTGAAACGCCAAGTAAACGCTCGGCGCGACCTTCTCTCAGATGATGTTGATCGATCACCGCCCATGGAACGAAACCAAACCCCTCGTCTAGTTCAGCCTCAAACAATCCTTTTCTGATCATGAGCTTGCTCATGGCGGATGCTCCGGCAGAACTGCCGCCAATCAGTCCTCCTCTCTCGGAAAACTTCTGCAATGCCTTATGAAATTTCGTGTTGCGATAGAGATCGACAAGATCGCCTTGATCGCCACCATTCAACCAGACAGCTGTTGCATCGTTCAGATCTTCGACAAATTCATCCTTGTCGGCTTCTTCTGCTTCATCTGCATGAATAATTTTTGCCTTTCCCACTTCGTGTTGCCACTTCCAGTAAGAATCGATGTTTTTATCATGTTTCGCATCTTTACTCGCACTAGGGCACACAAGTACTTTCCCCTGCTTTCCTCCGGCCATTTTCACAAACTTTCTGTGAACTGCTTCGGGCAGATGACCGCCGCCGCCAATCAAAAACCTGCGTGGCGGAGTCTCAGAAACGGCTTCCAGCAAGTCTTCCGATCGTGCAACATTCGCAGAGATCGCGAGGAGCACACCGGCTGCAATCTTGCAATACATGTGTCGAAATTTTTCTGATAATTTGGGCTGCGGGGCTGAAGTTATTATCGGCTCCGAAGCCTCGAGTGAGAGAGTATTACTTTTCGTAATCTCTACCATACCCTTGAGTGTGGAAGTGCTCCGTCACTCTGTCAAGATTTCCAAACAGTGATACACTTGCTTTATGTCTCCCGTTCGCAATCTCATTCCCATCGGCTCTCTCGTCCTCGGCATCATTTTCGCTCTCGTTCTTCATTCAAATTTTCCGCTGCAAACTGTCATCGAGTATCCTTGGACACTCCTCGGCATTCCGTTGATCGTCTTCGGCCTTCTGCAATTTACACTGTCCGTATCGCATTTTGTTCGACACAAAACGGACATTCGACCGTCAGGAAAGCCGACGACGCTCATTGTGAACGGTCCCTTTCGGTATACGCGAAACCCGATCTACCTGGCGAATATGATTGTTCTTTTGGGCGTGTGCCTTCTTCTTGGTTCTGTCGCATCGTTCATCGTCATCCCTCTCTACTTCGTCATCGTGAATTCGTTCATCGTTCCGTTTGAGGAAGCTATGCTCGTCACGGTTTTCTCGGAACAATACAATGAATACACGAAGCGGGTGCGTCGCTGGCTCTAGAATCGTGTCATACTTCAGCCATGCGGATACAACTCATGCTTCTCGGGTGTATTGCACTGACAGGGTGCAAAGCTCTAGTTCCGCCTAATGTGGCTTCGGATCAAGCGATGGAAGCATCAACATTTGCTTCCGAAATTGCGATCGAACAAGTTCCAAGCGTACTCTCGATCGATCACCTCTCGTCGATGCGACTCGTAGGGAGCGATTTTGTGCTAGAAAATACCCTCGATGACAATGATGCCTACGCGAGACATGCAATTTCTTACAGGAGTAATGGACTCAAAATCAGCGGAATCCTCAACATTCCAAAAGGTAAAGGTCCGTTCCCTCTTCTCATCTTCAACCACGGATACATCGATCCAACTGTGTACACAAGAGGCCGAGGACTGAAGCGCGAACAGGATTACATGGCAAGACATGGATTCGCCGTTCTTCATACGGATTACCGTGGTCACCGCGAAAGCGACCCGAGTCCGGATACCCGCGAGATCTACGATGCGGGCTTCGAGTATGCAATGGACAGTATGAATGCCATTTACGCCATCCGAGCTGCCGCATTGCCGACAATCGATACAAAGCGTATCGGTATGCTCGGTCACTCGCTCGGCGGAGGCGTGACCCTGAATGTTCTGACGAGTCATCCTGAGCTCGTCTCCGCAGCCGTGCTGTATGCACCAGTACACAGTGATGCATGGGAGAACTTCGTGAGATGGCGAAAAGAACGACCGGAGGGCGACCGGACGGTTGCAGCACTCGGCACACGTGAAGGAAATCCATCGGCATGGGACTCACTCTCCTCGCTGTCGCGTCTACGTGAAATCAAAACACCCGTGCTGCTGTTTCACGGCACGAACGACAAAGATGTGCCGATCGCTTGGTCCGAGTTTCTCCACGAGAAACTCACATCATTCGGAAAAAAGTCAACATACGTCGTCTACGAAGGTGAAGGACACGAGTATGCCGGACAGTGGCAAGATTTCATGAGGACATCTGGCAAATTCTTATCTGTGCATTTGGCACAGTAGAGAAGGTATACAATTCATCTCATGCAGAAAACCGATCTCACCACGTTCCTGATCCCCTTCGTCTATTTCATCGCGGGAGCAACGAGCCTCGCCGGAGTCGCAACCACGTTCTTCTACAAGGATGACATCGGGCTTTCGATCGCACAGGTGCAGATCCTCGGTTCGATCGCCATCCTCCCCTGGAGCATCAAGCCGATCTACGGGATGATTTCCGATCGTGTGCCCATCTGGAAACTGCGACGAAAACCATACCTCTTCTTCGCAGGACTCTGCGGATCTGCAGGCTATTTTCTGATGGCGACGACCGTGATGGGGTTTGCGGGTGCGGTCACCGCAAGTCTTCTGTCTGCTCTCGGCTTTGCCCTGGCGGACGTCATTGTAGACGGCATCGTCGCCGAACGAAGTAGGACGCAGAAAGAAGCAGGGAAACTGCAAACAATTTGTCGCGCCTCTCTCATGACCGGAGCGATCGTCGTTTCCTATCTCTCCGGAGTCCTGGTCGAAAGCATCGGAGCTCGGAACGTTTTCTTCATCACGGGAAGTCTGCCGATCTTGACCTCTATTTTTGCGCTCCTCATGGAGGAATCTCCCGATACAACAGTGCTGAAAACAAGCATCCGAGATTTTTTGAAGAACATCAAAGCCCTGTGCACACCGGCACTTCTTTGGTCGATCCTGTTTCTCTTTCTCTGGAGATCGACCCCAACGAGCGGCGGAGCCTTCAGTTACTTTTTAATCGATGAACTCAAATTCAAGCCGGAGTTCTTCGGAACGCTTTCACTCGTGAGCAACCTCACCGCGATCCTCGGCATCGTGATCTTCAGAAAATTCCTCTTGAGTCTTCCGCTCCGCACACTCTTCCTCTGGATCGTGATCCTGAGCATCGTACTCTCGCTGCCAACCCTCGGACTCGTCTACGGCTGGTACGCACTCCTCGGCATGAGCCCCGAATTCTTCGCAATCGCCGATACGGCGATCGGCGGAGCATTGCAGGAAATCGGCTTCTTGCCACTCCTGGTTCTCGCTGCAAGACTCTGTCCGAAGGGAATGGAGGCGACGATGTTTGCGCTCCTTGCAAGCGTCATGAACATCGGGCTTGCGGTAAGCGATCTCGGGGGTGCTGCACTCACGACGATCTTCCACGTACACGGCGCAACGGACGCCCTTGCATCAGATTACGCAAATCTTGACATCGTAATGTGGATCGCCATCCTCTCGAGTGCATTGCCGCTCCCGCTTCTCCGGTTCCTGCCGGAAACGCGCGAAACGAGCGAATGGAAAGCGGCCGATTCTCCATCCGGGATTGCAAGCGGGATCAACGCTCTCGATCCTCTGAAGAGCGACATCGTGTAAAGGGCGAAGAAGAGTAGAATGCCGCCATGTCGATGCGTTCACAGTTTTCCTGGAAACACGGCGTTCGCGTCGTCCTTGCGATGGGCTTCGCCGATTTTCTTCTCAAATACCGAGGATCATTTTTAGGTTTTCTTTGGTCGTTCATCATTCCGCTGTTCAAATTTTTCGTTATCTTCCATGTCTTCAATCCGTTCATTAAGAATATCCCCTCTTATCATCTCTACCTCTTTCTCGGCCTCATCCTCTGGGAACACTTTTCTCTCGTAACAGGCAACTGCATGACGATGCTCCACGAGAAAGCGGCAATCATCCAGAAAGTGGTTTTCCCGAGAATACTTCTCATTCTTTCCGTCGGATGGACTCATGTACTCATCCTCTTCTGCTATTTCATCATCTTCCTCGGCATCGCACTGCTGATGGGAATAGCGCCAACGCCGGGACTTCTCTATATTCCGGTGCTCTTCGTGCAAGCAACACTTATTAGTCTGTCGATCGGTATGCTCCTCAGCTCCTACGCGTTGAAGTATCGCGACCTACAACACCTATGGAGCATTGCCCTGCAAGTCTTCTTCTGGCTCACTCCCGTCATCTATCCCTACACACCGAAAGCGACCGTTACGCAGGATTTCTTCAACCTCTTCTCCGGATCCTTGAAAGTATCTCTGTGGTCTCTCTTCGACATCTTCATTCGCTTCCAGCCGCTCTCGATACTCCTCCATGACGCGAGAAGATCCATCCTGTATCCCGATACGCTCGGCGTTCCGAGCATTCTCCACACAATCGTGTTCAGTATCATCTGCCTGCTGCTCTTTGGTCTCGGAGCAATGGTTTTCCACAAACGAAGCCGCTACTTTGTTCAGGAATACTGATGAATCTCTCCGCTGTCTCCTGCAACGGCATCCATAAGACGTACGAACAGTACGTCTTTCCGTCGACAATGCTGCAAGATCATATTCTGCGCTGGCGCACGCATCGGCGGCGCTGGTCACTGAAGGTGCTGGAAAATATTTCTCTCTCTGTCGACAAAGGGGAGTGGGTGGGTCTGTACGGACCGAATGGCAGCGGAAAAACAACACTCCTGCGTATCTTGGCAGGCTTGCTGCCTCAGGACACCGGAACGGTCTCCGCCAACGGTCGACTCTCTTGCTTCTTCGATTTGGGTGTCGGCTTCCATCCGGAGAGATCAGCCGTCGAAAATATCTACCTGCACGGGTTGATCCACGGGGTTGATCCTGCAACTATCGAGGGGCAAACGAACGACATCATCGAACGTGCAGGAGTGTCTACTCACCGCGACCTTCCCATTAAGTGCTACAGCACCGGAATGAGATTGCGTCTCGCGTTCATCACCATCATGAGAACGGAGTCCGACATTTACCTGCTTGACGAAATACTGGCGGTGGGCGATGAAGCGTTTAAAAGCATCTGCAAGGAGGAAATGGACTCACTGCGCTCAAGAGGGAAAACAGTGATTATCGTTCACCATGGACTGAAGAGCCTCGAAAAAATCTGCAATCGGATTCTCTTCATGAATGCCGGAAAAATCGTGCGTGAAGACTGCGGTCCTTGGAAGCCTTCACTATCGGAATAGCCGTTCTTTCATCAGTTTGCCGATGACCTCAGGGGAATGGGTCTTTCTCATGTCGACTGCAGCTCTCGCACCGAGTGCCGACGCAAATGACCGATCATCAAAAAGGCGCCTCATGGCTGCAGCTGCTTCGCTGATATCGGGGTCAGCCCAAACATTGCCTTTACGATAGGGAGGATAATGTTTAGAAAGAGGAATAAGTTTGTAGCCGATCGGCATGCTGTTTGCTTCCGTCATATATTCGGCATTGCCGGAATAATTTGTGGCAATTACGGGCTTTCCGAGGAACATCGCTTCAGCAATCGTGAGACCGAAGCCTTCCGAACGGTGCAGTGAAACATACGCATCAGAGCAGCGAAGAAGATCGTCAACCTGTTGATTTGTAAAAAAAGAGCTGAGAAAGAGAATATTATGTCCATGTGCATGTTCTGAAAGACGAGCGTGAAGCAAGGGGTTTTCTTTCGCGTTGCTGAATTTCAAGACAAGTTGAACGTTCTCATCCGGAGAGAATGCGTTCTTAAAAGCTTCGATGACTGCTTCGGGGTTCTTACGCTCGGCGACGCTCTGACAGTTGAAGACGAACAAGAAAACGAATGCATCTTTACCGATGCCGAAGTGTTCCCGTCCGAACTGCTGTCCTTCGGAAACGTATACGGGATGAGGGATCACATGGACGGGACAATCCACACAGAATGCGATCGCATCCGCTGAGAAACGACTGGGTGTCCAAATTTCATCGAACCACTTTGCTGCGAAACGGTACTGACGCGGGAAACGCGACAGTTCCCACACCCAGTACGCGATGCTCCTGTAACACGTCAACACCGAAGGATCTTCAGCTCTCAAAAAAGAAGCAAGACGATCCGCATTCATATGCAGAAGGGTGGTTCCGTAGGTGTACTCGGATGTAAAACGAGATTGGAGCGCAGTCTGCACTCTGTCTTCAAAGGGAGATTCAAGATTATGAAGCGTCAAAGGAATGCCTGCTTTTTCGGCAGCCAAAACGTGCAACCGGGATGCCTGTCCGACCCCTGTACCTGATGTGAATGAACCAACCACATTGATCCCTGCGGGACGCGGGACGCACACTTTTTTTCTTTGACTGCGGGGCAGAAGATCACGCATGGAGAAATGGCTTCGAACCAACATGAAAAAACTGCGAGGCAGTAGTCGGCGGGCACACTCGGTACAAAAACGATACCAACGGAATGAATTCCGTCGCATAAAAATTTCATGAACAGACAATGTGGAGTGAATCTTCCGAATGCGTTTCAACGATGAAAAAAACTCTTCCGGAACATCGGGAAACACCGAGCGACGCTCCGAAGAGTGTAGCCATTCTGCAAATTGATCCCCAAAATGGGGAAATTGCCGGGAAAGAACCATGCTGCCCTTCCACAGCAGAGAATGAGCATTGCTCAGAGGAAAGCCGGAATTCGTACGCGTATGCTCGGAATGCAGCCATTCAACATACGAACCGACGCCGGTTGCAAAAGGGTTGCCAAAGCGCATTCTTTGGTGAAAAGACAGCATGTGAAAATGTCGACGCGCAAAGGCTGGAATATGCATACCACTACGAAATCGTGCGAACAAATAGGGAATATTTTTGGTGTCATTCCATCCATGACGTTGAAGAGCGTCTGCATACTGCTGTAGCAAGGGTTGAAGAGCAGGATACTTCTCAAGACTACGATCACTGTGATCGTACTTACACATTCGATCCGGTGTATCAGGTCTGAAGCCACTGAAGTGATAGAAGGTCAGAGGGCTGCCATTCACCATCCAACGTTTGTCCTGCCAGGCAACATTGCGCTCGTGCAAATTCCAGTACGCGACATTGCACGATGCATCTCGTAGAACGGTGACATCGGGAAAAATAACGGGGGCAAGATCCATCCATCGCTGATCGAAGAAGACATTCCGATTTGGCTCCTCGGTGCAATCATCCGTCACCTTCCGCTGCCACCAATGCAGAAAATCCAAAGTCACAGAATTTCTGGATAGACCGATGAATCCGAGATTGAAGACACCGACTCGCAGCACATCATGTTCGGAAGGCCGAAGACCGTCCTGAATCGGTGTGAGCACATGCGGAGTGAGAACAATCGAATGCGAAGCAAGTGCAGTTTGTACCGAAAAAAGAGGGGCTTCGACGAGAATATCCGGATCGAGGTAGACAATCTGATCGGCGGAACGATTCTCAAAAATCCACTGAAGAAAAAAGGGCTTCACCGCAGTATGCAACTCGCGCATGCCATATCGAAAGCAAAATGAATCTCGATCGGGAAGAGGAATATCGCAGACGGGAACAATCGTAAACGTTTCATTAAGACCGGAAAATCCCTCTCCGAGATCGTCTACCAGAAGAACAATGAGCTCGGCATCGGGATGCTGCACATGGAGTGAAGACGCAAGCACGCGAGCATAAGCGAGAAAATTTCTGGAAACGATCGTACAGAATGTCATCTTCTTTGTTGTCTGAACTACGGGAGCAATTGCGGGCACGACAGCTGAAGCATGTTTCTCTCTTCTCAAGAGACGTCGTATTTTTGGCTCCAAAACACGCAGAAAACGAGTGAGCTTCCAGCTTCTGGAATGCCACACCCGATGAAGATCGCTTTCAAGCAATTTCATTTCCTTCCCGAGTGAATCACGAACAAAGCGGGAGAGAGCGAGTTCCCTCTCGACATCACCGAAACGCGCAAGAAGCAGACTTTTTTCATTCCTCAATTGTTCCAGCGATTGCTCCTGAATACGCCTTGCAGCCTTCTCCTGCTTCAGCATATTCTCCAGTTCTTGCTGCACAGCACTGGACACTTGACGAGAACTTTCTTCTTCCCTGTGTACCTCCGCCACTTCGATCGCAAGTTTGATGCGCTCCTCCTCCAATGACTGGACATGACGACGCACGACATCCGGCAGTTCTAGCTGAAGAAGAAACGAACGAAGAAGAGGTTTTTTCTCAAGCAAGGCCTTGTCGACAAGAATGCCAAGACCGAAGAATCCCGGAATCGGAGTCCACAAAAAATTTCGCTTGCTTTGCAACAGGAAGTCTTCGACGGCCGTAAGAACTCCGTTTCGAATGGAATGTTCTGAAGCCGCATTCCAGTGAGCAGGATTCATACCGTGCCCTGACAGAAGATCGTTTTGGCCAGGGACAATGCCCTTCTTGTCATACGGCTGACGAAATGTGTAAGGAACAGCGTCTGGATCGCAATATTGATCACGACGTGCGTACGGCCATCCCACATCATGAAGAATCGTGAGAGGAAAAGTGTCCGAAGGAGCAATGCGACTGTCGAGCTTCTGTAATTCATGGAAGACGGTATACCAGTTGTGATCACCGTCGATGAGAACGGCATCGAAAAGGCCTTCAATATGTGCGAGTGCATCCAGACTGGTTTCCTCAAAAAATCGTAGAGTGTCGGCGTATTCCATGCGCCACTCGAACACATCGAACTGCGGACTGGGATCGATGGCAAACAGCACGCCCGATCTCATTCTTGCATACGCGATAAGATTCTTCGTATTGCGACCGGAGCCAGACCCAATCTCGAGCATCGATGTCACCCCGGCGGCTTCAAAAAGCGGTAGGATTAGATTTTGCCAAAAATGATCCAAACTGGCATGCACAGGCGTCGGATACTACCACAGGAAACGATTGTGCTAGGGTAACTCCATGACCCACGAAGAACTTATTCTCCGGAAGGAAGCAATTGTACGCGAGTACGGACCATGGACCGCACACAACATCCGCCTGCCGAACGAACTATGGACTCTGCGCGCCGAAGACGAACCTATGAGCCGCATCCGTTCCCGTCGCTATCTGCAAATCGTATCGGATCTTCTTCGGCGACCGATCGCAGAGCTACGAGTGCTGGATCTGGGATGTCTTGAGGGAGGTTTCAGCATTGAATTCGGGCTCTGGGGTGCAGAAGTCGTGGGCATCGACGGCAGAAAAGCGAATATCGCAAAAGCGGAATTCGCACGCGATGCGCTGAATCTTCAAAACGTCACGTTCATACAAAACGACATCCGAACTCTGTGCCCCGAAATACACGGATATTTCGACGTGATTCTGTGTCTCGGCGTGTTCTACCATTTGCCGTCTCTCGATCTCATTCCTTTTCTCAGAAAACTACGATCAGTATGCAAGAACCTGTGCATCATCGATACGCATATCAGTCTTATGCCCGAAGAAACGTTCATGAGCGAAAAGATCGAATGGAAAGGACGCACGTTCTTAGAACACAGACGCTCCGCAACACCTAAGCAAATCGAAGGGGCGTTGTGGGCGGCACTCACGAACGAAGACAGTTTCTGGTTAACCGAAGCTTCATTGCTGCGAGCGCTGCACTATGCAGATTTTACGAGCGTTCATGAATGCTTACATCCTCCAGTCGCAAGCACTCCGAAAGACCGAAAAACATATATCGCTTGTGCAGGTACAGATATGACTCCCAAGGGAATGTGTCCTCGAGAAAAAATGCAACCTTTTGAATACAGCCATTACGAAGAGGGGGAAGATCCGTTGCAAAAAAAATAGAGAAGCAGGTACGATGAACTGCCTCCTTCGTGTTATGGAACAATCGAATACAAAGCACGGCACACTTGAATACGTCATCACCGGACCCGGACGATCGGGAACGACGTTCCTAGCCCACGTTTTTCAGAAAGCCGGCTATGATCTTGGAGGAGTACAATCGGAAGCAATAGGGAAGAATCAGCCGATTGGCGGAGGACTGGAAGATGTTGATTTCGCAATGGTCAATATACGTTTGCAGAAGCAACTCGATATTCTCTGGAAGACAAAGAATCCGGATGAATCCACAATGCCCGATATCAACCACATTGCGGAGCAAGAACGATCATCATTCGATCGCGCATGGCCGAGCGTCGTGAAAGATCCCCGCTTCTGCGATACGGCATGCTTCTGGATTGCAGCAGGGTACAAACCGAAACATGTCTTCCTGTGTATGAGAAACCCCGCAGAGCGCAACGCATCCATCACCCAAATGATGACGGGCGTCTCCCCCGAAGAAATCCGATATATCAACAGCATCCAGAAAACGTATTTTCAGTACTTCAGTGTCTACACGTTCATCCTGCTCTGCCTCGAACACGACATTCCACTCACGTTGGTACATTACCCCCGCATCGGCACAGACAAAGCGTATGCAAACAAGATCTTGCAGCCCTTCATGAAAAATCCGGCAGAAGTCATTGCGAATGTCTGGGATTCATCCATGTACCATCAAAAAAAATCATGACTGTGTCATCAACTTCATCGGCACGGGATGTTTTCTGCTCGATCTATGCACGCGATGCGTGGAAAGGAGGATCTGGAGAAGGGTCGCGCGCGGAAAATACACTGATCTACCGTGAGTATCTGCAACAATTTCTCAAAGAAAAAAACATACGTACCGTTGTCGATTTCGGCTGCGGTGACTGGCAATTCTCGAAACTCATCGACTGGAGCAACACACACTACCTCGGTGTCGACATTGTTCCGGAAGTCATTCGAAAAAACCGAGATGTGTTTGGAAGAGATCGCATCGATTTTGCAATCGTCGACGGTCCGAAATCAGCGCTTCCGGAAGCAGATTTACTTATCGTCAAAGACGTACTGCAACATTGGCCTACAACCGACGTTCAGTCTTTCTTGACCACACTCAGTCGCTTCCGTTTCGCACTCATTACCAATTGCATCGATACCGCAACCAATACGGATTGCGAACTCGGAGGGTACAGAGGCATTGACCTTCGCTCTCCACCTTTCTCACTTTCGTGCACGGAAGTTTTGAATTTCGAATGGCATTCAGACTATCACGGCAAAAGCTTCCGTAAGGCAACATTTCTCTTTGCACGATAACTGTGTCACACAAATTTTGCCGTATTCCCGAAGACGAAGAAGCAGTGACTCCTCAAATGAAATGCCCTCATCACCGGCAATGTTCATCGGAGCACTGAGAACCGAACGAAGAGGGTGTATGCGAAAAAGCGTACAATCAAATCCCCTTTCAGAGCTGCTTTCGATGCCGTCTCCTGTTTTGAACACGACAGCAACAGTATGCGGATCCATTGCAGTCAATAACTGTTGAAGAGCATCCCTCGGCAGAGAGACGTGAGCAGACCTCATCCAAAGGTATTCGGTATTACACTCTAAAACAATCCGAGTACATGCGAGTCGAATACGCATATCCTGTTGCTCTGCATGAACAGAAGAGTGTTGTATCGATCGGAAAGGCAGATTCATCAATGAAGAACGAAGCGCGGAATCGACCGTACTATTCGGCAATACCGTGCAAACGTGCAGATGAATCAAAGCGGGATCAAACCTCATGTTCGAGAGTTCATTCAAGATGCTTGAAGTTGCAGTCTCAGTCGCTTCTTCGGCAATAATACCGATCGTCACTGGATTGAAGAAAATCGCAGCATCATTACAATAGGTAAAATGCGAGCTTGCCTTATGCTTCTGCAACATGCTGTCTGCATGAATGAAGTAAAAACTTTTAGTATCCGCACGTTTGCCGATAAAACCGAGTGAGACTGCACGACGATAGAAATCCCAATCCTCCATGATGTGAGGAATGCTCCGATAGCCCTTCGACAGCACGAGTGCATCACGACGGATAAGTGCGTGAGAGCAGATATAATTCGAGCGCGAGAGAAGTGCAGGATCAAAATCTGGTGAACGACGGAA
This sequence comes from Candidatus Peribacteria bacterium, assembly GCA_943350395.1. GTDB lineage: Bacteria > Patescibacteriota > Gracilibacteria > Peribacterales > Peribacteraceae > SICN01. The sequence goes on from CALRAD010000001.1 coordinate 58,894, forward strand.
AACGTCGCTGTCACCAAATTTCTGCACGTCGCCGTACGAAAATCCTACACAATTGTCCGTACACGCTTCGTAACATTTCTCGATGTAGTCGTCCGCAAGGTAGTCGTCCGCATCGAGAAAAAGAACAAAAGATCCGTGCGTATGCCGGGTTCCCGCATTTCTCGTCATCGATAAATCCCTATGTTCAACTCGCAAATACGAGACTCCTTTTGAAACGTACGATAAGGCAACGTTTTTCGTGTCGTCGCTCGACGCATCGTCAATGACAAGAATCTCATGCGGCTTCAGGGTCTGTCGAAGCACGCTCTCAATCGCACGCGACAAATACTGACCGTAATTATGACAAGGTATGACAACCGAGACATCAACGATTCGGGATGCACGACGCGGAAACATCTTCCGCAGAAACTGATGCAGGAAAGTGATCATAGGAGAACGGAAGCATACATATCGGTTGTCGCCCGCATCACCTTGCCCCAGTCGCGCCCCTGCATCCTTGCGGCATTCTGCAACGATGCATCGCGGACAAAATCGGGATGATCGGTGCACCAGCGCAAAGCTTCGCGAAGCCCTGCAAGCGAGACATCCTCCACAATCAAACCGTTTACTCCTTGCTCGATGAGCTCCCGTGCGATACCGACAGGAAACGTGACCGGAAATTTACCACAAGCCATCGCTTCAAGAAGCGGTCTCGGCGAACCTTCGGCTTGTGATGCGCACACGAGCACGTCGATGTCACGATAGAAATTCGGCATCGCATCGTGCGGAAGGGAACCGTCAGCAGTGAGAAGAGTACCAAGACGCTCGCAGGCTGATACCACGAAAGAGTACTGCTTTACCGGATCACTCGTCTTTCCTGCAAAACCGAAAACGATCGGACCTTCACGGGAAGGAAAAGGTTTGAACAGAGCAGTATCGATGCCTTCTGGAGTATGGAACACTGGCGCCGGAAGAGTGGAAAGCATATTCGCCAATAGACAATTCGGAACACTTACGGCATGTGCCTCGCTCAGATGTTTTTGAGACAGATCTTCGGGTGACAATCCTGCAAGCTGCCAACGGAAGCTATAGACGCTCTTGATGACCTTGATTCTTCCATCGAGAAACGGCAGATGCATACGCTCAGCAAAATAGAATACATGCAAGAGGTCAAACGTCGACACATCAATCGAAGCGATGTCGCAGGAAGCAAGAATGTCAAAACGAAAGCGATCCGATGCATGCAAAGCAATGGCTTTTGCGATCGTCTCAAACGCCCATCCCCTCTTGTCGATCAAGAGAAGAATGCGCGGAAGAGCCTTTGATGATGACATTAACGCCATTCTGCCGAAGAAAGAAGATGCTTGCAGCGGCAATCCCAATCGACGAGTGCCTGATACTTTTCCCGAACCACCCAAGTGTGATAGAAATCCTGATCAAAATTCCAAAGCGGAGGAGCGCTTCTGAAGATCGAACGACGAATGACCTCACCTCGCATCACGACACATCCGAATCCGTTGCCTCCGACTTGTTGTACGCCCGCATCGTCAAGCGCATCGACGGGCTTCCCTTGTTCATTCCAACTCCAGACGACAGCTTGATCGCGATGCCGATGACGGTAGTGAGCCGAGACGCTGAGCGTGTCATAACTCATCTGCGATGCAAGCTTCCAAAAAACATCCGCTGGAGGAATAACGTCATCTTCAAGAAACAGAACAAGAGGGGTCCGTACTTTTCTGGAAAAAATATTGTATATCGTTGCACATGCATCCCTCACTTCCTGCGCCACCACATCTCGCGGCAGATCGGCAATCCCGTTCCTTGCGACATGCTGTCGAAGGTAACTGATGTTTGGGTAATCGCAATTGGCAATCCACGATCGAACGCCCGCACTGAATGCAGAATCGTGCGACGTGTCGAGAACCACAAGATGCACGAGAGCATGCGAAAAGATTTGTTGGTCGAGAAATTGACGCATCGATGGCCAGGCAAATGAACGACCGGAGAGCGAAAGACAAAACGTCGTCGGTTCCGTAAGAAAGCCCGATCGCATAGCATAAGGAATCGTTTGTTCGTACTCTCTATGCATGTTTGTATCGTGGATTCGGTAGAAATGAAGTCCGGCACTACGAACGGCCGTCCAGCCAAGCGAGAGAATCCGTCTCCAGGTGATCCAATCGGCATGCTGCTTTGGAGCTTCGCACCATCCACCTGCCTGCACCAACGCATCTCTGCGTACCATCGATACGGCACTCATATGATTGCTGCGGTCAAAGATTCTCCAATCAAAAGCATCAGGCCTCCGGAGAAAGTCTGACCTGCTTCCGAAACACTGATGATCGGGATACGCAATGGCGGCGGCAGGAGCATTCTGCAACGCCACAATGCCTTCCGCGAGGTAATCCGGATGCAACCTGTCATCCGCGTCCAGAGAGACCAGAAATTCGGCACGGATGTTCTTCAGTGCAGCATTTCTTGCCTGACCGACATTCCTCCACTCGCCACGCAGATACGTAACGCCGCTCGAGGCATACCGCAACGCTACTTCCTTCGTCTCATCAACCGAAGAATCATCGACGACCACAACGAATGCGGGCGGAATGCTTTGCCGGATCACGCTCTCGATGGCCTCGGCAAGGAAGCGACCATAATTGTGACTGACAATAATGACCGCGACATTGACCATAGTACGATCCTACAGTGTTTGACGTGTGCACAAAACAGTCACACGATCATCGCCGGGACGAGAAACACTTGACTCGCAAATTTTTATGATCAGAATCTTCATTCAGTATGAAGACTGGACTCTTCATCGGCCGATTTCAGCCTTTTCATGAAGGGCATGCAAAATGCGTCCAACATATTCTTGCGGAGAATGATCGATGCATCATCCTGCTCCGCAATACTAATCCAAGCGACAAAAATCCTTTCGATGCGGCGAAAAGGAAAGCATTGATTCGCATGCAATTCAAGAATGACGAACGCATTGTCATTCGGGAGATCGACGATCCGGATGCCGACCTCACCGTCTATATCGGACGCGATGTCGGATACGACTTGATCCGGCTCGATGCAGCGAGCGAAGCGATTTCCGCAACGGATATCCGAAAGTCTCTCTACGAGAGTACCAAGAAAATTCCGACAACATCATGACACAACAACCCTTTCCCATTCTCTGGCTCACCGGCAACAGCGGGGCCGGGAAAACGACACTTGCTGAAGGCTTCGAGCAACACTGGAACAAACGACATTCCGATGAACATCACCCATGGTCAAGGCGAATCCTCGTCCTTGATGGCGATGAAATGCGTTCGACGATTTCGACCGAAAATTCTCTCTCAAAAGAAGGACGTCGTCTGCATAACCTCAGAGTCGCACGGCTTGCCGACCTTATGCAAAGAAAAGGATTTTTGGTCGTCGTCGCCGTCATCGCACCGTTTCAAGACGTGCGCGAGGAGATCGATGCACTCTGTTGCCCGCTCTGGATTTACATTAAAAGAAGCTCGCCAGTCGCAGCCGATCGCCCCTACGAAATACCGAAGAATGCAGCACTTACGATCGACAACGATCTCCTGACAAAGGAAGAAGGACTCGTAACCCTGCTGACATACGCCAGAGGCTATGAAACAGGCAGAGTGATGAAAAAGCCTCAAAAAGGACTTCAAAACCTGATTCGAGCCTGATCCAGCTTATTGACAAAACTGTAAAAACATATAAAATATACATCCTTTATGCGCATTCTATCCATTGTGGTCACTGCCTGTGTGCTCGGCTCCGGCCTGATGCCAACGGTACTCGCTGCGGAGAATATCTATGCCTTTCAGGAATCGGTCAGCGCACTCCAGCAAGACGGCGTGATCGATGCGGGTGCGATTCAAAATCTTCGCTTGTCACAAGGTATTAATCGGGCGGAAGCGCTGAAAGTTATTCTGAAGGCACAGCCGAAATTTTCATCGAGCCTGAGCACCGTCGGCAATTCGATGCCTCCCCTCTCGCTCTTCACCGATGTTGATCAACGGAGCTGGTACGCACCATACGTCGAAGTCGGCTTCCGGTCACGATTGATCAAAGGCTATCCGGACGGGAAACTCCGACCGCAGTACGGAGTGACTGTCGAGGAAGCAGCGGCAATGATCACGCGATCCTTCGGCGAAGATACGGAGAACGCGGCATTTCAAACACATGCGGATCTTTGGAACCGAGAAGGACAATGGTACACGGGTGCGCTCAGCGTTCTCATCTCCAGAAATGCAATCCTTCAAGGAAGTGAACTCTCGCCCGGAATGGCTCTGACCCGCGGAGATTTCTTCGAAATCCTACAGCGAATGCGCCGCGCCCACGGCGTCGACGGACCGATTCCGGCTGCAGTGACGACGCAACCTACCGAACAGTCATACGTGGGCGATGGCGCATCCGCTCCACAGGGAAACGTACAAGTTGTACAAGATGCAGCTGCACTGCAGTATGCATCCGGCAAACCATTTGCGATTTCAATCCCGAGTCTTGGTATCACTGACCTCACGGTCACGCACCCCGAAGACGCATTCAGCCAAAAGGGCGTTCTCTCCATCCTCAAAGACGGTGTCGGACATCTCTTCGCCTATCCCGGAGAAGGCAGCAAGGTGATGATTTACGGGCACAGCAGCGGCTATCCTTGGGATGTTTCAAAGTACACAAAGATTTTTCGAACGATCAACAAAATTGAAATCGGATCTCGCCTGTACGTCACGTATCAAGGAAAAGTATTCGTCTACCAGGTGACGGAAAAGAAAATCGTTCCCGCAAAAGACCGATCTCTGTTCGAACCAGACGAGAGCGGCGAATCGCTCCTGCTCTATACGTGTTGGCCGCCCGACAGCATCTCTCAAAGATATACCGTACGTGCAGTGCCGGTGGAGACGATCGCATTAAAGTAGCGGCAATCTCTTCCGCAGCTCTACTGTTTTATTTCAATCTGTCCCACCAGACCTCTCCAAGAGTTGGCTCTTCTGTGGAAGAAGCATCGTTTTTCACCGACTCTTTCGAGAGAACGATGCCGAGGAATTCAATCAACATGCGCCTCGTAAGCGGCTTGAAACGAAGTTCTCCGGAAGCCTGCAGATCCACATTCGGATCGTCGAGAAGATCTCTCGCAATGGAGAAAGACAATTCCTGCTGTAGATTCTCGGCCTCCTGCGGCGTAATCACGCTTCGGTGAACGTAGAGATTGAGTGCGGCTGAGGCAAGAAGTTTTGACGCATCCCGCATATTGAAAGCAGATTCCGGCTTTCTCAGATCCTGGAGGAGGAGATCCGGCGCAAATGAAAACAAAGAGAGATCGAATGCGCGTTCATGATCCTGGCTTCTGTAGAAAACGCGAGACACGAAGCTCAAGTCGCGAGACAAACCAGAGAGCAAATCTCTCTGGACTCTCGAACCGACGGATCCTTCGAGCGGAGCAGACTCCTGGAGCACGGCCTGCTTGGCACTTGGAGGAGGCAAGCAGCGCAATACAAGAAGCGTTCGTAGTATTTCGAAAAGTGACACGGGCTCATCGAGTTTGATCTTCGTTTTTCCCTTGCTGACGCCAAACTCCGTGGGCTTACTCGTGCCGGTCAGTAGCCACAGTGTCTTCGAATCCGCATTCAACGTTCCTCGAGACAATAGCGCACGGATCACCGGCTCAAGAGCGTCGCCCGGAAGCATGTCGCTGAACGTGACATCATCCGCACGATCGGCATCAGTCGACAGACACTCGAGTGCAGGAAGTGCTGCAAAGTCTGAGAGGAAGTTTTTCTCTTCCTGTGCATCCTCCTGTTCCCCTTGAAGACTCTTGTCGAAGACAATTGGAAGTAAGCTGATGTGTCCCGCTTGGAACGACGCTTTCGTCAGCATCGTCGCAGCTTCATCGAGATCGATTCCCTGCTCAAGCCCCAGCACTCGAAGGAAACTCTGTGGCAAAATTCCGAGAGAAGAAAGCGTGGAATAATCGGTGACAAGTAGATTGTTCTCCGGAAGATCTGTTGGGAGAGGGCCAATACGTACTTGTTTCTCCTCAGGAATCTTCATTGCCGCTTTCAGAAGAGCAATAGCTTCTCGTCTCGTGACGGGTGCGGAAAGATCTGCAGCCGGACCACGAGGGGTCAGACGTGCAGCCGGAAGGTCAGCTGACAGAAGAGAATAGACGAGAACGGCATTGCTCGTAAGAGGACTGACAGGAAGATCGATGAGCGGAAGTATGGTGCCATTTTTGGTGAAACCCTGAGGAGAAGACAGCAAAGGCACACATTGGGTCCGTGCAAGCAACGTCAGGAAATCCCCCCGACTGACCAAATCCCGCTCCAGATTGATACCGTCAAGCACAGGAAGCGAGAATGCATCTTCAAGTCGACCAAGCAGAGCGAGCGAGTCCGATGTATCCGAACCCTTCACGGCTGACGCTCCTACCGAAAGACAAGGCTTGTAATCCAAAAGTGCTTCCCTGCGGAAACCGAAAGAAATGGATGTCATGGAATCGAGACGAACAATATGCCCAGATGAGATTATGTTGCCTGTCGGACTGAATGAATCCAGTACAAGCGATCCTGTTTCGACGATGATTGCGTATCCCCGCTCATCGCTCCTCTCGAGCTCGAATGTCGTATCCCCATCTGGAGAGAGAGTCTGTGAAAACCGTACGGATTTACCAGAAGCCGTACTGCCCGACGCCGTGACAACAAGGCCGCCAAACTCATACTTCTCGCGGAGATCTTTCACGCCGTTGCCGTTGATGTCTTCGAATGCCGATACCATGATAAATCCGGATTCGGTGAGTTTCACCGGTTTTGGAGGTCTCCACATGCTTCCTCCCGCCGTCGTTGCCGCGGAACTTGCGCCTCCACCTCCTCCGCTGCCTCCCGTAAAACCGCAGGTGGAGCTGAGCGTAAAAGTCTGTTCACTGCTTCTGGTAGATTTCAAACCCGTATCGATTGCTGCAACACTCCAGTAGTAGGTATTGCCACACGGAAGATTTTTCAGAAGCGTGGTTCTGCTTTGACCGTTCGGCACGACTCGCGAAACCCAGTTTGGACTCGCGGTTCTCTTCGAAATATGACTGTTGGAATTACTTCCTGTTCCCACCTGCAACTGGTACTGCAGTTGGCGTGCCGTACTCTGCGTATCCGAACCCGAACCCCACGAGAGACGGACTTGAGCCATCGTATAAAAAACCGTGACGCGAATATGGTCGACCCAACCAAGACTGCCACCAATGATGTTATCCTGCGCTGCAATTGCGACACCGAAGTCGACAGCATTGATCTGCGCCGGAGTCCACGTCGTCCCCCAGAGATCACCTCCGCTTCCGTAGCTGACCACCGTCTCACTTGTCGGCCATGTCGTCGCCAGACTCCTGTCGGTGGAACCAATCGAACCACTCTTGATGACACGAACCGCATAATCTTTCACACTTCCCGAAATCTGCCTCTTCTCAACCTCGACAATGATGCCGAGAATCGTCGCTGTCGTCGGAACATTGATATTAAAACCCGTCGCCGTGAGATAGTGACCAATCGAACTGGGCGCACCCAAGCTGATCGTTGCATAAACATCGTTACTGGAATAAACATCGCTCATGCTTCCCCAAGCGATGCTTCCGACAGCACTGTTGTCCGTACTTCCGGTCGGATTTTTTGGACTCGGAGACACAAGAGCGCCGGTAAGAGTAGCGAGCGTCGATGCGGTCGGTGCGGTATTGGCACTCGTCGCAGCCTGATCGCTCGTATAATGACGGTTTGCCTGACCTGTATCACCACCGGAATAATCGCCGTTGCCACGCACGTAATCGACATCGCCATCATTATCGATATCACCAATCGCCGACATAAAGACATCGTCTCCCGGTTGAGTAATAGCTCCAAGAGAAGTGAAAACGCCTGTTCCGTCATTCAGAAAAATTTCTGATCCTCCACTGGAACCGATATCCGAACCGTTCAAGGTATAGTCGAGATCACCGTCATTGTCGATATCGGCAAGTGCAACGCTATTCGTCGCCGTCACCGTTCCGTAGCTATTTCCTGCAGAAAATGTTCCTGCTCCGTTATTAATGTACACGGTAGATGTTCCGTTGCCTGCGACTATCAGGTCGATGTTGCCATCGGCATTCAAATCGCCGGGCGCAAAGTATGCGACATCCACGCTTCCGAAAGTGGAAAGTTGAACGAACGAACCCGTACCGCTGTTGCGCATTACTTTTCCGCTGGTTGCCGCTCCGGGCGGAGCAAGAATCAGATCGAGATACCCGTCACTATCGACATCAAAAGATGCAAGGGTATACGACGCAGGAAGCGGTGACGCGGCAGCCGTAAAGTTGCCATGTCCGTCATTGATATATACGGCTTGCGTAAGAACGCTTGAACCATTGGTCACGACAATATCGAGTGTCGTATTGTTGTCGACATCAACCAAAAGAATGTCGTTCCATGCAGCAATATTCATGGAAATGCAGGTGAAACTTGCCGATCCGTTATTAATGCATTTCGCATTGGCAGCCGCACCCGCGCCCGGAGAAGCGAACACCAGATCCAGATCGCCATCGCCGTCAATGTCACCGGCAGCAAAATCGAGAAATGCTTGCGAACTGCCGAAGGTGGAACTGCTGAAAACGCCTGATCCGTTATTCAGATAGAGATCGAGAGAACCAGGAAGAGTCGTATTATTTCCTGCGATGTAATCGAGATCACCGTCATTGTCGAAGTCACCCATCACGACATCGATCGTATCGTTCGCCTCGGACGTTGTGCTGCTTAAGGTAAACGACATCGCATACACAGTGGCGATGAACTGGAGGAAGAGAATCAGCAGTGAAACCGACAGAATGCTTGCCATGATGATCTCGAGCTTCGGCGGCAGCCTCGGATGCAAGCTCTCGACATCGGCAAGAGACATTCTGTTCACACGCAGGTGATTGAAAATATCGATCCACTCCACAACAACAGCAATCATCATAATGGCGATGCCGACCGATAAGCTCATGAATGCACGAATATGAGTGATCGTGAGCAGCATCGCATCGATATCGCTGCTTCCGATCGGCACAAAACGCTGCGCAAGCGTGACACCCGTCAGGACGGCGGCAAGTAAGCCCGTAATGATGACGAAATATCGACGCAGAATTGATATGGGTATTTCTTTTTATTGTAGCACAAAACACGCCAAAAAACCAGACCTAAACACGTCGTTTCCGTTACTTCTGGGCCGGGAGCAACCGCTCCACCATCTCGACAAGCGACTTAATCGTCATGTCCTTCTTCACGAAGTAATCGTCGACTCCAAGTTCTTTGCCGCGATCTCTGTTTGCCTGATCATCAAAGTTCGTGAGCATCACGATTGGAAAAGAACGAATTGCCTTCGGAAGTTTTTCAAGAACCCCAAATCCGTCGAGAACGGGCATATTGATGTCGAGGAGCACGAGATCCGGCTTGTCTTTGGCAATCAAATCGAGCGCTTCCTGCCCATTGGAGGCCGTTCGTACATCGTACGTATCAGTCGAAAACTTCCGGAGATAGAGATCCCGGAGCACCGTGTCGTCTTCCGCAATGATGATTTTCCCTTTCGACATAAGGAACATTCTACCCTCTTTCGGCTCTAAACGCAATGACCCTCAGGAAAACGACACTCGGGTGTACACCGTGATATCGGCACCTCCGAGCATTTTCCCAACGGTCTGACTCGGATCCTTTGCGAAAGGCTGTGTAAGGAGCGCATTCTCTTCCCTAAACTTCTTCTCCTTCCCAAGCATGATCTTCTCGAGGATTTCAGGTGGTTTCTTATCGCCCTTCATCTGCTCCTTCCAGATTTCTTTCTCCTTACTCACAGAATCCGCCAACACCTCTTCAGGTCGCACATACAGAGGGTTCATTGCGGCGGCATGCATAGCAGTATCAGATGCTTGTTCTTTCGTTCCGGCGGTGAGTCCAACGATCACCCCGATCTTCCTGTTACTGTGCACGTACGTGCCGAGAACGGGAGCGCTCGCCTCTTTCGTCTCCGCAAGAGAGATGTTCTCCCCAAGCTCGAGCACGGCTGCAGGCACTTTCTCAGAAGCGTAAGCGTCGAATGCCGCCTTGCCCTTTTTCAGAAGAACATCGGCAAGATCCTGTCCGAATTTTTGAAAGACTTCGGAACGGCCGACAAAATCCGTCTCGCAGCGAACCTGCACGAGTGCGGCTTTCTTGCCGTCTGTTGCGATGAAGATCGCACCTTCAGTTTGCTCCCTTCCGGCCTTCTTCACAGCTTGCGCCTTTCCCTTCTTGCGAAGGAGATCGATCGCAAGCTCAGGGTCACCTTTCGCCTCTTCCAAGGCATTCTTGGCGTCCAAAATACCGACACCCGTTCGGGCGCGGAGAGCAGCGACATCGGAGGCAGCAACAGGAGACATAGGATTGGGGTGAAGGCTAAGAATGAAGTTTCAAAAATTATTTCTGCTGAGCGGGTTCTTTGTCATCTTTTGCTCCCGAGAGCTCTGCTTCGATCGTCTGCAATATCAAGTCGAGAGATTTGACAGCATCGTCATTTGCCGGAATGAAAACTTTAAAATTGTCGGGATCGGCATTGCTGTCACAAATCCCATAGACTGGGATCCCAAGCTTTCTGGCCTCAAGAACGGCAACATGGTCGCGTACCGCATCAACGACGAAAACGGCATCGGGCAAACCTTTCATCTGCGCAACACCAGAGAATCCGGCATCCAGCTTTGCGAGCTCTTTTCTGTGTGCTGTCTGCTCTTTCTTCGTGTACTTCTCGATGTCACCGGTCTTGAATGACTGCTGCAAATCGAGGTAATACTTGATACGGTTCTTGATCGTCTGCCAATTCGTGAGGAGTCCCGGCACCCACTTCTTCGTCACGACCGGCTGACCAAGAGCGCTGCTGACGCGTTCAATTGCTGCAAGGCTCTGGAGCTTCGTGGATACGAAAAGAATCGTCTTGCCGGACTTCTGCAGAGACCTCATCTCATCGCATGTCTTCTTCAGTGCATCGTGCGTCTTCTGGAGATCAAAGATGTGAATGCCTCGACGAACGCCAAACAGCTGATTCTTCATCTTCGGATTCCACTTCTCTTTACGGTGACCGAAGTGACAAGCGGCAGTGATCAACTCTTTGGGGGATGGAATAGACATAGAACAGGGTAAGGGAAAGAAAAAATTGCGATGATGCGACTTCCTTGGGGTCTGCTCCCTGACGTCTTCTCGCTCTGATGCGGAGGATTTCCCTTTCGGGATCAGGACCGCGCGATCGGTCGGGGAGGAAATTACTGCGATGCAGCGAATGGATCTTATAGACAAGCAGCAAGCATCGCAAGCCTCTGTACCATCAAAATCAATCTATCATCTCAATCTCTCGACGAGCGACGCAATTGTCACTCTCTCTTGTTTCAGAGTATCTCTGTCTCTAATCGTCACCGTATCGACCTCTCCCTGTGCGGGATCTTCTCCAAGTGTTCCGAAATCGACCGTGATGCATTTCGGCGTACCGATTTCGTCTTGGCGTCGATAGCGCTTGCCGATGGATCCGGTCACGTCGAAATCGACATTGAGGGCTGTTTCTTGAACAATTTTTTTGTACAACTCTTGCGCCTTCGCCATGAGATGTTCTTTCTTGGAGAGTGGAAGAATTGCGATGTCGACGGGTGCGACTTTTGGCGTGAATTTCATCACCGTTCTGGTGTCGTCGTCCCCCACTTTCTCTTCCATGTAGGCATCGAGAAGTACGGCGAGCGCAACACGGTCGGAACCGAACGACGGCTCCATTACATGCGGTGTGATCTTTCTGGTCGGTTCATCCGGATCGGTGTACTGCAGGCTCTGCCCAGAAAATTTCTCATGCTGCTTCAAGTCAAAATCAGTTCTGTACGCAGCAGCGGCGCAGAGCTCTCCCCAACCCCACGGAAACTTGTACTCGATGTCCGTCGTGCCTTTCGAGTAGTGTGAGAGTTCGTCTTTTTCATGATCTCTAAACCGGAGATTCTCAGGCGCTATGCCAAGCGTATCGACAAGAAACGACCAGCTTGCCTTCTTCCACTCGGCGAAAATATCTTCCCACTTCTGTTTATCTGGATCGAAAAAATATTCGATTTCCATCTGCTCAAATTCACGCGTGCGAAACGTGAAATTGCCCGGTGTGATCTCGTTTCGGAACGCCTTGCCGATCTGACCGATGCCAAACGGCAGACGCTTTCGCATCGTATCGACGACATTCTTGAAGTTGACGAAAATACCTTGCGCGGTTTCTGGACGAAGATAAACGAGAGCCGCCTCTTCTTCGACCACTCCTTGGTGCGTCTTGAACATCAGATTGAATTTTTTGGCTTCGGTCCAAGCGAACTTGCCGCACGAAGGACATGCAATTTTCTCTGCATTCAGCATCGGCTGCACCTGTTCGAGCTTGAGAACAGCGACCGCCTCGACGCCGAGCTTGTCCTCCAGAAGCTTGTCTCCTCGGAATCGCTGCTTGCAATTTTTGCAATCCACGAGAGGATCGGTGAAGGAACTGACATGCCCGCTCGCCTCCCACACTTTTGGATTCATGAGAATCGACGCATCGAGACCGACCATGTCCGCTCTGTCTCTGATAAACGTTTTCCACCAGAGCTGCTTCACTCGATTTTTAAGTTCCACGCCAAGCGGTCCGTAATCCCACGTATTGGCGAGTCCTCCGTAAATCTCGGAGCCTGGGAAAATAAATCCACGGCGCTTGCAGAGAGAAACGAGCTCGTCGAGTGTGCTTGCTGGCATAGGCAGAGTGTAGGGAAGGTGATGAAAGTTGGGAAGCATTCCTCGCTTTTCTGCCTTGTTTCTGCTATAATCAGAAGATTCTCTCTATGCAGATCCTGCTCGCCATCGGCTCGCTCATCGCCGCCATCGTCCTCATCAAGATCTGGACAGGAGCCATGAAGGTGAAGGTGATCGACAATGAATCGCTTGCCTCGGTTGAGGCAACACACCCGTATCTGCCGAAACTCGGCGCAATAGCTGCTTCGTTCGTCATCGCAGGGCTGCTATTCGTACTGTCTCTAAAATACGGCAAAAATACGTCGATCGCTTCACTCTGGGGCAGCGCAGCATTCTACCGAACAATCTTCGTCTTCCTCGCCATCTGCATGCTCGGAGTCTTCGAAAGAGGACGCTGGCACGGATCCAAAGATCGCTACGAATACTTTTTCGCATTCGTCCTCGGCACGATCGTCACTTGGATCCTCATCGCCTTCAAGCGAGCATTCTTCGAAACCGGTGTACAGCAGGATCCATTCCTCATGGCACTCGGCATTACGTGTGTCGTGATCGGATGGCGGTTCCTGTTCGGTCCGTGGAAAGCGTCCATCAAGGCGACGGTACTCGGGACGTTTCTCTTCTGGGTGATCTACGCGATCCTGCGGTTTAAAACAAAACAAGAACTGATCGCAACCGGACTCGCAAGCATCGTTGCAATCATCCCGGTACTTGTGTGGAGCAAACTGTTTCTCGGGTACCACAAACAACGACTCAGCATCGTGATCCTCGCATTCTTCGCAGGCATGCTCTCGACGGTGCCGATTCTGTTCTACAGCGAACTGACAATGCGATCGATTCAGCTGAATTTCTTCATCTTCAAAATTGTTCCGATCAACTACGGAACTTCCTCGACGGAATTCGTCTCCCAGAGCGTCTTCAAATCTTTCTCAGGAACATCGTCCATTGTGCTCACCACTCTCGTCACGTACTTGATGGTTGGCGTGATCGAAGAAATCAGCAAATACTGGGTGCTTCGGCATTCAAGCAAAGAATTCTTCCGCTCCATCGATGATGCCCTGCAACTAGCGATCGTCGTCGCCATCGGTTTCGCATTCGCCGAGAACCTCGTGAATCCGACGTACTTCGTCGGTTTCGTGCGCGATTACCTGATGACACCAGCAAGCCCGGAGTGGGGTTCGTTCATCGGCAACGTCATCGGGCGCTCGGTCCTGACGAACATGGTGCATATCGTCTCTACGGGCGTACTCGGGTACTACTTTGGTCTCGCTTTCTTTGCGTCTCCGCTGATTCGCGCACAGTTTGCGGAAGGCTCGACTCATCCGATCATCTCTGTGATTCACCGGATGTTAAATATTCCCTCCGAATCGATTTACGCAAAGACGCAGATGGCACTCGGACTTTTCTTCGCGATCGTGCTCCACGGAGTCTTCGACTTCACGGTGAGCTTGTCCGAGGTGCTGCCAAATCATCCGACAACGGTCGGTGCGCTTCTTGGGCAAGACCAAGGATCGTTCCTGCATAACATCGCAATTACCCTTGTGCCTTCCGTTCTGTACGTCGTGGGAGGATTTTGGCTCCTTGTGACACTCTTTGAATGGAAGGAGGATAGAAAGGAATTTGGGGCAGTCGTCGAGACGCAAACGTTTGTCTCTTAATGTGGGGCGGAGGTAGAATATAAAAACATTTCCCCCGCAGATACATGACAAACCGAACGCGTCTCTTCAGTTGCATCACGCTCGTGTCTTTCCTCTTCCCGATGATCGTATCAGCTCGTCCGATCAGCGAGATCGTGAACCCGTCACTGCAGACCGTATCAAGATCAAACTTCCTCACATGGTCCTTCGAAACGCTCAGTATTCAGAAGACAAATGCCAATTGCACGCTGCCGTTCACAAGGTTTCCTCGCGGTCTAAAATCGGTGCTCTGTGCTGCGCTCGATCAGGGTGCTCTCGACGCATTCCCATCGGGAAATGGATACACGCTTGGCAAGACCATCACGCATGGCGAAGCACTGCAAGTGGTGACGGCACTCCTCAATAAGCAGGAGAACGCGAACGTGTCCGCATTCAAAGACGTCAAAACGAATGCAGAGAAACAAGCAGTGATGAATGCGATTGCACTCAAGTGGATGACTCCGACGAAATCCAATCTGTTCGGTCTCAGTCGTCCACTTTCGGGGAGCGAGGCACTCACGCTCCTCTCTGCCGCATCCACACAATCAACTGCGAAAACACAGACAATCACGATCAGCCTGCCGACGCAGGGACAGAGCACTGTTCCGAAGAGCGAACTTCTGGAAGCGGTGTGGCAACTCATCAACCGCGACTTCCTGAGGAACGAAAAGATCGATTCGACGGAGGCAGGCTATAAAGCCATCGAAGCTCTCGTCGATTCCCTCAAGGATCCGTACTCCAATTTTTTCAGGCCTGCGAGCGCAAGTGACTTCCAGTCGCAGATCAAAGGTGAACTGAGTGGCATTGGCGCGAACATCGAAGACATCGACGGCATGATCACCGTCGTCTCACCGCTCCCGGGTTCGCCCGCCGAGAAAGCAGGCATTCAAGCGAAAGACCAAATTCTTGAAGCAAACGGCACCGTACTCTCCGGACTCGGAGTCGAGAAAGCCGTTACGTTTATCCGCGGAGAGATCGGCACCTCCGTCACGCTCAAGATTCGAAGAAACGGCACGGAAATCACGATCACCATCGTGAGAAATCTCATTTCAATTCCGGAAATCCAAGTGAAATGGCAAGGAGACATCGCCGTCGTGCAACTTGCGCAATTCGGCGAGACGACTGACAAGCAGATCCGCACGGTCTTTGCGAATATCGCAAAGCAAAACCCGCACGGAATTATTCTGGATCTTCGCAATAATGGTGGCGGACTTCTGACTGCGGCAGATGCCGTTGTCAGCAATTTTGTACCGAAAGGCACCGTCGTTGCAAAAGTGCAGGGCAAAACAGAGACAACAGTCGAGAAAACCCAAGACGAAGCGACAATCGAATCGGGCATCAAGATGGTCGTGCTGATCAATAAAGGATCCGCAAGCGCATCTGAGATCGTCGCAGGTGCACTTCAGGATCATAAGAGAGCAACCATTGTGGGAGTCCAGAGCTTCGGCAAAGGAACCGTACAGGAAGTGATCAGCTTTAGGAGCGGAGAAGCACTCAAGCTCACGATTGCCGAATGGCTAACTCCACTCGGTCGCAAACTCGATAATCTCGGGGTGAAACCAGACATTGTCGTCGAGAAGGAAGGCACTCGCGATGACCAGCTACAGCGGGCGCTTGAACTCCTGCGATAGCATGTCACCTCTCATCCTTGCGTCGGCAAGTCCTCAACGAAAAACACTGCTCTCTGGTCTTGGACTGCAGTTTCACATCATCCCGAGCGGGGTCGAAGAGGACGATCATCCGGAATTCGATCCCCGGAAGCGCTCTCAAGATCTCGCAAGGCTTAAGGCACTCGACGTGCATGCCTTGCATACGGATGCGATTGTAATCGGATGCGATACGCTGGTCGTAGTCGGGGAGACGCCCCAGCGGGACGTCTCTACATTGCTTGAAAAACCGAAAAATGACGCGGACGCACGAAGGATGCTGCTTCTCCAAAGCGGCAAGACTTCGCTCGTTCATTCGGCCGTCTGCGTCGTTGATGAGTCAGGCAAAACACACGAAGGAATTTCTTCCTCAAACGTGACATTCAAGAAACTCAGTGAGAAAGAAATAGACTGGTGGATAGCCACAAAACTCTGGCAGGGTCGATCCGGCGGATTTCAGATCGACGGGCTTGGGCAACTCATGATCCAGTCCATCACGGGTGACTGGACAGGGATCGTGGGGCTACCGGTATTTTTGCTTGGCGAACTGCTGGAAAAAGCCGGATACACTTTCCGGTAAACTGTTCGGATCTATCGATTCGAATAGAACTTGTTCTTCCTGTTCTCTGCTCTGTATCCCTCGCGCTTGAGTGCGCGGATACGCTGCAAACGCTTGGTACGCTTCTTCTTGTAGGTCCTGCGCTCGCGAAGAACCTTCACTAAACGAGACTTCTGCGCCTGCTGCTTGAAGCGCGTCTGGAGACGGTCGTTTGATTCATCGCCTTTCTTGATTGCGTAAATTGCCATAAAAATAGAATAGGGAGCTGACGTAGGGTAAGCGAGTTTTGTGCTTCGCGCAAGGCAATCCTAAGCTCCTAGGAGAGTGACTTCCTCATCGACCATCCCTGCCTTCCTGAAACGCTCCCATGTCTTCGGTCCGCCTTCGACGAGAATCGAGGAAATGCCATAAAATGACACCTTTGACGTGAGAAGCATTGTCCAAAGAATAGACCAGTCAAATGTTTCTTCTTTCATGAGACATTCCATCACGACTGCCCCCCTGCTTTCGATCTCAGATTTTTTCTGTCGATCTGCATCGGGAGCACAGATCACGATTGTTCGTGAAACATGCTCATCGCTTATAACAGTTGCGGTCAGAGGGATTTGAAGTTTCGAATCGAGAATGATGCGGTACGGCTGCATTCGTTCCCCTCCCCCCTCGGGGGAGGGGTTAGGGGTGGGGGAACGTACCGTCAGTCTGGAATTATCAGTCAGTATCGTTCCGACACCAACCAAAATTGCATCGTGCCGTGCACGCAAAAATGTATGCGCCCACGAATTTTGCTTCTCACTCGTGATCTTCATCATCGAGCGATCATCATTCGCGATTTTTCCATCGACTGTTCGTGCGATCTTCAGTGTAATCCACGGTCGATGATTTTTTTGGAGAGAAACAAAACCGCGATTAAGCCTTAGGCATTCATCTTCAAGCACAGGACCGAGCACCTCGATACCTGCTTTTCTGAGTGCTTCGACTCCCCTCCCCGCGACAGCGGGGTTCGGATCACACATACCGAAGACAACATGTTTGATGCCTGATTTGATGATTCTATCCGTACACGGAGGAGTCTTCTTCTCTGTATGACAACACGGTTCCAGATTCACATAGAGTATGTCATTTGAACTAATTTTTTGTTCATTCTTTTCGAGCAGATCACACTCTGCATGAGCTTTTCCAAATTCTCTGTGAAAACCTTCCGACAGCACTTTGCCGTCACGCACGATGATAGCGCCAACCATGGGATTGATACCTGTCTTTCCTCTGCCCTTCTCGGCAAGTTCGAGACACCGGCGCATGAAAAGAGTATGCATAGAGGAAGTGATTATAGCTCTTCTCTATACAGCCATCATTTTGTGTTCAATACGTTGAATTCGATGTTCATGATCGTCGAACCGATCTTTCGACTGGGAATGGCAATACAATTATTGATTCCTAGCCTTCTCCAGAGCCTTTTGTAGCACCGATGTTGGTCGCTCCCCGCTTTGCGGGGTGGCTGTCTCGGCATGATGCTGAGCAGCACCAGTGCTCGAGACGAGCCGGTGATGCCGATGTGCATTTAAAACTTTTCTATAGCCTCCTTCGCCGTTCTCAAGAAACTTTGCGACACGCGTAACAGTTGTCGTGCTTGCTCCGGTCCTCTTCGCAATTTCTCTATACGTGACGCCCTGCGCAAGTAGCTTCGCCACTTCAAAGCGCTCACTCCATGCCTGGAGCTCTGAGAGCGTTCCAATATCACGCAGAAAATTAGCCATGTCCTCTTCTGTCTTGCACTGAGTCATCGCAGAGCACAGAGCCTTGAACCAAGGCTCACGCTTGAAGCTGTCTTCAGTGAAACGACGTTTGGACATGGTGAGGAAAAGAATGCTTGCACCCCGTAGCTCAGTAAGCGGGAATAGGAACAATATACACGCAGAGCGAAGGGGTGTCAATGTGGTATCTCGTTAAAACACTCTATTCAAGAAAAATGGCTCCTAAGAGCCATAGTTCAATGAATGTTATTTCCCTCCCGCCCTTGCCGCAATCACAGCTTCGGCAACGTTCTTCGATACTTTGGCGTAGTGGCTGGGCTCCATCGAGTAGCTGGCTCTGCCTTGGCTCATCGAGCGAAGCTCCGTTGCATACCCGAACATCGCTGCAAGCGGCACGTCTGCGAGCACGGTCTTCGCCATACCACGGTTCCCTGTGTCTTTGATAAGACCGCGGCGTGCAGAAATATCTCCCATCACATCACCGAAGTAATCTTCGGGACAGACAACTTCGACTTTCATGATCGGCTCCAGAAGGACTGGATCAGCCTTTCTGGCTGCGGCCTGAATACCGATCGACGAACAAATCTTGAATGCGATTTCGGAAGAGTCCACATCGTGAGAGCTGCCGTCCGTGAGCTCGACTTTCACGTCGACCATCGGGAATCCTGCAACAACTCCGCGGCTCAAGCCTTCCTGGAAACCCTTATCGCATGGCGAAATGAACTCGCGAGGAATACGACCACCTACGACGGAATTCTCGAATTCATAACCTTTGCCGTGTTCCTGAGGATAGATGGTGAAGAGCACATGACCATACTGACCTCTGCCACCCGTCTGCTTGATGTATTTCTCCTCGTGCTCGACGGACTTCTGGATCGTTTCTCTGTACGCAACCTGCGGCTTACCTGAGGTGCTCTCGACTTTGAATTCGCGCTTCATGCGATCCATGATGATATCGAGGTGCAATTCTCCCATGCCCGCAAGGATTGTCTGGCCGGTTTCTTCATCGGTGCGAACACGAAGCGTCGGATCTTCTTCGGTCAACTTCTGGAGAGCCATACCCATGCGTTCCTGATCGCCCTTGGTTTTGGGCTCGATCGCAAGCGAGATCACCGGTTCTGCAAACGTGATGCTCTCGAGGAGAATGGGTTGCGCTTCATCGCACAGAGAATCTCCCGTACGCGTATCCTTGAGACCAATCACGGCACCGATGTCTCCGGCTTCGATCGTATCGATTTCCGTACGGTTATTGGCATGCAGACGCACAAGACGACCGATGCGCTCTTTGTTTCCGGTGCGGGTGTTGATCACGTACGAGCCGGATTTGAGAATACCGGAATAGACACGAACGAATGTGAGTCTCCCGACGAACGGATCGGTTGCGATCTTGAATGCGAGACAGGCAAGTGGCTCGTTGTTGTCCGGCTTTCTTACTTCCTCCTGACCATTGTCAGGGTTGGTACCCTTTACCGGTGGAGCATCGAAAGGATTCGGCAGATAGTTCACAACGGCATCGAGCACGAGCTGCACACCCATGTTCTTCAGAGAGGATCCGCAGAGTACCGGGAACGTCTTTCCCGTGATGGTTCCCTGCCTGAGTGCTGCTTTCACTTCGTCTTTCGTGAGCGTTCCATTTGTGAGGAACTTATCCATCAGTTCCTCTCCCGCACCTTCGGCAGCTTTCTCCATCATGATGGCGCGATACTCTTTCACTTTCTCTTTCATGTCCTCGGGAATGGGCTGATGAATGTGCTTCTCGCCGTGCTCACCCTCGAAGGTCACCATTTCTTCTTCGATCAAGTCGATGATCGCCGTAAAATCACTCTCGGCACCGACCGGCAGCTGGATCGCAACTGCGTTTTTGCTGAGGCGATCGTGAATGCTCTTGAGAGACATGTAGAAATCTCCTCCGATCTTGTCCATCTTGTTGACGAAGGCGAGACGTGGAACGGAATACTTATCCGCCTGACGCCACACGGTTTCGGATTGCGGCTCCACACCTTGGCTACCATCGAAGACCGCTACACCTCCGTCGAGCACGCGAAGAGAACGCTCCACTTCAGCCGTAAAGTCCACGTGACCAGGGGTATCGATGAGGTTGATTGTGGTCGTTGTATCGACATTCAGATACTTCGACTTCCACATGCACTGCGTTGCTGCAGACGTGATCGTGATACCACGCTCGCGCTCCTGCTCCATCCAGTCCATCGTTGCCTCCCCTTCATGCACTTCACCGATCTTATAGTTCTTTCCGGTATAGAAAAGAATGCGCTCGGACGTAGTTGTCTTGCCGGCATCGATGTGCGCGATGATGCCGATATTGCGTACGTTTTTTAAATCCATAAAACTAACGAGAAAGTGAAATAAAGAACTCTTGCCCCTCGAAGCTCTGAACGAACGTAGTGAGAGAAGAGCGAAGTGGGGTATTGCGTACGTTTTTTAAGTCCATAAAAAGAGATGGCGAATGTTAAAGCCGAGGCAGTATAGGGAAAGAATGAAGCGATGAAAATACCAATTTTTGCAAAAGAACAAGCTCACTCCATAAGTAAAGCCTCTCAAAAATGTCATGATGCGAGGAAGCAAGCAAAAAATTCAAGAAGCGTATTTTTATACGCTGAATGAATTTTTGTGCGCAGCTGACGGAGCAGCATGCATTTTTCAGAGGCTTTAGCCCATCTTGGCAAAGTGCGCGTATGCCTTATTCGCCTGCGCCATCTTGTAGACATCTTCTTTCTTCTTCACGGCTGCGCCTTGTTCTGCAGAAGCTTCGAGAAGTTCGAGTGCGAGCTTCTCAGCCATGGGCATACCCTTTCTTGAACGAGCAGCAATGAGGATCCAACGAATCGAGAGTGATTGCTGACGCTTCGCAGGAACTTCAGTTGGTACCTGGAAGATCGCACCGGCAACACGCTTTGGGCGGACTTCCACGAGTGGAGTCGTATTGAGGAGTGCCTTGCTGAAAACATCCATCGGAGCTTCTTTTGTTCGCGTCTTAATGATGTCGATGGCATCGGAAAAAATCCGACGCGCGATGGACTTCTTGCCTTGCGTCATGAGACAGCAAATGAACTTCTCGATGAGCGGGTCGGAACCCTTAGGGATGTACTGTTTTGGGAGAGTGGCCATACGAGTGAAAAGTTACGAAGTGGAAAAATGAAAAAGTACAGAATTATTTCTTCGGTTTCTTTGCGCCGTACAGAGAGCGACCTTGTTTGCGGTCACGCACGCCTTCAGTATCGAGCACACCGCGAACGATGTGGTAACGGACACCCGGAAGGTCTTTCACACGGCCTCCGCGAACGAGGACAACAGAGTGTTCCTGCAAATTGTGACCCTCTCCCATGATGTACGCCGTAATTTCCTCACCGTTCGTGAGACGCACACGGGCGATCTTTCGGAGAGCAGAGTTCGGTTTCTTCGGCGTCATTGTCGTCACTTTGAGACAGACACCGCGCTTCACAGGCGCTCCTTTCTTGAGTCTCACGCGTTTCATGGTGAGAGCGTTCCAAGTGTGCTGGAGGTTAGGAGCCTTGGTACGGCGTTTTTGACTGACTCTGCCGTGACGAACGAGTTGGTTGATGGTTGGCATAACGGGGCTAGATCTTAGAGGATAGAAATCAGACGGTAAAGAGCAGAAATAATGGCTTACTTCTTCTTTTTCTTGAGAGCAGCTTCCTCTGCACGATCTTCATCGTATTTCTTGCGGAATGTTTCCCCTGCAGGGATGAGGCGACCGATGATCACGTTCTCTTTCAGTCCCTTGAGGTAATCGACGTTTCCGGTGGTGGCAGCTTCCACAAGCACACGGATCGTCTCCTGGAAAGAGGCTCCTGCAAGCCATGATTCGGTTGCAAGTGAAACGCGAGTCAGACCCAAAAGCAGCTGTTCGTAGGTCGCTTCTTTCTTGTCCTTCTTGGCCTTCAGCTTCGAAAGCACATCATTTGCGCGACGAACGTCGGCGATATCGACGACTTCTCCGGCAAGGAGATTCGTGTCTCCTCCGTCGACGATTCTAACCTTGCTGAACATCTTTCTGCCGATGATCTCGAGGTGCTTGTCGTTGATCGTCTGACCCTGCGAAGCGTAGATATGCTGCACTTCCTGCACGATGTAATTCTGTACAGCGTAACTTCCCTGCTTCTCCAAGAGTTCCTGCAAGTTGTAGTGACCGGCATTCAGTGCCTGACCCGCTCTCACGACGTCTGCGTTCTTGACGAGGAGCGTCTCGCGGCTGGTGAACTCGTACGTGCGCTCCTGAATTTCACCGTGTTTTACGACAATCTTGCCTTGGCTCACCTCGGAAACTCTTCCGGGAATCGTAATCTTAATCGTGGACTTGTCCGAAATCGCCTTGGCGATCACGAGTCTCTCTTTCACTTCATCGCCCTTCTTCACCATGACTTGATATCCGGCGGGCACGAAGTACGTGTCTTGCCCGAGATCCACACCGGTAACGATTACCGTTGATACCCCGCTCTTGTGACTAACTTTCACCTGACCGTCGATATCGGAAAGAGTGGCCGGCGTCCTCGGGGGACGTGCCTCAAGAATTTCCTCGACTCGAGTGAGACCTTGCGTGATATCACTGCCTTCGGCGACTCCTCCCATGTGGAAGGTTCTCATCGTAAGCTGTGTTCCAGGCTCACCGATAGACTGTGCGGCAATGATGCCCACCGGCGTTCCGATCTTGACGGGCTTATTGTCAGATAAGTCTCTGCCGTAACACTTGATGCAGATGCCTCCGTCGGCGTGACACGTGATCACGGATCTCACGAGCACTTCGTTCACCTTGTGCTGATTGATAAGTGCGATGAGATCTGCGTCGATATCGTCATTGCGCTTGGCAATCACTTCTTTGCCGACCAAAAGATCTTCATTCAGCGTGCGACCGAAGATGCGGTTCTCGAATTTCTCACCGATGCGCTCGGAATCGGCTCGCGTGATTTTGTGACCGAACGTCGATTCGCAATCCTCTTTCTTGATGACGATATCCTGCACGGCATCGACCAAGCGACGCGTCAGGTAACCGGCCTCGGCGGTCTTGAGAGCAGTGTCAGACTTTCCTTTGCGACCTCCGTGTGTTGCGATGAAGTACTCGAGAATCGTGAAGCCTTCTTTCAAGTTGCTCTGGATCGGAAGCTCGATCGTGCGACCGGATGGGTTTGCAACAAGACCTTTCATACCTGCAAGCTGTGTAATCTGACCCCAGTTACCGCGAGCTCCCGAGTCGATCATGTACGTGATGCTGTTCGTGGGAACGTCGGTGAACGACTTGATCATCGTCGACGCAATGTCTCCTTTCGCCTTGCTCCAAATGCGGATGGCATGGTGATAGCGCTCGTCGGCGGTGATCCAACCTTTCCAGTACTGGTTGTTGATCTTACGAACTTTTTCGTTTGCCTCGTCGAGGATCGCATCTTTCTCTTTCGGAACAAGCACATCGGTGATCGCAATAGAGATGCCGGATTTCGTCGCATACTTGAATCCGATGTTCTTGATGTCATTGGCCAATTTCGATGTGCGGTCCGTACCGATGACTTCAAGTGCGCGTGCAATCATCTTACTGAGGACTCCTTTCTTGAGGGTCTCGTTGATGATACCAAGCTCGGACGGAATGATCTCCTGGAAGAGCAGTCGACCGGCAGTCGTTTCGATCGTATCGAACTCACCCTCGCCTTTCGGGAATCTGACGAGAATTTTTGCGCGCAGATCCACGATGCCGTGTTCGTACGCAAGAATGGCTTCGTTCGAACAGCTGAACTTCATCCCGTCGCCTTTCAAGCCCGAATGCATCGACGTCAGGAAGTAACAACCGAGCACCATGTCCTGAACCGGCGTGATGATCGGCTCGCCGGCAGAAGGCTTGAGAACGTTTTTTGCAGCATTCATGAGCTCTCTGGCTTCCGTCTGCGCAGGTTCGGAAAGCGGAACGTGCACGGCCATCTGGTCACCGTCGAAGTCGGCGTTGAACGCCGTACACACAAGTGGATGCAGCTGAATGGCAAGACCTTCGACGAGTCTCGGCATGAACGCCTGAATACCAAGGCGGTGCAGTGTCGGAGCGCGGTTTAAAAGCACGAATTTATTTTCAATAACCTCTTCCAGAATATCCCATACTTTTTTACTTCCATCCAACACCATGCGCTCTGCACTTTTTACATTGTGAGCAAGTTCATCTCGGATGAGGCGACCGATCACGAACGGCTTGAAGAGTTTCATCGCCATTTCTTTCGGAAGTCCGCACTGATTCAAATTGAGATCCGGACCGACGACGATCACAGAGCGACCGGAGTAATCCACGCGCTTTCCGAGAAGGTTCTGACGGAAACGACCTTGCTTGCCTTTCAACATGTCCGAAAGCGAACGAAGTTTCCTCCTGTCGCCTGCGGTAAAGAGGGCTTTGCCTGCGCGCGCGGAATTGTTGAGGAGCGTATCCACTGCTTCTTGGAGCATGCGCTTCTCATTTCGGTTGATGACTTCAGGAGCACCGATACTCATGAGTTTCTTTAAGCGATTATTTCTGTTGATCACACGACGATAGAGATCGTTCAAGTCAGATGCGGCAAAACGACCACCATCGAGCTGCACCATCGGACGAAGATCCGGAGGCAACACGGGAATTCTTGTCATCACCATCCACTCGGGCTTGATGCCCGCTTGCTTGAGAGACTGCACGAGCTTCAAGCACTTCATGACTTTCTTGAGTCGCTGACCGCTGCTCTGGAGTCTCTGCTTCTGGAGATCATCAACCAGTTTTTCGTTGTCGATCGCCGCAATGATCTCTCGAAGCGACTCGGCGCCGGTTCCGGCGCGGAAGAGATGACCGAACTTCATGTTCATTTCGCGGAACTTGAGCTCGCTGAGCACAGATCCGACATGCAGATTTTCGAGATCGGCGAGTGCATCTTTGTGGTTGATCTTGAGCATCTCGAGCTTGTCTGCAGTTGCCTTATCGAGAGCATCGAGCTGATCGCGCGTCGGCTTCCCTTCTTTCATTGTCTTCTGCTCGTCATCATGCTCGCGCTTGATCTGATTCCTGCGTGCATCGTACTCCTGGAGAAGTTCCTTCGTTGCTCCGGCTTTTCCTTCCTCGTCGACCGTCACGACGATATACGCGGAGAAGTAGACAATCTGCTCGAGTGTCTTGATCGAAATATCGAGAAGAAGTCCGAGGCGCGAAGGCGAAGATCGGAGGAACCAAATATGAGTGACCGGGACCGCAAGGTTGATGTGTCCCATGCGCTCGCGACGAACGATACTGCGTGTCACTTCGACTCCGCATTTCTCGCAGACGACACCGTTGTAGCGAATGCCTTTGTACTTTCCGCAAAAACACTGGAAGTTCTTGGTGGGACCGAAGATGCGCTCGCAGAAGAGTCCATCGGGTTCAGCGCGCTGCGTTCGATAGTTCACGGTCTCGGGCTTCGTGACCTCACCTCGAGACCACGTAAGAATATCCTCGGGGCTTGCGACACTCAGTGCAACTGCATCGAACGAATCGGACGTGCGGGGGGTGAACGCCATACGAGTGAGAGGAAAGGAGTGGACCCCACTTCGCTCCTGAGGGAGCTACGAGGGGCAAGAGATAAAAGTATCAACGGGAGCAGGCATTCTGCCTGCGTGTATGCGAATATGTTCACACACGAAGGAATGAAGCGCCGACCGGTGCGTTCGTCTGAAACGCTGGAGGCACTCCGATGATGGGCAGATCATAGCGATAAAAACGCCATCGTAAAGTTATTATTGAACACTAAAATTGTTCAATTATCGATTACCCGCAGCTGAGACGCAGCGTCTCAGCTCCGAGGCGCATCCATCGTACCGAACATCTTCTCGAACGATCCATCGTAGGACTTGAGTGCGGAGCGGAGTGTTGTCATCTCATCTTCACTGAGGGACAAGGTCGACGATGCATTGAGCATGGCACTACGAGTGTCTGCCGGAGACTCGATCTTATTTTGCTCTGTGAGATTCACATGCAACACGATGAACGCAGAGCAACTCTCGCACTTGAGTTGCAGCAGCATGAAATCATCTCCGGTCAGTTTGACGGAGGGAAAATCGACACTGATATTCGTGCCGCATTGCGGACAGCGCATTTGCTCTCTGATACGAGTGAGAATCTGATGTAGGGAATGAGGATTCACTTCCATGATCATTATTCTACTAGAAAAATAGGAAATTTGTCAGATTCTTAGACCCCAGTTTCGAATTCCTTCAATGCGACCTTTCGATCTGGAAAAAAACTCACGCTACGATATGTGCCATGCCAGCGAAGAAAAAAATAACAGGCGATGATGTGCGAATCTCAAAGAAGCCGAAAACAAAAAAGCTTGCGAGAGCGGTGACTACCGCAAAGCGAAGTAGTGTAAGCAAGATCGTTCCGATGCGAGCAGAAAAAACAAAACGTGAATGGCATCTCGGGATGCATCTCCTCATCGCGGGTTCCGCGATCGGGCTGCTCATGCTCCTTGGCATTGTAGATCGGGTGACGTTTTCGACACTCCGGAGTGGCGCTTCGCAGTCTATGCCGCTCACGATCGGGCTCGAACACAAAAACCCTCTCACGCTCTCCCTCGTCATCGCACGCAAGAGCGAAATCGGATACGTGTCGATTCTGAGCGGCTCCGATGAGCAGATCCGCATCTCTGTTCCGTCGACATGGAAGCGAATAGAAGTGAGCGGCGCACCACTCTCTGCATTCATACAGGATATTCCCGTCATCGGATACACACGGTGGACACTGCCGCCCGGTGCCGGCATCAAGATGACTCTCGATAACGTGCCGACTGCTCTCTTTTTCGAGAGCCCATCGGAGTCCACCACAGAGATCGATCTGCAAACAATAGACCTGGACGGTTCCGTAGGAACAGAAAAACGCGTTATCCTCCTCAAAGATAAGGCACTTGCAAGGTTGTGGGGAAGTGAAGAAGAGTGAACTATACTCGGTGCATGTTCATCCTCCCCATCCGCACCGATCTTCTTCGGGCAGGTTCCAATCTGACGTCCGAACTTCTGAGGAACGTCACACTGCAACCGGATGACATCGTCATCATTTCGTCGAAAGCGATAGCAACTGCCGAAGGAGCAGCAATGAAACTGCAAGACGCAATCCCCTCTGCGGAAGCAATAAAGTATGCAAAGCTCTGCAATCAAGATCCACGATTCACGGAATGCATACTTCGGGAAATGAAACGAATGAACGGAATCGTCGCAAACGCAAGACCGTACGTGCTTCTCACTTCACTCAAGCCAAGCGGCATGCACAAAGGAAGAATTCTGTGTCCGAATGCAGGGCTTGACCTGTCAAATACGGACGCAGGTTCTGCAATCGGCTGGCCTCTTGACCCTGTCCGATCAGCACAAAAACTTCGAGAGTCTCTCGGGGTTCCTGTCATTATTTCCGACTCCTGCAGCAGACCGTCTCGTCTCGGTGTCACTGCATTCGCACTCGTATGCGCCGGGATCGATCCACTTCGAAGCGAAGTAGGCAATGCCGATCTCTTCGGAAAAAAAATGCTTGTGACGGTCGAGGCGATTGCCGATCAGCTTGCGACTGCAGCAAATGCCGTCATGGGTAATACGGCACAGTGCATTCCTGCAGCGATCATCAGAAATCACGGAGTCCCGACATCGGACTTCTGCGGTTGGGTGGAGGGAATAGAGGAGGAAGAGGATATGTTCAGCTAAATGTAGAATGTACAATGTAGAATGTAGAATTCTAAAGTATCTCCAAGATTTGTCTGCGCCATTCTTAATTCTACATTCTAAATTCTACATTTTTTCGCATGGTCACCCCGTTCTATTCCCTCACCTGTACAAAGAAAGAGCTAATTGCTCCAAACGTGTACGAACTGAGATTCGAAAAACCTGCGACGCTGCTCTTCAAACCCGGACAGTTTCTCCTGTTCAATGTGCCTCTGGTTGCAAATCCGGCAGACATCCAGCCGCGTGCCTGTTCGATCGCCTCGACTCCGGACGAACAAGATCTCCTCTTCGTCGTGAAACTGAAACAGGGCGGACGAATGAGTGAGTGGATCGAGAAGAGTCTCGCGGTCGGTTCGATCATCACGATGAAAGGTCCCTTCGGTCTCTTCCTCCTTCGACCGAACGACCACGACATTCTTTTTGCCGCAACGGGAGCCGGGATTGCACCATTCCGGTCGCAGATACTGCATTCACTGAATGCAGGAGAGACACGGACAATGCATCTCTTCTTCGGAGTACGAAACATCGAGGATCTCTTCTGGCACAAAGAATTTGAATCACTTCAAGAACGCCACAATAATTTTCATCTGCATCTCTGTTTCAGTGGAGAGCACGCGAACGTATCAGGAGAAACAGGTCGAATACAAAAATTCTTGCCAAACTTCATCAAGAATACAGAAACCACGGATCTCTATGTCTGCGGTGCACCGGAGATGGTCGCGGATATCAAGAAGATGGGACTCGAAACGTTGGGTCTGCCGAAGCAGAATGTGCATGCAGAAGGATACATTTGATCAGAACTTCATCTCTCCGCTTTCAATCATTTGAAGCGCTTTCGGGTACCACTCGCACTCGAGAGCCTGCACGCGCACCTTGAGCGTGTCATGCGTATCCCCTGGCATTACTGAACACTTTTTTTGTACAAGTATTGTGCCTGTATCTACGCCTTCATCGATCAGGTGAATCGTCATCCCCGACTCTCTGTCTCCTGCCTCAAGCACGAGATCATGTGCCTTCGCACCCGGGTACTTCGGAAGCAATGCCGGATGAACATTGATAATTCTATTTTTCCACGCACGAACAAACCACGGGGAGAGAATGAACATCCAACCCATACATGCGAGGAGTGGTTTTAAGTCAGGAGAACAAAGAGCTTGAATCGCAGCATTCAGTCGCTTGTCATACGCCTCTCGATCTTCGCCTTCTCTCTTCTCGATCACACTCACAGGGATCTTATATTTGTTTGCATGTTCAATACATCCTCGATCAGTTCTGTCCGTGATCAGCCCAAGACATTTCGCATGAAGCGATCCGTCAGAAATTCTCTCCAAAACGGCTTTGAAGACGGTGCCTTTTGAAGAACTGAGGACGATGAAGTTCATAGGGAGAGGATAGCATATGAGCAGTCCTCATCCCCTAGCCCCTTCTCCGGTCCTCTCTCGGCCCTGCGGGGCCACTCTCTCCGCTGAGGCGGAGAAAGAAAGCGGATAAGTTTTTTCCTGGAGAAGGGGGAGCCCGTGCATTTCTCAATACATGACTTCCTCTCTCCAGTCGATGGAGAGAGGTGCCCCGCTCGGCGGGGAGGAGTGAGGACCGTCAGAGAATCTTCAAAAATTCATCAAACAAATAATTTGCATCCTCCGGTCCAGGCGTTGCTTCCGGATGAAACTGCACGGAGAAAAACTTTCCCGACTCATGACGTATGCCTTCGATCGTTTCATCGTTGGCGTTTGTGAACCATGTCTGCCAACCAACAGGAAGCTTCGTGCCGTCAACGGCAAAGCCATGATTTTGGCTCGTGATAATGCATTTCTTCGTCGGCTTGCCATTCTCCCACAGCAGACACGGCTGGTTCACACCTCGATGACCGTACTTCAACTTGTAGGTGTCACCGCCGATCGCAAGTGCTAGAAGCTGGTTCCCAAGACAAATGCCAAACGTCGGGATCCCCTTCCCCAGTGCCCACTTAATTTGCTCGATCGTCTTATCACACTTCTTCGGATCGCCGGGACCATTGCTGATGAAGAGTCCGTCGTATTTCAACGTCGACGTTGCGAGATCGTAATCCCACGGAACTCGATGCACCGTCACTCCCCTCTTCAGCCACGAGCGAAGAATATTTCGTTTGATACCACAGTCGTAGGCGATGATGCTCTTGATCGATCCCATCGGAAAATCTTCATTCCTGGGCTCGTAGGTCACGACATCTCGTGAACTTACTTCGGCAACGAGATTCTCCTCATTCGGATCTTCGATGAGCTTCGCTTTCAGCTCATTGGTAATGACGTCATCCTGCACAATGCGCCCGAGCATCACGCCGGTCTCTCGAAGCTTCTTCGTGAGTGCTCTCGTATCGATCCCCGAAATCCCGGGAATTTTGTGATGCACCATCCACTCATGTAATGAACTCACCGCCGTGAAATGACTGTAATCCCTGCTCTCACTGCTGACGATAATCCCACGCACGTGAATATCCTCGCTCTCGTAATTCTTCGAAAAACCATACTCGTTCTTCTCCTCACTCGGCACGCCGTAATTGCCGATCAAGGGATATGTAAACGTGAGAATCTGCCCACGGTAACTGGGATCCGTCATCGACTCTGGATAGCCAGCCATGCCCGTGTTGAACACAACCTCCCCGTCGCTGTCGACCGCTGCTCCAAACGACTGACCACGGAACACCGTGCCGTCTTTAAGAATCAGGGTCGCCATAGAAATCTGACGCATCCTATTGCACTCTGCTTCAAGCTGCAACCTTGTGTTCCAATCTGACGATCCGCCGACCGTGGTCATCCAAACGATCTTGATGTTGCTGCACCTGATCCTTCTTGGCATCCAGCACATCAGCACGGAGATTCTCGATCAGAAATTCCGTGTGATCCATCATTCGTTTTTCGATTCCATGCACCTCTTCAAACACTTTACCCATCGTATCCATCAATAGAGCAATGTCCTTTTTTGTTGTCGAAGAAGCATCGTCTTTCTTCATAAGGAAGAGCCTATCGCCAAGGTTCAAGAAATGCAAAGACTTTATCGTCAAAATTTCTTCGAAATCGCATCCAATTTTTCCTGATCCACCGCTGCCGACTCCTGCTCTTTCTCACGCAAAGACTGCGTCTTCGCAGTTCTGGTAAATCCCTTCACCCCCGACTTGAACGCAAGAAACGCTTCCTCAAATTTCTTGTAGGCGACTGCGTACCGCTTCATTCTAGCTTCATGCTCAGTTGGAGTTTCTGCTGCATATTTGATATCGAGCAGCGGAATAGACGCAAGCAAAAGATCGGGCTCGATCTCTGCCATGAGAGAGTCGTAGATCTGCTTACTGATCTCATCTTGCTGCTGAATTGAAGGGGGGAGCGGGGTGGGCATGGCAATAGAAATTAGTGGTGACCTCCTCCGCTGGCACCGGCGGTTGCGAATAACGA
This sequence comes from Candidatus Peribacteria bacterium, assembly GCA_943350395.1. GTDB lineage: Bacteria > Patescibacteriota > Gracilibacteria > Peribacterales > Peribacteraceae > SICN01. Next base: position 90,384 of record CALRAD010000001.1, read on the forward strand.
GGAAGGCTTATTCAAGAGCTTGAAAATTGCAACTCTGAAAGTATCAATTGGCTGCACGATGGCTTTATCAATCCCCTGTGTAATCAAACCAATACCGTTATTCAAGCCTGCAATACCTGCCTCGGTTACACCGATAGGAAAATCAACTGCTGTTGCCGTCGTATGCTTCAGAAGATCCCACGTTTTGCTGACTACTCCCGTTACATTATCGACAACCGTTTTCGATTCTGGAGAACGTCCGCTCCTCGGGCTGATGAAAGCATTGAAATTGCCCATCAGTCCATCGGTTGCCGTTGAGGAAGTGTGAGCTGTGGACATAGAGAAAAATCTTACGATTAGAGACCCGTCTTCGAGACAAGGAACTGAAGAAGCTTCATGAGTCCTTCTGATACCTTAATTGACGTTCCAACAATTCCATTCGTATAGAAAGCACCTAAGCCAAGAACAGTCATTAAACCTACAGACTTGGGATGTGCTTTCAATGCATCGATATAATGAGACGGAAGTGACAAAATTCCAGAAATAAGTTTTTTTCCTCCACCGTAGACCTGCTCAAGAATGTTCTTAGTTTCACCGGGGGTCTCATGCAAGAGATCGTGAAGATGTTCATTGGTGAATTGCCCTACTCTGTGCAAAGTATTCACTGTTCCCTTTGCAACATTCAGCCCTGCAGTCATTCCCAATTTCGGAAGATATGTTGCAGTTTCCCATACACTTCGCACGCCTTCCTTGGCAGCTCCTCCAACTGCACGCACACCTTTATCCAGGAGCGAGAAACCGGGGATTTTCTTCAAGACTTTGTTCCAACCGAAATCCGCAACCTTCGCAGTGCCTGCAACAACGGTTGTCACAACAGGATTGACTACAAATGCTGTCGTGAGTGCTGCTTTTCCTAATGTACCTCCGGATGGGACATCTGGCAGCTTTGAATAGGATAAAAGTGGCTTATATTCGGTTACAATGCCATGAATCTCTGCATCGCCTCCCTTATGTATTTCATGACCGACCGCCGCATGTACTTTGTCGTGCGTATCTTTCGCTCCGCCTTCCACCTTGGCCTTCGCTTTGGCGTCGGTCTCGCCGGCGGCTTTGTGGCCATGTTCGGCGTGTGCCTTTGGTGCCTCTGGGGGTGCGGATGGGTGTGACATAGAATTGCGAAATTAATGCGCGGGATGCGCTCCATGATCGTCTTTTTTATCATCGTGTTTCTCGTCATGCTTATCCTCATGTTTCGGTGCAGCAACTTTTTTCTGAAGTGTATTTCCAAACCAACCGATGACTCCCCCACCGGCATCTTTTATCCGACCGTAGAGATATCTGCCTCCTCCGTAGACAGCAGCACCTCCAAGAATGACAGGAGCAGAAATAATGCTGGTGATTGTGCTCACGACCGCTCCGGCTCCGACAAGATTGAGTCCTGCAGCAAGCAGAGCAACGACAGCAACAGGTTCGGTTGTCTTGACCGCAAGTTTTGCGATTTCGGCAGCTGTAAATTTGGTACCGGAAAGTGCTGCATCTTTGGCCGCACCTTTGAACGTTGCACCGAACTTCGGACCGCTGTGACTCTTCGTATGCTCCCACTCCTTCCTTACCTTCTCGGCAAACGCTTCGCGAATGATTTCGAAAGCTTTCTTCAGTTGCTCGATTCTTGCTTCCTTTCCTTTATCGTACGCATCTTTCGATTCTGAAACTTCTTTCTTCATCGCAACGTAACGGGATGCAGCCTTGTACTTTTTCTCAGCATCCTCATACTCACTTTCCTTATCTGGATCACCGGTTTTATTTGCATCCGTCTTCGTCTTTTCCCATCGTTTCTTCGCATCCTCCGATTCTCTCTTGTAATCCTCAACGTCAAATTTATCAGGCTTAGAACCTGCAAGAAGATTGGCAATTTCAACATTTTTTTCATGTCCTTTCAGATGAGACATGTTTTTGAGTTTCTCCTGCGCTTGCTCGAACAAAATTTTATCCGCGTCATCGTTCGTGCTCTCCCACTTTTGTTGTGCCGCTTCTTCATCCTGCTGAAGAACAGCAAAAGAATCGTCACTGAATCCGAATTGCACATCAAGGATATCCAACCTCTTCTGCTTGGCATCACGCTCTTCTTTGGCTTTTTTCTCCGTGTCAGTTTCTTGATTTTCATAATAATCGATTGCAAAAATATCTCTGGCAGATGATGCCAATTTCACCGAAACCAAGGGCGGTGTTTTTATTTTGTCCAATTTTTCTTTTGCTTTTTTGGCTTTTGACTCCTGACCGTCTTCCCCTTGAATTTCGGATTTGATCTCGCTCAATTCGCGAAGAATTTCATCAGACTGCCTCTGGAAACGACCTGCAGCTCTCTTCGCTTTTGCATTCGTATCCTTTGAAACGGAATCCGTGCGTGAACTCGTATCACTTTCGATACCCCTCTGTTCATCGAGAGACGAATCGACTTCATTCTTCCTACGTTCAAGGTCAGACAGCTTTCTTTTAAGTTCTACAAGTTTCTGCTTTTCTTCTTCAAAATCCCTTTCTGCTTTTTCAACATCCTCTTTCTTGGCAGCAGGCGGCGGAGGCAACTTAGCTCCGAGCAAACTCTTCATCGCACTCTCCTGTAATCGAAGAGCCATCTCTTCCTGAGTGGCAATGCTCGTATCGTGAAGAACGTGTTCATCAAACTTCATGACTTTCATCCAATGCTTGTGATCATCGGTAAGATCTTCCGCGGCGATCTTTCGCCTGAAGACATCACCCATGAACAATGCCCTTGAATCGTCGGCATGCTCCGTGACAGCGGTAGTTACACGCAAGTGTCCGTGATCATCGAATTCGAGACCCTTGGGCTTCTTCGTACCGATATAGAATCTTCGTCCGGCTTCCCAAAGACCCGCAATGACGAGCGGTGTTGGACCGAGAAGCGGTGTGAGAACTCCCGCAGAAGCGAGCGAAGTGCCTGTAAGCTGCGCTTGCCGCTTGCGAGCGTGCTCGTAAGCAAGAAGCTTGCCATATTCCTCGGATACCTCATGAAGCTTACGAAGCTTTTTAATTTTGTCAGCTGCTTCTGGATCTTCCTTGTCCTCCTTCTCGATATGAAAACTGCTGACCACCTCCGTTTCGCGCGGCTTCAAAGGACGATCCTCAGATTTCTTTTTTGCCAAGGCCGCAATCGTCGCATTGAATTTCACAAAACAATATTTCGTATAGTTTTCCTCCGATCCAAGATACGGAACTTCGGCAGGACTGCAGTGTGCATACTCGGCCATCAGAGAAATCAATTCCTTCTCTTCAACCGTATCGATCAGACTTTTCCCATGAACTGCGTGATGATGTTCAATTTTATGCCGCAAGTCTTTGACGGATGTTTTGTTTTCGTCAACCGCGGCTCCAAGATCCCAGAGCTCAGTGACGTATGCAGTATTCACTGCCAACTTATAGCGTTTATTATCAAGGTAATTTCTTCCTGCCAATGTGACCAGCGGCAATGCAGCCGGAACGAGTGGAGCAGCAAGATTCGTGATGGCATTTCCACCGAAAGCGAGGGCTCCACTTAGTGAATGACCGAGAACGGCATCCGCTGCAAGGAATCCTCCTTCAGCCTCCGCGAAACCGACAACGCCTCCCAAAGCAGTACGTCCCAAACGATCCGCAGCAGGAACAATCGCTCCTTTCTCGCGACGCTTTCGATACCCGCCGACAAGCGTTTTGTGCGGATGATCCGAAAAGAGTTCGTCTGCGGGTACTCCGAGCTTGCTGTTCAGTTCCAAAATCCGTTTTCCGACGGCTGCAGTTGTTTTCTTCGGATACCACGGCATGTTCTTCAGCCTCACTCCTGCAGCGAGACCGAATGCTTTCACTCCGCCTGGGATTGCCGCAAGCCTCTCACCCACATTCCATCCCTTGCGTGCGTAAGCCCGAACTTCGGAGAAGATGGAAACTAAATCCGACATGATTTCATCCCACTTTGCTTTTTCGATCGGAAAATAACTGCTTGGCGGATAGTGCAAAAGCGTCATCATCACGCCAATTTCTTTCAACGTATTCGTCGAAGCTACAGGATAAGCCTTTTCACCCGCAAGAAAATTGAGATGCGCAACAAAAAGATCACACACTTCCTTCGCCTTTGGATGCTTGGCCTCTTTTCCGTTGAGAGCAGACTTTAGTGATTTCCGAAAATCTGCATCATTAAAAAGCAGCATTCCGCGAATTTTGTCAGCTGTCTCGCCTAATTCATAATGCTGTGCATCAAGCTTATCCTCAACAGTTTCTTCATAGTCGCCAACTTCAACTTCGTCATCGGACGCAGGAGCTGCAGGAATTTCCGAATCGGAATTGGAGGATGTATCTATTCCCGCATCGGAATCAAAAGAAAAGTCTGCGGACGAGTCTGGTGCTGCAGGAAATTCTGAATCAGAATCGGGAGCAAGAGGAATGCTTGCATCTGATTCGGGAGGAAGCGTGATGCCTTCCTTCGAATCAGGAGGTGTTTCGATTTCAGCATCGGAATCTAGAAAAATCGTCTTTTCGCCATGCCCTGTGTCAATTTCTGCATCAGAATCAAAATCACTGGAATCATGTACATCAAACTTACGTTCTGCATCGCTGTCGTCCACAAGAGGCTCAAAATCATCATCTGCGAGAACTGGGGAAGGATTGGCATGCTGCCAAAGCTGACGCAACGCAAGAATCAAATCGTTTCGAAAATCCGTCGCAGCGGCAAGGTTGGGTGATTGCAAGGCGTTCAATCGCGATTGTGCTAAAAATTCATCAACCTCATGCAAATCATCAATCAAGACCAAGCTATCCGAGTCAGGTGAGATAAGATTCTCAAATCTGCTTACATATCTGCAAAGCAATTCAACGATCCTGATTGCGTCGTCATCCCAAAGGCTACGTGATGCAAAAGACAATTTCAGCTGATCGCCGATCGCACCATCGTCATGAGCAAGCTCCCTTTTCACTTCGGACCAATCTCGACCGAATTCGTCGTGTAGCGCACGAATTTTTTCAGCCGGCGATTCCGCGCTCTGCCGTGGGGCTGTTTCATCGTGAAAGTCTCGATAAATACGGCTTCGCTCATCATCCCTGACACCCTCGACCCTGTCTTCCGCAGAATGATCGGATGATTCGGGCAACGATTCTCCACCTTCCTTCTTAGGAAGTTCATCGTCCGGCCGTTGTTTTTTTGGATCGTTCATATTTTTTTATTGTAATTTTTCTAAGGAGCCTTCTGCACTCTTGAGCCTGCTTCTCACTTTCGGTTCCAAAGCATTGAATGTGCCCTTCGCTTTCGTCTTGAAACGTTCACAAGCTTCCGGACTCGGATCCCACTGATTTCCAAACCATTCACCGACGGTTCGCCATGGACGTGAAAGCGGCAACTGCTTTGAATCTTTAAAGTATTTCAGATTGAATTCCTCCAAGCTCATCTCTGCATATCCATTATTCTTGAGCACTGAAAATTCAAGTACCCATGAAATGGTATCGTGCAGAAGCGGAGCAAGCTCTCCGGCAGCTTTATAGAGCTTCAAAAGCTCGACTTCCGCAGCAGGATTCTGCAATCCCTTCAAGCTGAGAAGCGGATCTTTGTCGATCACACCCTTTGAAAGAATCTGTACGACGGCGCGATCGATGAGATATTGGATCCTTGCACGTTCCACATCGTTTGCACTCGTTCGAAGCTGGAGAAGAGGACGAAGATCATCGGCTTTTTTCAACGAAGGCAAGATCCTGTCGGCAACGTTCTTGATGTTCGGAACATTGACTCCCTGCAGGTAATTATGGAATTCGTCTTTGTTACCATCGTAATTTTTTGCGTTAAGCGAAGCCAACGTATTGTCAAATTTCTCACGCAGCTTGGTAGAACGACCTCTTGCCTTTCTGATCTCGCCAAGAAGATCCTTTTGCGATTGAAGATCGGTATTGTCAAACGGAGCCTCCTCTGCCTGCGCCAATTCGTCATCATCAATCTGCTTCACTTCCTCGTGTTTCTCCAAATCCTGCTCACTCACATCCGGAGGTTCCACACCAGCCAACATCCATTTCGCCCTCGGATGATTCAAGGCAAGACCCAATTCATCAGGCATACCGACATCCGGTACTGAGAATGCTGCAAACAGTTTTTCCCTGTCACGAATATCACCGCTTGTGACTCTCTTCACTTCTGGACTGTTGCCTCGTCTGCTGCGCAATGCATCGAGATAATTTTGTGCATCCTTCACTTTCAGCGTCAAATCCATGCCCTGCGGATTGTCCTTGTTCGAAAGCATGCTTTCGAGAAGCACGTTGGTGGTGAGCGTCGAAAGATACTCTTCGTATTTTTTGTACTCATCGGGTTGCAGAGTTACTTTCGCTTCCTGCTTCAAACCATCGGTGTACTTCGCCAGTTCGTAGACGGTGTAATCCTTGGCTTTTTCGTAGGAGAGGAAAGAGGTCAAATACGCCGACCAATCGGCGGCACCCCCCATAAACGTTCCGTTGTTCTGGTCCGCATAATCTTTGAGCGCTCCGCTCAGAACTCGATCCTGACCGATCACAGAGAGAATCTCAGCGTTGTTATAGCGCGAGCGAATGTAATCATATGCTTGGACAAGATTGACATCCCTCGCTGCAACGTTAAATTTCATAGTAGCAGGATCAAAATCTACCGGCCAAGTAACATCAAGGCGCTTCTTCGATGTGTAGTTTTTGTTGTCTCTGTTGTTGAAAATTTCCTGAGCACGATCTGCAGCCATGAAAGAGAAAATTTCGCGTTTTAACAATTCATAACGCAACATTCGTTCTGCCGGATCTTTTGTATCTTTCTCGATGAACTCCTTCGTATTCGGGTCTTGCGTCGGCAATTCAATTCCAATTTGTGTCAGCCATTTGTCGACGAGATTTTCATGTCTGGCACCGAGCGGCTTTGCCGCGTTGTTCATCAAGGCGACGAGATCCGTACGGAACGTGTGAACTTGTGACACCTCTTGAATATCGATGTTCTCGACGCGCTTTCCGAAGAAGGCGAAGAAAGCCGCCTCGAAGCCCTGCAAAATCCTGCCGGTCACTCCATGGGCGCGCATTTCGCGATACAACTCGAGCGCCTTTCGCTCGCGCACGAAATCCACACCCGCTTTCCCTTTCTCGAACACCCAATTCAAGCCTTGCGGAGTCTGGCTGACCAATACTCCCGCTTCGCTGCAAAGTTTCTTGAGCAATACCCATGACGCCTGTAGATCCTCGACAACTTCTGCTTTGAACTTAAATCCGCTGACAATTGCCCACTTTTTGAAAGACTCTATCGACTCCATGGAATTATCGACAACATCGCCAATAAGGAGAGGGGTCTGGTCAATGGCGTGCTCAACCTTCACCTGCAGGAAGGAAGCTCCCTGTTCAAATTTATTTTTTGCAGAAGCACCAAGCACTCCCAATTTTGCCCATCCCAATTCGCTGAACGTTGTCTCGTCGAGAGCCGCATTCACAGCCGGAGTCGGACGCTCGAAGATGAGAACATCCTCCATCGTGAACTGACCACCCGGACGCTTCTTCGCCGCATCCTTGAGTTTCTTGGCAATGCCCATATCGGCAATATAGTTTTCGTTGAAATTGACGTAACGCTTCCGTAAATGTGTGGCTCCGAGCGCGGCGCGCTGCTCAGGTGTTCCTCCACCGAGCGCATTGCGATCAGCAGTTTGAATGCAGAGATATTCGAGTGCCTTGAGCATCGTCTCGTATCCCTGCTTCCGGAGTTCTGCTCCGGGGAATTGATTGGCAGATGCGATGCCGATGGCGGCAACGACTTTATTGACTCTGAGTGAAGACGGAATGCCTGCAGTGAAATCGCTTCCTCCATTACTCTTCACTTTGTCTCTCCAGTCGAGAAGTTGACCGATACCAATCGGACTCTTCGGATTCATAAGTTCGGCGACAGCGACGCGTCCCGGTTCATCATCAAGATTGAATTGCTTCTCCTTGCGACTCGAACGAACGAATTGTTCGAGTGAAGAACTGCGCTCATTTTCAGGAACAAAGCGCATATTCATGCGGTCGAGAACGCCTTTTCCGGTTGCCCGTTTTACGGCGATATCAAGACCGACGAAAGCGGGAATACCGATGAGAACGTTTCGCCACATTCCTTCAGCTTTCCATGCACGGTAGATTGCATAGAGGGCTCCGAAAGCCAATCCGCCGGCAAGCAATTGCTCCGCTCGATCACCGCTGTTGAACATATCGCTGAGCGTGTCCATCGCTGTGCGAACAGTGCTAAGAAGATCCTTGGAATGACCGCCACGTTCTAGCTGCTTTCGAACGACATTTTTATCCTGCACTTGATGCGCAAGATGCTGATGGATGAGACGCACGTAAAGAGATGCCTGCATCGATGTCATCGGAACATCGACTGTCTTATCCACTCCCTTCTCCTTAGTCTTGAAGGCATAGGTCTGATCTTTGTCCTGAGTGTAAGCAGCAACCAACGCTTTGGAAGCACCCTTTCTATTGAATGCGGGATCGTCGTAGAGAATGGCTGAAAGAATGACACCTGCTTTCGCCTTATCATTGATGAGATCATCGACACTGAGAGATACTCCTTTCTTGGTGCGCATATCACTCAAAATCTGCGTCAGCGCATGAGGAATGACACGAATACCCGTATCGTTCGTCATAGGCTGCAAGATATCCCTGCCGCTCATCGTCTCTGCCTGGTTCACGCGACCAACGTAGTCCGCAACCGGATCTGCAAGATCGGGGTTTTGTAAGGCGTATGCCTGAGGATTCTCCAAATATTTTTTTGCATCAACCATGCCTTTTGTCATCGCAAGATAGAAAGCCACATTGCGAATATGCTGATTCGGTTGAATGGAAAAATTTGTACCCTTCTCAAGATCCTCATAGACAGCCTTTGCCGTATCAAGAAGCATCGCCGCCTGCCTTGCCTTCTCTGCAGGAGTGGATGCAGGACCAATTGCCTTACCAATAAGATCAACCTCACTCTGAAGATCCCTCAATTGCTTGAAGGCATTCTCCATGTGGTTGTCTCCGGTTGCCGGCCAGGTTTCCAGTGTCTCGATTGCCGATCTAGCTCTGTAGAGAGCCTTATTTTTCATGATCAAGTCATAAAGATTTTTGTCATCTGCCTGAGGTATAACGTTATCAGGAAGACTGGCAATCCAATCCCACCAGATGCCGACAAGCTTGCCTCCGGCAACAAATACAACCTTCCTCGACTCACTGGTAATAAGTGCAACTAGCTCTTTCTCCTTTAGAGCTTTCTTTTCTACATTGCCAACTGGTACGCCAATCGCATTGCGAAGGTCAGCCTCAATTATATTGATGCCTTTGGCAGCCAACGCGGCACGCAATGCCGCAATATTTAAAATTGTTCCAATAAATGATTTTGCGATCATATCTTTTGCCTCACTTTCACCAAGAAGCTTGTCATACGCAGCCTTCACTTCAGCGGGAGCAAGATGATCTCCGGTCATCAACTTATTCCATTCCTGCCGTGCACCCGTTTGGGCAAGAATAATTGCATCCTGACTGGCTTTCACGGTGACAATCTCCGCATCAATTGCATTTTTCTTTTTCGTAAAATCAGACGTAGAAAATACTCGTAGCGACGCTGCATCCTTCAAAATTTTCAAAATGTCCTCAAGCTTTTTATCTTCAAAAGATGCCTTGCCGCCATTAAGAGCTGCTTCCAAAGAATTCTGCAGACCTGGCTCCTGTAAGTAATCGCTCAACATGTCCAAAAGCTTTTCAAGTACTACTTCCTGACTGATCTTGTCTGACTTTGCTGCAATGACAATGCGCGCTGCAGATAAGAACAAACTGCGCTTATCCGAGAATTCCTTCCTGAAATCATCCTGATGCTCAAGGCTATTGGCTTTTGCAGGAAGATCGACATTTCCTAGACCTGCATCTTCAACCGCCTTCACCAGATCATCATATGCAGTCGCAGTATCGTGAACAAAATTCTCCACACCACGATTGGCTTCACCATTTGCCTTCAAAATTTTCTCATCAATGCCAAGCTTTGCCATTTGCTGCTTCTGCAAGGCATCTCTCATTTCCGGACTGATAAACTGCAAGCTTCCGTCCGATAATCGCTGTACAAGTCCTACCAGGCATGTCTGCTTGTTAGGATCCTTGAGCATCGACTTCAGTTCAGGCTTACCGGCTGCAGAAGTCTCAAGAAAGCGAAGTTTTTCCTGATACTGCTTTAGATTTTCCGTGTAACGAACATCACGCTCGGGAGCATTCAGCTGAGCATAGTTCTCAACACCGCCAGACATTTGATTTTGTTTTTGCGACATAAATCCCTCTATTATAGCAAATTTTTGGATTTTGGACAATACGTTATCTACAAGCGAATTCTTTCCCCCACTACAAAATTCCTCACTCTGTGTATTTTTAATGCGGCAAATAATCCTATTAAGCCCAACATAAAGCCAAAAAGCACGGATAATGCGATAGGAATACCCTGAGTCTTCTCAGGAGAAAGTACAATCGGATTCGAGCCATCTCCTACTGTGGCCTTGTAACTTGCAGCATAGGTGTCGTATCTGCTCTTTTTTACCGTCGTCTTTGCAACTGATTTCTTGCGTGCTGTACTAGTAGAAGAAGTACAGGAACCTGCAGCACCAGGACTCGCACTTTTGCTCATGCAATAGGCTTCTCTGGTCTTATCAAACAAATAAGATTCTCCGATTTTTGTCTTCGGATAGGCGAGAGAAATTTGATACACGGAATCAGGTGAAATGAGTATTATTTCATCACCATCATTCTTTAGCTTCAGCCCTGTCTGATGCACAAGAAAGACACTATACCTCCCAGCTTCGATTATGCTGGAGGGACCAAAGGTAATTGTCTTCTTTCCAACAGTGATCTTCCAGTCTTGAAGGGAAAGACTCTCTTGTCCGGGGTTATAGAACTCGATCCACTCATCACCAAGAATAGAGCCGGATTGCTCTTTTGAAGACGGTGAAGGATAGACTTCTGTGATAAGAATCATCCCCGAATTGCTATAGAGATCTTGTGAAGGAAAATAGAGAGAAGACACTACATTATTGGCTTTATTCAGGGCTCTATCTATATTTTTTAAATTTGATGCCTGAAGAATAGACCATATTCCTGTCTGAGATTTCTGTGATTTTTTCTGAGCTTCTATGTACTGCTCTCTGCTCGCATAATTATATCGTATATTTGCTACAGTTAGCCCTGAAAGAAGCATCTCATTCTGCAGTATTCTTCCGTCATCGAGGCGTACATACGCAAGCAAATTTCCGTCACTTTCCCATACTTGTGTATCAAAAAATAGTTCTACTTTTTTGTTTTCAATCAGGGCTCTCATAAATTCTAATGAGTGTAATTTATATTCGATAAAGTCACTGTTCTGCGTCGGACCGAAGTCGTCTACCCCAATCAACCTGACAGTTGCCTGCGGAAGACCGATCATGCGTGAGGAAGGACCATCAAAATTGATGACGAAGGTTACGTTATCGATGACAGGGTAGACCGTCCCTTGGAGACTCTGATCCTTGAAGCTTTCGGAAAGATACACTCTTCCCTCCTCCGCTTTCTCCCAAGAAACCGAAGAGGCGACAATCCCCTGGGGACTTAGAAGCTCCACGGTGTCTGCGGCATTGCCGAAGGTCATGCCTGTTTCGCTTTGATACAGACGAACAGTTTCGTGGGGTCCAAGTCCGGATACGGTATCGATAACGTACCGACGAATCGTTTTCTTCCCAATCGCCAAATGCCAACCGGCAAGAGAGACGAAACGATCTTCGAGATTCCGGAGTTCAATCCACTCTTTATCAGCATCCTTCGAATCGGGATTCGGCAGGACGCCCGAGATCACGATTCGACTGTCCTGAAAGACCTGAGGCATCCCCGATCCTGTCGTCACCGAGGCAGAGGACTTTGGATCCGGATGAACCGTCACTGTTTGAGTCTGTAACAGCGTATTACCACATTGGTTTATCACTACCAGATTCAAATTAAAGACACCTGGCTGTGTATAAGAATGAACGCCTGGATTGCAACTACTGCTCGTAAAACCATCGCCGAAATCGAACCGACAGGTGGCTCCGTTCATCGTTCCTTGGGTCGCTTCTGCCTCCACATTAAGCGTGACTTTCCCGACCCCTGTAAAATCACCGGATTGCAGTGAAAGAACGACTGCAAGATCGCTCATGCAAGAAGAACTTTGAGAAGACTCGGATGATGAAGATACAATATCTGAGGAAGAGGAAGAAGAATCTGAAGAAGCAGATGGGAACGAAGAAGATGCACTCGAAGAAAGCGAGCTGACGGAAGATGAAGCAAAAGAGAGAGGTGGAGAGGATGATCCATTTGCGTACCCCGGTGTTCCAAGCATGTTCGCACCCGCATCGAAACCAAGACTCGTCACTGCTGTCCTCCAGTTCTCTTTGACGATTCCTGAAGCCACAGGATCGATCCGTTCCATACTTGCCTTGGGACTCGGAGCCGAAGGATTCAAGCCGGCAAAAGGAACTCCGACTCCATCGTCGACCTCATCGATCACGGTGCCGTTTGGATCCTTCATGCGTAAGCGTAATCCGCTATTTCCGAGTGTGAGAGAAGCACTGATAAAGGAAGGCTCCGACAGAAGACGCGAGCTGCTCTCGTGATTATTGCCGATGACCAGATACTGATCGGGCTGAATTATGAAATCTGCCGGAAACGTAAACATGAGGGTCTCAATGCCCGTGCTCTTTAGATACGTGATGGAGTATCCGGCAAGATTTTGGGGCTGACAGTCTGGAAGCATTGCATCACAGGCGGGCAGGTAAAGCTCGAACCACTCGTCGGAACTACTCAGGTCACTCCCCGCCCACATCACTTCGCTAATGACGGGGTGAGCGCACACAGAAGGCACAGCGATCACTAGTAAAGCCACAATGACGAACGAGAGCAGAAAGAAGCGCATGAACGTATCAAAGCGCGTCCCGAATTCCTGAAGGAGATGGAATGAAACCCATACATTGCAGCTGTAGACTTTTCGCTCTGAAAATAAGGCAAAAGCTTGTTCCAGAGAAGTAAAGAACAAATGAGTATTTCCCGACTATAAATACTCGTTTTACGCAACACACATTTTCGGCAGAAGATCTGTTGCATGGCTTAAAGAAGGGATCCGACATACCTCGCATTCTTGCGATACATACTGTATTCTGAATCCATATTCGTAGTTTGTACCGTCGAAGATCCTCCCATGTATTTCAGAGTCTCCAAGAGCGCACAGGACATTTGTAACACATCGCTTCCAAGCGAAATGATGTGTGGTGACTTGAGTCATGCATCGAGGTAAACGGTACGGACTGCGGCAATGCTTATCCTTTGCCCCAGTACCCTTATGGATTTCTATACCTACGCTCTGACGTTCGGAATCGGATTACTCATCGGCCTCTCGATGGGCTGGTTCTGGTTCGCAAAAGGAAAAAAGATCAGCGCAGCACTTCAATACCAAATTGATCAGAAGGAACGTGAGTTGAATGCGGTCAATGTAAAAATCATCGAATCGAGAAGCGCCATCAAGGCGAATGAGGCCGAAGCGAAAGCACAGGCAAAAGAAATCCTCTCGCAGGCACGCATCAATGCACAAGAGATGGAAGTAAAACTCGAAAAAGATCATGCACGCATCGAGGAGAAAGAAAAAAACCTTGATGAGAAAGTCAGTGAAATCGAAGCGCAAAGAAAACGCATTGAGAAACAGGAGAAAGACAATAAGGAGATGCAAGCGGAATTGAAGGAGTCGACGCTCAAGCACCGCGAAGCACTTGAGAAAGTCGCAGGACTCTCGACGGAGGTTGCTAAGAAACAACTCTGGACGGAACTCGAACACGAGTACTCCTCGTTCTTCGCATCGCAAATTAAAGAAGTGAAGAAGCATCTCGAGGAAGACGTCGAAGCCGAGTCCAAAAATCTCCTCGCTGAAGCAATCCACCGCTACGCATCGGAAGTCGCCACCGAGTCGACAACGACAGTTGTGCAGCTTCCGTCCGATGACGTCAAAGGAAAGATCATCGGCAAAGAAGGGCGAAATATTGTGGCATTCGAATCCGCGACGGGCATCGACGTAATCATTGATGATACGCCGGGTGCGGTTGTGATCTCCGGTTATGATCTCGTCCGAAGATACGTCGCAAAACTCGCACTTGAGAAACTCGTCGAAGACGGCAGAATTCAACCTGCAAGAATCGAAGAAGTCGTCAACAAAGTGAAAGAAGATGTGGCGAAGATGATGCTTGAATTTGGCAAACGCGCTGTCGAAGAACTCGGCATCACAGGCTATTCCCAAGATCTCCTAAAAATCATCGGTCGTCTTCGCTTCCGCACGAGCTACGGACAAAACATTTTGAAGCACTCGGTCGAGATGGCCCACATGGGACGCATGATGGCAGAAGAAATCGGTGCGGACGCGTCGATCGTTGTCGAAGGATGTCTCCTGCATGACGTCGGCAAAGCGCTCGACCACGAAGTCGCCGGCACGCACGTGCAGATCGGTGTTGAGATCGCGAAGCGATTCAAAGTTCGACCCGAAGTCGTGCACTGTATTGCCGCTCACCATCAAGATATTCCAATCGAATCCGCCGAAGCATTCATCGTTGCAGCCGCCGACGCAATCTCCGGGTCACGTCCCGGTGCAAGACGCGAATCGATGGAGGCATACATCAAACGTCTCACCGAACTCGAGAACACCGCAAAAAGCTTCGAAGGAATTTCGAAAGCGTACGCCATCTCTGCAGGCAGAGAAATTCGTGTGTTCGTCGACGCAGGAAAAGTTGACGATCTCCGTCAGCAGCAACTCGCCAAAGACATCGCAAAGAAAATCGAATCCGAGCTCACCTATCCCGGTGTCATCAAAGTAAATGTGATCCGAGAAAGAAGAGTGGAGGAGACTGCGAAGTAGTGTTGACGAGCCCCATCCCCTCCTCTAAACTTTCCCCGCTTTAGACGATATGACCCCATGGTTTAAAGAGGGTCTTAGAGTCAATCTCTATTATTCCCCTTTTCCCCTTCTCTTATGGCTGAACAGAAAAAATTCGATCGAAGCAAGTCGCACATGAACGTCGGTACCATCGGTCACGTTGACCACGGAAAAACGACGCTCACGGCTGCTCTTTCCATCAACTTCTCTCCCGCAGATGAGAAGAAGACGTACGATCAGATCGACAATGCTCCTGAAGAGAAGGCTCGTGGTATCACCATCAACACTTCGCACGTCGAGTACGAGTCCGCAAAGCGTCACTATGCGCACGTCGACTGTCCCGGTCACGCCGACTACGTCAAGAACATGATCACGGGTGCCGCCCAGATGGACGCCGCTATTCTCGTAGTTTCCGCTGCAGATGGACCAATGCCCCAGACCAGAGAGCACATCTTGCTCGCGCGTCAGGTGAACGTTCCGTACATCGTCGTCTTCATGAACAAGGTCGACATGGTGAAGGATCCTGAGCTCATCGAACTCGTCGAAGGTGAAATTCGTGAACTCCTTACCAAGTATGGATTCCCGGGTGACAAGACTCCGATCATCAAAGGTTCGGCTCTCAAGGCCGTCGAAGGCGACCCGGAGAACATTCAGAAACTCAAAGATCTCCTCGACACCCTCGACACCTACGTTCCGGATCCGAAGCGTGAGATGGACAAGCCGTTCCTCATGTCCGTTGAAGACGTGTTCTCGATCAAGGGTCGAGGCACCGTCGCCACCGGTCGCATTGAGCAGGGTAAAGTGAACATCAACGACCCGATTGAAATCGTCGGTATCAAGGACACGAAGCAGACAGTCTGCACCGGTGTTGAAATGTTCCACAAACTCTTAGACAGCGGTCTCGCCGGTGACAACGTCGGTATCCTCCTCAGAGGAGTTGAGCGCACCGATATCGAACGCGGACAAGTACTTGCAAAGCCAGGTTCCATCAAGCCACATACGGACTTCGAGGCCGAAGTCTATATCCTCACCAAGGAGGAAGGCGGTCGCCACACTCCGTTCTTTAAAGGATACAAGCCACAGTTCTACATCCGCACGACAGACGTGACGGGTGCCGTCGAACTTCCTGCGGGAGTGGAAATGGTCATGCCCGGTGACAACATCAAGTTTACGGTTGTTCTTGGTGCTCCGGTCGCCATCGAGATCGGCACACGCTTCGCCATCCGTGAAGGAGGTCGAACCGTTGGTTCCGGTGTCGTGACGAAGATCACCAAATAAGCATTCTGCCGGTCAGAACCCCGCTTTCGGGTGGGGTTCTGCTCCGGATTGATTTCTCTCCTGTTCTTTCCCACCACTTCCATGATTCCCGCAAAGAAAGCCGTCACTGAAAAGAAAGCTGCAAAGAAAACTCCTGCTCCGAAAGCAGTGAAGGCAAAAGAATCTGTGAAGAAAGTGGAAAAGTCTGCATCAACCAAAGCTGCTCCGACGACAAAGTCGGCGGCTTCGACGACTGCAGCCCCGGCACAGGCACCGAAAATTAAAGGCATTCGTATCCGTCTCTCCGCATTCGATCATACGGTCCTCGACGAAGCCGCTCTCAAGATCATCGATACGGCTCTCCGCACAGGTGCCATTGTCCATGGTCCGATCCCACTGCCGACAAAGCTTCGAAAATTCACCGTCAACCGCTCCACGTTCGTCCACAAAGACGCACGAGATCAGTTCGAAATGCGCATCCACAGGCGTCTCATCGATCTCTCTGAAACAACCTTCAAGACCGTCGACGGACTGCAGAACTTAAGCCTCCCGAGCGGAGTGGATATTGAGATCAGGATGGGGTAAGAAATTCTTTACGGTCCTCACTTCGGCGCTCGCCTCATCCCCTAGCCCCTTCTCCCACTACGTTGGGGAGAAGGGGGAGCCCCAATATTCCTTGAAACAAGCTCTTTTTCTGAATAGCAGCGCACCCTCTCCCAAGCATCAGCGCGGGAGAGGGACGGGGTGAGGCGGAAGGTGATGGAAAAACCCCTGTTTTTCTGCTATACTGAGAGGATTATGGAGAAAACTCACACAAAAAAATCTCTCATCGCGCTATTCGTCCGCTGGTACTACCTCGAAGCGCCTATCGGCATCTTACGCGAATATGCAGCGTACGCGCGTGCCTTTGCAGAAATTTTCCCGTTCCTCTTCCTGCTTCGGACACTCTTTTCTCCATGGAAAAACATCGTGGACAGGAGCCCGATGCATGGCATTGATCTGAAGAAAATCACCGAGAAACTGAGCCTCGGTCTTCTTGCCTGTGCCGTTGGATGTGTCGTGCGTCTTCTGACGATGGTGATGGGGTTAACTATTGAACTGCTGCTTCTCATTGGAACAATTGCCTATCTGATGATCTGGTTTACATTCCCAATCCTGTTTGTTCTCGGCTCTCTGTACTGCATTCAATCACTATGAGCTCTGTCTTCGACATCCGGCAAACGAAAGCGCATGCAGCGCTGCGTATGCGCAAAGTCGTGTTCGGACTGTACGCAGGAATCTTTGTCATTCTTATTTTCGTGCCGCTTCTGAAAGAAGAAATCGTCCAAAAGAACCCCCTGCCGCTTCTGACGGCAACCCTACTACTCCTCTGGATTGCATTCGTGATCGAACTGTTCCGAAGACAAAAACTAATAACAAACACACCTGATGAACACCATGAAAACATCGCGGATCTGCTCTCGTACCACATGGTACTGCACCTGAGCGGGAAAACGACGATCAGTGCAGAGACGCTCCTGCAGGCGGCAACTGAAAGTGACCGCGGACTCTTCGTACTGCAACATATCGGCATCGAACGCAGTGACATCCTCGCTGCACTTCTGAAGAGTCCCGAGATCCCACTCGACATCTGCCTCAACTGGTGCAGGAATTCCATGAAAGAGCTGAATACGACCCGTTTGGATTCAACCGCGACGATCTACGCATTCATCACGCAGGTGCCGATACTCACGGCACTTCTGGAAATTGCTGACCTGAGCCAAGAAGACCTCCGAAAGATTCTGCAGGCCGAAGCATTCCACTTCGAGCTGCAGGAAAAAAGAAAACACACGCTTAGTCCTGACATGCTCGTTCGCCTGCTAGGATCGATCGGGAGGTCGTGGGTCATCGGATACAACACGGATCTCGAACGACTGACTGGTAATCTCTCCGCGCATATCCTCAGTCACGAACGTGCAGTCGTCATTCATAAAAACATCATCGACAATACGGTAAAAATTCTTGAAAGCGGCGCGCAGGCAAACATTCTTCTGATCGGACCAAGCGGAACCGGGAAACGAACTCTCGTCGAGAATATTGCCTATGCAATGCGAAAGCAGGAACTGCGAAGTTCTTCTCTATTCAGTGACGTATTGCTGCTGAAAACGGCACTGCTGCTCTCGGGAAGCAACCATAGTGATCAAACCCTGTTGCATGCACTCGGTAACGCAAAAGAAGGCGGCAAGTTCATTCTCGTCATCGAGGACATCGCGATGCTCCTCAAGGCGGCCGATGCGAGACTGAAGGACATTCTCATCAACATTCTGGAAGCGAAGAATATCCGGACGCTCTGTATTGCAGATAGTAGCGATTACTCAGCTCTGATCAAAACAGATCCCGCTCTCGATCATCTCCTGCAGAAAATATTCGTCGAAGAGACGGATGTCGAAGAGACGATGGCTGTACTTCTCGAAGAGTATTTCCGGATGGCGAACAAGAGACGGGTGCGCATCACCTACCGAGCCCTGAAAACGCTCCTTGCACTCTGCAAGCGCTACATCGGCAAGGGCGGCATGCCCGGTATCGCAACAGAAATTCTTGAGGAAGCACTCCTCACTGCACGATCGACAACGACAAAGATCGTGACGGAGGACTCGATACGCGCCATTATCAGCAACCGGACCAGAATCGACGTCAGCGTGCTGACGGACAACGGCAAAGAGAAACTGATGCACCTGAAGGAGAGTTTGCAGAAGGATATCGTCGGTCAGGAACATGCGATCGACTGCCTCGTTGCCGCACTCAAGCGCGGAAGGCTGAACATCGGAAGCGGCAAGCGACCGATCGGGACGTTCTTGTTCCTTGGCACCACGGGTCTTGGGAAAACAGAAACGGCGAAAGCGCTCGCAAAAGAATACTTCGGCGGAACCGAACAGATGATTCGAATCGATCTGAATGAATACTCGAATGAATCCTCGATCCCTCTTCTGATCGGCGGTCAAACCGAACGCGGATTCACCGAAGGACTCCTCACGAAGAAAATCCAAGAACAACCCGCCTCAATCGTCCTGCTCGATGAAATCGAAAAGGCACACCCCAAGATCCTGAACCTGTTCCTGCAGATTCTCGACGAGGGAACACTGACATCCGGTGACGGAGTAAAAACCGATTTCCGGAGCACCATCATCATCGCCACGAGTAATGCAGGGAGCCGCTGGATGGCGGAACACACCGCACTGCAAGAAGATCAAGCACGAGAAGATTTCCGCAAGGCACTGCTCGAAACCGTCATCTCCGAGCGTACGTTCTCACCGGAATTCATCAACAGATTTGACGAAGTCATCGTTTTTACGCAACCGAGCAGCGATGAAATAAAACAGCTGGCAATCCTGATGCTGGGCGACGTAATCCAGAGGTTCATGAAGGACCGAGGCATACGTCTGACGATTGCTGCGGACGTTCTCGACCTGCTCGTAGCGAAAGGCTTCTCACCGGAATATGGCGCTCGCGAGATGCGAAGAACAATTACGCAGACCATCGAAAATTACTTGGCTGATTATCTGCTCTCGCACACGGTCGGACGGGGTGGGGAGATAGTGATTGAGGCGAAGGATCTCCTCGTCTGATCTACTTCCACCCCTTCACCTTCAGCGCTGCTTTTGCGGCATCCTGCTCTGCTTTCTGCTTCGTATTGCCTTCTCCGACTGACACTTTCTCCTCGCCGATGAAGACAGCACAGACGAAAAGTTTGCTGTGGTCGGGGCCGGACTCGGAGATCATGGAATAGGTCGGCGTGATGCCAGTCTTCTCCTGCGCTTTCTCCTGAAACACGCTCTTCTCGTCTCGATGCTTTCCTTTGGCGATCAGTTGTTTTAAGTGCGTAAGAATAAACGTATGGATGAACTTTCTCGCTTCATCCAGACCCTGATCGAGGAACATTGCTCCGATGAACGCTTCGACGGCGTTCGCGAGATTGGATTTTTTCGTGCGCCCACCGCTGCTGTCTTCTCCGCGACTGAGGTACAAGTACTCGCCAAGTTTGAGTTCCAGAGCCACTTCGTAGAGATGGTCTCCCTGCACCAACGCCGAACGCCAGTTCGTCAGCTCTCCTTCCGGACGATCGCTTAAGTGATAGAGATACTCGGTCGTGATGAGCTGCAAAACGGCATCACCGAGAAACTCGAGCCTCTCGTTATGCCCGTTCTTCGCTCGCTCGTGAAGCGCCGAGCGATGCGTAAGTGCCTGATGCAGCAAATCTTTGTTCTTAAACCGCACACCAGTTATTTTTTCGAGCCCGAGAAGGGATGTGGGATTGGACATGACGTTACGTGAATTATGTCTTAATTCTTTTTATGTGCCAACGCATTCAGCACTCCGTTTACAAATTTCCCACTCTCGGCTGTGCCGTACTCTTTGGCAATATCGATCGCCTCATTCATGACGACTGCCGGCGGAGCATCTTTCAAGCAAAGCAATTCGTAGGCACCGATCAGCAAAATAGAACGCGTAATTGTATCCATGCGATCCAAGGGCCACTCGGGTGCATTCTGTTCGATAGCATTGCGAATGGTATCCGATTCCTTCAGGACGCCTGCAAGCAGACTCTTCGCAAACGAAGTGTCAACGGCCGCCGCACCTCCGAGCTCCTGCATGTTCATGGAAAGAGACGAGTCTTGATCGGCCGCCCTCACCTGAATTTCGAAAACGGCCTGCATTGCGGCAACCCGAGCGAGACGACGACGAGAAGGCATAGGAGCGGAGTTACGCTTTCACCTTCGTGATTTTCTTCAAGGCTTTGCCGCTTCGACCCTTCATCGAAGCAGGACCTGCGTACGGCGAAGCTGCAAAATTCTTGAGTCTGACTACCTCTTTTCCAATATACACAGAATGCCTGCGGCGACCGCGATCTTTACTGAGCCGTTTCTTGGGGGTGGGCTTCTTGGACATAAAGCTGCGGCATCCTACCTCCTATTTCCGGACATCGCAAGCATGAACCGGACGACATAGAGGAAGAGATTGAAAATATCGAGATAGAGAGAAAGCGCCAGCAGAAAGGGCGATGAACCCTTTCCAGATGCCGCGAGTCTCTGCATATCGAGTGCGAGAAACAGCGAGAAGATGACGATACCGATGCCCGAGATCACCACTTCGAAAGAAGACCCTCTGAGGGACGGAATGAAGATTTGCAGTATCGCGAAGACGATGAGACCGATCAAAGACTGGAAGAGGAAACGACCCATCGTCATGCTCAGATTCATCGACGTCGTCCTTGCAAAAACTCCCGCAGCGATCGTGAGAAGTGTCGTTGCAATCGCCGCATTGAGAAGGATCGAAGCACCGTTCACGTATCCCGCGAGGATTGAAAGAAGAAACGGCGTAATCGTGAGACCCGAAATGAACGGAAAAGCGAGAAAGAGAATGTAATTGAGGGGTGCATGCCTACTCCAAACGCCAGCGGAAAGAATAAGCGCAAACTCTGCAATAAAAAGCAGAAAAATCCATCCCGATGCCAAGATCGGCAGTGCAAAAACGGCACCAACAAAGACGCCGACGGCAGTCATCAGAAGTGCCAGAGCAACGAGGAAATAAGCATGGCTAGATTGCGCAGCAGTGAGCGGCGAAACACGACCGGATGCCGGTGAGAAAGAGAAGCGGGAAATCATAAATCTATGCTACCACTTCCGATGGTTTTATGCTATAATGATTGGATTTTATGCGCAGATACAAGCCGTTCCCCACCCTGGCCGCGTTCTCGATAGTGCTCCTTGCATTGCCGGAACTCTGCTTTGCCGTCAACAACGGTTCTGCCCAACTAGCCCTCTTCATCAACAATCACATCATCGAGGAAGCGCTTCTCGCTGTCGCAGGCGTTGCCGGAGCCTTTATGTTCTACTATGCCATCCGCCTGATCGTGACTGCCTACAACGAACAGGCATTCACCGAGGTCATCAATTCCTTCATCTACGTTCTCACCGGACTCATCGTCATCGGACTCTCGCTCGCATTTCAAAACGCGTTCGTGGGGTCGGGCACCGCACCGCTCACAACTGCTGGAATCCCGTTCAACCCGTCTGCCTTAAACCCAAGCATCACGAGCATCGCGAATTTCATCCTGAAAGCTGCGGAAGGAGCATTCACCTTGACGATTGTCGTTGTGGGACTTCGGATGATCACGGCACAAGGAGACGAAGGGGAATTCGACAAATGGCGCAAAGTACTCGTCGAAAGTTGCATCGGCGTGATGCTGATGCTCATCACACAATCGATTATTCTCGCAATCCAGACACCCGGAGACCCCGGTGCGATCGTCGCAGAAATCGCCGGCATCGGACTCTTCCTGCTGACGATCATCGGGTTCGCGTGCATCCTTGCACTCGTCATCGCGGGGATCCTGCTCATCACTTCCATTGACGAGTCGCAACGCGATCGTGCCAAGAGAGCTGTTATCGGCACGTTGATCGCGCTCCTGATCGTCATCGTTGCCTATACGATCATCGTCACCTTCGCTCTCTAAACCATGCGCTCCATCCGGACACAAATCAGGCTTCTGGCATTTGGCTCACTCCTGAGCATTCCACTCCCCGCAGCGGCGGCCGGAGGAGCGGATATTTCCGTAATGATGCTGAATCTTGTCACATCGTTTGCGCCCCTCTGGGCCTTCGCTGCAACACTCGTCGTCATCACCGCAGGATTCACTCTGGTCGTCTCCGAAGAGGAAGGAGCACTCGACAAAGCGAGGAAGACAATCATGGCAGTGATCGCGGGAGGCATTATCACAACCATCATCATCACGATCGGACCCGTGCAATTCGTGAACAACTTCTTCAACGGTGCAACCGGACTCGGCATTCCCGGCACCGTACTGAACACCACTCCTGCAGGAAATCTCGGCATCGAAGCCGAGGGAGTCGCCGGATGGCTTACCGCCATTGCCGCGATGATGGGACTCTTCATCATCATCATCGCCGTCATACGCGCGGTGACGAGCTTCGGAGGCGACGAAGCGGCCTACACGAATGTTCGGAATTCTCTGCTGCAGGTCGTCATCGGACTCATCATCATCGGCGCAGCATTTCTCTTGAAACAGGTGTTCTTTGTGGACCATGAACCGAGCGCACTCATCGCACTGCTCACGGAAAAAATCGAGATCGTGCTGAAGTTCATCCTCATCATCGCTGTGGGCGTTCTCATCTATGCGGGACTCAGGATGGTCACAAGCTTCGGACGGGAAGAAGATTATTCTGCTTCAAAATCACTCATTGTCAGAGTCGCCGTCGGCATTCTGGTGATTCTTCTGGCATACAGTCTCGTCGTCATCGTTGCACGAATATTTTGAAAATCCAAAATCCAAATATCAAATTCCAAGCAGCAAGAAAATCAATTGGAATTTGGTTTTTATTTTTTGGAATTTTTTCGGATCCTCAGCACATCCCTCGTCTCTTTCGGGTCGTGAGTTCTGATGAACAGAGCACCGTTTTCGACCGCAAGAATCGACGCGTCCAATGTGGCGGGTAAACGCTTCGACGACGGAAGATTCTCGGGGCCTGCCAGAAATGATTTCCTCGAAGGACTTACGAGAATCGGACCAAGTCCTTGAAGCTCCGAGAGACGCTCGAGGATCTCGAACGAATACGCAGGATCAGACGAAATAAAATGCCCGAGCCCGGGATCGAGGATCATCTGTTCTTTTGCAATACCGTTCTTCAACGCTTGTGCAATGCGCTCTTCCAAAAACATTCGCACTGTGGCGATCACGTCGTCGTACCGCATGTTCTGCTTCGTCGTTCGCTGCGTCCGATCTTTACTGTACATCATGACGTAGGGACAGCCGTGACGAGCGATGACGGCAAACATGTTTGGATCACTTCTCCCCGCCGATACATCATTAATCATCACCGCTCCTTGCGTCAGTGCCGCATCGGCAACGTCTGCCTTCACCGTATCGATTGCTACCAAAGCATCCGGAAAAGAAAGGCGAAGTGCCTTGAGGGCAGGCAGAACTCGTGCCGTCTCGACCTCCGCAGAAACATCCTTCGAATCGGGTCCGGTCGATTCTCCTCCAATCTCCAGTATGTCTGCACCTCCTTCGAGAGCTGCTTTGGCATTGGCAAGAAGCATCGACACATCAAGATTTTTGCCGCCGTCATAGTACGAATCGGGGGTTACATTCAGGATTGCAACAATCCCCGTTCGGGATGCAAGATCAAGCATTTTGGATCCGAAGAAGAATTTCATAAAGAGAGTATACTGTGTGCATGTGGCCGTTCTCCAAAAAGAAACCAGAACTCGGCAAGCCCAGAAAAATGATGCGACGAATGATCGTAGGATTCATCATCGGCGGAGCGATCAGTTCGATCGTCGGTAAGACACTTCTCAAGGAGAAGAGGAGAGAGCATCTGGGGGAAGAAGATGACGAACAGTAATTACGCCACAATCGCTTCCTCGACTTGCCGAATCGTGTCTGCAAGCTTTCCTTCGACATTCCTGATCTGGGTGTCTGTTTCCGATCGAACAGCAAGCTCCATTCGAACGCTGTCGATACGCCTCTGTAATTCTTCTTTTTCAATCGGTGCGCGTTTCGTGATGTGACTAATGAGTTGTTCTTCACTCTCTGGAAGAATAAAAATTGTGTTCAATGTATAATTCTTGTCTGAGCCAAAATACGGTGAGCGACGAATATTTTGAAATCCCTGCACATCGACTTCCCGAATGACGGTCTTCCCCTGCTTAATCGCAGGAATAATTTCGTTTAAGAGCGTGCCATACCGCGCACCTTTATGAACCTGCGCCCATTCGAGAAATTTATCTTCCCTGCACCACTGCGAAAATTCAACTTCCGAAACAAAGTGATAGAGATCCTCGCCTTCACCCTCCCGACGAGCTCTCGTCGTTGCTGAGCGGGGGAAAACGTACTCGGGGTGATTCATCTTCAGCGCCTTCAAAATGACACTTTTCCCGACACCGCTGGGACCGATGAGGAGAACGAGTTTGCCTTGTTGCATGTGCGTGAATGGTAGCACTTCTCTTGAGGGCTTGCCCAAACTCCAAAAAAGATGTATACTGATTGGATTTGCTCTTTTACATCTCCCGACACCAAAAGGATCGAAAACGTAGGGAGAGAGATGGGACACCCTATCTCCCTCCCTGCTCTTCGATCCAAATGACCGAAGAGTTCCCTCCTCCAAAATCGAGGAGGGACCTACAAAACACAAACATACGGCAACCTGCAGGCCTCACATGCAGGAGCGATTCCCGACTCCTCGGGATACAACAAAAACACATAACGGAGCGGCTCCCGCTTAGGGTCGCAAAGAGGTGTAGGGAGCAGAGAGCGCCTGGTCGACGTTCTCTACGCTCAATATCTCCTTACCGAGATTTGAGTTCAATACGGGCACTCCTTCGGGGGTGCCCGTTTTATTATTCCCAATTGAAATTCTTCGGATCGAGAAGCGGAACGAACGTCGCAAACCATTTTCCTTTCACCAGAAAGGCCGCCTTCATCGCGGGCACCAGATAGGTCGGAGCAAGCTCGTCTTGAGGCATCAGCAGATAGACGATCCTCACGTCCCCGTAGGTAATGCTGTCACCTTCCGGATCTTTCGGCATGGGCAGGAGTCCGCCGCTTCGAAGCTTCTTCTCCAAAATTTCTCGGGGTAGCGTCGGATAGTCTGACGCTGCAAGAACATCGGGGGAGAGAAGCGAAATCGACGCACTGATCGCACGGTGCGACACGCGACCAATCTGCATCGTGAGGGATGGAACCGGAGTGCCGTCCGGTCCGTACACGGGGAAAGATCCGATCGACATCGGCCAGACCACAAACGTCCTCTTTGGCTGGGTCGCTGTCTGGGGAGACTCGGTGATGTAGGGTGTTCCGAGAGGCGCCAAATCAATATTGAGACTCGCCGCAAACGTTCTTGCAAGTGCCATTACTTCGTTGTCATCAGCCCTCTCCAAAGAAGGCGTGGTCTGTGGAATGAGTGTGCGCAGGATCGTCAGTGAGCGTGTCGGCAGTGAGAGACTCATCTTGAGTGTTCCGTCCGCGGATCGAAACGAATAGATATCGGGGAACAATTGCATTGTCACGGGATCAATCGGCGCATGCATAGAAGTAAACAATGCACCAAACGATGGTCCGTCGAATGCGATCTCCTGATCGCGGTAGAGCGGCAGGGCTTTTGGAAATTCCGGCACAATCGCAGTGGGAAGAACGTACTCCCGTACACCCGTCATGCTACCGGTTCCGTCCAACACTCTGGAGGGAAACGACACCGAACGAACGATGTCGCCAAACGCCATAGGTCCCGAAGAAGTGGCAGAAGAAGACCAAGAAGATACGGAGGAGGACATTGCCTCTCCGGAAGAAGAAACTGCATTTCGTGTGACCAAAAGAAATGTGTTCACTGCAAAAGACAGAAGCAAAACAAAGACCGTGGCAGGAACGACCATGCGGGACAGAAACGACGGTTGAGAAGGTGCGAAAATTCCCATGCCACGATACTATACAGGTATGACGAGTTTGAGAACCACCGCTCTCGTACTGACAGTGTGCATGTTCTTTGAAGTTGCTCCCTCTGTGCACGCATTGTTCATCGATGTCGCAGAGAGATCGGAACGAGAAGCAATCGAAGAACTGAAAAACCGAGGCGTGATCGAAGGCTACCGCGACGGCACGTTTCGGCCCGATGCACCGATCAATCGAGCAGAATTTCTGAAAATTTTGATCGAGAGCAGATTCCAACATCATCTCCCCGCCGATCTACGTTGCTTTCGCGATCTGGAAGTGAAAACTCCTCAATGGTACGCGCGTGCCGTCTGTTCGGCTCGGGAGCTCGGAGTCGTTGCCGGATATCCGGACGGCTTCTTTCGGCCCGATCGCACGGTGAATCTTGCGGAGGCGCTGAAAATGGCTCTAGGGTCATTCGGCATTTTCCCCAAAGTGGAGACGAGCGAGGCATGGTATGAAGCATTGCTGACGGAAGCGAGAAACCGAAACATTCTCGTGTCACTGCTCAAAAATCCTTCACATCTTCTGACGCGCGGAGAGATGGCGACACTCACCTACGCGCTCGTCCTCGCAGCGGAAGAACCGAATGAGGATTCCAAAGATGTCGCCGGAGTCTGCGGCAACGGCATCGAAGAGACTCCCGAGCAATGCGATGACGGTAACGTCAAAGACAGCGACGGTTGCAGCTCGATCTGCATTCTCGTTCCCGAGCCCGTGTTTCGAGCCATCGTCCAAATCGATGCGCAAGCAACCGGTACGGTTACGACGATCGCACAAGGCCAGCGTCACGTGACGCTGCTGAAGTTCAATGCGGTCTCCGGCAGACAAGATGCACTCCTCACCTCGCTCACCTTCTCACCCTCCGTCGGCTTGCTGGTATTCGGCCAACACTACACGCTCCTGATGGACAGAGACGGCACGGGAAATTTTGCCGAGGTGGTGCAGGCAAACGGCAAAACTGACGGCACTCACCTCGTCTTCGATCAATTGAAAAACGGCGGCATTCTCATTCCCAAGGGTCTCAGTATTTCGTTCGCTCTCACCGCCGATCTCGTCTCTACACTCGGACCCGTGTCACTCGGTGTGAACTTTGCGACGGATCTCCCCGATTACGTGCAGGCACAAGGCGCAGTTGACGGCATTCCGCTCACCGGCATCGAAACAAACAACGCCTGCATCAGCGCCGATTGCTTCATCCGAGTCAATACGCAAGCAACAACTGACATCAACGTCGTGGAGAGAGGATCGCTCTTTGTCACGGAAGACCCGATCCCAGCCCAAAGCCATATTCTGGTCGGCGGCACACTGTCTCCCGCACTCCTTCGACTCAGGATGCATGCAGTGTCCGAAGCGATCGATCTACGGGAACTTCGGATCGACGGCGTTCCGAACAATGTCGATTCCCTGTTGCTGTATAGACTTGAGAAGGGAGCAAACCCGAATCTCATCACTCAAACTCCGTTCGCGCAGGCAAGCAACGGTCAATGTTCAAGCCAGTCCGCAAGCAGGCTCTGTGCAATCCTTGGACTGTCAACACTCGTCATCAAGGAGAATGAGGACATCGTTATCGCTGTCGCAGCACGTATGAAATCCGATCAGGTCGGCGGAGTGAGCGGACAGAATCTGTCGCTGTCGATCGCAGGCGCAACGGATGACGCGGGACTTGCAATCCGTGCACGTGGGATTTCTTCGAATCAAGATTTGACGCAGAACAACGGAGACAGCAGCGCAATTGGCGAAGTGATTATCGGCAGCAGTGTGCCGAAAGCAAACACTCAAATCACAGGACGCACGTTCGATTCGGCACTCGCAAGCATCGGCGCGATTGCGAATGCCGGCAGCGTAAGCAGTACGGTCATCCCGAGCGGCAATGCCGTCATCGGATCTTTTCGGATCGATGCACTCGCACACACCAATTCCAAGAGCGGTCTCAATGATGTCGTCCTGCAGACACTCACGTTCCATGTCAGCGCCCGAAATGTGCAACTTGATCCTGCCGGATACAGACTCTCCGCCTCCGATGATGCAAGTCTTGAACATTCGTGCTCAGCTGCAGGCACCACAGGAGATATCACCGTGACGTGCGCTGGTCTCGGAAACGGTGCAATCCGCAATCGTATCGGACAGGGGCAATTCGCGATCTTTTCTCTCAAGGCAAACGTGACGAATACACAGATCACGCAGGGCAGCAGCTCACTTCAAATCGAACTTCCGACACTCGGCACGAGAGCGGAAACAAACTCTGTGATCTGGAGCGACGAAGACACTGTATTCACATGGGTCGATATTCCGGTCTCCGGAGTCTCCTCCACTCTGTACCGCACGCAATAAGATGCAAACTCCCTACCAACCCGACGATTACCGGAACCCTGGAACACTCTTCCTCTACTACGGGATGCGAGTCCTCGTGCTCCTTGCCTCCGGGATTTTGCTCTGGCGCGGCGACTACGAGTCGGCTCTGAGCACGGCTGTCGTCATTGTCTTGATGACGGTTCCATCCTTCCTGAAAGACCGAAAGCTCGTGCAATTGCCATTCGTGCTTGATTTTTCCATCGTGCTCTTCATCTTCCTTACGTTGTTTCTCGGAGAAATAGGACGCTTCTATGACAAAATTCCTTTCTGGGATAAGTTTCTCCACTTCCAGTCGGGGCTCCTGCTCGGCGCCAGCGGATACATTACGGTCTACCTCCTGAATGCGCACAAGAAATTCACCATCGACGTGAGTCCGAGTTTCCTCACGTTGTTCTCGATCACCTTCTCTCTCGCCATCGGGGTGCTGTGGGAAGTGCTCGAGTTTGCCGGAGACAGCATCCTCGGAAGCGCCTGGCAAAGAGACAATAACGACACGATGTGGGATCTTATCGCCAACGGCATCGGCGCTCTGATCATCTGTTTCGTCGTCTACTTCTGGATGATCCGTCACCGTCGACTGCCCTTCTCTCCATGGCTCCTTCGGATGCTGCATAAGAGAAAAGAGCTTCTGGAGAAGCTGAAGAAGCTCCGAAAGATCAGCAAAGACGGACATGATGGTCGTTCGATCGATCAACAATGATGCGCTCTGAAAGTCGGAAATATAATTAAAAATCGTTAAATTATATCAAGCCTCCAATTTTTGGAAAAACTCTAGAATATTCTGCTCAATGCCCCCAGGGCAATTGGAGACATGTGTCATCCTTCGGTCTAATTCTCCATCCCATGGGATTGTTTGGGCTTGGCCATCTTCAACAATATCACGCTTAAATGTGATTATTCAATCTTTGGCAGTACACATAGCTCTTGGGTAATCCCATGCATGATAATTGTGTAGCAAGTATCACTTTGATTTAATGTGGCACCATGTCTTTGGGCAATATCGCGATTTCTATCTCGTAGTATCTCCTCAAGTTTATCTAGCCAAATGAGGAATTTTTTTAAAGTTTCAAAGATCATTTGATCTAGATTTTCAGTTATTTTGATACCATCTTCGGAAAAGTCCCATATCGATGGACTGGCCTTTAAACCATTTAAGCCTGGATTACCGTCGATGCTAATTTTATTAGGGAAGTGGATGATTCGTTGGCGAATTCCAGTGCCTCTTTTGAAATTTAAAACCCACCATGATTCTGGATTTTCTACTTCAGAGAATAAAGTTTTTAGGTCTCCAAATTCACCTTTTCTAATTAATGTTATTAGCTTGCTAAAACTAAAATCATCAGTTTCATTTGGTCTCTCAATAGCCTCAAAGAAAAATGGAATCAGCTTGGCAATATCATCTATAAGAATATTCCAATAGGAATAAAAAGATTCCAAGGAAATACAACATAATGCACGATAATATAAGTGCGCATCTTTATTAAAATTAATTTTACCCTGAGGATTAATCGTAAATGTTTTAGAAAATAAATCACAGGATTGCTCGAAGCATACTAATGAATAAAAAATTCTTTCATT
This sequence comes from Candidatus Peribacteria bacterium, assembly GCA_943350395.1. Classification (GTDB taxonomy): domain Bacteria; phylum Patescibacteriota; class Gracilibacteria; order Peribacterales; family Peribacteraceae; genus SICN01. Next base: position 120,968 of record CALRAD010000001.1, read on the forward strand.
TAATATCTTTTCAAAATGATCTGAATACTGACTTACTTTTCCAAATGGTGATTTATTAGTTTGCAGATCAATGAGAGACCTATTTGAGAATACATCGCGTATTCCAAATCTTATTTCTATGGATTTATCTATTTTTATTATTTGGCCGTGTCTTTTTACTTCGCCCATATTGTAGATTCTACCTTAGACCATTCTAAAATAGACTATTTGGCTGGGGAGGAGGGATTCGAACCCCCGAATGGTAGCTCCAGAGGCTACTGCCTTACCGCTTGGCGACTCCCCAATAAATACAGACTGAAAGATCTGGACGATGATAGCAAGATGGAGGGCTGGCGCCTGCCCACCGTAGCTCCGCAGAGCGTAGGAGGGACTCCCCAACAGCGGGAAGATCCTACCATACAATCAGAATACTTCCAGCTTCCTCCGTTACTTCGTTTTCTTATACTTATCCTTCGTCATCAGCAAAAATATAATCGGAAGAATCCCGAGTGAATTGACAACCAGAAGCGCAATGAACCAGATGTCCTTTCCCATGCGTGCCGCACGCCAGAGCGCCCAGCCTTTGAGCACGAGATCGAGAATTGCGAGAGGAGCGAGGAACCAAACGATCGGCCACATCGGGTACATGTAGCTTGTTTGATAGTGAAATGCGTTCATCATGGAAATGATTGTGGAGAGATGGGAATCGACTTATTGTGGATATCGTAGATCGTTAGAGGAGCCTTCTATCTTGACAAAAAACCCCTCTGCAGTATTCTGTGTTCAGTCATGATAATTCCATTCTCTACTTCCGGCTTCCTCCGTCGCAAACTTCGTAGTGCGCGGGAGGATTGTCGTGTGAACTAGAGAACCAACGACGATCGACACTCTCCCGCACGACACGAGAGTTTTTTTCGTTCCTTGGAATCACATCGACCAACATGGTGGCCTGCGGAAGCGCGCTTCCATAGCCCGCCCTGCTGTGTACGCAGGACAATCGTCAGTGAAAGTATTGTGGCAAGGAGAAAGCAATGTCAGAGAATTCGGTTCCGAAAACAGTGGAGCTTCGAGACGAAAGCGTGCGCATGAAACCGTGTCGACGCTTTCCGTTGGAAGAAGAAGAATTTGAGCTGTATCGCTACAAGTTCGATGCCGAGCTCGAATCGATGATCGCAGCCGCAAGAGGCGATGCGATCGGCGCTTTTGCGCGATGGTTCGAATCGGCGAGGAAAACGATGGGGAAGACGGGGGTGAAACTCATCCCCGGACCGATCCAACAACTTTGTGGTCTGCCCGTGCGGCAGATCTACGCAGATCTCGGCAACAATGCGGCGTATCGCATTGAAGCCGACGGCCAAGTCACAGAAAAACTTCTCTGAGATTGTCTGCAGAGCAGGGTCCTATCAGTTCCTTCGGAACTGAGAACTCCCAACCCCTCCGGGGTTGGGAATTTTTTGCATAAAAAAAGGCGGAGACCAATGCTCCGCCCGCAACACCGAAGAGATCGCTCTTAGTTCACACTAAACGCTGCATCTATCATCGCGGTCACCTGCAATTGAATGCGGGATTTTGCAGAAGCGACGCACTGACGAACGAGAGCATCCGAGTTCTCGGCTTTGCAAGCACGGTATACATGCTTTGCAGCACTGTGTAATACGCGCTTGAGAACAGTAAACAATCGTGTCTCCGTCTCAGCAACGGTCGTCTTCACCTGTTCTTTGTCATCACGGACGTTTTTCATAAAGTTCCCGTGTGTTTCGACCTCTGCTTTTACCTCGCCTTTTGCTTCCGCGCGTTCCTCGATGATGGCCTTGCAGCGAATCAGATGACTGCCGCTGAAGGACTTGCAACGACTGAAAGAACGAGAATCCGAATCGGCGGAAACAAAGACGGATCCATTGGATCCGACAGAAGAATCCTCATGACGGATCTTTGTCAGAGCATGAGCATCGGCATTGAGAGACAGCGCAAACGCGGGAGAGACACTCGAGAGTGCGAGTGCACCTGCAAGAGCCGCACCAACGACCTTGTGTGAGAATGTACGCATAAAAAAGTTGGGAAAGAAATAGAAGAGCCGAAAAGCTCGGAGCAGGAGACGAGCGGCAGTGCTCGATCTTACTGATCGCTTTTAGAGCCCCAAACCATCACGGACTGGTGGCAGAGGAAGGAGAAGACTGTCGGAGGATGACTGTTGGTCTTTGTATTTTTTTGATGACTCACCGTTTCGACTTGCAGACGAGGAGAAGGACATCGAGAGAGATGATTCCGAGGAAGAAACCGATGACGAAGATATGTCGAAAGAATGCTCACTCGATGATGACTCGCCGGATGCATCACTGTCATCACGGGATGACGACAGACTGCTCGATGCATCGGAAGAGGAACTCCTATTCTTTCGGCTCTTTGCAGAAGAAGACCGGATCATCATTCCTGATTCAAAAATCTCCGGAAGAATGTTCTTCTCAGGCTTGGAGGATGAACGAGTGGACTGCGATTGAGATGAAGAGCTCGATGCATCATCCTCTTCACTTGATTCATTATCGGATGAAGATTCCGTATGTTCGCCGCGAATCGCACGCATCCACGATTGGATCTTCATCTCAGGCACACCTGCATTCACGAGTTCATCAAGCACTTCGCCCTCTTTCTCCGTCAGACCGTCCTCACGATCCGGAGCTGTGACCTGAAGCGTCTTCGCTGTTGCCATCACCGTCAGTGCATCCGAAGCCTCCGGAGAAGACTCGCCGCTGTTCATACGCATCATTGCAGGAACAGGTACTGTCTTTGCGTCACGCTGACGCTCTACCGTTGCTTTCGCGACGAGTGTTCGTGCCTCAGAAAGACGGCGCTCAAATCGTCGAGCGACCCACAGTGCTTTCTCCTGTGGCGTACGCTGGAAGAGTTCTATGACCGGTTCGTTGAGTGACACTTTAACCGAATACAGGACATCTCCGGGGAGTGCGCTCTCCGCTGCATACGTGAGCACTCCTCCGCTCATGAAGACGATGCAGAACGATGCTGTGACCGTTGAAACGATGCGGGAGAAAGAAGAAAGCGAAAGAAGAGAAAGAAAACTCCCGGCAGTCCCCGACGTTTTCGCTGCATGCATTGCTTCGACTAGCTGCACGCGCGCGAACATTTTCTCATCAGCAGTCAGCGTGAATGCACTCTTTGCTGCTATCAGAGTCGCAAAGGCACGCGGAAACTGCATGCGAAACTGCAGAAGTTCACGTGCGTCATTCTTCTCCTGCTCCGTGAGCCGGAGAGAATTGGCAGAGGCCAGAAAATGTGAATGAGGCTCAGTCATGGGATGGATTGATAGCGTCTTCGAGTTGCTTTAAGCCTCTATGGATGCGAACGGAAATAACGTTCTGAGATTCTCCGAGAATGTCTGCGATATCGGAGGGAGGGAGACCGTCCACGAACCGGAGCACGAGAACGCTCTTGTACGGTTCATCGAGCTTTCGCATGCATTCCATGGCGAGAGCGGCTTCGACCTGCCTTGCAGGTCCAGGTTCTTTATCAGGAAGATCGAAACCCGCTTCGTGAAGGGTTTCCAGAGAATCTTGCGTACGGAGTTTTCTGCGACGCGCAATGTCGATGATGAGGTTGTTGGCAACTTTGTACAGGAATGCTCGACAGTTCTCGACTTTCGTTCCGCGACCCACAGACTCCCACACGCGGATGAAGGTTTCCTGCATGAGTTCCTTTCCTGCCTCTCGATCCGAGAGGCGCAGTGCGCAGTGACGAAAGATCGCATCCGCGTACTTTTCGTATGCCTCCAAAAACCACTGTTCAGATGATGAGGAAGGATCGGGTGCATTCATAGGCAGGTGACGAAGGATGAGATGAAGTATTACAAAATTTTCCCGAGTTTTACAGCAAGAGGATACAGCATGTGAAGAGCAATGCGTCTGCATACGATAAGAGAAAGGCAATTCAGTCGTCTTCAACGCCGACATGAGCACGAGCACGATGGACGATGCGTTTCGCTATGCGATTCGTGCCGTAGTCGGCAATGCCCTCCTTGGCGTGGATGCAGCCATGATTATGGACAGTCGTACCGTGGACCTAACCCTGACGTCGGGTGCAAAAGCGAACGTTCTCTATACGCTCAGCGTCAGCGATGTCATGACAACGGGCGGCGTTCGATTCAATGACAGTGAAACGTTCACATTCGGCGAGCCGACTGCGGAACTCAGCAGCATTACACCCACCAGTGCGACCGTACTGCGTCTTACGTTCTCGACCGATTTGGATGAAGCCACCGCAGAGAGCGTGGCTCGATATCGTGTCATCGGCAACGGACGCGATCTCGTCATCACCAGAGCCAATCTCGTGAATGCCCGTCTCGTCGATATCTCGCTCGGCGAAAGCATGGAAAGCCAGCGCATCTATACGGTGAATGCAACAGACATGAAAACCGAGGGCGGCGTTCTGTTTTCAGACAGTACTTCCCTCCTCTACGTCGGATCCGTCGAACTCCGCTTCAGTTCCACCATTATCGGAGCAAAAGAAGTGCCGTCGGTGTCGGTTGCGCTCAGTGGAACCGGAACGTTTACTCTGACAGCCGCAGGTCTCTCGTATGACTTGACGCTGCAAAACATGAGCGGTTCCATCATTACCGGAGCGCACTTCCACCGCGGAAGCACGGGCATCAATGGACCCGTACTCCAGGCCATCCCTCTTACGGGAACTCGCACGACAGGCATCTGGACCGGCCTCAGCGAACAAGATCGGAATGATCTGCAGAGCGGAGACATTTACGTGAACATTCACACGCAGACCTATCCGAACGGCGCGATCCGCGGACAGGTGATCAAGCAATAATAATCGCAGGAACATGCAAATTGCACTCCGGTCTCTCCTCATCAATGGAGAGGCCGGATTGATCGATCTGGCGACTTAGATGTCACGAATGATACGATGACCGCATGAAGAAGATCGCAAAACCGCTATTCCTCTGGCTTTTGATTGCCGCCGTTCTGACGGCACTTCTCAATCTTCCGAGCCTCAAACAAGCGCTTTTGAATCAGCGAACCGATACCGCGATGATTCTCTCAACGGTGAACGAAGACGAAACACGATACCTCTCGAGAGTACGTGAAGTACTTGAAGGAAGAGTGTTGATGGGAAACCCGATCCTCAAGGAACACGAAGACCGAACGGCCATCAACGGACTGATTGAATGGTTCACCGCCGGTTACGCAGTCATTGCAAAAAGCGATCTTGCAACCACCGTCTTTCACACGGACGTGCTGTTCTCTTTTTTGAATATCTTTCTGATGCTTCTCTGGATCCAATGCATCTTCAGAAATCCACTCCTGACCCTCGCGACATTCGCAATCATCTGGATCGACCTCTTCAATTTCGGTGCTGCGCTTCTTCGGGAGTCGCACTCGAAAGACACAATGCTCCTCGTGAATCTGTACCTGTGCTTCGTCTTTGTGCCAAAACACGACACCACGATGCTCCGCATTCTCCGGGGTCTCTTCATCGGCCTGATGCTCTACTCGTATCCGTACCACTGGACGGTGTTTGTGCCTTTCGAAGTTCTCCTCCTGCTCACGGAATGGACAGAACACAAATCTTGGCAAAAGTCTTTGAAACATGCTGCATCGGTCTTCGTACCGTTTTTCCTGACTGTTCTTCCGTTCGCGCTCGTCAACATGCACTCGCACGCACTCGATCCGCTCGCATGGGAAGATACGGTGTTTCGCTTCGGCATGCTTCGCACGCATGCAATCGCTGCGCCTCTTCTGCAACTGCAGATCTGGACCGTCATCATCGCACTTCTTGCAGGAGTGTTCGTGGTGCGTCAGAAGAAAAATCGTTCATCAGCTCTGCTCATCCTGCTCCTCATCGCAAGTGCTACTGCCGTCGCATCGAACATCCTCACGGGACATGAATCTGAATTTCAAGGTCACTACGGTCGCTTCGTGTTGATGTTCGCGTATGCGGGCATGTGGATGCTTGCTTCGATGACATTGCCGAAAACACTCACGAGAGCATCGGTACTCCTCATCCTCGCGCTTACATGCGTGCTCCAGATCCGAGAAGTGCCGCGAACACTCACGGAAGCACGCACCAATATTGCTGCATTTGATGAAAGCGAAGAGAAAACAGCACTCGAATGGCTGAATATAAATGTCGAGAGCGGCAGTGTTATCCTCGCGCCAAATACGCTCGCGATGCTCATTCCGGCCTACACCTCTCACTCCGTGTTCATGAGCAACGCCGCACGGTTCTTCGTTGCGACGGACGAAGAGATGACGCAGCGGTACCTCGTCTTCCAGACATTCTTCCCGGAGGAAACAGACGATCCCAAAGGTGGCTCGCTCTCCGTCTTTGGTAACTACGCAGGCTCGTCGTACTCGCGAGCAAAGCGCACATATCAGCTGATGCATTTCACGCTCAGCGGATTTACCAAAACGATTCCCGATTTCATCAGGCATCAGGAACTGCGAACAAGAATCGACGAGCATCTGCAAAAACCCGATCTCAAAGAAATCAAAGATATCCTCAAGAAATTCGAACTCGACTACGTCGTGACAACCTCCCCTCTTCCTGCTGCACTGAAATATCTTTTCAGGTTTGAGGAGAAGCTCGGCATGTTCACAGTCTGGAAAAAATATTGAGCAAAAAATGTATTCAATATTTCAAGATCAAAACAGCGTGCATTCGCCGAAACCTTTCTCTATGATCTCACCCATGACGAATTTGACGTTCCCGAAACATCACTCCGTGCAGACCGGCACTCTTTCCCGCTGTCAGGTGTGCAATGCGGAAAAACTTCACATGATTTTAGATCTCGGGCACCAGCCTCTCTGTGACACACTCTTGACGAAAGAGATGCTGAATGAACCCGAGATGACCTACCCGCTTCGAATGATGTGGTGCCAAACGTGCACCTGCGTCCAACTTGATTACTGCGTCGACGGATCGGTGGTGTTTCATCCCGAGTATCCGTACCGAAGCGGCATCTCGAAGCCGCTTGCCGATTACCAGAAAAATATCTGCCTCTCTCTCATCAAGCAGTACAAGATGACGAAGAAAGATTTGGCGGTGGATATCGGTTCCAACGACGGCACGCTCTTAAGCGGTTTCAAAGGAGAGGGCATTCGGATTCTCGGCGTCGAACCCACAAACATCGCGAAGATCGCAAATGCCGCTGGCATCGAGACCATCCAGTCCGTCTTCGACATCGCGACCTCCGAGAGAATCAAGAAGAAGTACGGCAAGGCAAAAGTGATCACGACGACCAACGTATTCGCCCACATGCAGACGATCGGCGAATTCATTATGGGAATTCATAACCTGCTCGAGGATGACGGTGTGTTCATTTCGGAAACGCACTACCTACTCGACGTCATTCAGGGCGGTCAGTTCGACACGATCTACCACGAGCACCTTCGAACGTACTCACTCCGGTCTTTGGTCGCGCTTTTCGACCAATACGATTTTACGGTCACCGACGTTCAGAGAGGAGACAGATACGGCGGCAACATCCGCGTGCACGTCACGAAAGGAAGGGGGCGACCGGTGAGCCCGCGCGTCACAAAACTTCTCGCACTCGAGAAGAAAGCGGGACTCCATAAGCTTGCCACGTACAAAAAGTTCGCGGCGCGCGCAACGAGTGCACGCATCCAGTTCATGGACTTCCTCATGCGCGTCAAAAAGTCCGGCAAGACAATCGTCGGCAAAAGCAGCCCCGGTCGCGCCGCAACGCTCCTCAACTACTACGGTGTCGATAAAGATCTCATGCCCTACCTCGCGGAACTCCCGACATCCCTCAAGCTTGGGATGTATCTCCCCGGCAAACATATTCCCATCGTCAACGAGAAAGTTCTGCTCAAGGACAAGCCCGATTACATCGTCCTCCTCGCATGGCACTACGCCGAAGTCATCATGCCGCGCCTCAAGGCAATGGGACTCAAGTCCACCTTCGTCATCCCGCTTCCGAAACTCCAGATCGTGAAAAATTCGCAAGTCTAATGCTCCGCATAGGCATCATCGGATCCGGCTTCGGTTCGTACGGTTTGATGCCGGCTTTTCGCACAGTGAAGGGATGCACCGTCGTGGCGCTCTGCGGGAGTAAGAGAGAGCAGATGATGCGCTACTTCAAGAGCATCGGTTTCACAAATCTCTATGCCGATTGGCGTGCGATGCTAGAGCGCGAGAAGCTGGATGCGATTGCGATCGCAGTCACTCCCGATGCTCAGTACGAAATCACCAAAGCGGCGATTGCAAAAGGACTGCATGTGTTTGCCGAGAAACCTCTTGCGGCAACTCTTGCACAAGCGAAAGAACTCGTGTCTCTCGCCGAAAAGAAGAAAATCGTCCACGGCATCGATTTCCTGTTTCCGGAGATTGCCGAATGGAGAGCGGTGAAAAACATGATCGATGACGGAACATTCGGCAAACTCCGACACCTGTCGGTGCACTGGGATTTCCTCAGCTACGACATTAAAAATAAACAGTCGTCATGGAAAACCTCAGCCAAGGAAGGAGGTGGCGCACTCGCGTTCTACTTCTCACACGGACTGCATTACCTCGAACATTTTGCAGGCAACATCAAGAACATGAAGTGTCTCTTCAGTCACAATGAAGAAAGCCCGAACGGTGCAGATGTCGGAGCGGATTTGCTCCTGTCCTTTGAAAACGGCATCACTGGAACCGCTCACGTCTGCTGCAACAGTCACGGGCTCACGAGACATCAGCTGATTTTTTACTGCGAAAAATCCGTCATTGTTCTTGAAAACGGCGAAGGGATCGTCGACGGTTTTACGGTCGTCGTCCATACGACCGATGGCATGCGAAAGATTTCTGTGAAGAAAGACAAAGACAGAAAAGGCGAAGGCGAGCGTGTGAAGATCGTACGAAAACTTGCTGAGCGTTTCGTCGAGGCATGCAGCACAAAGAAGCAGATGACACCGTCCTTCCGCGAAGGACTACGAGTGCAGGAATTAATCGAGACGTGCCACAGGAGTCCCCTTCCCGCTGAATAAGGGAACAGTGAATCCGAGCTTCGCGAGCACGTACAGAAAAAGCACGCCGATCATCTGGAAGGCGTACTGAATGGATTTCGGGATGCTAATGGACGTGTGCTCATTGAAGTAATAGCATCGATTCGGCACTTCACCGATCCGTAAGTTTGCATACCTCGCCTGCGCGATAATCTCGAAACCGAACAGGAAATCATTGGAACTTGTCTCGAGGTTCACCGTCTCAAGCAGTCGGCGCGTGTAGACACGGAAACCATTGTGGAATTCTGTAAGTTTTGCACGCATCACTACGCGTGCAATGAAACTAAGACCGATATTGGCAAAATACCTCGCAAAGGACATGTGATCGCGAAGCGGCTGCCGATAGTCCATAAACCTCGAACCCATCACGAGATCGTAGCCCTGCTTGGCTTTGTCGACGGCAGGACGCGATGCCGCGAGGTCGTACTGCCCGTCTCCATGAATCTCGACCATATAGTCTGCACCCATCTCCATCGCTTTCGTGCAGCCGTACTTGATGTTACCACCGTACCCAAGACGCGGGTGTGAGAAGCACGGAATACCGAGACGCTCCGCAATCACTTCGATGCCGTCTCCACTGTGATCGTCGGCGATGATGATCGCATCGAAGACGCCGGGCGGAATGCTTTTATAGAGTGCTTCCAAAAATGCCGCATGTTTGTACGTCAGGATCACCCCGATGATTTTCTGATCAGCCACAGGCTGATGCTAATGGAAGCCAAGGAACTGAGCAAACGGTTTTCATTCGGGTGTTGACAGCAAGGACGCGCACGGATATTCTGGTGTACCGTTACACCAGTACATGACCTCCCTCTTCACCTCCACGGTTCTCAGCCCAAAACACTGCGACCCGATGTTCCTACTTCGGGAACTCGGAAAGGACCGCGAATATTCTGCACTCCTCGAATCCCTCGACCGCAATCACGCAAAGAATGATTTCTCGTTTCTCGCACTCGGCAAGAGAGACTGCATCACAGTGACAGATGGAAGAGTGAGCGGATCAACACTCATGCCGGACGGTAAGGTTCGTGACCCTTTGGAACCATTCGAGAAGCTGATTGGCAAGGGTGAGGAAGGCTCGTTTCTCTCGATGGGATACATTGGTTTTTTAAGCTTCGAAGCGATGCGCATGTTCGATGCCATCGAACTCACGCCGGACAAAGAAATTCCCGATGCGTGTTTCGTGCTTCCTGAAATTCTTCTAAAAATCGATCATGAGAAGAAAATCGTAACGATCATCACGCATGCCGACACCAAAGAAGATCTTGCTATCATCGAAGCAATCGTCCTCAGGTCTCCATTTCACGATGACACGAAGAATAGGGACACGCTGAAGAAACAACTACCGATGCCAAATGAAGCTCTCATCCAGTCACTGCGGCAAACGCCACACAAACAGTACTGTGACAATGTAAAGCTTGCGCAGGAAGAAATCCTCAAGGGTGAGGCGTTTCAGATCGTGCTCAGCCAAGAATTTCGACTGGCAGACACAGTCTCTCCGATTGATGTGTACCAAGAACTTCGACGCATCAACCCGTCTCCATACATGTATTTCTTTCAAACGCCGGAGAGAACAATCGTCGGTGCATCGCCGGAAACACTGATCCGTGTCGACGGCAGAACAATGCTCTATCGACCGATTGCAGGAACCAGAAAACGCACGGGGGATGCACTGGTCGACGAACAGATGAAGCGTGAACTCCTCGCGGATCCCAAAGAACGATGCGAGCACCAGATGCTCGTGGATCTCGGACGCAATGATCTGGGGCGCATTGCATCGATCGGATCGGTCGCCGTACAGAATCCCTTCCATCTCGAAGAGTATGCACACGTCATCCACATCGTGTCGGATATCACCGCGGAGCTTCGGGGAGACTTTTCATCACTCGATGCGCTCCGCTCGGTCTTCCCCGCAGGCACGCTCACGGGTGCTCCGAAGCTCCGGGCCATCGAAATCATCAGGAAACTGGAAGGTTCCCCGCGTGGCATTTATGGCGGTGCATTCGGTTACATCGATCTCTGCGGCAATCTCGACTTCGCGATCACCATCAGAACCATGCTCTTCGATCGACGGGGCATTTCGCTTCGAACAGGTGCCGGCATCGTGAAAGACAGCATCCCGGAGCGCGAAGATGAAGAATGCATGCACAAAGCCAAGAGTTGTCTCGCCGCCGTTTTCGCCGCCACTGAATCATGAACACCCTCCTCCTCGACAACTACGATTCATTCACGTTCAATCTCTACCAAGAGATTGGTGTCCTCGGTGGCAATCCGCACGTCCATAGGAATAACAAAATCATGATCAACGAAGTCGAAGCGGAAAAATTCACGCACATTGTTCTCGGACCGGGACCGGGAAATCCCTCCGTCGCCCGCGACATCGGCATCAGCAGAGAACTACTTGCGTATGCTCAGGAAAAGAAGATTCCACTCCTCGGCGTCTGTCTCGGACATCAGATTCTTGGAGCCACTTTCGGCATGGATGTGATCAGAGCACCGGAAGTATGTCACGGCAAATCCTCGACTGTGCATTTTCTGTCACCTCGAAGCAGACTGTTTCAGGGGTTGCCCGATACGATCGAAGCGATGCGGTATCATTCTCTCTGTGTGCGGAATGTAAAGAGACCGCTCACGGTCACGGCGCTGACCGACGCGGGGATCGTGATGGCGATGGAACACGAATCGCTTCCGCTCTTCGGCGTGCAGTTTCATCCGGAGTCGATCGGAACACCGTCGGGAAGAATGATTCTCAAAAATTTTCTCTCGATCCAATGAAGACCATAGCGGTCACCCCTTCGGCAGACATCACTGCGATGCTGAGCGGCACGATGCCTGAGGCTGCAGTCATGAGATTTTTTGAGGAAAACGAGAAAAATAAAATAACACCGGAAGAACTTGCAGGAGCCGTAAAAGCTGTACAAAATATTTGTACAAAAATAGATCTTCCGACGAATGTCATCGATACCTGCGGCACCGGAGGTAGCGGAATGAAGACGATCAATACCTCAACTCTCACTGCATTCATCGTCGCGGCTGCCGGAGGGCAAGTCGCAAAGCACGGGAACAGGTCCGCGAGCGGTAACTGCGGCTCATTCGATCTGCTTGAAAGGCTCGGTGCAAAGATTGACCTGACAGTAGACGAAGAGCAACGCATCTTCGATCGGCTTGGCATCGTCCTCCTCTTTGCCCGCACACACCATCCCGCGATGAGACACGTCGCTGCAGCGAGGAAAAGCTTCGGCAAACCAACGATCTTCAATCTCATCGGACCTCTCGCAAATCCCGCAGGCGTACGACATCAGATGATCGGAACGCCAACCGCAGAGAAAGCGATGCTCATCGCAAAAACACTGACACTTCTTGGCAAGGAATCTTCGCTCGTCGTCAGAGGAAAAGACGGACTCGACGAAGTGACCGTATGCGACACCACTGAAATCTTCGCGGTTCCCACGGGAACGCACAGTCTTTTCTCTCCCACAGAGATCGACATTGCGCTTGAAGCGCCGCAAGCAATCGTTGGAGGAACGACAGAAGAGAATACCAAGATCTTTAGGGCACTTGCGTCCGGAGAAGGGACGACTGCACATCAATCCCTCGTCCTCCTCAATGCGGCATTCGCACTGACACTCACGCCACTCGCGAAAACTGTTGCCGAAGGCTTTGCACTCGCTCGGGAAACGCTCGCATCAGGCAAAGTAAAAACATTGATCGAAGACTATATTCGTCTCACTCACGAACCGTCATGAGTTTCCTCGACTCCATCATCGAACGAAAGAAGAGAGAGGCAGAAGACCTACCTGAGCTCTCGGAGCTTGTGCCTGCAGAGAAGTCACTGCATCGCTCGCTCAAAAAAAGAAAACCGGCACTGATCGCCGAAGTGAAACCGAAATCTCCGTCGGAGGGAACACTCATGAGCCTCACAGATCTTCCAAGAATTCTCCGAGTCTACAACGCCCATGCACAGGCAATCTCCGTTCTCTGCGACTCCGAAGCATTCGGGGGAGGCTACGAACTTCTCAGGATCGTTTCGTCGATGACCGACCTCCCGATCCTCGCGAAGGAATTTATCGTGGATCCGAGGCAGATCAGAGCCGCAAGAAATGCCGGTGCGGACGCGATCCTTCTCATCGCCGCAATACTCACAAAGAAACAAGTGCAGGAACTTTCTGAAGAAGCTCATGCACTTGGGATGTGCGTACTCTTGGAACTGCATGACGAGCATGACATCGAAAAAATTCCGACGCTTCCTGCGGAAGGATTGATCATCGGCATCAACAATAGAAACCTGAATAATCTGCAGATTGATTTGCAAACGACAGTTTCCCTCGCACCAAAGATCAAAGCACTGCATCCGGAGAATCTTTTGGTTTCGGAGAGCGGCATCAAAACGGCAACAGATGTTGATACGCTCGGCAAGATCGTTGACGGCTTCCTTATCGGCACAGCCTTCCTTAAAGCTGCTGATCCAAAAGCGACGATCCTCTCACTTTTTCCAAGACCATGAAAACCACCATCAAAATCTGCGGCTTCACGCAAACCTCGGATGCACTGATGATCGAAGCGTTGTCCATCGATTTCGTCGGGATAAATTTCGTGCCATATTCTCCCCGCTGCGTGAGTATTGAGCGAGCTTTGGAAATCCGATCGACATTGAAACACGCGATCCCCGTGCTGATCTTCGAAAATGAAGATCTTGGAAAAGTGCTAGAAATAGCCAAAAAAATGCATTGTACACATGTGCAGTTTCACGGCTCTGAAACAATCGAGAATCTTGCAAAACTTCCACTTACCGTCATCAAAGCCTATCGCTTCGTACCCGACGCTGCAGAGCTTCAAAAAGCGCTCGAGCACGTCGCATACGTTCTGGTCGACGGAACGAGAAACGGACAACTGACGGATATCGAGCGAGCCGCAATACTCCCGCAGTCGGTACGATCGAAGCTCCTGATTGCCGGCGGTTTGACTGCCGAGAATGTAGGGAACATCATCGAACGTGTCCGTCCCTTCGGCGTCGACAGCGCAAGCGGTGTCGAATCCTCGCCCGGCATCAAGGATGAGAAAAAAGTACGCGCATTCGTGAATGCGATCCGATCTGCTTCTTCTCCTACACCATGAAATCTCTCGGTCAGTTCGGCTCATTCGGCGGTATGTATGTCAGCGAACTTCTCGTTCCGGTTCTGTCGGACGTGGAAACCGCGTACCTCGATGTGAAGAACGATCCTGCGTTTCAGAAGGAACTAGATCGACTGCTGTCGGAATTTGCCGGACGCCCAACACCGCTCACACATGCGAAGAATCTCAGTAAGGCATTCGGATGCACGGTGCTCCTCAAGCGTGAGGATCTGCTTCACGGCGGTGCACACAAAACGAATAACGTTCTCGGGCAAGGACTGCTTGCTCTCCGTATGGGCCGCAAAGAACTGATCGCCGAAACGGGTGCCGGGCAGCACGGCACAGCGGTCGCGATGATCGGAGCACTCTTCGGGCTCCCCGTAAAAATCTTCATGGGATCGAAAGACATCAAGAGACAAGCGTCCAATGTTGAGCGCATGCACCTGTTTGGTGCAGAAGTCATACCTGTCGAGTCTGGATCGAAATCCCTGAAAGATGCGATCAACGAAGCGCTTCGCTACTGGGTCTCTCACAGCAAGGAGACATACTACGTCTTCGGCACCGTTGCAGGCCCGCATCCGTTCCCGACGATGGTCGCAGACTTCCAACGCGTCATCGGCGACGAAGCGAGAATGCAGTGCCTTGAGCGTTTCAAGAAACTCCCGACGGTCGTCACTGCGTGCGTGGGCGGCGGGAGCAATGCGATCGGCATCTTCAAAGCATTTCTCGAAGATAAACATGTGAAACTGGTCGGCGTTGAACCTGCGGGGGAGGGACTGGAAACGAAGAAGCACGGTGCTGCACTCTGCAAAGGAACCGTCGGTTGCCTGCACGGTGCGATCAGTTATTGCCTCCAAGACAACGACGGTCAGATTCTGGAAGCACACAGTCTCTCCGCCGGACTCGATTACCCTGGTGTCGGACCAGAGCACAGCTTCCTGAAAGACAGCGGGCGAGTGCAGTACGAAGCAGTCACGGATCAGCATGCTGTGCAAGCATTTGAGTTACTGAGTAAAACTGAAGGCATCATCCCCGCACTCGAGTCGTCGCATGCGATCGCGCAGGCGAAGAAAATCGCAACGTCTCTCTCCAAAGAAGACATTCTTCTCATCAATATCTCCGGTCGAGGTGACAAAGATATGGATCAGGTCCGGGAATATCTGTCTTCAAAGGAAAATCTCTCTTCATCAAAGGGAGCGGGATGTCTTCCCGCGGTTCCGCGTCTTACCCCAAAACATTCATGAACAATCCTTATGCTGATCTTCGTGCAAATCTCAAACGACCTCTCTTCGTTCCCTTCGTCGTGATCGGTGATCCGAATCCGAAGGAATCTCTTGCCATCATCAAAACGCTGATCGCAAGTGGCGCTGATGCACTCGAGCTCGGCTTCCCCTTCTCCGATCCAACGGCTGATGGTCCGGTGATCCAAGCCGCCGACGTACGTGCTCTCGGAGCCAGAACAACGATTGACGATTGTTTCGAAGTACTGAAAAAAGTTAGACAGGATTCTTCTATCCCTATCGGTCTCCTCGTCTACTTCAATATCATTCTGCAGCGTGGAATCAAAAAATTCTATGAAGATTGCAAAGCATGCGGAGTCACCTCTGTTTTAATCGCAGATCTCCCTACAGAACACATGCACGAGGTCAGCGATGTGGCGAAGAGGAACGGCATCCTGCAAGTCTGCATCGTAAGCGAACTCACGTCTGAAGAGAGACTCAAGACCGTACTCATGCACGCGGACGGCTACCTGTACCTCGTCTCATCGCCATCAGTGACAGGGGTGAAAGACAGCGTACTGCAGGAAAGTATTGCTGCACTGATCACACGTGTGCGTAGAAATACTGATCCGCCACTGTTCGTCGGCTTCGGTATTCATACTGCGTCAGATGTAACGAGCGTCGTGAAAGCAGGCGCAGACGGCGTGATCGTCGGCAGCAGAATCGTGAAAGATATTCCGGATCTAAAACTTATCGAAGTCGCCTGCAAAGAATTACGCTCCGCCATTTCTTTCCCATCATCCGTATGACCTCCGATAAAAAAGCACTGCGAGATCTCTATGAACTCTTCTCCTCGATTGAGGACGAGAAAGAAAGCGAAATGCTCCTCAGAGACATTCTCACGCCACAAGAACTGGAGACAATCGCAGAACGCTGGCAACTGATCCAAGCGCTCGGCAGCGGCATGTCGCAACGCGACGTCGCAAAGAAGTGCGGCGTGAGTATCAGCAAGATCACACGCGGATCGCATGAACTACAGTACGGCAGCGGTGGGTTTCGGCATTTCTTGGAGAAGCTACACATGACACGACCCTAATCCCCTCTTCTTCAAATACTGCTGATGATAGTCTTCAGCCGGATAAAAAGTTTTCGCATCCTCGATCTGCGTGACGATCGGCTGCTTCCATGTTCCCGACTGTTCGAGTGATTTCTTCGAAGCTTCTGCAATACTTCGCTGTTCTGGGGAATGCACGAAGATCACCGAGCGGTACTGCGATCCGAAATCCGGACCCTGCTGATTCTTTGTCGTCGGATTGTGATTCTTCCAGAATACTTCCAAGAGTTTTTCATACGCGATCAACGCAGGATCGTATGTCACCTGCACTACTTCCGCGTGACCGGTGAGGTCCGTACACACCGCTTCGTAGCTTGGATTCTCGGTCATGCCACCCGCATAACCGACAGAAGTCGCAAGCACGCCCGGAAGGACGCGAAATGTCTCTTCTACTCCCCAGAAACAGCCTGCACCGAACGTCGCAATGCTCATACACCGGCATTGTATCCGAGCTCATGATGCACGGACATAAAAAAACGTCACTTCGTTTTAAACGTCGTGACGTTTCAGAAGGCGTCGAACTAACGGCGCTTCTTCGGCTTCGACTTCGACTTCGACTTTGTCTTCTTGGTCTTTTTGGCTTTCGCCATAAATATGGAAGGGAAAAAATAAATCTTACTTAGTATTATACTCTTGATGACGTGAAAGAGAAGAGCGCAAGAAATATTTCATCACATGCGCACACGCATGATGCAGAAAAATATAAAATAGAAAAAGTAAAAAGTTTTTCTTCCAAAACTTTCAGATTTATTTTTCTCTGTTGGTCAATCTCAACATAAGCAGTGACTGATTTTGGCTTTCTGAAGCGAAATAATAATGATTAATATTTTTGCATTTCACGAAAATATTCAGTGTGCATTTTTTTGCAGCGAACAAATCGGAGAAAGTATGCAAAAAAAATTCTTCGATCGTGGTTACGAATAAAAAATTAAAAAACATTTACGCAACAAATAATTTTTATAAAAATATTTTTTTATTACATTTCTTGTAAAAAAAATAATTGCAATGAAAAAATATTTGTTGATTGAAAATATTTTCTGACGATCAGAAAAAAATTAGATTGTATATTTTGCGTGCGTCAAATTGTGATGATCTCATCATCTTCACAATAACTATAACAAAATAGAATGTAAATTCTGCAACAACTCCGTCCATCTATGCCTTGCACGGACCTAAAGCCTCGCCCCATGATGGGGCGCACTCATTTTCCTTCTCCCCTCTCTCATGTCCTTCGTCCAGATGCTCCTCGTCGTCATCGCCTCAGGCGTACTCGCACTGCTCTTTGCACTGCTCTTCCGCATCATCATCGGTGCGCAGCCTGCAGGCAATGACGTAATGCAGGGACTCGCGAAGAAAATTCGCATCGGCTCGATGGCGTTCCTCACGCGCGAATACATGGTAATCGTGCCGTTCATTGTGGTGACTGCAATCTTGATTTACATCTTCCTTGATACGGGATGGTCGAATGTCGGAACAGTCTGGGGCAAACCATTCACGGCTCTCAGCTTCATCGTCGGTGCAGTATCATCCGCACTCGCAGGCTTCATTGGCATGCGCACGGCAACGATCGCCAACGTCCGCACAGCAGAAGCTGCTCGCACGAGCATTGTGAAAGCACTGCGTGTTTCCTTCTTGAGCGGCGCGACGATGGGCCTTGCAGTCGTCGGTCTCGGTCTCATCGGATTCGTCGGCGTCTTCCTCCTCTTATTACAGTCAGTGGACGCGGCGACGGCACTCACGTCTCTCACGGGCTTCAGCTTCGGAGCATCGTGCGTCGCACTCTTCGCGCGCGTGGGCGGTGGCATCTACACGAAAGCCGCCGATGTTGGAGCGGATCTCGTTGGGAAAGTGGAAGCAGGCATTCCGGAAGATGATCCAAGAAATCCTGCCGTGATCGCAGACAACGTCGGAGACAACGTCGGAGACGTCGCGGGCATGGGAGCAGATCTCTTCGAAAGTTACATCGGAGCAATTCTCGCCACGATGCTCGTGGGACTACATGTGAACTGGGGCACAGACACACAAAACTCAGCACTCATCTTCCCGCTGCTGGTTTCGGCAATGGGCATCGGCGCAGCCATCATTGGCATGGCGGTTGTGCGCACAAAGAATGTAGGAGGCGTGCAACGAGCACTGAAGAACGGCATGCTTCTGTCGTCTGTGCTGGCGGTTGCCGGAACGTACTGGCTCTCGACGGTGATCCTCCCCGCAGACATCGCATGGGGAGTATTTGCCGCATCGACCGCGGGACTAATCGCTGGTGTGATCGTCGGAGGAATCACCGAGTACTACACATCACAAATCTATAGTCCTGTTCAAAGACTTGCAGCCTCGGCAAAGACCGGTGCAGGCACGGCACTCATCGAAGGATTGGCACTCGGCTACATGTCGACGATGCTTCCGATTCTTGTGATCTGTATCGCCATCGGTGTTGCCTATCTCGAAGCCGGACTCTACGGCATCGGCATCGGATCCGTTGGCATGCTCTCGACACTCGCAATGACACTCGCCATCGACGCATTCGGTCCCGTTGCAGATAACGCAGGCGGCATCGCCGAGATGAGTAAGCTTCCGAAAGAAGTCAGAGAAACAACAGACGCGCTCGATTCCGCAGGAAACACAACAGCAGCGATCGGCAAAGGATTTGCAATTGGTGTCGCTGGTTTCATGTGCTTGGCACTCTTCGGAGCTTTCAAAGAAGAATCGGGCCTTGCGGGCATCGATGTCAGTAATCCGTTCACGCTCATCGGGCTCCTGATTGGCGGGATGTTACCTTTCCTCTTCAGCTCTCTCACCATGCGCGCAGTTGGCAGAGCGGCTATCGTTATCATCGTCGAGGTTCGTCGCCAATTCCGTGAGATCAAAGGTCTGATGCAAGGAACCGCGGAAGGAGATCCTGCAACATGTGTTGCGATCGCCACGTCCGCTGCGATCCGCGAAATGATTCTCCCGGGACTTCTCGCGATTGTTTCTCCGGTTGTAGTCGGACTTGTGCTTGGTAAAGAAGCGCTCGGCGGCATGCTTGCAGGAGCCCTCGTCAGTTCGATCATGCTTGGCACATCGATGGCAAACAGTGGCGGAGCCTGGGACAACGCGAAGAAATACATCGAAGCGGGAAACCATGGCGGCAAAGGCGGCGACACCCATAAAGCAGCGGTCGTCGGCGACACGGTCGGTGATCCTTTCAAGGATACGTCCGGTCCGTCTTTGAATATCCTCGTGAAGCTGATGTCAATTGTGTCTGTGCTCACTGCAGGGCTGTATGGGACGGGACTCATTGGATAGTTCGTGTATACTCTCGACGCATGTTCTCTCGCCGCACGTTTAGCTTCGCGCTCCTCAGCTGCATGCTGCTTTCTGTCGGCGGAGGGGCTCTCGCAGAACAAGCGAGTACGTTTAACTACGATGCACAAACATTGACGATGCTGTACGAAGCATCGATCAGGAAAGACGGAAAGGACAGCTACGTCGAAAAGCGCATCATCGATGAGCGAGCAAAGGTGCGCGCACTTGCAGACCTCGAAGTAAAAACCTTGGTCGAGCCTGCTGAGAAAGATACTCAAGCGACGGAGACTGCCGCACCGACGAAAGCAGTGGATCGTCAGCGAACGATCGTCCAACTGCTCGAGGATCAGCTGAGTGACCGAAAAGCGGATCTGGAACTCTTAAAAGAAGAGGAGCAACAGTACTATATTCGTTCATCTACTCTAGACGAGGGCGCAGATGACCTGAAGCTCACAAAAACCTATCCCGAACTTCTGGCAAAAAAAGCGGTGTTGGAGGAACGAATCGACGCATTGGAAGCTGGGCTCGTGTTGCAGAAAGACCGACTCAGCAAATTAAACCGAACTCAGTGGCTCGATCAATTTACGACACTCATTGGATTCTTTAGCTACCTGCTCATCATCCTCGGCGCCGTGTTCCTGGAACGGATGCTCCGAAGACGCGTCGCTCGAAGATTCGAAGAGAAGGGCAGACGCTACATCGTGGCGAAATTCGTAAGCGCTGGCATCTACTCGATTGCCGCTCTGTGGATCCTTAGCAAAATTCTCTCGGATCATCCCGATGCTCTCGCCTCTCTCGCCATTGTGGGCGCCGGTATCGCCATTGCGCTGCAGGACGTCGTCAAAGACTTCATGGGGTGGATCATCATCCTTCAACGACGTCTCTATAAACTCGGAAACCGTGTCTCGATCGGGCAGTACACGGGCGATGTCGTCGACATCGGACCGCTTCGCACCACGATGCTTGAGATCAGCGTCGGCAACACCTTCAATGCACACGAACGCACGGGGAAAATCCTCTATCTACCGAATTCTCTCGTTCTCAAAGAATCAGTTCTCAACTACAACACGACATCGGACTTCATGAGCGTCGAAGTCCAAGTAACCATCACCTACGCAAGCAACTGGCACAAAGCTGAACAAATCCTTAGGGATGTCCTTCTGAAGCAAACAAAAGAATTTGCAGAACTTGCCCGTACCCAACAGCGGAGGAGAACGGCTCTCTTCTACACCATGTGGGAAGTCGGCGAACCCGAGATCCATGTCGATCTTGCGAGCAGCGGCGTTCTCTTCACGCTCAAGTTCATCGTCCCGATCGGCAAACGCAGATCGGTCGTCACGGCGTTATCCCGGGAAATCCTCGAACAATTTAACGCCGATCGCGAAGTGGAACTCGCCTACAACACGATTCAGATCGTCGGTGGCAAAGAAGTAAGCTGATAAAAATCTAAAACAATAAAAACCAAAATCCAAGACGGTGATAACGTTTTGGAATTTGGATTTTTAATTTTGGAATTTCCTACATTCGGTATTTCTCGATGTATTTCTTCAGGAGTACCTCCAGTGTTTTTTTCTCGGACGCAGAAAAAACATTCATACAATCTTTCGCACGAACAGAAAGCAAGATCTTCAGTTGCGCACCGGCTTCGACTCCCTTCTTCGTGAGAACCAATGACGATACGCGCCGATCGTTCTCCTGCAGAGAACGAATGATCAGCTCTTTCTTCTCCAGTCCCGAAACGACTTGGGTGATGTTGCTCTTATGACAACACATTTCTCTGCTCATTGCGGACATCGAAATCTTCCCATCGGCAATTTTCAGGAGAATCGCTGCCTGACAATGATTGATATCGAGTGCGGAGAGCGCATCATTGAGCTCGCGCTCGCAGCAGGCTGAGGCGGCCTTGAGGGTATTGCAGAGGCAGAGCGAATCGTCCATGACTGAACGATCATACCATAACCGGAAAAATCACCGACCACCAAAACCCAGCGTAGCCTTCCAGGCTGCGTCGCGGCTTGGAAAGCCGCGCTAGTTTCCTTGGGATCTCTGCTCTGATACCCTTCGACTATGCTAAAGAAGATCACCTACGCCGCAGCCGGAGTCGATATCTCTGTCGCGGACAAGATGAAGAAAGGAATCGCGAAGGATCTGGAGACCACCAATCCTCTCGTCCTCAATAAAATCGGCGCGTTCAGCTCGCTCTGCGATGCCGCATTTCCAAGCTACAAACATCCGGTACTTGTCTGCAAGACGGAAGAACCCGGCAGCAAACAGCTGCTTGCGTTCAAGTACAAACGTGTACGCGGGATCTGTTATGACCTCATCAATCACCTGATCAACGACGTGATCGTGATGGGTGCAACTCCTCTCTTCATTCAAGACCTGATCGTCTGCGGAAAACTGGAGAAAGACGTTGTCAGTGACCTTGTGAAATACATCGCAGAAGCTTGCAAAGTACAAGGGTGCGCACTCACGGGAGGCGAAACATCGGAACAGCCGAATGTGCTCGCTGCAGGTACCTACGTGCTCGGAGCAAGCTGCATCGGAGTTGCCGAGAAGGAAGAAATCATCGACGGGTCGAGCATCACAGAAGGCGACACGGTGCTGGCAATCGAGAGTAGCGGACCGCATACAAACGGCTATACGTTGATCCGAGCTCTCATCGATCAGGACAACATGATTCTCGATGCCGAGATTGGAGGAAGGAAATTCCTGGATCTGATCATGGAACCGCATCGATGCTATTTTTCTGCGCTGAAAGATCTTTTTAAAAACCCGGGACTGCACGGAATGGCACACATCACAGGAGGAGGAATCCAAGGCAATCTGAACCGGATTCTGCCAAGCGGTCTCGATGCCGTCATTGATCTCTCAGCGATTCGTGTCTTGCCTGTCTTCTCCTTCATTAGAGAAAAATCAGGTAACGATGATGCGGACATGATGCGAACATTTAATCTAGGTGTTGGAATGACGATCGTCGTTGATAAGAAAGCAGTCGGTGAAGTAATCGACCATCTCAAGAAACACAATCTTGCGTGCTATGAAATAGGCAACATTGTCAGTGGAGGATCGCAGAGTGTGAGAATGGAAGGAAAGCTGAAGTGGTAAATAAGTTCTTTTCATGCAACTCTTCTTGCCCTTTCTTTTTGCGCGAAAAAGAAAGGGCGAAAGAAAACGCGTGCGCCAACTCCCGCCAACTCACCCCCACCTGTGGCGCACGCCTGCCCTTCGGATGCTTTTTAACTGACCGCATACTGTCGCTTCGAATTTGCTCGGATGAATCTTTGAATATGTAAAAGAAAAGTACCGTTAGGAGGGTAAAGGGGGTTTGGGGGACCTAGGGAACCGAACAAGGTTCCCTGGGCCCCCAAGAAAAATCTATATTGCTATCGGTTTTATCTTCCCACTCATGTGCATTGTCCGGTGCTCCTGCGGAGCGGAATGCGAAGGAGCTGCCTGCGCCGGAATCACATCAACCTTCGGCATATCGTGTACGACAGGGCTATGTCTGTACCCACCGACGGAATCTCGCACCAGCTTCCCGTTCTCGAGCCTGAGGACACGCATATGCAGCGAATCGATGACACGCTGATCGTGTGACGCGAGGATCACCGTTGCACCCTCCACATTGACCTGCTTGAGAATTTCCAAAATTTCCATCGACTGATCGGGGTCGATGTTGCCGGTTGGCTCGTCGGCAATTAGGATACTTGGTCTGCCGGCAAGAGCGCGAGCAAGGGCCGTTCTCGTTTTCTCTCCACCGGAGAGCTCTCTGGGGAACGCATGCCGACGTCCGGTGAGTCGTAGACGCTTCAGAAGTTCGTCCACGCGCGGCTGAATCTCACTGTCTTTGACATCCGAAACTTCGAGAGCAAACGCAATGTTCTCGGCAACCGTACGATCGGAGAGCAATTTGTAATCCTGAAACAGCACGCCCATGTTCCTGCGGTACATCTGCAAGATCGGTCTTGGAAGACTCGCAAGATCAGCACCGTCAATCGTAATCGTTCCCGCAGACGGAAGCTCCGCACGAATCAGCAGATGCACAAGTGTTGATTTTCCCGCTCCGCTCGGTCCCGTAAGACAAACGAACTCACCGGGCTCTATCGTGAAACTCACCTTGTCCACCACCGCGCGTCCATGGAACTGTTTGGTTACCGACGAGAAGACGATCATGGAGATCAGGATACAGCGATTGCATCCGAACACACAACGTACACTTCTCTGCTTCTGTCTCTGCTTGCAAGTGCACTCATGACTTTCAAGCGCCCGAACTGGGTCTTCAGTTCATGCGTGAATGCATCGAAATCTTTTCCGCGAAACACTTTCATGACCACTGCGCCGTGTCCGCGCAAATACTTCTGCGCGATCGCCGCGATCTTTCTGTTGAGCTCGATCGATCTCCACTGATCGACATCCTTGATGCCGCTCGTATTCGGTGCGATGTCGGAGAGTACCAGATCGACGTGCTTCCAACTCATCTCCGCAATGGCATTCGAGACAGCAGCATCATCGAACACATCGATTACTTTCGTCGTCACATTCGGAGCAATATCTTTGATCGGCTTGAGATCAAGTCCGAGTACACGACCGTTTGGACCCAGCTTGTCACTCGTATACTGAAGCCATGATCCCGGTGCCGCACCAATGTCGAGTACGCGAAGACCCGGACGAATCAGTTCATACCTTGCATCGAGTTCCATGAGTTTATAAACAGAACGCGCGAGATATCCCTCTTTCGCAGCACGTTGGCTCCACTTGTCATTGGGGATGTATGGTTTTGGCATGCGGCACGATGCTAGACACAAGACAAAAATTGTTCAATAGTTAAATAAAAGAAATGTTGCGCGAAGCTTCGGAAGAAGCCATTTTCAGCTCAAAAATAGAAGTTACAGAACAATGCAGAAATATGACAATTGCGAGGACTCTCTGCCCGACTAAAATGATAGTCGCTGATCGCTTCCCCCGTCACTTCTATGCGTTCTCGCACTTTGGGAGTCTCCCCGCTTCTCGTCGTCTTCATCTCGTGTCTGGTCGTCGTCATGACAACACTGTCGCAACAACTATAGAGGATTGCTTTTCGGTATTCCCACCTTCCTCGGATACTCGCTTGAGGTTGCTTTCATTTTGCGAAAAAACACAATGAGACGCTTCCCAAAATCCGGAGAAAGCTCGTACTCGTAGATTCCTGCAAAGCTCATGGACAATGCCTTCTGCGCTTTGGTGGAACCGGCAAGTTCATCAGCAACCTTGCTGCTCTTCCAGAACGCGCAGAATCCTCCGACCTTGAGAAACGGCACAGCGTACTCGAGGAGAATCGAGATCGGCGCAACAGCCCTGGCAGTGACGATGTCATACTTCTCGCGGAAGTTTTTGTCTCGAGCCTTGTCCTCAAAACGTTCGGAGAAGAGCCCGACATTCGTAAGCCCCAGCGACTCTACGATTCTCGCTACGGCATCGACCTTCTTCTTTGTCGCATCGATTCCTGAACAATGTGTCTTCGGCAGACAGATGGCGAGAGGGAGCAGAGGAAACCCTCCACCGGTACCGATATCGAGAAGTGTTTGCGGTGCGCGAAGACCTTCGATCTTCTCGAGTGCCTGGAGAAAAGACAACGAATCGAGCACATTCCCGACCCAGCAATGCTCTTCGGTCCGAAACGCCGAGAGATTCAGTTTCTTGTTCTCTTCAAGAAAAACTTGCACGAGTTGCCGGAGTTTCGTTTCGTCGATCGTCATAGATGGAGTTTAGCAGAGCTTCCTTCTCCAGATCGCTGGAGAAGGATTGAGGATGAGGGCTGTTCTCGGCTACTCTATGGTCATGCACCACGGACTTCGTATCGCAGAGCATCTTCTCTCCATAGGAGCGGTGAAACTGTCGCCTGAGAAGCCGTTCACATGGACGAGCGGGATTTTGTCGCCAATCTACTGCGACAACCGGATGATCTACAGCCACCCCAAGGAAAGAGATTTCGTTGTGACCGCACTCGCAAAGTACGTGGAGAACCTGCATGTTCCGGCAGATGTCATCGCAGGCACTGCAACAGCAGCGATCGGCTGGGCTGCACTCGTCGCTGACCGCCTGAAACTGCCATTCGTCTACGTTCGCTCGCAAGCGAAAGAGCACGGTGCGAAGAAACGCATAGAAGGCGATCTGAAAGCAGGAAAGCACGTCGTTGTCATCGAGGATCTGATCTCGACCGCAAAAAGCTCTGTCTCCACCGTCGAGGCTCTTAGGGAGGAAGGACAGTGCATTGTCACCGACGTCGTTGCGATCTTCAGTTACGAACTGAAGGTTGCCCAGGAAAAAGCGAGCGAGTGCAAAGTGCGTCTGCATCCGCTGACAACACTCTCGACGCTTCTCGATGTTGCACTGCTCCAAGACCGTATCAAAAAGAGCGACGTCGAAAGCATCCTGAAATTCTCGAAAGACCCCGAGGGGTGGGGGAAATAACTTCTCGATACGCCCCGCGACGGGGCTACTCGAAGTGACACAAAAAATAAGCGTATCGAGAACTAAAACTGCCTCAGAAACCTCAGATCCCCCTGAAAAAACGACCGGAGATCGGGCCTGCCCACCGAAGCTCTAGACCATCCTTAGAATTGCCTAAGGAATCGAAGGTCACCTTGAAAAAAGGAGCGAAGGTCGGGAATCTGGTGCCTGATCATGAGCATCCGCTCAACGCCGAAGCCGAAAGCAAAGCCTTGGAATTCCTCCGGATCGATTCCGACATTTTTAAGCACCTGCGGATGAACCATGCCGCAACCGACGACCTCAAGCCACCTTCCTTCGCGGCTTTTGCTTTCGTCTCCTCTCCAGCGAAGATCCATTTCGAGCCCTGGTTCCACGAACGGAAAATATCCCGTCCTCCAGCGAAACTCGACAGTGGGATCGACGAGTTCGCGAATCGCCTGTTCCATCACGGCTTTCATGTTCGCAAGCGAAACTGACTTCCCGATCATGAGTCCTTCGATCTGATGAAACATCGGCGAGTGAGTCGCATCGCTGTCTTTGCGATAAACCTTTCCTGCACAGATCATCCGAAACGGAGGCTTCTTCTTCTCCATGTAACGAATCTGCATCGGTGAGGTATGCGTGCGAAGCACCGTGCGATCAAGAGAGCTCACCCAAAACGTATCCTGCAGATCTCTGGCAGGATGGCTTTCCGGAATATTCAGCATATCGAAGTTATAGTGCTCTGTTTCGAGCTCCGGTCCGTTTGCAGTGTCGAACCCCATGCGACCGAAGACTTCTTCTGCTTTGCGGATGTACTCATGAATCGGATGTTTGTGTCCAATTTCTGCTTCGGGTAAATCGAGAGTGACATCAAGACTATCACTCTCTCCAAGGCTGCCGAAAGACTCGGAGGCAATCGCAGCAAGTCTCGCATCCAGCAGTTGTTCCAGTTCGACTTTGATCACGTTCAGCGCCTGACCCTGCGTACGCTTGTCCTCCGGGGACTTGGTGCCAAGGTCTTTCATCGCGAGCGTCAGGACTCCTGCTTTGCGACCGAAGAGCTCGAAGCGAATCGACTCGACCTCATCCGGCGTTTTTGCCGTTGCGATCTTCGCCGAGTATTGATCGAGGGTAATCATACGAGAGACAGAATAGAGGGATCAGGAATGCAACGCCACTTCGATAAGCACGAACACGAGGTAGATGAGCCCCGCAATCCACCACGTGAGAATGCCGAGAATCTGAAAAATAAACAGAAGCACAGTCGCCGTCGCCAAAAGCAATCCTTCGCGAAGCGAAATACTGATCTTCCGACCTGCGTCCATACCCTCCACAGAGAGATTGCTCCAAATAGCGTAACAGAGAAGCGTCGAGAGACTCGCAACCGTCAGGAAGACGGTAAGAAAGAAAAATGGTACAGCAAGGCCCGGCGACGTGAGTGGACTGACGCGAAAGAGCACAACGATGAGGGATGACAGCGAGAGAAATGCTGCGGCGGCGATGCGGAGGAGGAGTGGGGTCATATTTTTTTATTGTACAGTCTTCAAGAAATCTCCCAACTTGTAAAAATCTGACTGCAACGCACTGCGCAGGCTGCCGTTATGCAATGCGGCTGCAGGATGATAGACAGAGAAAAGTGTGACAGCAGCAGTGATTGGAAAAGCATTGCCATGTGCTTCGGAAATCGTGATGCCGGAAAAAAAATGTCCAAGAGAATGACGTCCGAGCGTGACGATAACTTTTGGTTTTACCAGAGCAATCTCCAGCATCAGCCAGGGCATACACTGCTCTTTCTCGATCGGTTTTGGATCACGCGTATCCGGTGGGCAATATTTGACGACATTGCTGATGTAGACGTCCTCACGCTTCAGTTGAATCGATTCGAGTAATTCATTAAGATATTTTCCTGCTGCACCGACAAACGGTCGCCGGAGTTCATTCTCTTTCTCACCCGGCGCCTCGCCGATTATCATGACGCTCGCTCTTGGATTCCCTTCGCCAAGGACGGCATTCGCTGTTGTACTCAAATCGCAGCCCTTCCAAACCGTGAGCTTCTCTTTGAGGAGATCGAGCGTAAGTATTGGCATACAGTAAGGATTGTAGCATTGGAGAGGGAACGTTATACTCCTCCAGCTTTCCGGGGCTCTAGCTCCCACCTACGCTCCTTCGAGAGCTTCGGTCGGCAGGCATCTGTCCCTCGGAGTACTCTGGGGCTCTAGCTCATCTGGTAGAGCGCTTCCATGGCATGGAAGAGGTGAGGGGTTCGAGTCCCCTGAGCTCCACCATTCGAATCGCCACTGCGGCGTCTCGCTCATGGCAAGCAAAGTCTTTCACACCATCGTGCGCCCATAGCTCAGCCTGGATAGAGCATCAGCTTGCGGAGCTGGGGGTCGTAGGTTCAAATCCTGCTGGGCGCACCACTTTTTCTCCATTTGAAGGGCTTCTCTGTTTTCCCTATACTATTGCCATGCCTTCCGTCACCTTTCTCCTCGGTTCCAAAGTCGACACCGAATTTGCTGAGAAGATCGGTGCGACGCTCAAAGAGTTTGGCGTGGAGTACGAGATCATCGTTGCCTCTGCTCACAAAGTTCCTGAGAAAGTCGTCGAGATTATCGCGAAGCTGAATGAGCGTACCGAGCCCACGGTCGTCATCACGTGCGTTGGCATGAGCAACGGGCTCGCAGGCGTAACTGCGGGAAGCTGCGTACATCCGGTCGTGAACTGTCCTCCGTACAAAGACTTAAACGAGTATATGGTCGACCTGCACAGTAACCTCCGCATGCCGTCTGATGTTCCGGTTCTGACAGTTCTTCATCCGAAGAACGCCGCACTCGCAACCCTCAGGATTCTTGCAGAGAGTGACAAGGCACTGCAGAAGAAGCTGATGGAGAGAATCAGGAAGATCAAAGCTGAATATTAATGTGAACCAGCGCGCCCTTCCAGGGCGCGTCGCGGCCAGGATGGCCACGCTGATTATTCCGCGAATGCGTGATTTTCTTGACTCCCATCTTTTCAAGCATATTCTTCGCTCATGCGCCCCACCCCATCCAACATCATCGGAGAAGGAATCACATTACTCGAACTTACTCCGGATCCAACAGGTCCACGCACCTTGCAGGAGGATTTATACATGAGTGAGTTTGCCCTAAGAATTCATGAAAGAGTGTCTTGTGGAAACGGCTTTATTGCACCGGAAGCTCACGGGAATATGACAAGGAACATTGGGAACCTTTCAGCTCGCATGACACTTGTCACTCAGGCGCATCCGGAACTCAGCGAAATGTACGCAAGGCACATTGATCTCCGAAGAAGGCTTTCAACTGCAGTGCAATCCGATCAATCCCAAGTCCCCCAGCTTCAAGAAGAATGTTCGAAACTTGCTACGGAAATCGTGCAAATCGAGCAAAGCGTTGATCTCGGGGATAGAGAAGATTAGAGATTCCTCAGAAAACTCTTCCTGTGCTCAGTGCACATCCCGTATTTCTTGAGTTCCGCAAAATGTTCCGGTGTTCCGTAGCCTTTATGTTTCTCAAATTCGTAGTCAGGAAATTTCTTGCCGAGTGCCACCATGCGTTTGTCACGCGTGACTTTCGCGATGATCGACGCGGCACCAATGCAGAGTTCTGAGACGTCACCTCGAATGATCGAACTATGGGGATAGTCGAACCAGAACTTGTCTCTGCCATCGACGAGGAGATATAAATTTTTGTGGATTTTTGCTACCTGCTTCACTGCCTTCTGCATCGCAATTTCGTTCGCAGCAAGAATACCGATGCGATCGATGACATTTGCTTCTACTCGTCCTATTCCATGAACACAATTTTTGATCAACCATGTGCAGGATTTCTCACGCTCGAGTGGCGTCATCTGCTTGCTGTCACCGATACGAACGGGATAATTTTTCATCGCAGGAAGCATGCATGCCGCAGCAACGACCGGACCCGCGAGTGCTCCGCGTCCTGCTTCGTCGATGCCGACAATCAAAGTACTCATGACCCAAGTGTCGGATCGCAGAGAGCTTGATACTCCGACTCGAACGTATCGCAAACGGGCTTTCGCTTCTCAGGCGTGTTCTGGATATCGAGCAGGCGCGAAGCAATCAGCGAATAACAATCGCGCTTATGTTCCGAAGGAAGCAACACACACACCTCACTAGCCTGACCACTCAGTCCGCTTCCCCAGAAATCGACGATCACATTGATCGCTCCCGTCATGCACCCTTGATAGTGAATAGCCGGAACTTTATCGCAATGCTCGATGATCTTCCTTGCATCACGAAGCGTGAAACCGGCAACATCGCGCCCGAGACTTCGAAAGCACACCGGTATCATGTCTTCACTTGCCTGCTGACACTGTCGAATGACTGTCTCGAAGTCGTACTTTGCAAGCGTCAGCATCCAGCTCGTCTGCATCTGGTAACACTGCACTTGAACCGCTTCATCCTGATCAATCTTGTTGCAGGGAAATTGCGGATCGGTTTGGTTCACCCAATTCGTCTTGTGGTCTGGGACGGCACCGAGACCCTGCCCCTGAACGATGTTCTCCATAAAGATTCCTCCGTAGCACGATGTTTGATCGTAGCCTGTCGAGAGCTCTCTGCAGAGCTTCAGTGCCGCAGGCAGATCGTAATTTTTGTACGCAAGTACACCGTGACCGACGCCATGCAGACACGAGAATTTGCTGAAATCGGTATCGAAGAGACTGCACGCTTCGCTCACCGTTGCAGGCAAATCGGCAACTCCTCGGGCCTTCAGCAGTCCTTCCATCGCTCCGTGATAGTAGCCCGAGTGACACGCTGGACTGCCGCCTGAGAATGCATTCATGCCGAATTCTTCGTACGCGACGCGCCCGATGATGTGCGCAGGCTGATGACAATCGAGCTCGGCACCATTTCCCGCGCTCACGAGGAGACGCTCCATCAGTTTTGTGGAACCAAAAATCTGCAACCAATAGACGAGAGCATCCGCATCGTTCGTGATCGAAAACAGGTCGAGTGACTCGAGACGGCTCTTGGCCTTCACCGGCAATGCAACATAGAAAAGCTTCATGAATCGGAGCTTCATACCCCGAAGTATCACAAGAGGCAGAGACACAATCCGACTCTCCTCTTTCACCGACTGCGGAATGAAATCAGGATCTTTCGCAACATGGACGATACCCGTGTATTCGGCATCGATGTGATCATGCAAGCCCCATTCGCCGGCTTTCTCAAATTGAAACGTCCACGATTCCCCGGGCGCAATGCCTCCAAGCGAGTCAAATTCGGGATAAATTCCGTGAGATGGATGGATATCGGATGCCGGCCAGTGAGGTCTCTTCCCCGTGTTTCTAAACATAACACTGTCGCCTTGCAGCAGACTAATCTCGGAGGGCGCAAAACCGTTATCGCCGATGTCGACGGTCACGATCTCAACCTCGTGCGCAGAAACCTGAAACACGACGCAGAAAACCATTGATGCCGCTACGGCACCAATCGCAATGCCGGTACAAAGTTTTCTGATCATGCTTCTTCAATTCTAGATATCCCACCGCAATACTCAAGTTCCGCTATACTCGGGTCATCTTCCCTCTCCACATGAAACTCTTCCTCGATACCGCAAATGTCGCACAGGTCGCAGAGATCGCCGCATGGGGCGTACTCGACGGCGTGACGACCAATCCCTCGCTTGTCGCTAAGGAAGCCAAAGATGGCACAAAGAATCCGCTTGATGCATTTAAAAAAACCGTCCTCGAGATGTGCAAACTTGTTCCGTGCGTGAGCGCACAAGTGACGGCGACCGACACAGAAGGCATGAAGAAACAGGGACTCGAGTACGCGAGATGGCACAAGAACGTCGTCGTGAAAGTCCCGATGACCGTTGAAGGATTGAAAGCAGTCAAATTTTTCGCGAGCAAGAAAATCAAAACGAACGTCACGCTCGTTTTTTCGGCTGCACAAGCGATGCTCGCCGCGAAAGCCGGTGCCACGATCATCAGTCCGTTCATCGGCAGACTCGATGATCAAGGTGAGGATGGAATGTCGCTGATTGCAGAGATCATGGAGATTTGGCAGCAGTATAATTTCAAAACCGAAGTTCTCGTCGCATCCACAAGGCATCCGAGACATATCGTCGACGCAGCGCGCATCGGTGCGCACATCTGCACGATCCCGTACGACGTCTTCAGGAAATTGCCGGGCCACGCACTCACGGACAACGGACTCAGGAAATTCCAGAGCGATTGGGGAAAAGTGATCGGTCAATAATTTTCTCTGCTTCTATGCATCTTGGCCTCATCGGTCTCGGCACAATGGGCGCAAATCTTGCACGCAATGCGGCGAGGAACGGTGCAACCGTTGCCGTCTACAATAGAACAACAGAGAAGACGGATGCATTTATCACAAGCCACGCGTCGGAAGGCGATTTTGTCTCATGCAAAACGATTGCTGATTTGATCGCTGCTTTGCCTTCTCCACGTTCAATCGTTCTGATGGTCAATGCAGGCGCACCGGTCGACGCAGTCATCCAAGAACTTCTGCCGCATCTCGAGGCAGATGATGTACTGATCGACGCAGGCAACAGCCACTTCACCGATACCGAAAGACGCATTGCGGAACTGAAACCAAAAGGCGTTCATCTGCTCGGCATGGGCGTTTCCGGAGGCGAGGAAGGAGCTCTCCTCGGTCCCAGCATGATGCCGGGCGGCAGCCGCACCGCATTCGATCGACTCGAGCCACTGCTTCGAAAAATGGCGGCAAAAGACGGCAGCAGTGGAAAGTGTGTGTCATTCATCGGTTCCGGAGGATCCGGGCACTTCGTAAAGATGATCCATAACGGTATCGAGTACGGCGACATGCAGCTGATCGCGGAAACCTATCACCTGATGAAATCGGTGATAAAACTCGACAATCCGGAGATCGCAGAGACATTTGCATTGTGGAACAAGAGCCGCGAGCTCAAATCATTCCTGATCGAGATCACAACCGCGATCTTCCAAAAGAAAGACGAAGTGAATTCTGCTGATCTCATCGACGCAATCAAAGACGAAGCAAAACAGAAGGGCACCGGAAAATGGACGACGCAGAGTGCACTGGATCTTGGGGTCGCCGTCCCGACGATGACTGCCGCCGTCGACGCACGCCTGATGTCTTCTTTGAAGCCGCTTCGCGTAGAAGCAGAACAGATGATTGGTGTGCTCGATCTCAAACAACCGACAATCGCGCTCGGTGCGCTCAAAAACGCATTGTTTCTGAGCAAAATCTGCTCGTACGCGCAGGGATTCGCACTCATTACCGAAGCCAGCCGTATCCATGATTGGAAGATCGACCTCGCGGAGACCTGCAGAATTTGGAAGGGCGGTTGCATCATCAGATCCGCACTCTTAAAGACGTTCGAAGAAGCATTCCGCACGCAACCCGATCTCAAAAATCTTCTGCTCTCGCCCGCCATTGTCGAACTCTTCAAAGCACGCCACACGAAATGGCGAAAAGTCGTTGCTGCTGCAGCGCTGTCAGGGATTCCGGTTCCTGCGATGTCGGCATCCCTCGCCTATTTCGATAGCTTACGAACTGCGCGTCTCCCGCAAAACCTCACGCAGGCTCAGCGCGATTTCTTCGGAGCCCACACATTCGAGCGACTGGACACGAACGGTGTCTTTCATACGAACTGGAACTAAGCATCCTCCGACTGCGTCTCATCCTGTTTGATCTGCTGATCGACTTTCTGTTGGATATTTCCCTGGTCCACCATCTGATCAGTAGTCACTTTCGTTTCGGCAGTCATCTTTGATGCGGCAATTTCCTGTTCTCGGGTCTTGGTTCCAAAAGACTGTGACATGTTTTTGCTCTCCTGATCTTTCTTCGCCTGATCATCCTTCTTCCCCGAAACCTGGGCTTTCAATACGGAAAGCTTCAGATTCTTCAAATCAGTACCCTGTTTACTTGCGTCACTCTTCATCCCCTCCTTCTGGAGCTTTTTCTTGAGTGCCTCACGCTGCGCCTTGAGGGGAGACTCGAGGAATTCCCTGGAAGACGTGCCAAACTCAGAATCGTCGTCGGAGGACATGCAATGACTATAGCAGAATTTCTATTGCAATTGTAGCTACAATTGTGTACACTATAGATATGCCTGTCACCCGCAGCATCAGCGTACGAAACTTCCGTGAAAATCTGAGCAAATTCCTGACGGAATCACAGGAGAAAGGCGTGCATTTCGTCATCATGAAACACTCTGTTCCCGTCGCACACGTGACGCCTGCCTGCAAAAGCGATTCGTATGAGGATCTCACAAAAGATATTGCAAGAGCGCGCAAGGAAGTGAAGCAGGGCAAAATATTTTCGAGCGATGAAGTGCGGCACATTCTCGGACTATGACACTCGCCTATTCGTTCACTGCTCTGCGTGATCTTTCACGACTGCCAAAAAGCATTGCAAGGAGGATCACCAACAAGATGGAATGGTTCGCTATGCAAAAAGAACCGCTGTCTTTTGCAAAACCTATGAAAGGCAAAGAATTCGGTGAGTATCGATTTCGAATCGGAGACTATAGAGTCTTTGTGGATGTAAATCGTGAGACCGTGCAAATACTATTTGTGCTCTCCGTACGACATCGAAAGGAGGCGTATCGATGATCCCTGATGTATGCTGAACCTGCACATGCGCCCGTAGCTCATGTGGGCTGAGTAGCGCGATAGCGATACGAACAAAGAAAAAGGGTGTTCTTTGATGTATGCTGAACTTGCACATGCGCCCGTAGCTCATTTGGATAGAGTACTTGGCTTCGAACCAAGGGGTAGCAGGTTCAAATCCTGCCGGGCGCACCATTCTTCTCTCCGTACCACAAAAAATGCACAGAGAAAGGGACAAGCCGCAGTGGCCTGTCCCGTTTCCCCTCCGTTTTTACTCCTGTTCGGACTTTGGTGGCGTGTAGGTCATGCGGGCATAGAAATCCCGCATTTCTCTGAGCGTTCCCTGGAAATATCCAAGAGAATCGTTCGGGGCGTTATCCCTGTGATCCGTCCTCCAAACGATGTACGCGTTGTTCGGCAAGGCGATGTAGC
Organism: Candidatus Peribacteria bacterium; assembly: GCA_943350395.1. Classification (GTDB taxonomy): domain Bacteria; phylum Patescibacteriota; class Gracilibacteria; order Peribacterales; family Peribacteraceae; genus SICN01. The sequence continues at coordinate 156,196 of CALRAD010000001.1, forward strand.
GGATTGCGAAGAAAAGATGCATCTTCGCGGCGTCATCGGCATCCGGTTCGGCAGAAGGAGTCTGTTCAACGTCATCGATTCCCAGCCAACATCCGTCGTTCTGGGAATTCCAGGCAACGACGAAAGCCGCCTGAGTGACGTGCTCGAAATAAGCTTCAAGAACCTGCGATCCACCTGGCTTCTCGAGAAGCAGAATCACTTTGCAACCAAGCGGTTGCTGAGCGACCCGCATCTCGTGGGGCGTAAATTCGCTTCGCCCCGGGTGTCTCCAATGCAACGTTCGCATCATTCGTTCCTTTCAGAAGTGTGTAGGGAGGGGAACTGACCCCTCGATGGTAGAAACCTTTGCAGCACTGTGCTGCACGCTTTCTGGCCAAAAGGGTCAGATGTCTCCCTACAAAAAATGATGTAAAGGATCAGGAAAGTTGCGTATTCTAAAGCATTGACAAAATAGATACAATACATTTAAATATTCTTATGTGTCCCAATACGCCCCGGTCGCAAGACAGAGGACCACTGCGCCATGCGTGGAAGCGATGGGAAGATCTCCAAAGAGAAGTGACTGCTTTTCTTGCTTGCGGTGACGTGCAGCGTGCTCTCAAAGAAGATGCATTTCGAACAGTCGATTTCCAAAGGCCGTGGGAAATGGCTCCTGAGGGAGTCAATGTGCAACTCATCAGTAAAATGTATGACGAAGAGAAAATAACAGACCTAGCAACGCTCGCTGCGGCATTGCGAGCAATGGCAAACCAAACGCAGAAATATCTTGCAAGAAACGGAGCTCCAAGTGGCATGCGTGAGACAGCAGTGATGCAGGAATGGATGAACTTACTTCTCGATGGAGATACGCCGCGTGGGCACTACAAGGTCCTGGAGCATTTCATCCCGAATGCCGTACGTACGATTGAAGACTTCCGTGTTCATGCAATCGTTGCCATCGAAATACTACTCAAGATTACCAAAGGCGAACTTGATCCCGATCGTCTAGATCCGATCGTCACAAAGACACATGGTCTCTATATCGTTGGAACGGATCTCCAAACCAAGCGACAGGCAACTATCCAAAGAGCAAGCTTGATAGGGACAGAGGAACAATTGAAGCAGGGATATCGATACGGACTTCGTGAAGGTCCTGGAATAACCGAAGCAGATATACAAGATAAAGTACGTCGTAGAATACAAGGAGCATTTTTCCGAGCCCTCCAAATGCGGGAACTTGGCACGCAAACAATGGAAGGACTACGAAAGAGCAACCAATGGAGGTGGCCGAATGGAAATATCAAAACCGTCCTCCTTTCCGAGGTGTGCACAGAACCCGAAATTCTTAAAGGCACAACACCGACATTCTTCCGTGGACAGTGGAGAATAGGAACTGCAGTACCACGAGAGGAATCCATCGATCTCAAGGCAGGATCCATCAGAAAACAAATGGAACCTGCGCTCAAACACATCGTTTCAACCATTGTGCACCAAGACCATTCTCCCTCTTTAGCTGACATACTTCATAAACGAGGAAGAGAGTATTCATGATCCCTTCTTCTCCGACCTCTTCGTCATCGCCTTCATCAATCCGAAGGCACGTTCGATGTCTTTGTCATCGACAATAAATGTTACTTCGGTGAAGTACGAAATGATCTGGTACACGTTGATCCTGTTCCAGGCGAGCGTCTTCACGAACGGATAGTACACACCGGGAATCGTCACGGTACCGAGAGGCAAGCGAATGCTGATCGCCGATAAATTGTCGAACTTCGCGATCCTCTTCTCTCCCTTGGTCATCGTTAGCAATGCCGGCAGAAGCACCGTGCTGATGTCAAACGTCGTTTCGCCGACACCCTGTCCGTACGAAAGAAAAGGGGTATCGAATTTCTCTGCAATCGCAAGCAGCTTCTGGTGCACCTTATTGAGGTTCGGTGTCGACTGAAACGCAATTTCCGTGATCTCGGAACGAACGGTGATATTGCGAATCTGATGGACGGATTCTCGAGGCATCTTCGATGAAAGTTCTTTCGCATGCCGACGAAGCGCCATGACGACGGCACCCTCGGTCACGTCCTCCAGGAGAATCTCCTCAATGCCGGGCTTGAGTTTCCGCGCAAGCGCGCTGAAGTTCACGATCTCCTCACTCATCGCCTCTCCGTAGCTTGGATGAGCGGAAATCAAAAGTTCAATGGCGTTGGTGATCGTAATCATACGATGTTCATTTTACAGTATTTTTGTTTTAAAACAAACAAAATGTTCAAAAAAATACTTTTCTATCGATAAATTTTACGCCTACTCCATGAGCGCTTACGGTGTGCGCGTACTGCAGTACCTGAAGTGTTCAGGTCGTCTCGTTCCTTTCCATCATCGGAGAACTATCATGTGCGGCGGACTCTGTTTCTCTCCTGCTCCCACTCGTTTACCACTCGCGCACTGTGCGCGAACGGTCACAGACCACGTGTCTGTGTTCCCACACTCTATTGCAGAGGAGACTATTCGATGCTGTTTCCCCGACGTCTTCAGTACCATGGTCGTCTTCATGTTTCTGAGCCCGTACGGCTACACCGGCGTTGTCGACAACGACTACGTTCCCTGTGCACGTCGCTGGTACGGACTGAGTTACGGTTGCATCAATCGGGATGCGCTTCCTCTCTGGAGGAAGTGTGCCCGGATGATCCGACAGACGTTCTGGAGTCAATTATGGAAATGGATTCGGTCATTTGGCAAAGCGCCGTGGCCGGACCCAAGCGAACTCCCGATCGTGCTGCTTGCCTTTATCGATCCGTTTCCCGAACGACTCTTCGACCGGGCGATTCAACGCTTGATCGATCGAAAGTTCCTCACGATGAAGAAAGCCTACGTGAAGAGCCTCGATGAATCCGTCATGATGTACTATCCGACGAAAGCTCTGGGAGAGTGTCTCCTCGGGCATTCTCCAAAGACTTGAACCCTTTCCCCTCTGAACAACGCTAGCAGCGTTCAGAGGGATTTTTTAGACGTTCTTCAATGCATGCTTCATCCTCTTCTTCTTCGTCTTCAAATACTTCTTCTGCTTTGCGTTCTGCGGTGAAATTTCGATCGGGAGCTGCTCGGTGATCGTCAGTCCATAGCCCTCAAGACCGATAACTTTCTTCGGGTTATTCGTCAGAAGCTTCATTTTCCCCACACCCAAATCCTTGAGGATCTGCGCTCCAATGCCGTACTCGCGAAGATCGTCGGGGAGGCCAAGAGCACGATTCGCGTCGACCGTGTCGAGACCCAGATGCTGGAGCTCGTACGCGCGAATTTTGTTGACGAGACCGATGCCTCTTCCTTCCTGACGCAAATACACGAAAATGCCTTTGCCTTCATCTGCGATACGCTTCATCGCAAGCCCCAGCTGCTCACCGCAATCGCAGTGGCAAGACCCGAAGACATCACCGGTGATGCACTCCGAATGCACACGAACAAGAACAGGATTTCTGGCGCTGATCTTGCCCATACTAAGAGCCAGATGATCTTTGTGATGCAAATTGTCATGGTACACCGAGACCGTGAACTCGCCGTACTTCGTTTCAAGAGTCGACCGTGCTTCCAGTGAGACCAGTGTCTCTGTTCGTCTGCGATAGGCGATGAGATCAGCAATTGGCAGAATGTGGATGCCATGTTTCTTCGCGAACGGAATGATCGACTGAAGACGCATCATCGTGCCGTCGTCATGCATCAACTCGCTGATGACAGCTCCTTCCCTGAGCCCCGCAATTCTGCACAGATCGACTGATGCTTCCGTATGGCCCGCTCTGCAGAGCACTCCGCCATCCTGTGCCCGAAGCGGAAAAACGTGACCGGGGTGAGAAAGATCAGCAGGTTTTGCTTTTGGATCCATCGCAGCCAAGATCGTAATGGCTCTGTCGGCAGCGGAGATGCCGGTTGTGATCCCCTCTTTTGCTTCAATACTCACCGTGAATGGCGTACCGCGCTTGCTCGTATTACGCTGAACCATGGCAGGAAGCTGCAACTGATTCGCAATGGCATTGCTCAGAGACAAACAAACGACTCCTCCCGTGTGACGAATAATGAATGCCAGTTTCTCGGGTGTCGCAAACTCGGCAGCAAGAACTAGATCACCTTCGTTCTCACGATCAATGTCGTCGACGACGATCACGAACTTCCCGCTCTTGAGAGCGGCAATGGCAGCCTCGACATCGGAGAAAGGCTTCGGCATGGGACGGAATTTTAGCAGAAATCAAAGGAAAAATCTTGCTATAGAGAACCTCTCAAAAATAGCATGATGCGAGGAATCAAGCCGAAATTTCACGAAACGTATTGTTATACGTTGAGTGAAATTTTGGTGCAGATGACGACGCAGCGTGCATTTTTCAGAGGTTCTAGTGGAACTGTACGGTGTACGGAACCCTATGTATCTGATCACCGGATTTTCGCCCGACACCCACCATGTACGCATCATCATTGGCACTCGGCTTGAAGATGTAGGGCACATTGCATTCGGGTCCCTTGAATCCGAACTGATCGACATCTTGCGGCGTATAGATGACGCAGGCGAGAGTTTCGCCGGCTGTGATCTCGACTGTCGCCACTTTCTCACTTGGAATCTTGAAACTGTACCAGTCGACGATGTCGCCTGATTCCAAAATACTGGTGCGCACCAGTCCCGGTCTCAGTTCCACGGCAGTCGAAAATCCGTCATTGCCATCGCCGAAGACCGCCTTAGCAGAAACACTGTAGAGCGTATTGCCAACGCTCGGCTGCAACTGCAACTGATACTTTCCGGGTCGCAGCGTTGCCTTGATCGTACACATCGAGTTCTCCTGAAAACCGAGGTAATACTCGCTCGTGAAACCGTCGTCTTTCAAAAGATATAAACGACAGGTGACATCCGAGTGATAATAACCGGCCGTCGATACCTGCAGACCGATATCCGATTGCTTCGTGAGAGTGAACAGATACACCGCAGGACGCTTCTCAATGAACGTATCGCTGTCGACGAAAGGAATGGACAAAGTTTTGATGATATCCGTGCGAACGGAACTCGATGATGACGATGCGCTACTCGCAACTGCTGAGGACTGGAACGCTTCCTGCTGAGCACTCTGCTGTTTCTCAAGAGCTTTCTGTGCGTTGAAGATATACGCCGCTGCCTCGCCGCGCGTGAGCGGCAAGTCCGGACTGAAGCGCGAGCCCGACTGATTCACAAGCGGCAACAAACCGTTGATATATGCTGCACTGATATATCGGCTGTACCACGCAGACGTCGAGACGTCGACGAATTTGATGAGACTCTGATCATCCTGTGAAATATTCGGCGAGAGCAGGTTGAAGAGCATGAACACCATCTTCAAAGCCTCCGTCCTCGTGACCGGGCTTGCCGGTCTGAAAAAATCGTCGCTGTATCCCTTCACGAATCCGTGTTCCTTCGAAGCGGCATCGCAAACATATCCTTCGTACCAGCTCCCGGACTCCACATCCGAAAAACAGCCTGCGTAGATCGCCTTCGGCTTTCGATTTGTGGCGACGTACAGCATCTTTAAGAACTCCGCACGATTCACCGAACGATCGGGGTAAAATTTCCCGTCCGGATTTCCTTTGAGAATTCCCGATCTCGCCAGTGATTCTATTTCGGCCTTGAAGGCGTAAGAATCGCTGACATCGGAGAAAAGTCCGGCTCCGAGTGCAGAAAGCGGCTGCAGAAGGACGAGGAAAACGAGAAGTGTCGCAAATCGGAGATGCTTCATGGGTGAGCGGAAAAGATAGTGATCGCAAGGTTACTCTTGAACACATCTCTTATACAAGATTTATGAACGCATTTCCGAAAGCTTCGCAAGCTGAGTCAGAAGAGTTCTTGCCGCAAGCGGACCTTTCGCATGCGGACCGACAGCTCTCGCCTTGGCATCCTCGATCGCTTTCACGAAGAGCACTTCGAAGACAATCGGCTTCCCAAGCGCCAGTTGCGTCTGCATGCAACCGGAGGAAGCTTCCCTTGCGATGAGCTCCGCGTGATGTGTGGCACCCTGCACCACAATTCCGATAGCGATGGCTCCATCTGCTCCTGACTCGAGTGCACGTTTGCAAAGAAGAGGAAGCTCGAAAGAACCGGGCGCATCGATGACAGTAATATTGCTGTTTGGAATTCCTGCAGAAATGAAAGCAGCAATCGCAGAATCTGTTATCAGCGAAGAAACCTCAGGATGCCAGACGGAATGAATGACTGCGATCTTCCAATCAGGGTTGATTCTGCTTTTGCCGAACTCGGGAAGATTATCGATTGTCATGTGCTTGAAGAATATACTTCCCAAGTATATCGGTCTCTATGTTTACCGCATCCCCTGGCTTCAGAGCTCCAAGTGTTGAGTGCTCAAGCGTATGAGGAATAATTGCAACAGAAAGAAAATTTCCTGAATATTCTGCAACCGTCAACGCAACGCCGTCGATGGTGATAGAGCCGTGAAGAACAATATATTTTTTGAGATCAGCGGGAATCTCTACTTGCAGCATCATATTCCCTCCCGTCTGCCCTAACCTTATTTTCCCCACTCCCTCACAATGCCCCGTTACTATATGTCCTTCAAATCTGCCATCAGCTTTCATCGCTCGTTCGAGATTCACAGAGTCTCCGACTGCAAGTGAACCAAGTTTTGTTTTCTGTAGTGTCGTGGACACAACATCAAATGACATGGACGCATCATCGAATGCGATCACCGAGAGACAAACGCCGGAGACTGCGATACTCGAGCCGATCTTGATATCGTCAAAACTTTTCGGTCTCTCAAGTATGATCTCATTCTGCCCGATTTTCAGCAGCTTCGCCGTTGCTTCGATGATTCCGGTGAACATGGAAAATCATCGTAACACAAATCACCTATCGCAACAGACGAAGCCCCCGGCACAATAATATTGTCGTATTTCCAGATGATCCGGACAGAAAGCCGGCTGCTCGCATCCGTTCCCGCCACCTCCGCACGCACGGCGACAGCAAACATCATTATTGGTATTTGGACCGCAATACCCTTGTTCCGTCCTTTCGGGCGGGCAAAGAGAATCCGGAAGACACTCTCGAACGGGGGTATTGGAACAGGCCACGCCGCCAGATGTAGCGGCAGATGCACTGGTCGATGTTTGATTCTGAGCACAGCACTTCATCCAAGAAGCACCGCATCTTCCAGGAACTTCATGCTTCCCTGGACCGCAACTTGAATGTAAACACTGATGCGGATAAGTACACACGGGGCTTGCAGCAGCTGCAGCTGCATCTACAACCGGTGCAGTGCTTGCAGCAGCTCCGGGAGCTCCACCAATATTACCAACTGCCCCGGCTGCATATCCGGCCGTATATCCTGCCATATAACCGGCAGAATAATCTGCAGCACCAACACCAATGGTACTGGGATTTGCACCGGAATATCCACATGGCATGGGTGTCGGCAGGCTACTCACGCAAGAAGTGCCCGCTGCATTACAGCTGTTGTACGTGCATGACATCATGCCGCTCGGATCACATGCACTGCATGTCCTCGAGGGACAGGTGGCGGGACCGCAAGCCGCCGCTGACCTATCATTCCCTTCAGAAGCATCCGTAGCACCGTCACCATAGGAAGCATCGGCCGAAGCAGTATCCATTGCTTCGACTGCACCATCACCTAACCGTGTTTCCTGGCAAACTCTGGAACCGTTCGGTAAAGGCCGACAAGCGTACCCGAAACAGCACTGCGGATCTGCATTCGTGCAAGCAGCGCCTGCACCTCCGCAAAGCGGCGGGGGTGGTGGTGGAACAGGTAAACGTTGACATGATCTGGAACCGTCCGGTGAAACCTGGCAAGAGAGACCAGAACAACATGGAAGATTTGTATTCGTGCAAGAGGCGTTTACTGCTCCGCAGCGCGACGGAAGAGTCCCGCCCAGCGTCAACCTTCCCATCAGATTTCCGCCATCAATCTGTGAACTCTGAGCCACGATAATACCAACGATGCCACCCATGAGAAATATCCCGACGGTTTTCATGCTGAAGGCATGCGACATGGCTAAAGTTTTCTCCGTTTTTTCTGGAATGCAAGTCCATTGCTACTCGGAAAACGAGTGTCAGAGACTCTTGATGATCTTCACACACAGTTCCCCTATTCTCTTCTCTGGGATACCCGCGATGTTGATGCGACCGTCGAGAGGCAAAAAAACTTTCTCTTCGACTTTCAATCGCAAAACCTGATCCGGACTCAGCGGCAGCATCGCGAACATGCCATACCCTGCAAGCGATCGCTGAAATGAATCAGGAAGATTCTGTTTGAGTAGCTCGCGTTTTCTCTGCATGAGCAGTCTTGCCGCACGCAAATCCTCTCTCCACTGCTTACTGAATTTATTCTGCACGATCGCAACGATCGCCTGACCGAACGTCGGTGCAGCGGAATGCAGCCCGCGAGTGATCGTCGAATAATTGCCGTCGATATTTTTCTTCTCTTCTACGCTCGATACGATTGCTGCAGCCAATCCTGTACGGAGGCCATAGATCGAATGATTCTTCGAAGCCGACCATGTGACGAGTGTCGTGAGTCTTGCATCGATGCACTGACCGATGAGCGAAGCGTCCGTTTCAGGCTCATCTTTAAAACCCTGATAGGCAAAATCAAGGAGAACAACGCAAGAGAACTTTTGAAGTTCTGCAGTCAGTTCTGCAGTCTGTTTCTGATCCAGGTCGAGCCCTGTTGGATTATGGCAACCGACCTGGAGGAGTAGGCCGAAGGGCTTGTTGATTTTCTTCGCCGTTTCGAGAATGTCACTGATCGACACTTTGCCGTTCTCGAGATACTGCGCTTCATGCACCGCAAGACCCGCCCATTTACACACAGGCAAATGGTTCGCCCATGCAGGCGTCGGCACGATGATTGGCACATCACCATCCCCGAGCATCATTCGAAGAAGCCGGAGATTTAAGGCAAGTGCTCCGGTCCCGCCGGTCGATGCGATCGACGCGACGTGAACGTTGCGAGTGCCAACCAGTAGTGATGAGACACTGCTCCGGAAATCGGGAAGACCGTTGAGAGGAGGATAGGAATAGCTGAAGTGCTGGAGATTTCTCTGAAGCTCGGCAATGGCAAACTTCACGCTCGGCAAAACGAGAGGCTTGCCGTCTTCATCCATGTAAATCCCAAGCGTTCCGTTGATGACGTTCGGCCCCGCAGCCTGCGCCTCCGCGGCAATGGCAAAGAGCGGATCGGGCTTTGGAGTCGGAAGAGTGGAGAAAAATGAGTACATGCGAAAAGGGAAAAGAATTACCACAAACCGAGAATTGTCACGATCGAATGTTCCGAAAGTTCCTCGAGGACTTTCTTGGTCCGTTCGTCATCCGGGCTGCCGAGAAAATCCAAATAGAAAACGTAATGACCGAAACTCTGGCCACTCGGTCTGCTCTCGATACGCGTGAGGTTTACGTCATACACTTTGAACGGCGTAAGGAGAGCGTGCAGAAGCCCAGGTCTGTCACCTTTTGGATTCAGCACGATCGTGACGTGCGTACGCTTCTCTTCCTTGAAAGGATCCTTCACGGAAACGACTGCAAAACGCGTGGTATTGTCATCCCCCTCGATGTCTTCACTCAACACGTTCAGGCCGTTTGCCTTGAGTACTTTCACCGATGCGATCGCGCCAACCGAAGGATCTTCGGCGGCAAGTGCTGCAGCAGCTGCGGTACTGGTGCTTGGCACTTGCTGTGCATCCGGATAATGAACTTTCAACCACTTTCGGCACTGCCTCAGTGCTTGGGAATGACTGCACACTTTGCTGACTGTTTCCGCGCTCTTCGCACCGAAGGCATGCTTGATCGCAAGATCGTGCGTTCGGACAATCCGAACCTTCGACTCGTACAGTAGATCGAGAATCTCGTCGACAGACCCGTGCAAACTGTTCTCGATCGGCACAATGCCGATGTCGCTCGGATTGCTCTCCAGACTTGTGAAGAGCGCATCGAAGTTCGGTGCAAAGATAACTTTCTCTCCCGGAAAGATTTTTTCTGTCGCCTCGTGCGAGAACGTTCCTGCCGGTCCGAGTGTGTGGATGGTCATCGAGTGAGGGAAAGAAGTGTCTTGATGCATGCTTCGCTCTGTACTCGAGCGCGCTTGAGATGAGGTCTGAAGAATGACTGACACGCGCGGTATCGCTTCTCGGCAGTGTGCAAATCTCGCTCCTCGGCAATCCGAATGTACGCATCGATCAAGACTTTCATCCGATGCAAAATCTTGAGCGTCTTCGGATTGCGGAAGAGTATCGGCATGTACAGATCGGGGTGATCGTCGAGAAAGCGCGCAATGGTATTGAACTCCATTTCGTACGTTGGAGTGCAGAGAGAGAGCATCCTCTTGAGATCAACATTCAAGCCTGTCAGAACATCAGCCATCAGAAAGCTCTTCAGATGCGGCACAACCTGCACGGTACTCATGAGCGTGTCATGTTCCTCCGGAGTCATCACGTACGTGCAAAGACCCATAGTTTTCAGAACAGATCGCAGTGAAGCCATGGTGGCTGCCGTTGCCCGACCGGGACAGAGAACGATGCTTTCGCCGACAGGATCTGTCGAAGGACCAAAAAGCGGGTGCATGCCGATCACTTCACCTTTGGAGGCGAGCATCGCCTCAACTTCTCGACTCTTTAAGGAACTGACGTCCAAGATAAGCTGATCTTTCCTCGTCGCCGTTTTCAGTTCCAACCGCATGAGATCCGCCGCATGCGACAGAGGAAGTGCGAAGAGAACGATATTGCACGAAGCAAGGATGTCGGTGTTCCTGTCGCGTGTGGCAGAACCGCTAACAAGAACCTTACAACCGCTCTTGCGAAACAGCTTCGCAAACTGTGCACCGGTTTTTCCGGTTCCTCCGATGATCCCGACGAGAGAACGCTTCGTGATCTTCATACGCTGTCGGGATGTTGTATCTTCTTGGATTCCACGAGAACGCAGTCGAGGATGAGGAGTGCAAGCTCGACCGGAATATCCAGTTCCACTGCTTTCTTCCTCCAGACATCTTTAAGCACCTGCTCACGACTACGATCCTCGGTCTCGAGGTGCGCTGCATTCTTGACAGTCCTCATGTGCCGAACAGCACGAAAACGTGCGGCAAGCGCTTTGAGGAGAATTGCATCGGCCTCGTCGATGGCATGGCGGACTTCGCCGATGATGGTGGTGGGATCGGTCATGAGAAATTAAGAGAATTGAACCGGATCGCAGCTGAAACGCTGCGTTTCAGCTACGGGTTCGGGGTTTTGTAGACTCGCTGCATCAAATAACAATCGGCGAGGACAAGCGCAACCATCGCCTCTGCTACGGGGATCACGCGAGGAACAATGCATGGGTCGTGACGGCCTTCCTTCGCGACCTGCCCGATGGAGCTTGCCGGTTTGATGCTGATCGTGAGAATGAGCGGCTCCCCCGTGGAAATGCCGCCGAGCATACCGCCGAAATTTTTCGAATCGGCTGTGTACTCTTTGCCTTCCATTTCCGCCGTCTTGAATCCTGCTCCGTAGCTGAAACCCGTGACGGCTCCAATCGTCATAATGGCTTCCGCAAGCCTTGATTTTAGTTTCCGGAACACCGGATCACCAAGATTCTTCGGAGGATTCTCCACTCTGATCTCGATCAGACCTCCCGCAGAATTTCCCTTCGATTTCAATGCGAGAATGTACTCAGTCATTTTTTTTGCAACACTTGCATCGGCACAGCGCACCGGATTTTTTTCTATGTCCGCAGGCCGGAATGCCTTCGCGGTGTACGGTCCAATCTGTCGCGCATGCCCGATAATCTTCGTGTTCTTCGGTAAAATCTTCCTCGCAACCACGCCGGCGATCACACGAGCGACCGTCTCTCTCCCCGACTGCCTACCACCACCTCGGTGATCCCGATGGCCATACTTCTCGGCAAAGACCTGATCTGCGTGCCCGACTCTAAACACGCTTCGAAGTTTTTCATAATCTTCCGGACGTTGGTTCTCGTTTGCAACAACGACGGTAATCGGCATGCCAGTTGTCTTCCCCTCGAACACGCCCGAGAGAATCACGGGGGCATCTTCTTCTCTGCGAGCTGTAGTCACCATGCTCTGGCCGGGTCTCCTGCGTGCAAGCTCATACAGAAAATCTGCTTCTTTCAGAGCAATGCCAGACGGGCAGCCGTCGATGACCACACCGAGTGCAGTTCCGTGCGACTCACCGAAGGTGGTGATCGTAAGAAGTGAGCCGAAGGAGTTACTTGCCATGGAGAGAAGAGGTAAAGTGTTGAAATTGCTTCTGTGCCTGATTCACAAGCATTGGCATGCCATCACATACACGATACCCGAGTTTTCCCGCATCGCGCATGAACGAGGTGATTTTCCCATAACGCAGGTCAATCGCGACTGCGGATTTGGAAGAAGGCTTCGGAACAGGAAGACTCACATCTTCGGATACGGCACAGATAACAGCATCCGACTTGAAAGACGCTACGTAACACATCGGCTCTATCGAAACACAAAATTTCTGAAGTGCTGCTTTTGCTTTCTTCGTATTGCGGGCAAAGATCGTGATACTTGCATTTGTATTCAGACGTCGTATCGCAATAATGGCTGAGGGAAGGGCTCCGCCTGCACCAAGAATAGCAATGTCTTTCGCTTTCTTTAGTTCCGGATAGCCCTTCTGTATGCCATACACATCCGTATTGAACGCTCTGAAGCCTGTACCAGACTTCACCAGTGTGTTCGCAACACCAAGTCTGCGCGTAATAGCGTCGTGCTTTTTCGCCATCGCGAACGCCTCTCTCTTGAACGGTGCGGTAACAGAGAAACCCTGCACGCCTATCTTCTGGAGAATCTTTATCGTCTTCTTAAAATTCTCCGTAGGAAAACAGGAATACAGAGCATTGATCTTGTGCTTTCGGAAAAGGGTATTATGAATGACAGGGCTTAAAGAAGAGACAATCTGATTGCCTCCGATAATGCCAAACAGAGCTGGCGCCTGCCTTGCCGGTAGGCAGGTTCTCGCCTGCGGCAATAATCGATAGAACGACAGAGGAAGCTGCCCGATTGCCGAAGGTTCTGTGCCATCAAGAAATGTATAGGTCAGCTCATTTCTTATCGGTGAGGTGACACGAAGAAGATGCGCCTTCTCACCCATGCCTGAAACAGTAGATCGTATACTTTTTTTGTTCAATAATTCCTGCAGATTCCAAAGCTTTAAAACATCATCGTAGTCATTCACTACTGTTGCCAGCTTGATCATCCATGGTTTTAATGAATACATTTTTTGTACAATATTTTTCAATGCTGTCAGGGCTGGAGTGGATTTGTAATCATGCAAACTAAGTATTACTTTTACTCTTATCGGAAGAGAACGAAGCAGTAAGCATTCAGCCGTATCAAGATCAACGTAGGAAGGCTTGAATCGCCGAATGAATCCAAGGCCTGCACCTCTCGGAGAGACAAGAATCGGCAACGATGAATCGAATGCCTTCACATTCGGCGTAATATCTCCGCGTATTTCCAGAAGCTTTGCACCTGCTTTCTTTGCCTTCAATGCAAACTGTCTTGCACGCTTCGTTGCCGAGAGAGGAAGAGTGACGACGAGCATCATCAGAGTGAATCGGAATGAACGAGTGCGCGCAAAGCCTTCACTGCAAAGGGAACCTGAGCGGAATAGCGGAGTTTCGGCGGAATCATGATCGTTGCAACTTCTTTGTAGTTGGGCGCTCGCTCGACGAGAAGCTTATGGACCTCTTCATGAAGCGGAAGTCCTGTGATCGCAGGTCTCTTCCCCGATTCCAGTCGTTGAAGAAGTTCTGCCTTCGTAGCTTGCACCCAAATCACCACGGCACGACCCTTGAGCATTGATCTGGTCTTTTTGGACTCCGTCGCACCGCCACCGAGAGAGACAACGCTTCCTGCGGTCAAAAGAGCTTCGATGATTTGCTCTTCTTTCTCTCGAAACTCCGCCCATCCGTGCGCCGCAATGTATTCCTTGATCGGACCATGCTTTTCCACAAAAACATGATCGCTGTCCTTCGACTTCAGTTTGAGCTTAGCAGCGAGCCGTCTCCCGAGACTCGACTTACCGGCTCCGCGCATGCCGACGATGACGATCGGTCGGGGCGATGCGGTGACCGAGACTAGATGATCGAAGAATGCAGGATAACTTTTTGCAGTGCAGTGAGGATCCTTGATGCCAATGGCTCCGATCTTCAGACCAAGAATAGAAAAGCACATCGCCATGCGGTGATCGTCGTGAGGATCAAGACAGATATTGGAATTTTGTTTTTGGTTTTTGGAATTTCCTACAATGATTACACCATCGGAATGCTCTGTTATCAAAACGCCGACTTTCTTCAGCTCACTTGTGATCACGGCAAGTCGATCGCATTCTTTGTGACGGAGATTTTTGGCACCCGTGATCGTCGTCTTGCCATTTCGGAATGCCGCAAGCACCGCAAGGTTCATCACTTGATCCGGAATGCTGCTGCAGTCGATCGTGATATCACCCCTCTTTCTCAAGGTGACGATGAACTCCGGAAGACTTCGATCCGCCTGAGTGGAATCAGCATGAAGATTAACGCAGCGGATACGACTCCGCGAGAGTTCGTTCAGAACAAGCCAGCTACCGGCCGCACTCCAGTCTCCTTCGACGTCGTACGTTACGACACCGCTAATGGGGACGCGCGCGCTAATTTGAACAATAAATGTATTCAATTTTCTCTCTATCTTGAAGCCATAATCCATCATTGTCTGCAATGTAAGTTCCATATATGACTCCGACGCAAGCGGACCGTCCAATTCGATCGTCAGACCGCTTGGCAGCATCGGTGCGATGAGCAGAAGTGACGTAAGGTATTGGCTGCTCATGCTTGCATTCAAACGAACGACCGAGCCCTTAAGGCTGCCACCTTTCACTCTGATCGGAGGACAGCCATTGGTATCCGTGATCTCCGCACCGAGCGAGCGCAGAGCCGAGACAAGATCCCCAATTGGACGTTTCTGCATGTGTGCATCTCCTGTCAGTGTCCAGTCACCGGGAACAAGAGCCGCAACGGACACGAGAAAACGGAGAGCGGTTCCTGCGTTGTGGCAATCGAGCACGGTGCCTTCCTCCACCCCCATCCTCGATCCTTCCCCCGAGGGGGGAAGGAAGCTCTGCTGAGGGAGACCTCCAATGATCTTCAACTCTCCTTTTTCCTTATCAATCCATTGAATCTGAAATTTCATCTTCTGCAAATTCTCGACCATGACGAGCACATCATCACACGGAGTGGCATTCCGAATGATCGTGGTACCCTGTGAAAAACAGGCGCAGATGATCGCACGATTGCTGTGTGACTTCGAGCCGGGAAGTATCAGATCTGCTTCGACGGGAAATTGAAGTGCCGGCACATCGAAGACTGTATTCATGGAAATAGTGTCAGGAATTGCTCACCTGTAAGAGTCTTTACTGCACCCTCCCCGATGCTGATTGGAACAGCACAGCGTACAGCTCCGTTCTCGTTCTTCTTATCCGAGAGCATCACTGCCCAGAGTGCATCGGCACTCATCGAATCAAGAATCGACAGAGGCATAGCGATGGCTTGCAGAAGGTCTGAAACACGCTTCAGATCTTTGGATTGCAGAGTTTTCATTTCTGCGATCATCCCAATCGACACTGCTGCTCCATGCGAAAGTTTGTACCGGGACAGTGCTTCGACCGCGTGCCCGATCGTGTGACCGAAATTGAGAAGCAGACGCGTATCGCGATCGTGTTCATCTTGCTCTACGATGCGCACTTTTGCCTCGATCGCGCGCGACACACATTCGGAAAGTTCGGTGGACGTGCGTTTCATGACTTCTCCAATGTTCTCTTCGAGCCACGAAAAGAAAGGCGCATCAACCATGGCAGCGATCTTGATGACTTCGACCAATCCTTCCGAGAACTGCGCCTGAGGAAGTTTTTTGAGAAGTTCGAGATCGATCATCACAGACTCTGGATGCGACAGTGTGCCGATCATATTCTTGCGTCCTCCCGCGTTCACTGCAGTCTTCCCGCCGATCGCCGCATCGCACACGGCAAGCAGGCTGGTCGGCACGAGTACACACGCAATGCCGCGCATAAAGACACCGGCGACGAAGCCGCCGAGATCAGTGAGCATCCCGCCGCCGCTGCAGATCAGGAGAGTGTTGCGCGTACAACCGGCATCGAGCATGAGTGCCGTAATACGCTCGACTTCCTGAAGAGATTTGGAAGCATCACCCGGAGGAACCGGAATCGAAATGCAGGAGGGGAGAGATTTCTGAATGCGCTGTGCAATCGCTTCGATGCCTTTGTCATAGAGGAGGACGACACGATCGAAAGATTCTGTTTTCAGGGCGGATGCGAGATCATCGATCAGGCTTTCGCCGATCACAATCTTCGTCGGTTTTCTTTCTCTTGCCGGAGGAGTGAGGGTGAGAGTGTGCACGGGATAAGGGTTAGGGAGAGAGGGTAGAGACGCAAAATTTTGCGTCTCTACGAAAATCATACAACACGCTTTCCGATTGCCTTCGCAACTGCGGTGACACCATCCATGCATTCGTTCCAGTGTTCCTGGTCCAGCAGCTGCGACGCATCGCAGCTTGATTCGCACGGACGAGGGTGAATCTCGATGATGAGTCCGTCCGCTCCGACAGCAACCCCGCCGAGTGCGGCATCTTTGACCCAACGGGTCTTTCCCATCGCGTGACTCGGATCGACGATGATCGGCAGATGTGTGAGTTCACGGAGTGCAGGCACCGACCCAAGACAGAGCGTGAAACGCACTTCTTCTTCAAACGTCCGTATTCCCCTCTCGCAAAGCATCACATTCGGATTACCGCCCGAGAGAATATACTCGGCGGCGAGGAGCCACTCTTCAAGTTTCGCGGCAAGTCCGCGCTTGAGCATCACCGGCTTTTTCGATTTTCCGAGCGCTTTGAGAAGCTCGTAGTTCTGCATGTTTCTGGCACCGACCTGAAACATATCGACGTACTGCTCGAAGAGAGGGAGATCTTCGGCTTTCATAATCTCGGAAATCGTTTTCATCCCATACTTGTGTCCGGTCTTTGCGAGAAGCTTCAAGCCTTCTTCCCCTTTTCCCTGAAACGAGTACGGACCCGTGCGAGGCTTATATGCTCCGCCTCGGAGAACTTTTACGCCTCTCGACTTCGCCATGGCAGCCGTTTCATCGAGTTGTCCTTCGGAGTCGATAGAACAAGGACCCGCGATCATGACGACGGACTTCGGATCACCGATGATGCATTCTTTGGTGACCTCAATGAATGTCCGATCTTTCTTCTCTCTCGATGCCAGCTTGTACGGACGATCCACACGATCAACCGAACGAATGCCAGACATATTCCTGAGGAACTCGACATCGATACCCGACGTGTCCCCTGTCACCGCAAGCACTCGCTTGTTGCCGCCGATGATGTGCGACTCGCAACCGTGCTTGTCTTTGAGAAGCGACTGCAATTCTTGGATCAGGGATTCATGATTTTTCTCTTTGATGACGATGAGCATAAAAGCGAGGGTTAGGGATGAAGGATAGGCCTGCCCTCCGTAGCTTTAGCGAAGGAGGGGTGAGGAATGTGAAAGTAACCCGCTCTCTCTTTGAGGGGAGCAGGTGCTCTGGGATCAAAGAGGGAGATTAGAGGAAGGTAAAGTATGCAAAACCAAAGGCACCAAAAGCGGCTGCCCAATAAAAAGCCTTGAGACTCGGACGCCTGAGGGCGAGAACTTTGGTACGCATGTACAGGGAAAGGATAGGCTTGGAGAGGGAGAAGTCAAGCAAATTGGCATCTCTGCTACTATTGAATGCGTGATACAAGATTTAAAAAAACTAAGGCAGAAACACGTGTGGTCATGGGACATCATCATCGTCGCAGGATTGGCGCTGCTGTTCTTCTGGCTACAGGTGCGGTATCTGCATCTTGCAGCATATCCAAAAACGGATGAAGGCATATACGCAGAAGCCGGTGCAATGATGATGAGAGGACTCAGACCTTATGAGGACTTTCCTCTTTCACATATGCCGCTCCTGCCGTTTTTGATCGGCATTGGTCTAAAACTGTTTCATGGGATGTATCCCTTACGGCTTCTCTATCTAGCGATGAACTGCATTGCCATTCTTCCACTGTATGCCGTGATGCAAAAAATTATTACAGATAAGTTTGCAGGAATCATCGCCATTTTTTTCTACCTTACTTTTTATGAAATGGTGAATCACGATTTCCGTTTTCTTGCAATTCGGCAAACTGCAAATGCACTCTTCATCATCTATCTGTGGCTCATTGTTGCCGGTAAACCGACGAAACTGAACATGTTAAGTCAATGCATCATCGCAGCTCTCTCTACTCTTCTTTTTCTGCCTGCAGCAATCAACATCGCCATTGTTTCAACGGTAGTGAGTTGGAACGCTTCAGAATTTCATCGAAAACATGCTTACGAGCAAAGCATTCTGATCTACACCGGTATCGGCGTGACATTCATTCTTGCGTCAATCCTTCTGCCTGGACTGGTGCAAGAATCCATTGTCTCCCAACTCGGACGCGACGGATCGGATCGACTCACGCGTATCGGACTCATGGCACTCACAACATGGGATATATCCTTTTTGCTCATGGCAATTACCGGAATTGTGATCGGATGCCAGCAAAAGAAATCATCTATCATTGCATGTGCGCTCGGCTTCATCATCTTTGTCACGATTTTTCTGCCAGAGTCGTACTACCCTCACTACCTGTCACTTGCCGGTCCCGCACTCGCTATAGGAGCTTTTTTCCTGCTAGCATGGGTTTTGAAATTTTTAGAATATAAATTCTTTATCATCCTTCCATTCGCAGTCGGACTCACTGTCTGGCATTTGCTTCAAGCCATGCCTTCATTACTGAAAGAATGGAAATACAATCCAAATTCCGACTATCACGCTCTGGTAGCCATCTTGCAAAAAAGCCATGCTCCTCTGCTGACACTCGAACCTATTTACGCCGTAGAATCGGGTCTTTCGATTACTGAAGATGTTATTGAAGATGCCTTCCGTATGCCATGGAAACCACAAAATTTCACAAATCAAGGTACAAAAAACATGTCTGAAGAAGCTTGCACAATCTTACTTGAAGCAAAGGCACGCTTGTACTTCCCTATCGAAACTCAAAAAGAATGGCTTCGAAAATATCCCGTACTATTGCACAATAGTTCCGGAACTGTTCTTTGGACCGAGAATTCGTTCTGCGAGAAAAACTGACGCCTAGCAAAATTTTCCATTAGACAAAAATTGCACTATCGTTCCAGTTGTTATGCCTTCCTGCTCACTCTGCCGGCAAACGTTCGTCATCGAGTCCGATGAGACGGCATTTGTACAAAAGATGACATTCACCTTTGGGAAAGTCGTCGTGCATCCCGAGGTACCGCGGGAGTGTCCGATGTGCAGACTGAAAATACGAACGGCGCACAGAAATGAACGGTTTCTCTACAAAAGAGAATCCGACAAGTCGGGACGTGACATCGTCTCGGTGTTTCATGCAAAGCCCATGAGCCCCTGCACGGTCTGGTCGCACGAGGAATGGCACAGAGACGACTGGGATGCGATCGAGTACGGAAGGCCGTTTGATTTCAACCAATCGTTTTTCCGGCAATTTCAGGAACTCCAGAGCAGAGTCCCGAAGATGGCGGTCGTGACCGTCGGCAACGAAAACTGCGAATTCACAACGGGTACCGGATACTGCAAGAATTGTTACCTCATCAATTCATCCGAATACTGCGAGGACTGCTGCTACGGAAAACTTTTTCAGAAATGCAGAAGCTGCTTCGACTGCGCGTACATCTTCGACTCGGAGCTCTGCTACGAATGTTTCTCGGTCTACACGTGTTACCAGTGCCGCTTTCTTTCCTTCGCAAAAAACTGCACCGACTGTCAGTTCTCCACTGACCTCCTCGGTTGTAAGAACTGCTTCCTCTGCGCCAATCTCAGTCGCAAAGAGTACTGCTTCCAAAACCGACAACTCACGAAAGAAGAATACTCAAAACAAATCGCCGTCTACGAAAACTCGTATGAGAAACAACAGGAAGCACTCGGTGAACTTACAGAGCTTCGGAAGAGGAGCATTCACCGAGCAGCAAACATCGTGAACTGCGAGAACTGCACGGGCGATTACCTCGAAAATTCCAAAAACTGCCGTGACTGCTTCGATATGACGGAGAGTGAGGACTGCAGACACGTCACCGTCGGCATCGGCACCAAGGACTGTCTCGATTGCAGCAACATGTACATCAAGCCGGAACTCTGCTTTATGACACTGGGCACCATCGAAGCCTATAACACCGCCTACTCGCTCTACATTTTTCACAGCCAAAACATTCTGTACTCCGAAAACTGTTTTCATAGTGCGGACCTCTTCGGCTGTTCCGGACTGAAGCACAAGAAACACTGCATTCTGAATACGCAGTACATGAAAGAAGAGTACGACGAACTGGTGCCGAAAATCATCGAACACATGAAGCGGGGTGGGGAGTGGGGTCACTACTTCCCGGTAACGTCTTCGCCCTTTGGCTACAATGAATCGCTCGCACATGAGTACATGCCACTCAAGAAAAATGAAGCGTTGAGTTTTGGCTTTCACTGGCGCGACTCGCACGACGAAATCCCTGCAGCATCAAAAGTCATCAATGCCAAAGATCTTCCTGATCGGATGAGTGAGACACCCGATGATATTCTGAACTGGGCAATACGATGCGAAGCCTCCGATCGTCCGTATAAAATACAGAAAGCAGAATTGCAGTTTTATCGGCAACAACAACTCGGGATCCCACGTCTGCATTCGGAGATCCGCTACGAGAACCGCATGAAACTCAGAAATCCGAGAACACTCTTCGAGCGTGCGTGCGGCAAGTGCGAAAAGAAAACGATGTCGACATTTGCACCGGAGAGACCGGGGATTATCTACTGTGAAGAGTGTTATAGGAAAGAAGCAGAGTAAAAAGATGCACCTGCGTACAGCCCTCATCCTCAATCCTTCTCCAGCAATCTGGAGAAGGAAGCTCTGTTTCACAGAAAAAAAACTTTGATTTCCTGAAGCTCGGGTCTCCTCCTCTCCAGAACGCTGGAGAGGAGGTCGGGAGGTGAGGGCTTGTCTATTCAACTATCACCTGCCCTCCTCTGCTTGGAAGAAAATGATTGTGATACCCCCATGTTCCTCTCTTCCGGAACGTAAAGACGTACTCACCGTCTCTCGGAATCGAGAAACCCGAATCGAACCCTGCGTAATCGGTATGGGTCGGATGCGGATTGCTTGAAACACGCAGATCGTCGATCACTGTATTCTTAAAGATCACTGTTTGTCCGGAGCCAATACGAACGACGGAGGGCGTAAAGCCGTTGACTGTATAAAGAACTGTTACTGCAGTCTGCACGCTGCTGCTTAAAGAACTGGATGATGAACGTGACGAAGAGGAAGAACGTGACGAGGAAGAAGAATTGAGGCACTGACGAATCAGCCAACCGCAGCGACCGTCTGGCAAACGCTCACAGGAGGGACCGCCGATACTTCCATCGGGGCACTGCCAATTCGGCATGCCGGGCGCGACACCGCAATCCTGAAACGTGCAAATACCACTGGAATTTGAGCTATAACTTGACGTACTTCCTGAGCGGCTGCTGGAGCTGAACCTCGAGGAGCTACTGCTGCTGTTTCGATAGTGCGATCTCGCAATGACTGCAATCTTCACGGTTTCCGCACGATTGATGCTGTCATTCGGACGAAAGAAACCGTTCGGTTCACCGCTCGCATCGGTATCGCCTGAAACGATACCGTCTCGTTTGAGTGCCGCAATTTCAAAAGCAAAACGATTGGAAGCGGAGACATCCGAGAAGGCAGAAGTGAACGACGGTGAGATCGAGACACGAAATGCGTCGCTGAAGAGCGATGCAACTTCTGCCCGCGTTGCAGGACGATCGAGAGAGACATTCTGATTCGGCGCAAGTGAAAAATGTTCACCAATGGCAATCGAAAGATAGCGCGCAGCCCAATGACCGTAGCCCTGACCGAGATTGACATCAAACTCCGCACTCTCGAGGGCGATCTTCAGTGCTTCCGCAAATGTCACAGGATTTTCGGGACCGAATTTTCCTGTGGAATTGCCATTGCTGTCTTTATAGCCGCTTGCGATACCGAGATCGACGGCCTCCTGCACGGATGAAGCGAACCAGGCATCTGCAGGAACATCTAAAAATAGGAAGCGAGGGCTCAAAGCATTGGCGATCAGCGGAACAGCGATCAACGCGGAAAGGATCATCGGTAGACGCAAAATCTTCATAGGAGGAGGGTGATGATGCTGGAGTCTACACCATTTCCAACATCAGTGCGGCTTTCCAAGCCGCGTCGCAGCAAGGATGGCTGCGCTGGATCTACAAGACTTCGGATATGCCACACTGGACAAACCCCGCCCGTTGCTGTACCCTCCCTCGGCTATGGTTCAATACTAAACCATACGATTTTTTCCTATGGATAAGATCAAAGTCAAAGGCGCGCGGATGCATAACCTCAAGAATATTGATGTGGAGATTCCGAGGAATTCTCTCACCGTCATCACCGGGCTTTCGGGCTCCGGAAAGTCCTCCCTCGCCTTCGACACGATTTTCGCTGAAGGTCAGAGACGTTACGCCGAATCACTGTCTGCGTATGCACGTCAGTTCATTTCGCAGATGGAGAAGCCGGAAGTCGACTCCATCGAAGGCCTGAGTCCCGCGATCTCGATTGACCAGAAAACTGCACCGAGAAACCCGCGATCGACCGTCGGCACCGTCACCGAAATCTACGACTATATGCGTCTCCTCTGGGCAAAAGTTGGACGAGTGCACTGCCCCATTACAGGGAAGCCGCTCACCAAACAGTCCCCGAGCCAGATCGTCGACATGATCACGAAGATGCCGGACGGTCGGAAGATCATGCTCCTCTCTCCGCAGATCATCGGTCGCAAAGGTTCACACCAAAAAATTCTGGATACGATCAAGCGCGAGGGTTTCGTGCGCATGCGCGTCGACGGTCAGATCGTCACCACCGACGAAGAACTCGTACTGGATCCGAAAGTTGCTCATGACATCGAGATCGTCGTCGATCGCATGATCATCAGGGATTTCGCACCCGTCAAAGAAAAACTGAGCGACGGAACGGAAATCGAAACGCCGAACCCCAACCGCACGAGACTTGCAGACAGCGTCGAGCTTTCACTCAGAAAAGGAGAAGGATTGATCTC
This sequence comes from Candidatus Peribacteria bacterium, assembly GCA_943350395.1. GTDB lineage: Bacteria > Patescibacteriota > Gracilibacteria > Peribacterales > Peribacteraceae > SICN01. The sequence goes on from CALRAD010000001.1 coordinate 179,401, forward strand.
GGTGCTCGACAGCGATACCGGAGAAGTCATCAAATACTCGGACAAGTTCATCAATCCGGACTACCCAGATATGAGCATCCCCGAGATCGAACCCCGAAGCTTCAGTTTTAACTCTCCGCATGGCGCATGCGACCACTGCCACGGCATCGGGAGCATCCTCCAAATCGATGTCGGAAGCATTGTCCCAAACCCCGAACTCACCGTAAACGAAGGTGCGATTCATCCCTGGGCAACCTCTGCAGGACGCATGAGTTTTATGGTCCAAACACTCGCCGCACTTGCGAAGAAGCACAATTTTTCGCTGGATGTGCCGTGGAAGAACATGACGCCCGAGGCGCAGAAAATCGTTCTCCACGGTCACCCTGATAAAGTCGACGTCGACTTCAGCTCCGAGAAGTTCGACGGGCACTATCAAACCGCGTACGAAGGTGTGATCCCGAATCTCGAGCGCAGGCACAAAGAAACCGACAGCACCTACACTCGCTCCCAGATCGAAGCCTACATGTTCGAGCTCCCCTGCCCCAAGTGCGAAGGCAAGCGCCTCCGAAAAGAAATCCTCGGTGTCACCGTCGGCGGCAAGAATATTGTCGACGGTACAGAGATGAGCATTTCAACCGCAAGGAAGTTCTTCGAAGGACTCATTCCTTCTCCTTCGAAAGGAGAGGAGGGTAGGAAACTCACAACCTACGAATACACGATCGTGAAGAAAGTCATTGCCGAAATTGTCTCTCGTCTCACGTTCCTGGAGAACGTCGGCCTCAAGTACCTCACTCTCAACAGATCGGCTGCAACGCTCTCCGGCGGAGAAGCGCAGCGCATCCGACTCGCAACGCAAATCGGATCCGCTCTCGAAGGCGTTTTGTATGTGCTGGATGAACCAAGCATCGGACTGCATCAACGAGACAATACGAAACTGATCAACACGATGTTCAACCTGCGAGACATCGGCAACACGGTGATCGTCGTCGAACACGATCAGGAGACGATCGAGTCCGCGGACTATCTGCTCGAAATCGGACCGGGAGCGGGAAAACTCGGCGGTGAAGTGGTTGCGCAGGGAACGCCGAAAGAGCTCATCGCCAATCCGAAATCCGTCACCGGACAGTACCTGAGCGGCAAAAATAAAATTTCAGTTCCAAAGACACGCCGCAAAGGCAACGGAAAGTTCATCGAGATTCTTGGAGCAACGCATCACAATTTGCAGAACATCAATGCACAGTTTCCTCTCGGCTGTCTCATCGGCATCACGGGAGTTTCTGGCTCTGGAAAATCGAGCTTGATTCACGGCATTCTTGCGCCGGAATTGCAGCGAACATTGAACAAAGCACACTCGAAAGGACAGAACTTTAAAGAGATCAAAGGACTCGGGCACTTGGATAAAGCGATCGTCATCGACCAGTCGGCAATTGGCAGAACCCCCAGAAGCAACCCTGCGACCTACACCGGCATCTTCACCGAAGTCCGAGATGTCTTTTCGATGACACCGGAGGCGAAAACCAGAGGGTACAAGCCGGGTCGATTCAGCTTTAACGTGTCGGGCGGTCGCTGCGAAGAATGCGAAGGCGACGGACTCAAGCGCATCGAAATGCATTTCCTCCCCGACGTCTATGTCACGTGCGAAACATGCAAAGGCAGACGCTACAACCGTGAAACACTCGAAGTCACCTACAAAGGAAAGAACATCGCCGACGCTCTCGAGATGACGATCACAGAATCGCTCGAATTCTTCTCGGCATTCCCGTCGATCAAGAACAAATTGCAGACCTTAAGCGACGTCGGACTCGGGTACATCCACCTCGGACAAAGTGCGACCACACTTTCCGGTGGAGAAGCGCAGCGCATCAAGCTCGCGACGGAACTCACGAAACGTGCAACCGGCAAAACATTCTACATTCTCGATGAACCCACAACCGGACTCCACTTCGACGACATTGCGCGACTGCTTGATGTGTTGCAACGCCTCGTCGAAAAAGGCAACACCGTGCTTGTGATCGAACACAACCTCGACGTCGTCAAATCCGTCGACCACGTCGTTGATATCGGTCCGGATGGCGGCGACGGCGGCGGAAGAATCATTGCAACGGGAACACCCGAAGAAGTTGCGCAGTCGAAAGAGAGCTATACGGGACAGTACTTAAAGAAAATGCTCAAGCCCGTCTAGTTCACCGCAGGACACGACACATTCACATAGACAAACGCAAGGTTATTGGCCACATTCGGATCATTGGTTTGGCTATTCGAAGCGACGTTTGCCCTCGCAACCTTCACCTGATTGTTCGGAGTCAAAAGCGAGCATGCATCCTGCCGAAGTCTCACCCTGAATTCCCTGAACTTTGCGATCTGTCCGTCGACCCGGAAAAGATTGCAGACGAACGTACCATTGCGACCACGCACACAACCCGGTGATGTTGGAGAGAGGAATGAAATGGCGGCGACGATCGGTCGCACGACAACCGTGACACCGAATGCCGACTGACCGACAGATTCATTGAGATTGAACACGCGCACTTTCATCGAAGCGATTCCACCGGCTGTGTACGGAGTACCGACCGGTGCAGGAACGGGACGATCCGAAATTTCCAGATCCGCATCGGGTTTCACGGCGAGAGCAGAGCTTGTGAGTGCGACAAACATTGAGACACCGAAGACGCCTCTAAGCATCACGTTCTGTAATGACATGTGTGGATGGGGAAAGAACGATTCACAGTGTATCACGATCGCGTATCATGAAGCCATATGAGAAGACATTTCACGGCGACTGCGTTCATTATCGATTCGAAAAAACGCACGCTGCTTCTTTGGCACAAGCGCCTGCAACGCTGGATGCCCCCAGGCGGTCATCTCGACGAGAACGAAACTCCTGAGGAGGCCGCGAAGCGCGAGTGCAAAGAAGAAACGAATCTCGACGTCGACATTATCGGAGAGTCTCAAGTTGATTTATTTTCAGGAAATCCCACAGAAGGACGAATGCTGATCAAACCGATTGGCATGCTCCTAGAAGTTATCCCCGCCTGTCCCGATCGCAACGAACCTGCACATCAACATATGGACTTTCTCTTCATCGCAAAACCGCTGGATGAATCTCAAGTCGTTACGATCGCAGAACACGAGAGTGAGAAGATGCGCTGGTTCACGAGAGCAGAAGTCGAAATGCTCGATGAAGCGACAGAGATATTTTCGAATGTGAAAGCATATATTCTAAACGCAATTGTTCCCCTCTCCCAAGCCTCAGCGAGGGAGAGGGGTTAGGGGTGAGGCGAAAATAGCTTCCACAAGCCATAGAAGAGGGTGTATACTGTCTCTCTATGCAGTGGCAGGAATTCCGATCTCAGATCCGGCATCTCTCCGCACGGGACACAACGAGGGTGGAGCATGCATTCCAGCTAGGCAAGAAAATGCACGAGGGACAAAAGAGGCGTTCGGGTGAACCCTACTTCAGTCATCCCATTGCCGTCGCGCACATGCTGAGCGATCTCGGTGCCGACGCCGACACGATCATCGCGGCATTGCTGCACGACACCGTTGAGGACACGCCTCTCACACTCAAAGAAATAGAACACGCCTTCAGTCCGGACATCGCAGCACTCATCGACGGAGTGACCAAACTCAACTCGGATGACGTTTCCATGAGTCCGAAACTCGACGAACAGATCGAGACGCTCCGCAAAATCTTCACGCTGATGGAACAGGATGTGCGCATCATGGTCATCAAACTCGTCGACCGACTCCATAACATGCAGACGGTGGAATTTTTGCCTGCTGAGAAGCAGCAACTGCTCGCGAAAGAAACGCTCGAGATCTACGTGAAGATCGCAGACAAACTCTGCATGCAGGATCTCAGAGATGAGCTCGAAAGCCTCTGTCTCTCCGTACTCGAACCGGTGCCGCTTCGGAAACTGGTGGACGTTCGAACCCAAAACGAACAGTTGGGAACGGTGCTCATCCAAGAAATGCGCTCGACCATACGACATCACGACAAGCTGCTGACATCGCGTACGGACATGCATTTCGAAAATAAAACATGGGGGCAACTTCGCGATCAAATGACGAAAGGATCGGCGGTCGCAACGGGTGTAGCATCGCTCACCGTCGCATTCGTGTGCGAGGACATCGACAGTTGTTATCAGGTGCTTGGTGTTCTGCATCAACTCTGGAAACGTGAGGTTTTGTCTTTTCAGGACTTCATCAATGCGCCGCAACTCAACGGATACCGAGGATTGCATACGACGATCATCGCGCAGGACGGCACGCGCGTTCGATGCAAAATACGCACTCGCATGATGCAGACATATGCTCGAAAAGGGATATCGACGGTTTGCTTCCAGGGTACATCCGAATCGAGTGAGATTCTCCCGTGGACAAAGCGAATCACCTCGCTCACATCCGACACCGAAGGCAGCAGCAATGACTTCTGGGAAACGCTCAAGAACGACATCCTCGGAGAGTCGATCACCATTCACGGACCTGACGACACCACTGTACAACTCCCAACCGGTTCAACTGCACTCGACGGAGCATTCTACCTCTTCCATGAAAACACACTGAAGACGCTGTCGATCAAAATGAACGGAGCCGAAGTACCGTTCGCCCAACCGATCACCAACGCGGCATCGATCGACATCACCGTTTCGGATCGCATCACCTGCACGAGAGACTGGCTTAGACAGGTTCAGACCGGATTTGCAGCCGCTAAAATCCGTTCCACGCTCGCGGAACAAACGAGAGATCATAAACTTACCATTGGTCGAGAAATGCTGCAGATGACCTTCACCGAACGCAAGAAGGGCTTCATCGAAGAATTTGAAGAGACGACCATGCAAACAAAAATTCAAAGTCTCGGTTACGCTTCCCTCGATGACATCTTCATTGCCATCGCGGACGGACGATTGGAACCCGCGGATATTTATTCCGCACTGTTCGAAAAGCAAGTGCAACGCCGTCAAAAAACACCGACGTTTATCATCCGATACGAGATCAACATGGATGATGTCGACATGATGGACCGCATGAATCTCCTGCACAGAAAACACGGACCGATGCTCTCTGACATCCGTTATCAACGAGCGGCGAGCGGCAATGCATCGGTATCTCTTTCGGCACACATCGCTCCGCAGGATCTCGAAAAATTCCAACAAGAACTCTTGCTTGCGGGAGCAAAACGATTGACCTCGGTACGGCAGAGCAGAACCATTGCGATTCTCATTGTCACGATCATCACCCTCTGGGGACTCGATCCCGTCTTTGCACACTTGCTCCTAGAGCACACGCCGATTACTCCGGTCGATCTCACGCTCATCCGCTTCGCCACATTCTTCATCGCATCGACAGCCACATTCGTTCTGCACCGGTCATTCTCGCAAATAAGAGCGAAAGGAATCGGACTCTGGAAGCCGTCTCTCATTCTGTCGGGAGCCTCCCTGTTTGCCACGGCAATTCTGTCCTATGTCGCGCTTCAGCACCTCTCGGCCGGACAATACATTCTCTTCATCATCGCAGGTTTGATCCTGATGGAAACCGTGCGCAGAGACACCGCAGATCGATCTTTTCTGCGTTCGCTCCTCTCTCTCCTCACTCTCTCCGGTGCTATCACCATCATGCTTGCGACGAAAGAAAGTCCCAATGTTGGCATCCTCGCTGCGATCGGCAGCGCTATCGGTTTCGCTCTCTACTCCCAGTGCAGTAGGCACTACCTAGAAACCGAAGCGCGAATCCATGCTCGCTATCCGGCGTTCGTACTCTGGCTTTCGATCATCGCGCTGCCCTTCTGCATCGCACTTCTGCCGCTTTCCTCGGACATACAGACTCTCGGATGGAGCGTGATTCTCCAGAGCGTTCTCTTCGCCTTCGTCTTTACCTTCCTGCCGTACGTCCTCTACTTCGAATGCATGCGAAAAACGAACATCGATATTTTAAACCGCCTCCTGCCCTTCGTAAGCGTCGTTGCGATCGTGGGAGATCTCACGCTCAACCGCTCTGCTATTCCCCTGCCTGCAGCTGCCTGCGTCGGACTCTTCCTGCTGGTGTACAGAACAAAAGTCGCGACGCACGATTAGACGGTGAAGAGCGAGTTCAGAAAACGCACGTCTTTGCGAGGCTGGATCCCCGCGAGTTTCTGGGCAGTGATGTACCAGTCGACGAGCAGCGAGACCGGAGTGCCATCGGGCAAAGTGGCAGATACCTTTCGATTCGTCTGACGACCGAGCATGCAACCGGGTAAATTTGCACGAGTATGCAGGATGACGCTAGCAACATTCAGAAGACCGGGATCGAACTCTCTGCCTATCGGTTCACCCTGCTCGTTCTCGAGGCCCTTCACGCTCGCAATAGCGGCAATCGCATACTTCAGCTGATGCCTGCGAGTCGCATTCAAGAGTGAGATCTGATGCAGTGCGACGTCTTCCGTCGCCGATGCAAAGCCCATTTTCGGGGTCGTTGCACAGATGTCGGCAATTAATACGGCACAAGCGGGATCCGACAGAATCTCTTCAATGATCTTCTCGCCCTCGAGAACGACGTCTTCATCGGCTATCGGCAACGGAAGATCACCAAGATCGATTTCTCGATCCGGCGGCACCCAAAAATGACCGTCTCCTCCGACAATCCTCTCGCCAGGCTGCCAATTCGTCTCGCTATTCACCGGTCTACCGCTGGTTTCCGCCATCACCCAACCACCTTCTTCCGACCAACGCGAATCAAGCCGATTCTCAATCCTCTGCTCGCCGACTCCCTTATAAGACATGAGAAATCCTCCTTGTCCTTGAATATCTTTGGTCAATTGGGCGATCTGATTGTCTGTACCGAAACGTATCGTTTCGATCACCCTCGCAGAGACATTCAGCAATTCATGTCTGGCATCGAAGTCGGAACCGCGTTTCGCATCGGCCACAAATTGCACTTCGATTTCATCCGCCGGAAAATGCACGCGCACGGCAGATCCAATTCGCTGCATCAGTCTCCTCTGGATTTTCTCTCTTTCACTGTCTTGTCGAAGCTGATCGGGCAAGGTTGGATCTCGTACCGCGTCGAGAACCATCTGAGTAACTGATGATTTAGAGTGCTCAAGCATAAGGAGGAGAGGCATTCTAACATAAAAAAGACATCATTCAATGGTTTTGCAAGTATACCATAATTCCCATTGGGAACGACAGCAGAGTAAAGTTGAAGCCTCTAGAGCGACACTGCTGTATCCATCAAGGACGGTTCCAATTCGTCTACGATACTCTCGGCAATCGGACCCAATTCAACATCCTGCAGATCCCCTGCCCCCTCATCGACAATCGCAATCGCAGCTGATTGGACACTTTCATCACAATGATCCAAACACTGTTCCACTCTTTTATGGGCTTCCTCAGCCGTTGTGTCTGGCGACTTCGACGAAATTCTCTTCAAGAGCGAAAGCCGGATACACGAACGCAGTACACCTTTGACATTGTGAATCATTTCTCTCACAACTCTTCGAACTTCAACCTGCCAAGCATTGTTCGCTTCTACTGTCGAAGGCTGCTCCTTTGGCACGGAGCTAGGAGAGGTTTCCCGATGATCTAAGGCAGTGGACATAGAAGGACGTTTCATTGTAGAGATTTTCCGAAAAAAGGAAAGAAAATTGGCGGGATTCTACACGGTTTTCCGCAGAAGGGAACGGAAACCGTCCTCATCCTGGATAAGCGCCTGAATAGCCCTCCGAACCTGCAAAATACTGCTTTTGGATACCCATTCGTCCGGATGGTGCGCATCGTCGCCATTGATCGGAATGGTGATGATTCCTTTTCCGGTATCTTGGAAAGAACTGACACCCGCTTCGCGCAGCATGCTCTGGGCATAATCGCACTCGTCTGCAACGGACGGTGCCCCCATAATCTCAGGTACAACTTCGGAAATGCGCTCGAGAACGGCACTCGCCATCAGGACTAACTTATGATCGGGCGGCATTGCATAGGATTCATACGATGCAACACCGGCATCACGACCGAATGTGGAACTGATGCCGAACTCATCCCACCTCCCCGCCTTACGTATTCCGCGCGTCCAACGATCAAAAATTCTGCTGTACTCGGCAATGGTGCTCGGCGAAACCATTTTGACCGCGAACGAAAAATTTGCCCTGTTTGTTGGAAAGTACCCTTCACGAGTCGACAGTGCGGCGTACGGACCAAGTTCAAAGCTCTCGGTGCCAAGTAGATCGTGCGATCGCTGTTGGGGCGGCTCGCTCTCCGCGGGTACAGGGGCTTGATAACCATGATGAAAACGATGCTTCAATTTGTTCAAAACTTCCATCATCGCATCTCCTGCATTCGGCAAATTATCCACAGCACCATGTCCCTGCGCACGAGGATCTATGCGAATGTCTCCATGAAATTTGATTCTGCCTGAGCGTGCGGTAATGAGTCGCATGCGCGGGTCCTCATCAGGCAAAGGCGGAAGCGGGCCTATTTCAGACGAGACAACACAGTCGATATGAGGCCAAACGTGCCAGTGTTCCTTATCCGACAGAATCCTAGCACCGCGCGATTCGACTTCTTCATCAACGGTAAAAGCAAAATAAACCTTCATACCTTTTGGCACATTCACCTCTGCTGCAAGGGCAATATTATTGAGCGCTGCCGCACCCATGTCGTACACCCCGAGACCCGTGACGCGATCAGGATGCTGAAGATCCTGATTCAACTCCGTGCGTGCACCACTGCTGACGGTATCAATGTGTGCCGGAATCATCACTCGATACAGAGAAGGGTCGATCTCGTCATCGTTTCCATCCCCTTTTTCCACAATCAGATTGAACCACTCCTTCACCTCTTCGGTGTCACCGTTTTTGATGATGACATCACGAATCTTAAGACGCTTGATGCGAATCTTCTGGATTTCCTGCAACGCCTCATTCAGAGCTGCACCGCTTAAGCCCCTCTCCTGTTTCAATTGCTGCTCAACCTTTCGAACGTGCCCTTCCCATCTGCTTCTGACCATTGCTTCCACCATCTCCATTTTTTTGATCTGACCCTCGACGGTGAAAGATTCCTGAGCCGTCAGATGAGAAAAGTCATCCAGATCCTGCGTCTCCAGCGTTGATGAATGCTCAAGGGGCATGAAGAAAAGAAGATGTACTGAAGAACTACAGTAAACTGAAGAAAGGATAATGTCAATTTTCTATGACATAGGAGTTTCATGCGTTCTCAGTGCGGATATTTTGCTCTACACTCGGAGCATGTTCGATCCCGTCGACCCAAAGCAGAGATTCCCAGACCTTGAGCTTGGCATTCTCAAATACTGGAGCGAAGAAGATACGTTCAAGCGTTCGATCGGCAGGCGCGCGGGCGGGGAGGAATTCAGCTTCTACGACGGACCACCGTTTGCAACAGGGCTCCCCCACTATGGACACATCCTTGCGGGGACGATCAAAGACGTTATTCCTCGATACCAGACAATGCGCGGCAAGCACGTGCGTCGTCGCTTCGGCTGGGACTGTCACGGACTTCCGGTCGAGAATGAAATCGAGAAAGAACATCATCTGAAGAGCAAAAAAGACATCGAAGCGCTCGGCGTTTCGAAGTTTAATGATCTCTGCCGAGGAGCCGTACAGCGATACACGAAAGAATGGAAGAACACCGTCGAGCGTATGGGTCGCTGGGTCGATATGGATCACGACTACAGAACGATGGACCCGGATTACATGGAGAGCATCTGGTGGGTCTTTAAGCAGCTTCATTCACAGGAACTGATCTACGAAGGACACAAGCCGATGCACGTGTGCCCGCGGTGCCAGACGCCTTTGTCGAATTTCGAGGTCACACAGGGATACAAAGACATTCAGGACTATTCGGTCACGGCGATGTTTGAGCTGGATGCCCCCACCCCAACCCCTCCCCCGAGGGGGGAGGGGCAACGTAAAAATGGCTCGGAAAAAATTTTCGTGCTCGCATGGACAACAACCGGATGGACACTCCCCGGGAATCTCTTTCTCGCCGTGCATCCCGAGACGACCTATGTCACGGTGAAGTGTGAAGGCAAGAAATTCATCGTTGCAAAAGATCTGACAGAGAAAGTGTTTGCAAAAAAAGAATACAAGATAGAGAAAGAGCAAATGGGGAAAGACCTCGTCGGCCTTACGTACAAGCCACTATTCCCGTACTACGCAGAGCAGTTTCAGGGCAAAGCCTTTAGGATTGTTGCAGGCGATTTCGTGACGACGACCGACGGTACCGGCATCGTGCATATCGCAACGGGCTACGGTGACGACGACTTTCAGGTCGGACAGCGCGAGAAGACCGGTGTGCTGCAACATGTCGACATCGACGGAACGTTCAAGAAAGAGGTGACAGATTTCGCGGGAAAAGATGCAAAGCCGAAAGATGATCATCAGAGTGGGGATAAGATGATTGCAAAGTGGCTGCAAAAACATGGCAAACTTTTCGCCTCTGAAAGCTTCAGTCACAGCTACCCGCACTGCTGGCGTTGCGACTCGCCTCTCCTCAACTACGCAACGAGCTCGTGGTTCGTGGCCGTCGAGAAGATCAAAGAGAGGATGCTCGAAGCGAACGCGAAGACCGAGTGGGTGCCAAGCCACATTCGAGACGGTCGCTTCGGAAAATGGCTCGAGGGTGCGCGTGACTGGGCGATCTCCCGCAGTCGTTACTGGGGCACGCCACTCCCAATCTGGCGAAACAGCATCACGGGGCAGATCGAAGTCATCGGTTCCAGAGACGAGCTTGCGGCAAAAGCACCAAATCGGTTCACGAAGATCATTGTCGCAAGACACGCGGAGAGCGAAGGCAACGTCGCGAAGTTCTACCAAGGAAAACTCCCAGGAACGGCGCTCACCGAGACTGGACAGAAGCAAGCCAAAACGCTCGCAAAATCAGTCGAGAGCAAGAAAAACGAAAGTCTACCGCTTAAAACCATCTACTGCTCCCCTCTCCAGAGAACGCAGCAAACGGCTCGTGCGATCGCGGAAGAAACGGGAGCGAACATCGTGATCGATGAACGTCTCCGCGAAGTCGACTTCGGCGAGTACGAGGGCAAGCACATCGATTTCGACGATCTCACCTTTATCAAGGAACGTCGAGCGCACAAGATGAAGAAAGGTCAGATCGAGAGCGTTTTTCATTTTCAGGGCATGGAAACATGGGAACATACGCAACTTCGAATGTCTGCATTTCTGGATGACGTGCTGAAGAAACACCGTGGCGAGACGATCACCGTCGTCACGCACGCCGACCTCGTGATGAATGCGATTCATCACTTCACGGGGATCGATCCGCATAAGATCGTCCATCAGCCGTATCCCGACGTCGCCTCGCACAGAGTCTTCTACTGGGATCATGAGAGAGGTGCGCAGATGGATCTGCACAAGGAGACAGTGGATGAGATTACGTGGGGAAATTCCAAAACTGAAATTCCAAATTCCAAAAATGCTGTCGAGCTCACGCTCGTGCGGCATGGAGAGACCGATTTGAACAAACAGAAGATCGTGCAGGGATCGGAGATCAATGCGCAGCTGAATAAAGTCGGAAGAGCGCAGGCGAAGAAAGCTGGTGAATCGCTCAAAGGAAAAATGTTTGACGTGATCATCTCTTCGCACCTCGACCGTGCATCGGAAACGGCACGCATCATTGCCAAAGAAATCGGTCTCGAATACGCAGGGGGATTCGAAATCTTCCGCGAACGGGATCTCGGTGACTGGACAGGCAGACCCATCGAAGAGATTCTTGCACAGGAAAAAGCTCCAAAAAAACAAGTAGGTGCCGTCATGCTGAAAGGAACACCGAAAGGCGGTGAATCATTCAATCAATTCACCACGCGCGTGCAAAAAGCGCACGATTGGCTCCTGAAAGAATATGCGGGAAAGAAAGTGCTTCTCGTCGCACACGGCGGATTCAATCGAGCATCCTTGATGATTGCGCAGGATATTCCGTATGAAACCATCGCAACAATCCATCCAAAGAACGGTCAAATTGAAGAAATACAACTTTCACCCCAGATGCGAAGGATCGACGAAGTCCTCGACTGCTGGTTCGAGTCGGGCTCGATGCCCTATGCGCAAGAACATTTCCCGTTTGATGTCCAAAACGGTAAGCCCGATTCCCCGCGCGGCTTTCCCGCTGATTTCATCGCCGAAGGCTTGGACCAGACCCGCGGATGGTTCTACACACTCACAGTCCTCTCGTCCGCACTCTTCCAGTGTCCTGCATTCCGTCACTGCATCGTGAATGGCATCGTACTTGCGGAAGACGGCAAGAAAATGAGCAAGCGTCTCAAGAACTACCCAGAACCGACCGTTGTCGCAGAGCGTCATGGAGCAGACGCCGTGCGCTTCGCACTGATGAGTTCGCCTGCAGTCCGCGGCGAAGACCTCCGGTTCTCCGAGAAGCTGATCGAAGAAACCGTACGAGCGGTCCTGCTCCCTCTCTGGAATGCATACCGCCTCTTCGTGACGTATGCGAATGCCGCAGACTGGAAACCATCACTCGATTTTTCTTTGAAGAACGGACAGTCCAAACATCTCCTGGATCGATGGATCGTTCTCAAAACTCAGGCACTTGTGAACAATATGACAACCGAACTCGACAGTTACGACTTGTCGGCAACGTGCGCGCACCTCACAGACTCGATCGATGATCTCACCAACTGGTACGTGCGCTTAAGTCGAAGACGTCTTTCGGGGAAAGAGGAAGAGCAGAAAGACCTGCCAGCCGAAGCCTCCTCAGAGGCGCAGGCTGGAGCGCTCGACACGCTCTACCGTGTGCTCCTCGCCAACGCACAACTCCTCGCTCCGTTCTGTCCATTCGTCTCCGAAGCGATCTATCTGAATCTCGTGAGCGAAGATCACGGGTCGATCCACTTCACCGATTGGCCGCAGTCCGTGAAAATCAGCGATGACGATCAACATATCCTCACGCAGATGGATAACACCCGAAGCATTGTCACTCTCGGCCTCAAACTCCGAAGCGACGCGAAGATCCAAGTACGTACGCCACTCTCGTCGGTGACCGTTGCGCTCCCGACGAAAGACAGCGAACAGATCGTGAAAGATCTCATCAAAGAAGAGCTCAATGTAAAGCAGGTCCTTTCAGTGATCGACGCGAGTTCGATTGCCTCTCGCTTCCTGCAGATCGATGCACGCAAAGCCGGTCCGCGTTTCGGCTCGAAAGTGCAGGAGCTGATCCGCGCAGGGAAAGAAGGAAAATTTGAGGAGAAAGACGGCGTCTTCTCCGTCATGGGAGAAGCACTACTCCCCGGAGAAGCGACGATCGTCTACAAATCCAAAGAAGGAAAGAATGTCGCGGCCGACCGCGGCATTGTCGTCAGTCTCGATACGATACTCACGGAAGCGTTCACGCTCGAAGGTCAAGCCAGAGAGCTCGTGCATGCGATACAAATCCTCCGGAAAGATGCAGGACTCGAATTCACCGACACGATCAAACTGACGGTGACCGGAGCTGACAACATCATGACCGTTCATCAGGATCTGATCCTGCAGGAAACGAAAGCGACGCTTGCTCCGAACAAAGGCAAAAAAGAAACAGTCGAGATCGATGGAATAAAAGTGCAAATAACATTCGAACGAAGTAATTGAGAATGTAGAATGTAGAATGTAGAATGATGCAATGCAAAAATCCCCTGACAAGAATCCTGTGCTTGTAAAGAGCTATGCTTTTGCATTACGAACAATCAAGGTCTATCAATTCTTAGCAAAAAAGAAACAGGAATTTGTATTAAGCAAACAATTCTTACGTTCAGGCACAAGTATCGGAGCAAATATAAAAGAAGGCATTTATGCGCAAAGCAGAAAGGAATTTATTGCAAAGTTAAATATCTCACTCAAAGAAGCGCATGAATCCGAATACTGGATTTTTCTGATGCGCGACAGCGGATATTTGACTGTGATCCAGGCACAATCACTTCTTAAGGACGTCGATGAATTGATCAGATTGCTGACTTCGATCATTAAAACAAGCCGAAAGAACAATTCTACATTCTAAATTCTACATTCTAAATTTATCCCTCCCTCTCCGGCTCATCCTCAACGCAGTCCTGAACTCGGTTCTTGCGTACATTCTGGATGCCTTCTTCCCGAGCTACATCACGATCTTCGGCGGAGTCGCCGCGTACATCATCATCGGAAGTCTCCTGACACTTTTAAATTTCTTCCTGAGACCGCTGCTCAATCTCGTCACGTTCCCGCTGCACCTTCTCTTCACGCTCTTCACGACGATCTTCGTGAACATGATCTTCCTTTGGATCGTCTATTGGATTGCTCTCAAGATGGACCCGAATATCATTGCCGTGACGCTAACCGGAGGCATATCAGGTTGGATGACGATCGGACTGACGATCGGGATCGTGAATTGGGTGATGAAGCATATCCTCTAGTTCATCGTTTCATGCTATACTGAGCTTTCGCTCCGTCACATCATGGGGATGACAGGCTTCGACAGCGTGATTCTATGTTGTTTGAGTTTCGATCCGGGACGGCAACGGTTCCCGATATCCACTTGTTGCAAAACCTAATTGCAAACAGCAATTTCATGGCTAGCGTGAAGAGGATTGCGAACTCTGTTCGTATCCCCTCTCTCGTCGCTGCCTAAGTCCGATTCAGTTCGGACACGCCACCCTTTTGATCCTCGCTGGATTGGAGTGGCGTCACTAGCGAGGTTGGATTCCGACTGACGTGACGGACTCCGTACTAAAGCGTCATCTCTCTTCGCCCATCTCTGTTTCTCTCTCAGGGCTGAAGAAAACGAGAGAAGCATGATCGTACAAACCGGCGGCATACACGTTGGACCCGGGTTCAACTCCCGGCATCTCCACCACTCGACTCGGCGTGCGCGCCTCGCTCGTGGTAAACCATCCTCCTCGCTCATTATTTCTTATAGCGCCGAGGAGAGTGACCCTGAGTGAGATTTTGCGTATGCAAAATCGAATCGAAGGGCCATTCCCACCGGAGTGGGTGATTTGGTGAATTTTCTGTTGCAAGATGCTGCCTCCCGCCTGCCGGCCGTAGCCACCGCATAAGCGGGGCGTAGGTTGGGCATCTCCACCACACTTTTTATTAACGTTATTTAATGAATATACCGTTAAAAGGCATTAAATTTTGTAATTATTAACGTGATATCGATCAAAAATCATTAAAAATCATGTCCTCAGTAACGCGGTGCGAGACAGACAATACCCGCATTCCGCAAGGCGGGGATGTGGAAAATCGGTGTCGAGCATGCTCTTTAGGCACGATCGCTCCAATCCTCGGCCAATAGTTCTGATTGTTTGAGGACACGATCTACTGCCATCTTCTCTAAATCCGGTGGATATCCATATTTTTTCAAAAGACGCTTCACAATGACACGCAGTTTGGCACGAGCATTTTCACGAACAGTCCAATCGACGGAGATATTTTTCTTCACTTGATCAACAATGGCATGCGCAAGTTCTCCAAGTATTTTATTGCCCAAGACCTCCTGTGCACTGTCATTGACCATGAGAGCATCGTAGAAAGCCTTTTCTTCGATCGTAATACCAAGAGCGACCGCCTCTGCATCCTCTGCACGAATTTCTCGTGCTATGTTCATCAATTCTTCAATGACTTCTGTAGAGGTCAGGAGATTGTTCTGATACTTTTGAATCGCCATCTGCAGCCTCTCCGAGAGCTTCCTACTCTGTACTGCATTGCTTTTCGATCGAGTTTTAATTTCATCTCCTAAAAGCTTCTTGAGTAATTCCAAAGCCAAATGACGATGCTTCATCGTACGTACTTCTTCCAAAAATTCTTCAGAGAGAATGGAGATATCCGGCTTTTTGATTCCTGCAGCGTCAAAAATATCTACAACACCATCGGCAACGATCGCTTCATCGATGATTTGACGGATAGCAGTTTCTAGATCAACCCCCGTCGTGGTACGTGCAGAGCTTGTAAACTTTCGGAGTCGCGTCCGCACAACCTCGAAGAATCCTGTTTCTGCGGCAACCTCACGAGCAAAAGATTCTGCTGCACAAAGAGCATGTGTCATCGAGAGGGCATCGACTGCTTTCGCATATCGGTCATTTCCATTGGTCAGCGATAAAACGTGCTCTTGCGCTTCCAAAATGATGTGAAGCTTTTGCTGTGTTGTTGCAGAAAAGTAACGATGATAATCGAATCCGTGAAACATCTGCCGTACGATTTCGATGTTCTTTTTTAGCGTTTGGACAGCAACACTGATATCAAACGTTGGCTCTCCTTCCCCTCCACTTTCCGTATACACCCGCAATGCACGCTTCAAGTCGGTTGCAATACCAATGTAGTCCACAACTAATCCTCCTGTTTTGTCTTTGTAAACACGGTTCACACGCGCAATGGCTTGCATCAGGTTATGCCCCTTCATCGGCTTGTCGATATACAGCGTATGCAAGCACGGAGCATCAAAGCCCGTCAGCCACATATCAATCACAATGACTATCTTCAGCGGATCTGCCGGATCTCTCATCCGTTCCGACAATCGCTTGCGACCCTCTTTGGTCGTTTCGTGACGCAACATTTGTTCGGTATCACTGGTGGAAGTCGTCATCACTACCTTCATGCCTCCTTTTTCGATATCATCGTCATGCCACTGCGGACGTAATTTTTCGATTTCTTCGTACAGAGCTGCAGCAATTCTTCTACTCATACAGACAATCATTGCCTTACCCGTCAAACGAGACGTACGCGCTTCAAAATGATCCACGACATCCTTCGCAATCAAACGGAGCCTGTCCGCTTGACCAACGATTGCTTCCACTTGCGCCCACTTTGCCTTCGCCTCTTCCGCAACGCTCGCATTCGTTTCTACGAGCAACTCGTCCACTTCTTCATCAATTTTTGCGAGCGCCACAGGATCTACCCGCACTTTTGCCAGTCGGCTTTCGTAGTAAATAGGCACGGTCGCCTTATCCTCCACTGCACGTTGAATATCGTACACGTCGATATACCTTCCAAAGACAGCAGGCGTATTGGCGTCATCTTTCTCAATCGGCGTACCCGTAAAACCGATGAACGATGCATTTGGCAAGGCATCGCGCAAATATTTGGCAAATCCGTATGTCGTTTGCACATCTGTTTCTTCACCCATTTCATCTTTCACGACCTTTGTTTTTGCACCGAATCCATACTGCGTACGATGCGCTTCATCTGCAATCACAATGATATTCCTACGATCACTCAAGAGATCATGCACTTCTCCGCGATCTTCCGGGAAGAATTTCTGGATCGTAGTAAAAACAATGCCACCGCTTTGCACACGTAACAGTTTCTGCAGATGCTCTCGGTTCTCCGCCTGCACGGGCGGCTGACGAAGTACATCGGTTGCATTACTGAACGTATCGAATAATTGATCATCCAAGTCATTGCGATCGGTGATGACCACAATCGTTGGATTTTGAAGCGATTGAACGATTTTCCCTGCAAAAAACACCATACTGAGGCTTTTTCCGCTCCCCTGCGTATGCCAGACAACCCCTGCCTTGCGGTCTCCGGTTTCTGCAGAAGCCTCCTTTGCTCTTTCTACCGCTTTATTCACCGCATAGTACTGATGGTACGCCGCAATCTTTTTTACAAGATCGATATGGATCTGTTTTGTCTTCGGATCTTCGGTTTTTGTCCGCTCAAACACTGAAAAATGCAGCAGCATATCGAGAAGGACATGTGGTCGTAGCAATCCTTCTGTGAGCGTCACCAACTCTGGATCGGTTTTTTTGGCCAACGTTTTCCCATCTTTGCTCTTCCATACAGCAAAACGGTTATAATCTGCCGAGAGCGAACCTGCACTCGCATCGTAACCATCGGAAGCAACAAGGAATGCATTCGTGATGAATAACGAAGGAATCACGCGTTTATAGGTCTGCAGTTGCTGATATGCCTTTTGCACTGTCGCCTGTTCATCGTCGGGGTTTTTGAGCTCGATGACGACAAGAGGCAACCCATTCACAAACAGAAGAACGTCCGGTCTTTTATTCACATTCTTCTCGATAATCGTGAACTGATTGGTGACCAGGAGATCATTCTTGCTCGGGTCTGGATCGATCACTGTGATGCGAAGCCCTTTCTCCTCGCCATTCACTTGTGCCGTGACCTCGATACCCACGGTGAGATACCTCTGCATCGTGCGATTCTTTTCGATAAGATCCGCTCCTTCGATATTGCGAAGCAGGCGCAGGGCTTGAGCAATTGCCTGCTCGGACACCTTCGCATTCAGCTTCCTAATAGCAACCTCCACCCTACCCCACAGAATGACATCCTCGTAGCTTGCACGCTCTGGCGTTTCCCCATCGGGGCTCATCTGTGGTCCTGCAACATAGCTGTATCCCAGCTCGACGAGATGTTCGATGAGTGCCTGTTCGAGGTCGGATTCGTAGAGGGAGGTCATGATTAGAACGGTAAATCTACTGGAATAATAGGTTTTTCAGAAGGCAATTTTCCATGAATAATATAATGAGCTTTTTCATAGAGTTCATCGAAAGTAACAATATCAACATTCCGATTATTCCTCCTAAATCTCTGAAATGTATCTCTTTTGTGCAAATTGTCTGATGTCTGTAAATCGTCAGGAAATTCTTTCATTCTATTCCCAATAACAAATACTGTTTTAGGATCTACAGTTCTCCTCTGATCTTGATTAACCACCTCCCCATCATTACCAACAAGATCTTTTATTTTATGAAGTTTTTCCCAATCGCATTTTTGCCCGAGGCATTGGCTAATACCATCAATAAACTTCGATGAAAATGACCAAGTATTTGTCCGAGAAGTTGAGTTCTTTGATGCAGTAAATATCGGAGTATTTGGAGTTTTGAGTTCCACCAACAACGTGTAATCAGAAATGCCCAAAAAATCTGCGATAGGACTACCTATGCCTTCAGTATTTTGCACTCCAGCATTAACCTGACCTATCAAGTCTCTGATAAATCGAATATCTATACCTAATCCTATAATCCATAAATGCTTCTTGAGAAAGTGATACCAAACGGCTTCTTCACCTTGATCCGTAATTTCACCATTGTATTTACTCCTATAAATTTCAAATGCCTCACCATGTAATAGTGATTCAAAATCACTCAGAGCTTGTTTCCTGCTGTTGATCAAAACCTGTCTGACACTTGCATCATCTAGATCTCCTACGGTAAAGATTTGACTAAGTAATGCAATTTGTTCCGATTTTTCCTTATCTTTAAACTCTAGGATAAATGCATCGCTATCAACAACTTTAAAGGAACGATCAAAATCACCAACATCGACAAGATCTTTAAATTTATTTAAAAAACCGATCATTTTCCAAAAGTATTGATAGCCGTCATCAGAACTTTTGAAGCTTACTCTTGCCATTTCTTTTTGCGCTTCTTTTACCTCACCATCCTTCTTCTTAATAATCTTAAAAGTAGGTCGTGGCACATATTTACCAGAAATACTTGATGGATGAAAATCGACTTCACAAAGAGTTTGCACAGTGGCTTTGTCATTTAAAATAAATCCGTCATAAATAACCGTTTTACTTCTCACATCCGCAATATAACAGCTACCGCCTCCGCTCGTTTTGTAGATGGAAATTTCATCAACATTACCTTTGGTTAAGTCAAAGTAGTTACTCATTGTATGTACGTTGAAAACAATTCTCCATTCATCAATTTTGGCAAAAGTGAATCCCGAAGTTGAGATATATTTTGAATCTGAGAATCATTTTTTGATATTTTCTTATAAATGCTTTTTGCAAAAGCTTCAAAAGTTTTAAGAATTGGCGTATCTGGGACTAATATTTGCAACCTTCTAAAATCTGTCTTATTAAATTTTGGCTGAGCGCTTCCTCCTGTAATTGAATTGATAAGAAATTGACCAAAAATTGAAATGAAAAGAGTGTAAAGATACGCTTGATAGTCTGATTTAAGCATTATTACATTATTACCAAGCGTCATTGGCATATCAAAATAAGGACAAAAATACACACTTCCTACATCGCCAACATTAGAAATGATAATTTCGCCGCCAAAAAGTTTTGTTTTCTTTAAAAAATTGTATGATCGCTGATCGGCATATACCTTGTGCAAAAATTTAGATTTCAAATCGGTGTTTCTAATAAATAAAGCATACTCTGGAGTCTCATAAAGACAAACATTGTCTTTTAAGCTTGCGAAGCTTCCATTAGCTACAAAATCCGAAATAGCTGCTCCGAAATCTTCAATTGTTCCAATTGCCCACCCCTCCGGCACCTCCCCCAACTGACTTTCCAGCATCTTCCCTCCACTTTCTTTGTACGGCTTGCCTGCTGTATTTGGAAAGTTAAACTCCACAAACCATCGCTTGAAGAGCGTTTGTGCAATGGTTTCTAATGTTTTGTTTTGGCGACGAAGAAGGTCGATCTTTGCATCGAGACAACTTAAAGCATCAACTATTTTTTGCTGATAGGGCAATGGTGGAAGTGTAATACTTAAGGATTTCAAATATGACGAAGGCTGGGCAATGGATGGCACTCCTGTTTGTGACGCATTGGCTAACAGCTTGTGCTGTCCTTCTCTTGATTTGAAAAAATACGTTATATACTCCGGAGATAGTTTGCTCTTATCGCACCGTAGATAAAACTGTCGTTGAGATAAAACATACCTTTCATATCTTGAATTGTGCGGGATATAGGCTACCTGTCCGATATTTCCCGCATGCGTAAAAATAACATCTCCCCTGTAGACGTTTGAATTTTTAAGACGATCTGCATGCTCAACGGTAACATAATTAAAGTCATGATCTTCAAGTTGTATCCCGTTTAGATGAGTGCCACTGATTACGGGAATTCCAGAAGATACAAACGTCTCTACTTTGATATTCGAACCAAAGGGTCCCATAGCAATTTTCTCTGCAACCTCAGCCAACGCTGTCTCCCGCCACCCCTCCGGCAATTGTTTGTCGGTTACGGATTTGGCTGTAGTAGAGGCTTGAAGTGGCACATTGGAGGGAGAAATGGTTGATTCGGGAGAGTAACACTGTTACAATGGATCTGATCCTAGTGATCACTGATTCTAGAGCTTGGGGGGCCCTTCTAGGGTTCTCCCCTTTGCTAATGGGCTTATTTCTCTATTCCAGCAAATAAAATCTCGAATTTTTTGAATATCGTAAATATACAAACCTGCTGCGGAAAGATCATTCAATTCTTTGGCAATTCTACGTGCTGTTGCAAAAAGAATAACTTTTTTGCCCTGTGTAAGAAGTTGTTGAAGTGAATCATGAAAATCACTGTCACCACTCCAGAGTACGCATGTATCAACTTGATGTTTTTGCGCATCTAGAAGCATATCTGTCCCTATCTCTACATCAAAATTACATTTTCGATCTTCTATGAAAACAGTGCCTAATTTATTCAGAGAGACAAACTGTCGATTGAGATACTCAACAACTTCACCTGTCCACTGACGAAGGAGAGACCTTCGTACAAATCTTTCCAATAATGATGTATCAGCCATACCCGCCAAGCTACTGGCATTTATAGAAAGACGCATAATTTTCACAGGCTTTGTGCGAACGGTATAACCTATATTTTGAGCATTTTGCACATCTTCTTCTGACTTTTTATCTCCTTCCAAGGTACCGCAGTAAAACTTTATATCCTGAATGCTTGAGAAAGAATCCAAAAATTGCTTCAGGCGTTTTATATTAATATGCCATCCTAATTTTTCTGACCAAGGACGAACATTTGCGTAGTCAATATACATATAAGTATTGCCTGTGAAGACTTTTACGAGTTGCTCATCCACTTTTGGATTCCCTGCAGCAATGCCGGCGATTTTTGGCGTCTTCGGTGTAAACATTCTTAGAATGATGGTTGAGATATTAGGTAAAGTATATAGAATTGTGTCAGCTAGTACTTCCCACGCCTCTCAACGATGCGCACCCCGGGAAGTCTTTTGTTAATGGAGGGGAAAACCTATGGAAGAAAGCTGTTTCTCGATCTCTGCATTGAGTGTTTTTTCTTCGTCCAGTTGTCCTCTCAATTCGGTTGTCAGTTTTTTTATCTTGTCCTCAAACGGCACGCCGTCATCCACTTCGTCGGGAATACCGACGTATCGACCGGGCGTGAGAACAAAATTGTGCTTCTGGATGTCGGTGAGGAGGGCTGCTTTGCAGAAGCCTTTAATGTCCTCATAGCCTTTATCTGCAAACCTCCACTTGCGGTACGTATCAACAATGCCTGCGATGTCGGCATCAGTAAAATCTCGATGCGTGCGATCTTTCATAAATCCTATATCGGATGCATCGATAAAAAGTGTCTCTCCCGTACGCTTACGTTCATCTTTTCTCGATTTATCCCGCGAAAGAAACCAGAGGCATGCAGGTATGCCCGTGTTATAGAAAAGCTGTTTTGGGAGCATGATAATGCAATCCACGAGATCATTTTCGACAATGCGCTTGCGAATCTCGCCTTCGCCGCTTTGATTACTGCTGAGTGATCCATTACTGAGAATAAGACCCATGCGACCGTTCGGTGCTAGGTGATACAACATGTGCTGCATCCACGCATAGTTGGCATTCCCCGAAGGCGGCATTCCATACTGCCAACGTGGATCTTCGCTGAGTAATTCACCAGACCAATCACTATCATTGAACGGAGGGTTGGCGAGGATAAAATCCGCTTTGAGATCCAGATGTGCATCTTTGAGAAAAGACCCCTCTGTATTCCACCGCACATTGCTACCGTCGATACCGCGAATTGCCAAGTTCATCCTGCACAGCTTCCATGTTGTCTGGTTACTCTCCTGTCCGTAAATAGAAAGATCCTCGATGCGTCCCTGATGCTCTTCCACGAACTTCTCGCTCATCACAAACATACCTCCACTGCCACAACAGGGGTCATAAATTCGTCCTTTGTACGGCTCCAACATTCCGACCATGAGCGTCACAATACTTTTCGGCGTATAGAATTGTCCTCCTTTCTTTCCCTCGGCATTGGCGAACTCACCCAAGAAGTATTCATATACACTTCCCAGTAAATCTTTAGGCTCATGACTAGCTAAGAGAAGGATGATATCCTTCTTTCCGCACTATGAAGCCAAAAAATCGATACGTCTTTAGAGCACGAATTACAGAGCATGTTTTTCGTAACTTTTTAAGTCATTTTGCCGTTGATATTGAGGCGACAAAAA
>CALRAD010000002.1 GCA_943350395.1 Candidatus Peribacteria bacterium
CACAACTTCATCGTTTGGCAGTGGCTGAACTGGTACAACTACGTTAAAAGCCATTCTGGCATGGGAATGGACAGAAGAACCCCTGCAGCCGTAGTCTATGAATGCCTCACCAAGGAAAGTGTTACCCTAATGCTGCAACCTAACAACAAGTGACGGTTCGGGTTAGCTCCCGAGAATCAATTTCGCAGCGCTTTCGAGATCGCGGCGATAGTGCATCCCGAGGGTCGGGATGTACTCGAGGCCGACATGGCCTTGATACTCGGTTTCCCGAAGGGCGGCGAACGTCGCCTTCCAGTCGGTGAACTGATGCCCGCGATTGATTTCACCGCGAACACAGTCATTCCCGTCACCGGCAACATGAATGTGGCCGATATGCCAGATATTTCGGCGCATCCACTCGACCATGTTGCCCAGAGACAATTGTCGCCGCCAGTGGTACATGTCAAACAGAACTTTGACGCGCGGCGAGTTCACCCGTCTCACAACGTCCAACGGGTAGTTCGGATCGATGGCTTCGTAGTCGGGGTGGCATCGCCACCCCTTGCCGTACTCAGCTTCGTTTGGCACGACGACATCGTTCAGGTGTTCGAACATCATGACGGCTGTGGAGCCCGCCGTTTGTTCGAGCAGAAGATTGATGCCGTCGACGCAGTTTCCGATCGAGGTTTCGCGCGACTGATTGAGATCCTTCTTTCCGGAGAAGCCGATGAAGGCATTGCAGACGCCGTCCGACGCTTCACATAGTGCGATCTGCCGCTTCGCTTCGTCGAGCACTTGCGGACGGTCTGCGACTCGGTTCCAACCGATGTCGAATGGCGCACAACCGTCATAACTCAAGAGCGAGAGCGGGCAGGTCAGCTCCGAGTCCTTGAGCGCCGCCCAATGCTCGGGCGGCGTCAATTCGATGCCGACAACGCCCGCTTTCTTGGCGTTTGCCATCGCTGTCGCCGGATTCCACTTTGGGCCGAACTCTCCGGCGATGCACCACCACGTCCAATCGATTTTGATCATAATGCTTCTCGTAGCTCCCGAAAAAAGTTTTACATCACTGCTCGCGACGTGCGAGTCCAGCTGATGTGCCATTGCGGCAGACTGGATACGCTCTGCATATCCACTATGCCGCAATGGTTTATTTAACCGTCACCCGTGTTTCCAAAGACCGCTTCCTCTATGCAAAAGCACAGAGCGAGTGATTGTACTGTAAAAATAAAATGCGTCAATCCGCCTCATTCCAGTCGACTCTTCAGGCGCTTTCCCTCTGAAATGAGAGGTTGACAGCAAGACGAGTGGCACGCTCTACCTTTATTTGTTCATGCCTGAAGCTGAGAGCTCCATCTCCTTCACACCATAAGTACTTCAGTCGTTCTCTGTGACGCTCGGAAGAACGTACTCGGTTGGAATCCGGAACAATATGCATGGCATGTATGTCTTCTTCTGCTCGAGTTTCCATCATACTTCCTATTTTACTCTTCTCCATATTTTGTCAATTTTTTTCTATTCACTCATACTATTCCTTGCGTAGATGCGCGAAGAAGCCAAGATTTTGGCACAACAAAAAGCTCCGAGTCACCCCATCGTGTAGTAGAGAGAAGAATATCCTTCCGAGCCTCGCACGCTTCGCAGTTTCCAGCATCCCCAGAGGGGAGAGGCTGAAGACTGAAAGCGAGGAGGGTGTCCTCGGACAATTGGCATAAATGAATGATGGCACTCGACACTGGCCAGAGCATTCGCCAAGGATTAACTCCCTGGTAAGGAGATGTTCCATCCGCAGGTTCTCCTACGGATACCTTGTTACGACTTAGTCCCAATCAGTAGTTTCACCGTGGTACCTCCTCTTGCGAGTAAAGGTGCTTCAAGTGCTTCTACCTTTCATGACTTGACGGGCGGTGAGTACAAGACCCAGGAACATATTCACCGTGACGTAGCTGATTCACGGTTACTAGCGATTCCAACTTCATGAAGTCGAGTTGCAGACTTCAATCCGAACTGAGGCCGGCTTTCTCCGATTGGCTCCCCCTCGCGGGTTTGCTGCGGTCTGTACCGGCCATTGTAGCACGGGTGTTGCCCTAGGCATAAGGGCCACGCTGATTTGACGTCATCCCCACCTTCCTCCGCCTTGGAGGCGGCAGTCTCCCGTGAAAAAACAACACAGGATGAGGGTTGCGCTCGTTCGCTGACTTAACAGTACACCTCAAGGCACGAGCTGACGACAACCGTGCAGCGCCTGTCTTAGCGTTCCTTGCGGCACCCTCCCGTTTCTGGGAGGTTCGCTAGATGTCAAGCCTAGGTGAGGTTCTTCGCTTACTATCGAATTAAACCCCATGCTCCACCGCTTGTGTGGGTCCCCGTCTATTCCTTTGAGTTTTAGTCTTGCGACCGTACTTCCCAGGCGGCGAGCTTACCGCGTTAGCTAAGACACGGAAGGCAATTGAGAACCTCCCACATCGAGCTCGCATCGTTTAGGGCGTGGACTACGGGGGTATCTAATCCCCTTTGCTCCCCACGCTTTCGTCTCTCAGTGTCAGCAAGTGGCTAGCATCCTGCCTTCGCTTTTGGCGTTCTACCGCATATCTACGGATTTTACTCCTACATGCGGCATTCCAGATGCCTCTCCACTGCTCAACCTATGGAGTTTCCGGGACGATCTCAGTGTTAAGCACTGAGTTTTTACCCCAGACTTTCATAAGAACCTACAGACGCTTTACGCCCAGTAATTCCGAGTAACGCTTGTATCCCCTGTATTACCGCGGCTGCTGGCACAGGGTTTGCCGATACTTTCTCCTGAGGTACCGTCAAAAATTTCGTCCCTCAGAACAGGTGTTTACGACCAGTAAAGGCCTTCATCCACCACGCGGCGTCGCTCCGTCAGACTTTCGTCCATTGCGGAAGATTCCTCACTGCTGCCTCCCGTAGGAGTATGGACCGTGTCGCAGTTCCATTCTGGCTGATCATCCTCTCAGATCAGCTACCCGTCATTGCCTTGGTGAGCCGTTACCTCACCAACTAGCTGATAGGCCGCAGGCCCCTCCCGAACCGATAAATCTTTCCTCTTTCGAGGGCATCCGGTATTACTCCTCCTTTCGGAGGGATATCCCTGAGTTCGGGGCAGGTTCCAACGTGTTACGCAGCCGTTTGCCGTGGGTCTAAACCCACTCGACTTGCATGTGTTAGGCGCGCCGCTAGCGTTCACTCTGAGCCAGGATCAAACTCTTCGAAAAGAGATTTGCCCCCGTACCGGAAGCCCGAAGGCGACTGGTACAGGGATAGCTCTTAATAACTAGCGCATCGATTTTTTAGAGAGGGCGATGCATCCTCTTTATTTTCAAAGAAAATAGGTGGACTTCTTTTTCTCTACTACACGATGCTGTGAAGGAGCTTGTGCTGACGAGCGTTTAAGCTCCTCTTTCGAAGAGACAATCTACCAGCCATTACGAACGTACTGGTGTGCTCACAGCCGAGCCATCTTAGGAGTGAGGGTAGGGGTCGTCAAGAGGGAAGGCGAAGTTTTTTGTACCCTCTGTCATCGATGTTACGATTCTCCCGATGAGACGCATTTTTTCTCCCTCGATTCTCCCGTATTTAGCGGTGATTCTTTCCCTGTGCTTGGTCTGGCTCCTGCTTCTGCAACTTGAGAACCCCGTCTCGCTCGACGACGGGCTTCGGCATTTTGCGATGGCACGGTTGATGACCGAGCAAGGAATAGGCACTGCAGAGTGGAGTCAGTTCTTTTCGCACGGATACTTTGCACATCACAGTGTCGATCCGTGGTTTCTTTCGAATCTTGCCTTCATCCCGCTTCTTTCTTTCGGGCCCGTTCTTGCACTGAAATTGTTCGCACTGTGTTCGGTGTTTTTGCTTCTCATTTCATTTCTGTATGCATGCTCAGTTTTTCGCGCATCGCCACTCGTGACTGCAGTCGGAATTGGGTTGCTCCTGTTTTTCGATCCGTCGTTCTTCTATCGCTTGCTCGTGGCACGTCCGTATGAACTTGTCACACCGTTTGCGGTGATCATCATTGCCGCCGCCATTTCGAAGCGTTCATTTCTGATCGGCATTGCACTAACGCTCTGTGTTCTTCTCTCGCAAATTTTTATTTTTCCTCTCCTCATCGCTTTACTTGCAGTCGCTTGGCGCATAAGTCTTCGCGATTGGCGCGAAGCCGGGACACTACTCTTCTGGATCTCTTTCGGCGTTCTCATCGGCTTCTGGCTGCACCCTGATTCTCTGGAGTATGTGCTCTACATGCATGATACGTTTCTCCGGATTCCTCTTCTCCCGGGCGTACGTCTCGGAGTCGAGATGCAATCCGGATTCGTTCTCGGTTCCAGAGTAGTCGTTGTCCTTGGCATCCTCACACTGCTGCATGTCGTTCTCTTGAAAGAAGGCATGACCTACCGGAAGTATTTGCAGAGTGGTTTATTTTTTCTTGCAGCACTGACAGGGTTGTTCACTGTACTCTTCTTTTTCTGGGCGCGGTCGATCGATTTTCTCTGGCCGATCCTCATTCTCCTACTCGTTCTTTCACTCTCCGTTTCACCGGGTATTTTTTCACGCACGATCGCAGCGATGTTGCCGAGAAAATTTTGTCCGAGTTTGCGAATCAGAGTGTTTGTCCTCTTCTTGCTTCTCAGTTCCGTATTTCTGGCGATGGCTTACACACTCACGGCAACCGATGCGGATCGATCTCTGGAGGTCTATGCTCAAGCACTGCAAAACATTCCCGCAGACAGCAGCATGCTCACAGTCGATTGGCATTTCTTTATGCCTGCGGTTCTCGTTCGTCCTGATCTGAAGTATGCAACGGGTATTGATCCTTCTTATACATACCTCGATAACCCAAGAGTGCTCGAGCTCCTTGCATCACTCGGTACGCCAAAGTTCAAGTCGTCCCCGACCGAGAGCGATCTACGTGAGTGGCTTCAGAACATTCTTGCGCTGTATCCGTCTGACTATCTTGTGCTGTTTCGGAGCAAGCATGCGGCGGTGATTGATCAGTTCGAGAAGTCGGGTATGAAGGATCTCTCGAGGAGTGCAGAGGTTGCCGTATTTGCAAAAGAAACTTGACGGATTCTCTTCGTCTCGCGTACAGTCCGCCAGCTGATTCCCTCCTCCCGATTCCGGGAGCAGGTTTTACCCAAGAATCTCCATGCCCACTCTTATTCCAAGCAACGAAGACGTCCGTGTCTACGAATTTGCCGTGATGTACCAGCCTGATCTCGACCAGAAAGCCGAGTCGATTCTCCTCACGGAGATCGAAGGGCACTTTGCCGAGGCACAAGGAAAGCTCCTCTTCAAAGATCCTTGGAGCAGGCGCGGTCTTGCGTACAAAATCGCAGGCTACGATGAGGCGAAATTTGTCATCTACTATTACGAGCTTCCTCCCGCATCCATTCGCGAGCTCGATCGCCAGCTTCGTCTCCAAAAAGGAGTCCTCAGACACCTCATGCTGATCCCACCAAAGGGATATGAGGCTGTGAGTTTCGAGGCGAAGTACCAAGATTGGTTGAAAAATCGCGAGACCATTGAAGATGTTCGCGCCCGCAAGCGTGAGGAAAAGACGAAGCAGACTGTTGTGGATCAGGCGAAGCGCGTCAGTAAG
Organism: Candidatus Peribacteria bacterium; assembly: GCA_943350395.1. GTDB lineage: Bacteria > Patescibacteriota > Gracilibacteria > Peribacterales > Peribacteraceae > SICN01. The sequence continues at coordinate 5,600 of CALRAD010000002.1, forward strand.
CGTCTCGAGACAAAAGCCAAAGACACCGCCAAGCCAGTTCTGAAGATGCAGGATATCGACTCGCAGCTCGACAAACTGATTGCCGACAGCGACCTGAAACTTTAATTCCCCCACTTTTCCAACTCTGACCATGGCCGTACAACAGAAGATCAAGCACGACATCAAGAAAGGCTGCGCGTTCGACCGTGAGGGCGTTGCGTACTTTGATTACAAAGATTATCCGACACTCAAGCAGTACATCGACTACTTCGGAAACATCCGGAATCGTTACTACACAGGAGTGTGTCTCAAGCACCAGAAGATGCTGAAGAACGCTATCGAGCGCGCGAGGTTCCTAGGAATCTTGTCCTACCGAAAGTAGTTCGTCTGATGTAATTAGGAGAGTATTGTCAGGGCTTTTCGCTCTCTCTATCCATCGTGGAGAGAGAAGAGCGCTTGCCAAACCTTCATTGATCGTCACGGTCCCCGTTTGTGGACACTCTGGTATTGCTGCGATTCTTTCACGCACGAGTGAAATGAGAAACTCCCCATACTTTCTCACATCTTCTTCACTGAGTGGATACAGAGGTTCCCTTGCTTTTTCATTGAGTACCTTCCAGAGGTTCTCATCGTCTAGTGATTCCGATGATGGTGCTGTAACTGACATAAAGTAGTGCCGCAGTATGTCAAATAATTTGGAACTTGCAACTTCTTCTATCATTTGCGGTATAGTGCCGCCGCTATGTCAGGGCACTCTAAATGGCACAATATTAAAGGCAAGAAAATGGCGACGGACGCCAAGCGTGGTAAAACGTACACGAAGTACGCACGCCTGATCGAGATTGCCGCACGCGAAGGAGGAGGCGATTTATCGAGCAACGTTCGTCTTCGCACGCTTGTCGATTCTGCGAAGTCCGAAAGCGTACCCAATGTGAATATCGATCGCGCGATCAAAAAAGGAACCGGAGAGCTGAAAGGTGATGCGATGGAGGAGGTCACCTACGAAGCCTATGGCCCAAGCGGCAGCGCATTCATTGTCGAGTGTCTTACGGATAATAAAAACAGAACACTGAGTAACGTGAAAGAAATTCTCAGCAAGAACGCCGGAAGATTTGCATCAAACGGTTCGGTGCTGTGGATGTTTGAGCGTAAGGGTGTGGTTCTTGGAAAACTTGCAGAGGGCACGAGTGGGCTTTCTGAAGAGCTTGAACTTCTGCTCATCGACGCAGGTGCCGATGACATTCAGGAAAGCGAAGGACACATCAGAGTGCTGAGTGACAGCACCAAGTGGAGTCTTGTGCGTGATGTGCTCACCGCAAAAGGTGCCGCAGTTGAATCTGCAGGGCTTGAGTACATCGCAAAGCAGACCGCTCCGGTTGACGCTGATGCTCTGACGAAAGTCGAAGCACTGGTCGAAGCACTCGAGGAGGACGACGACGTGTCTGAGGTGCATACGAATGCAGTGCAGCACTGAAGTGTCCAGGCAACAGAGAATTTGCATTTATTTATAATTAGTATATAATATCTATCAGTATGAAGCATGAATTTGCAGCCTCTGGGCAAAGCGACCATCTGCATGGCAGACATCGCGATCTACCTCCTTCTCGACGCAACGATATGGAACCAGATTTTCTGCCCGTCGACTTGAACGCATGGCAGGAAGATTTTCAGCCGGAATTTCGCGAATCAGCGGAACCTGTGACGGGTGCGGCTGACGTGCAGACGAGCACGATTGAAACCAAGACCAAGCTTTTTCGCAGACAACATCAGTTTTTATTTGAGCTTTCATCACCGAATGAGTCTATGAAGTTTTCGAAATACCTTGCGGTCAGCAGAGCTGATTCCGGGAGAGGGTATACGTTGCAATTTCGAGACGTTCATCCCGCCGATGAAGAAGAAGGAATTGCAGAGAACGCGCAATTTTTCAGAAACCCGGAGGTTCTTATGGACATGAGAAGAGCAGAGTCGCCGCAGAAGGCACTCTTTGCCTTGCGGAAGTTTTTCAGAAAGAAGGGCATCGATTTATTTCGCGTCAATAACTAGGAACTAGGAACGAGTAGAGACGCCCCGCTGGGGCGTCTAAGAGCGATCTTCATTGAGACGCGCGCACCGCGCGTCTCTACCTATTCTGGAATGAAAGAAGGATATTCTATCCTCAGAACTCTGGACGGATCATTTCCTCCGCGTCTACACTGACTTTTCTCATGCGTGCTTTTCAAGCTCTCCTCTCGGCTCTCTGGCGTTATGCCGGCAGTAACCGGAAAGTGGTGCTGAGCTACGCTTTTCTCTTCGTGCTCGGGAACACCGTGTGGCTCTTCGAGCCGTACGTTATCGGGAAAATCCTGAATGCGGTGCAGCAGTCGGGATCCGATCCGGATGCCATACCTTCCATCCTCAAGTCTCTCGCGATGCTCGTGTCACTGTCTGCGGGTTTCTGGCTCTTTCACGGACCCGCACGCATCCTCGAACGTACGACTGCATTTCATGCTCGCAGAGCATTCAAAGAACATCTGTTTTCCGTGATTACGGCACTGCCGATCCAGTGGCACAAGAATCACCACTCCGGTCAGACGATCAATCGTATTTCCAAAGCGACGAACGCGCTCTTCAACTTTTCGCAGGACGGATATCAGTTGATCGAAATGATCGTTCGACCGCTCGGAGCACTCGTCGCACTCACGATTCTCTTCCCGATGGCGGCTCTTGTCGCTGTTCTTGCGATGTCCTTAGCATGTGCGATCGTTTTTTTCTTCGATCGTGTCCTGCTTCCGCTCTACGATCTCTTGAACGAGAAGGATCACTTCGTCGCGTCCGCGCTCCATGATTACATCACGAATATTACGACAGTGATCACACTGCGACTCGAACAGCTGACGCAAACCGAACTCTATCAGCGCATGACGAGCTATTTTCCAGTCTACCGACGTGAGTGTCGCCTCAACGAAGGGAAATGGTTCATCGCGACGATGGCGATCTCCATCACCACTGCCGTGATCCTCGGTGGGTACGCCGTGCTTACACTCAAGTCCGGTGCGGTGCCCCTCATCGGTACATTCTTTATGCTCTACGAATACTTGCAACGCATTGGCGGCGCGTTCTACATGTTTGCATGGAAGTACAGCCAGGTCGTCGCGCAGTATGCTGACTTGAAATCCGTCGATCCGATTCTTGAGGCCGATCAAGCCGAGAAACATTTGCATTGCTCCATTGATCCCGAGTGGAAAACGATTGAGATCAAGAATCTCAACTTCACGTACAAAGATGAAGAGCGGTCGTCGGTTCATCATTTGAGGGATGTTTCGATGACGCTTCATCGCGGCACGCGCATTGCGTTCGTCGGCGAGAGTGGCAGCGGGAAATCTACGTTGATGTCGCTGATTCGCGGTTTGCATGAAGCGGATTCCGGTGAAATTCTCTGTGACGGTCACGTGCTTACACACGGTCTGAAGGATGTCGGATCCACAGTGACGCTTATTCCGCAGGAGCCCGAGATTTTCGAAAATACAATCGAGTACAACATCACTCTCGATACGGATCAGGAGGCGAGCGAGCTTACGGAGGATGTCGAGCTGTCCCGTTTTGCATCCGTTGTTCAGAGACTTGCACACGGTCTCAAAACCAATACCGCCGAGAAAGGCGTGAACTTGAGCGGCGGAGAGAAACAACGTCTTGCGCTCGCTCGTGGATTTTTCGCAGCGAAACGGAGTTCGATCATTCTGCTTGATGAACCGACAAGCTCCGTCGATCCCGTGAACGAACGTCATATCTACGAAAATATGATCAGGCGATTTGGTGATCGCTGTATCGTGTCGTCACTCCACAAACGGTATCTGCTTCCACTCTTCGATTACGTGTACGTTTTTGAATCAGGGAAGATCGTGGATGAGGGTACTCCGACAGAGATCGAGCCGAGGCTGAAGAGGTAAGCTGCGTGTCAGTAGACCTGCGCTTACTCGAACGTGAACGTCACACTGTCTTCCGCCGTGTTGAAGTACGTATCGGTCACGATCACCTTGAAGATGTGAGTTCCTGATTGTTCGACGGTACGTGGAACACGCAGACTGCCTTCATACGGTGCAGCGTCAAAACTCCGGAGCGGCTTATCGTCGACGTAGAATTGCACCAATGTCACGGGACTTGCGGAGCGTACGGAGACGACAGGCAGAAATGCCGGGTAGGTCACGACTCCGCCATTGCTCGGCGAAGAGATTGAGACGGAAGGTTTCTCTCCTCGCCCAGGTGTGAGTGCCGGGTCACACTCCGTTGTCGGTGCGAGAGGGAGCGGGAGAAGAGAGCCTGAATGATCGGGTGCAGCATTCCAAAGTTCCATCTGTTTTTTCGTCCAGTTCTGGAGATCTGTTTCCCATGTCGGCCAACGGTTCGGGAGTTCGCTTTTTGGCAAGAAGAACATTTGTTCTTCGATTGCATCTTGCGGACACGCAGGAGAACTGAGAAGCCCCGTTACTTTGTCGACTTTTAAGACGACACACGCGGTGTCCTGTTCAGACGGCGTTTGCTCCGCGAGGAACAGGTCGGAACCCTGGAGGGCTGGTGGTGTGCAGACGGAGGCAAGCTTTCCAGAAAGCCTTGAGAGAAGAGGATTGGTCAGGTTCTCGGGGAGAACGAAACTCGTCTTCGTATTCTCAAGTTTTCGATGTGCTTCGACCATGAAGTCATGCCAGATCGGAGCCGCAGTCGTTAAGCCATCCGCTTTTTCGAAGAGCGATTGGCTCGTGGCATTGCCGACCCACACGCCGGCAATGAGGTTTGGGGTGTATCCCATTGTCCATGTGCTCTCGGGACGTCGAAGAGTGCAATTTTTCTTGGTATCTCGTTCCAGACACTTGTTGCTTGTTCCAGTTTTCGCTGCGGCGGAGTAACCAGGCACTGAGAGAATGCTTTGCCAATATTCGTTCGGTCTCGCGGAAACGTCGCTGATCACTGAGGTGATCTCGGCTGTCAGACGTGCATCGACGACTTGGCGCGGCAACTCTTGTTTCGGAAGGTAGAGAATATTGCCGTCCTTATCCGTGATCTTGAGGAGCGACGTCATTGGACGGAATACTCCACCGTCTGCGATGGTTGCATATCCTTGAACCATCTCGGTGAGAGGCACCTCGGCGGCACCGATCGAGAGCGGCCATCCGTAGTCGTAGTCGGGATTGGATGCTCTCGTCATACTCTTCTGGTTTGCAGGTGTTGGCATCCCCATACGGCTTGCAAGAGAGAGGAGTGGTTCTTCACCACCTCCGAGAAAGAACGCTTTGATCGCCGGAATATTTCTCGATCCTCCGAGCGCTTTTCTCATGGTCGTGAGCCCCCAGAACGTACCGTCGTAGTTGCTCGGCTGATCGTCACCGAATTTTGTTGGAATGTCCCAGATCACCGAACCCGGACCGAACCCGGCTGCGAAGGCATTCAGATAGGTGAAGACTTTAAAGCTCGATCCAGGCTGTCTTGGAGAAGCAGCCATGTCGATTTTTCCTTCGTGGTCTTCATCGGAGTAGTCGGTATTCCCCACGTATGCGACGACTTCGCGCGTCACAGGAGACAGAGCGACGAGTGCAATGTTATTAGCGCCAAAACGTTTTCGGATATCGTCTTTATGAGCAGCTACAACTTTCTCGGCAGCTTGCTGGAGTTTCCAATCGATTGTGGTCGTGATCCTGAGTCCTCCCTGCTCCAGAAAGCGGTCATCAATCCCAAGCAGTCCTTGCACCTGTTTTTGGATCCCAAGGACGAAGTGTGCGGCGCGTATGTTCTGACGGTCCGGAGCGAAGGTCATCGTTTTGATATCGCTCTGAGCTTTGTTGTATTCGTCCAAGCCGATCATTTTTTGATCCATCATATTCTTCAGGACCTGATCCGTTCGTCCTCCGACGTAGACTTTGACGGCTCCGCTTCCGATCGCCCGTCCCAGCAAACCTATTTTGACTTGGGAATCCTGGATCTGTGCGGTTGACGTGATGCTGCCGGCATCTATTTTTTTCCTGATCTCGGGAGACACTTCGGTGAAGCGGTGTAAGCCATAGGGGTTGAAGTAACTCGGTCTCTGCAGGAGGCCTGCGAGGACTGCAGATTGCGCAAGGCTCAGGTCTTTTGCTCCGATGCCGAAATAGTTTCGCGCTGCCTGCTCGATGCCGTAGGCGTTGTGGCCGAACGGGATCCAGTTCAAGTAGAGCTCGAGAAGCTGATCTTTGTTATACCGCTGTTCCAGTTGGCAGGCGAGCATCAGCTCTCTCACTTTTCTCACGATGCTGCGTTGCCGACCGACCAGTGCATTTTTTGCAAACTGCTGCGTGAGCGTGGAGCCGCCGGAACGAATGAAGAATCCCGGAGCGATTTGGCTGAGTGCCGCGCGCGCAAATCCCACGACGTCGAGACAGCCGCTTCTTGAGAAAAATCTTTCATCCTCGATCGCGATGGCAGCTTTCTTCGCCATCGGATTGATCTGGTCGCCTTGCACGTACGTTCGATCTTGCTCGGAGAAAAGCCTGTAGAGTTCAACGCCGTTTCGATCCAAAATGACCGTGCTCTGTGACGGGAACATTGTCGCAGGATCGTCGATGTTCGGAAGCGTGAACCAGAAAATCGTCAGTGTGAGCATGCCCGCACATGCGAGTCCTCCCAATGTTTTCAACGCAAGCAAGCGCCATTCTTTTTTCTGTCTGGGCTTCCGTCCCCACGCCCCGATTGCTGCGAGCATGCCGGTCCATTTCCTGCGCAGGCCGGAAGCATTCGGCATCGAGGCTTTCCATCGTTTCTTCCGTTTCTTACTCTCTCCTTCGCCAATGGATCGCTTCGAAAAACCTAAGTCATTCATGGACACGTATTGTAGACGATTTCCTCTGATGTATGCTATACTGCAATGATGCTTCAACGTTTGCTTGCCATCGCATTTCTCACGTTTTCACCGTACTTCGCTTCCGCGGCGCCTCTCATTGTCGATACGGGAGTGGACAGCAATGTGCCAACGATTCTTCAAGGCATCGTGAACGTGCTCCTTGGATGGAGCGGGCTTGCTGCAACGGGCCTCTTTCTTCTTGGGAGTATCATCATGGTGGGTTCGGGTGGCGAGGAAGCATTTCTTTCGGCAGGCAAGAAGATTATGAAAGCCGCTCTCATCGGTTTTGCCCTTATTCTTGGCTCATGGTTGATGTTGAGCACCGTGATTTTCTTCATCTCACTCTGACGATGCCCAATTCTTCCCGCGATTCCATCGAGCAGATTCTCGTCAAGGCGGAGGAGCTCAAGTTTGACGGAAAATATGCGGACGCACTTGCGTTACTTGAAGAGCTTTTAGTCATGGATCCGGACAATGTCACTGCTCTCGAGGAGCTTGCCGACAATGAATTGAGTCTCGGTCGTTACGAACGCGCCAAACTTGCCGCTGCACACGTTCTTCGCCTCAATAAGGACAGTTATACTGCGCACTACATTCTTGGTTTCATCGCATCACACTCAGAAGATTGGGATGCTTCGATCGTTGAATTGAAGATTGCGAATTCGCTCGAACAGAACAATCCGGAGATTCTGCGATGCCTCGGATGGTCGCTGTTTTCAGCAGGCAAGAAGATCGAAGGCATGGTGACGCTCGAGCGAGCTCTCAATTTAGAAGAGCAGAATCCTCTCATTCTCTGCGATCTTGGCGTTGCGTGCTTGCGATCGAATGAATTTACGAAATCGAAAGCGCTTCTTAGTCGCGCGCTCGACATCGATCCTGCTAACAGTCGCGTGAAGGAATGCCTCGAGATGGTGAAGAGAATCGAGAAGCACACAGTATGAAAATTCCAAAAACATAAATACCAAATTCCAAGCACTGATGCGTTCTTTTGGAATTTGGTTTTTAGATTCTGGATTTTCCTGATTTTTAACATTCTCAATCTTCGCTATACTATCCCCCATGCCGACCAGCATGAAATTGCCACTCTTTCTCAGTAGGGGAATCGCTCGGGGGATGAAGAATATTCTGCGTGAACACGGTTGGGGAACGTCGTTTGCTTCTCTCTTCGGTGTGCTGTTTCTCGGACAAATCCTGCTTCTCCTCGTTTTTGGCGTGCAGGGAGGACTTCGACTTCTTGAGGCGCAGACGGATTTGCGGCTACAGATTCTTGAAACCGCTAACGACAGTCAGATTCAGGATTTATTTCAAAACATACGACAATTGCCGATTGTCACCGATGTCGTCTACATCACGCGCGAACAGGCGTACGAACGTCAGAAGGCGCGTGATCCGGAGCTCGTCACATTTCTCGAAAAATTCGGCATTGAGAATCCGTTTCCGGAAACCATCGGCGTGAGACTTGGTCGTCTCACCGACTACGGCGCGTTCGTTCAGTTCCTGCGTCAGCCGGTGTTTACGAAAGTCGTAAATCCGGAATTTCTGTCACAGACCACCGATCAACAAGAGCAGGTGTATCGATTGATCGAAGCAGTGCGAAGCGGACAGTACATTCTTTTCTTTGTCGTAGCGCTCCTCATTGTCGCGATACTTTTTGTTGTGACCGAGCTGGTGCGGAGGCGAGTACTCTGCAAACGCGAAGAACTCTTCGTGGAACAGCTCGTCGGTGCGGACAGAACCACGATCATGATTCCCTTCTGCACCGAAATGATCTGCTTGCTCGGCGTCGCACTTTTCATCTCGTTCTTGCTTGCCGCGGGTGTGGTATGGTTTTTACCCGTATTCTTGCCCGTTCTTGGGAGCAGCGGTCTCTTCAGCGTTTGGTCGGTTGCGACTGTAAGCGAACTTCTGTCCTCACTCGTGTGGTTACTGCCACTCGAAATTACAGGAATCTTTTTCCTCGCAATCATCGGCACGATTCTTGCACTTCGCTCCGAGACATCGATGCAACTTTTGCCTCTTCTTCCGTCGTAACATCATGCCGAAGTCTTGGACAGACGAAGCGATCGTGCTCAGAACGTACAACGTCGGAGAGACGGATCGTTTCTGTCTTTTGCTGACGGAAAAGTTCGGACGCATCGCCGCCCGTGCCAACGGCGTGCGTCGGCTTCTCAGCCGCAGAGGGAGCGGCCTTCTTCCGCTCCATCGAGTAAGTGTCGTCTGCGAATTGCATTCGTTCGGTTGCACGATTGTCTCTGCATCCTGCCTCGATGCACATGCTCGAAGTTGGGAAAATCCTTCTGCGTTCGCCTGTGCCGAGCAGGGGATCGAACTACTGCTCAAGCTGACCGAAGAAGGCCCGCCGATGCCAAGGGTCTACCGTCTGACATCGGATTTTCTTGCCGCATGTTCACTTCCGCATGTTCACTGCTTCCCTCCACTGTTCACACTGAAGCTTCTTTCCATTCTCGGGCTCTGTCCGTCACTCACTCATTCCTCCGCAGATCATGCGTCGCTCGATGACGGTGAGCAGGTCGTACTTTCAAGAAGGTTTGGAGGTCTGGTGTCACTCGCCGATGATCCTGCAGGTATTCGCCTGTCTGTTCCTCTTGTCGGCATTTTGCGGAACTGTCAGGGAATTTCTTTTGCAGATGTTCCGGTATTCTCCGATGCCCTTCTTGCCGAACTTACGCGTTTCGTTCAGGGCTTGCTCGGGAGCCAGCTAGGGCTCTCACTCAAGGCGCCCGGTATTCGGTTCGCCATGTCCTCCGCGGTGACTCCGATCTGAAAGGTGAGCGGTCTCGCTTGATAGAATGAGTAGAAGTATTGCAGCACGGATCCGGAGCCCGGTGTTGTGATTGTTCGGTACCACATCGCTTTCATGCCGTCGTGTTTTTCGCCCGCTTTCCTTTTTTCCCCTACGGGAATTTCCGTCGTGTACGAAATGAATTCATGCTCCGGCGCTTTCACTCTGTCGGTGACGTACGGACCGAAGATTTCCGTCTTCCGATCATCTCGCGTCCCGTAGTAGATGTAGAAGGCGCGGTCATGCTTGTCGGTGAGTGTCTGCAAAAGGAGTGCTCCAGGCGTGTCATTCAAGAATTTCATGTCGACGTTCGGCGGGTAAATCGTCGCGTCTGTACCCTGCGGGCTGTAATAGCTTACGGCGTAGCTGTGATTCTTCCTCTGCACGATCGGCATACCGTACTCCCAGGGTCCGCGGTATGCGGTGGTGCTGACCTGACACAGACCTCCGCCGTAATCCGGGATTGTCGCATCGCCTTGAATCACGAGTTCTTTCCTGTATCCGGTTCGGTCGTTGACGGGTCCCAAGGTTTCATTGAATGAGAAGACCGATCCTTGAGGAATGAGATGACCGTTAAATTTCGAAACACCGACTCCGATATTGTGCCTCCTGTTGACCGGCGATTTCGCAAAGACGGATTCGCCGATCGTCACAACTTCTTTGATTCCGAGATTTCGGAGTTCCGGATCATTCACCGTGATTGTCGGCTGCGTTTCGGTGACAGGCAACTGTACGAAAGGAATGTCTTGATCAAGCGCGGTTTTCGTAAGCAGAGCCGCAAGCGGCAGATCGATGTCTCTTCCGGTGAGCCCGATACCCTGAAAAAGTATCTCCCCCGATGCGGATCTGCCGATCGTCACAGAACCTGCTTCGCGGTTGAGCACCGATCCGATATCACGGTCGATCGTTCTCATCATCGCTTCTGCGTTCCAGTCTGAAGATTGCTCTCTCGTCCAATCTTTCGCGATTGGTGTCTCCTTGCCGCAACTAAGGAAGCGTGCGGGAGGCACGGCTTCGATACCTCGATAGAACCAGCGTTCTTTCGGCATGCGCCACTCGGGATGCGCACTCACAGACACTGTGAACAAATGGTGACCGTATGTGAATGTGACGGCGGGGGGAGCGGCATGCGCCAAGGCGGGTACGCCGCTCAGGACGATTGCAAGGGAGAGGATTAGTTCGGACTTTTTCATGAGCGGAGTGTACGCTATTTCTTTCCCAACAGATCGTCGAGTGCCCTGTTGACGAGCAGGTCTGCCCGCGTGTTCTTTTCCCTGGGGATATAGACGAACGAGACGTGAGGAAAACCGCTCTTCAGAGCATTGATCTCCTGTATGAGCGGCGTGAACGTCGCCATCTTGACGCGGTACTCGCCGTTCAGTTGTTTCACGACCAGTTCGGAATCAAGATGGCAGATGAGATGGTTGGGATGAAACTCCGCGCCGATTCTCAGCCCCGTGATGAGTGCCTTATATTCGGCGATATTGTTTGTTTCGACGCCGATGCACTCGCCGTACTCGCGGATGACTTCGTTCTTGAGAGGGTCGTAGAGGACACAGCCGACGGCTGCCTGCCCCGGGTTCCCCCGAGAGCCACCATCAGTGAAAAGATGCAGTGTTCCGCCAATTGCCAAGGGCTGCATCGTATCGTTTGGCACATGCGTGTCGAGTGCCTTCTTGACTGCCTCCGCGACAAATTCTGCTTGCTCGTGTGTGCCCTGGAACACTGCAGCAAGTTTTTTCTGGAGAGGGAGAGGGAGACGAACCACGCTCACCATTCTACATTCTACGTTTTGCATGTACATGCATTACTGTTGCACACACAATTTTCTTCGATATCCAACTTAAATCTCCCTTCCCTGAAATCCACCGTCGATCCCCCGATGCTCCAGAGCGTTTCCTTGGTTGCGATCAGCGAGACTCCTGCGATGCCTTTGCACCGAAACATCTTGTCGCTTTTCATCGGTTTTCCTGCAAACTCCATGCAGAAACCGCCGCTTCCGTCAGTCGTTACGCGAAGACAGACGGTTTTTTGTTTCTCTTTTTTTGCAATCAATTGCAGAGCTTTCGCTGCCTCTTTTGTGAGGATCAATGTTTCCGTTCGCGGGGGAGAGGCATCGATCAATTCTTGCATGTCCGTCACGAGATTTTCGACGTCGACATCCGTGAGTCCGTGACTTTTCGCTCCCGATTCGAGAGAGTCCATCGTATTGAACGCACACTGGAAGCAGTGCAGCCCGTACTCAGCCAGAATATCGGCGGCCTTCGGATGCAATGCGATGACGTCCATCACGTTCATATCGGCTTCCACTTTTGGCCGAAAAGACTTGGCAGCAGCCTTCGATTGTCGTGTGCGTGGCATAGGTTCAGTCTATACTGATGTGCTATGAAAATCCTGCGCTCTCTCGCTCTCGTTCTTCTTCCGCTTATCGCACTCGCACTCGGATGGCAGCTCGGTGCGAGTTACCAGATGAAACACCTCACGAGCGAGCAGCAGCGAATTGCCGAACTGTTCAGCGTCTCGAGCGGTAGCGGGCAAACCGTGAAGGCGGATCCTGAGGAAGAGGTGGATATCACGCTTCTCTGGAGCGTGTGGAGGCTTCTCTCCAAGCACTACCTTGAACCCGAGAAGCTTGAAACAAAATCGATGGTGTATGGCGCAGTCGGAGGTCTTGTCAGTGCCATTGGAGATCCCTATACGCTCTTCATGACGCCGCAGGATACGAAGATCTTCGAGAGTGCCTTAAGCGGAACACTCGAGGGTATCGGTGCGCAGCTCGATCTGAAAGATGGACATGTCCAAGTCGTTGCACCGATCAAAGGTTCCCCTGCGGAAAAGGCCGGATTGCAGCCGAAAGATCTCATTGTCAGCGTGGACGGAAAATCTATCGAGGGGATGGCGCTCGAGAATGTTGTTGGCATGATTCGAGGTCCCAAAGGAACATCCGTCACTCTCGAAATTGTGCGAGGGTCGAAGCCGGGTTCGATGAAGATCACCGTCGAGCGCGACGCAATTCATATTCCGAGCGTGGAATCGAAAGTGATTGCGACCGCGACCGGGTCCATCGGATATGTCGCTCTCAACCAGTTTGGCGATGATTCCGTCGCAGAGCTCAAAAAGGCAATGACGTCGTTCCCGAAGGAAGGTCTCAAGGGAATAGTGCTCGATTTGCGATTCAACGGCGGAGGATATCTGGACGGTGCTGTCGATCTTGTCTCGATGTTTCTGGAGTCGGGGGATGTCGTGACGGTCGAGCACAGGGAGAACGAACCCGAGATTCATCGGGTGACGGGTTCATCGATACTGCCGAAGATGCCTCTCGTCGTTCTCATCAACGGAGGATCCGCGAGTGCCTCAGAGATTGCGGCAGGAGCGCTGCAAGATCACAAGCGTGCAACGATTATCGGCGTGCAGAGCTTTGGCAAGGGCACGGTGCAGGAGATCATCGAGCTTCCGGGAGGCGCCAGCCTTCGGGTGACCGTTGCGCATTGGCTGACTCCTGCAGGGCAGGATCTCGGGAAGAAAGGTGTGACACCGGATATCGTCGTCGATCGCACCGTTGAGCAGTACCAGCAAGGCTACGATCCACAGCTACTGGCTGCAGAAGCGTGGCTGACCGAACACAGGGACGTGTCGGGAGGCAAAAAAACGGGTACGGGAAGCGTGAAGTAAGATCGGGGCAATCCGCTGGCTTGCATGAGTGTGATTTGTCGCTAGAATTTCTCTCCTTTATGGAAAAAGACTCTTTAATGATCGAATTACCAGTTCTCTCTGAAAGAGAAAGATGGGGGCTGGATTATGCCGATGCTGTTACGAAACAATGTCGTTCGGGGAGAGTCCCAGCCGATATAGAAGCTGGCTTGCGCAGATATGCATTCAAATTTCTTTCAGGCACACAACTCGTTCCTGAAGATGAAGAGAGTATTTTAAAGCACATTCAACAGGTAATTGATGACGGAGGTTTCCCAGGGGGTATAGATAAGGATTAGTACTGAAACAACTCTTCATTTTTGAAGAATCGCTTCACCTCAACGACCGCTGTTTCAGGGCTGTCACTCGCGTGTGCGACATTGATCATCACGTCCTTGCCAAACGTTGCACGAAGCGTGCCGGGAGCAGCTTTGCGGCTGTCGGTCACACCGAGCATCTCGCGCATTACGTTCACGATATCGTTTCCTTCGAGCACCATCGCGATCACCGGAATCGAACTCATAAATTTCTCGATCTCGGGGTAGAACGGCTTGTCTGCAACGTGTGCATAGTGCTCTTTCAGAATTGCAGGCGTCAGTTGCATCATCTTGCATCCTCTAATCGTAAAACCTGCTTCTTCGAAGCGAGAAATCACTTTACCGCAGAATTTTCCGCTGACGGCATCGGGCTTGAGGAGGACGAGAGTGCGTTCCATAGGAGGGTGGTAGACCCTACTTCGCTCCTAATGGAGCTACGCGGGGCAGGAAAAGTAGTTGGATATCTTTTACAGGAGTAAGGGTGTTTTGACAACTGACCCCTCCGCCTCACCCCATCCCTCTCCCGCGCTGATGCTTGGGAGAGGGTGCGCTGATTTTCAGAAAAAAATGTTCTGCAAAAAAATGACAGGGCTCCCCCTTCTCCCCAGCGCTAGCGGGAGAAGGGGCTAGGGGATGAGGCGAAGGTGTTCTACGAAATCAGCTCCTCCAGTTTCTTCTCATCTTTCTCTTTCCCAATAACGACTAAGCGCAGACGGTCGGTTTGCAGCAGATTCTTGCCGAGTGCATTGACCTGCTCCAGTTCCACTTTCTCGATTTCCTCAAAGTACTCAGGAAGATCGCGCGTCTTCGGATACAGCAACTGCTGCTTTCCGAAGAAGTGAGCCCTTTCCTCACTGTCTTCCATTGAGAGCGTGATTTTTCCTTTCAGGAAATCTTTTGCTCTTCGCAACTCTTCTTTCGTGATGCCATCTTTTGCACACACATCATATTCATGACGGATTGCCGAGATCGCTTCATGCAGTCTCGACTGATCCACACCCGCGCGTGTCGAGAGGAGTCCCGTGTCGAGATAGTTATCGGTCGAGGTCGAGATGTAGTAGCAGAGACCTCGGGCTTCGCGAATATTCAGGAACATTCGAGAGCTCATCGAGCCGCCGAGAATCACAGAGAGAAGTTTGAGTGCGAAGTGATCACTATCGAGAGACGAGACAGCTTCCACTCCGAGTACGAGGTGTGCTTGCTCCGTCTGCTTGTTCGTCAATGTAATGCGCTTTCCCGTGTGTGGTTTTACCGCAACGAAATCCTGCTTCTTCTTGCCGCCAATCGCACCGAAATATTCCTGTCCGAGTTTCATTGCCTGCTTTTCATCGATATTCCCCGAGAAGGTCGCGACAAGATTGTCCGGCGTGTAGAGCTCATCTTTGTGTCTTTGGAAATCCGCCTGTTTCACAGATCGAATAAGCTCTTCCGTGCCGATCGTGTCCCATCCAAGCGGCTGGTCTCCGTACACAAGTGTTTCAAAATCCCATCCTGCTTGATACATCGGTGTGTCTTGGTACATCCGGTACTCCTCAATGATCACGCCCCGCTCTTTCTCGATTTCATCCTCCGGGAATTTGGCATGCAGGAGCATGTCCGAGAGTACGGAGCAGGCGAGCTCGACTTTGTCCGCTGCGATCTTCACGTAGTAGCCCGCGTACTCTTTTCCTGTGAATGCGTTAAAGCTGCCTCCGACCGCATCGATTGCCATACTCACTTCGGCTGCCGTTTTGTACTTTTTGCCACCCTTGAAGAACATGTGCTCCAGAAAGTGACTGATCCCGCGCGTTTTCTGCACTTCGTATCTCGAACCTGCGCCTGCGAACACAAGAACTGTCACGCTGTCCGTACCGCTTGTCGGTGCGGTAAGGACGGGTAGGCCGGAATTGAGACGAGAGAGAGTGAACATTGCGGGGGGGAGTGTACACTACTTTTATGTCTGAGCCCCTGTTTCTCAGATCGCTCGAACGGAAGGATGCAGATCGTCTGCAGACGGCTGTTCTGTTTGCGCGAAAGCATCTCGGATTTCTCGAACGAAGAAGCGGAGAGAGCTACGCGAAGAACGGTGAGGAAGTTGCGGAGACTCTGCTTGAAATCACAAAAGATCCCTCGCTCGTTGCCATTGCGCTTCTTCATGATCTTCCGGTGCTTCGAAATGGCGAGACCTTGCTTCTTGATGCACCGATCACGGATGACGAACGCATGCTTGTTCGTCGGATGCACTCTCTTCGCGGGCTGCACATCGATCTCGTGAAACAGGATCTCGATCTCGTGATCGATGCGTTCATGCAGGAACCAAGACTTTTGCCACTTCGTATGGCGCACCGTCTTACGGATATTCGGCACCTGCAGCGGTTTTCGAAAACTGCACAACGAAAACTCGCGCGCGAGACGCTCCACATGTACGCAGCCCTTGCAGGGCGTCTTGGGATGCATGCATGGCGGCATGAGATGGAAGATGTGTGTTTTCGTTTTCTCAAGCCCGAAGCAGCAGGAAGTCTTGAGAAGGAATTTCAGCTTCACAAACGAAACGATACGCAGTGCCTAGATCACATTCAGACTTTTTTACAAAAAAAACTGCAGAGTGCGGGGATCCATGCTTCGATGTCCGCACGCACGAAGTCTCTGTACTCGACATATCGGAAGATGATCGTGAAGAAGAGGCGTTTCGAGGAACTCACCGACCGTCTCGCTCTTCGCATTCTCGTTTCGACAATGGATGATTGCTACAGAACGCTCGGCATCGTCCATTCGTCGCTGCGTCCGATGCCAGGGAAGCTCAAAGATTACATCGGTGCGCCGAAAGAGAATGGTTACCGTTCCATCCACACGGTGATCTATCCGCTCCCAGGAGTGACCGAGTATCCCGTAGAAATCCAGATCCGCACTTCGGAGATGCACGAGGAATGCGAATTCGGTCCTGCGAGACACGCTGATTATAAGAAATTTACGTACGTCTTGGGGTCTGCTATTGCTAGAGTCGATCTGTTTCGGAATTTGCAGAGTCTCAAACAACACACGCGTTCACCAAGTCAGTTCGAGACGGCACTTCGAACATACTTTCGTGATGATCATGTTGCTCTTTTTGATCACAGGAATAATCTCTATCACTTAAGCAAACCTCTGACTGCGCTTGATTTCGTCTGTTCGGTGTATCCGAGTCGTGTGCGGACTCTGAGGGATATCAGGATCAACGGAAGGCTCCGTCCGATCGATACGTTGCTGCATGATGGTGATGCAATCGAGCCGTCTTTTGCAAAAACATCGCAGTGCAGCAGAGAGTGGTTAAAGGCGTGTCGCCATAGCACGGCGAGAGCGCTGTGTGCGTCATTCCTGTAGTTTTTACTTCCACTTTCCTTGGAATACAAAACTGCTCTGCGTGTTTCTGGATCTCGGTGCTTTCTCGCGTGTCAGCAGTGCTTCCGGCAGTGTCGCGGGATCAGCCGGATAGCCGATCGCGATCATCGAGCCGGGTTCGAAATCAGCCGGAACCCCGAGTGCTTCATTGGCATGTGCGGTATCAAACCCCGCCATTTGATGAGAGTTCAGACCCATGGATGTGGCTTGCAATGTCAGTAAAGCACTTGCTGCTCCCAGATCATGGAGAGAGTGGCGGTTTTCCTTTCCGTTCTTTGCAAATGTTTTCTTCGCGAAGCTGATGATCAGGAGACCGGCATTTTTTGCCCAACTATTGCCTTCTGCCAAGAGCGATTCGAGCTTCTCGCGATCAGGATCTCCTTTCGATGCATAGACATACCGCCACGGTTGTTCGTTATAGCTGCTCTGCGCCCACCTTGCAGCCTCGAACAGAGACGTGATCATCTCCCCCTTCAGAGGGGTTGGCTCGAATGCGAGAGAGCTCCAGCGCTTCCCAATGATGTCGAGAATTGGCGCTTCAGTCGGGGTGAGTTTGTCGTGATAGCGCATAGAAAGCAGGGGAAATCGTTTAGATCTTAACTAATTATTTTTGCCTTGCACAGCGAAGACGAACGAAGAGTCTTTTCCGGTCTCTCGATAGCCTTGACGGTTGGAGCAGATATTCTGTACCCTCTCTTGGCTTTATGCTTGGTAAGTTACGTTGGCGTCGGCGTCTACGCGTGCACGGTTTCCTTGCGCGCACTGCGACCAAGAACGGTCGCAGAGTGATGCGAAAGCGCAGAGCGCAGGGAAGAAAGCGCATAACAGTGCAGAAGAGGCTGAAGTAGATAGATTGGTGTGGGTCGATGGGTTTTTTAAGATGAATCAAGAATTATGAAGTACGAATTAAGCACCTTGTTTCTCTCTAGGAAGAGTCATCATTCATAATTCGTACTTCATCATTCATCTCCGATTCGATGAAAGCTTCCTGTATACTCCGTCTGTGGTTTCCCTCAGAAAAGCCTCGGCAGCAGTCTTTTACCTTCTGGGTGCGCTGACGATCGTTGCGATCGTGCTGGTGAATCGCGGGATCGCGGTTGGTTCACTCTCACTGTTTCTGAACGTTGTCGATTTACCGCTTCTTTTCATGGGAATACTGTTTGGCGGGAGCACGCTTGTTTCGAGTCTCAGTCGCGACAAAATATCACTGTCACTGACACTCGTTGTTTTTCTTCCCCTCCTGATCGCTTTCGGGTTCTTTGCGTGGATCAACTTTGCGATGCCGTTTGCGGAGGTGTAGAAATTGTGAGGAGAAAATTTATCGTAAAAATATTCCCGAATCATCACGAAGGTTGATCGCTGAATCATCGTTGGAGAGCGCGCTGCCGGCCGATTGTTCCAATTCTTCGTCGATTCTTCGCTCAATGCTTCCTCGCAACAGATCGATTCTTGTCTGTGCTGCGCTCGAAAACTCTGGGTGAAGACCGATGACGTTCGGTATGTGATGCAATGTCTCCTGCCATCCCATGGCAATCTCTTTTCTGACATTCATCGCTATGGGAATCAGTTCACGGAGGTCCAGGCACATCGTTTGTATTGCAACTAAAAATTGCTCTTCTGTTTCTGGTAGCACGGTAGCTTGCGAAAGAATCTCGCGAACCACAGCGGCTCCTTGCTGTTCGTATTCGGTATCGTCAAGCACGGAAGACATGGCATGACTATAGGAATAATTCTCGACTTGGCAAGGATTTCACCCCCTCGGTATCTCCACGCCTTTCTCCTCCGCCCCTAATTTTTTATTTGCATATCTTGCTGCGACGAACAAATAATCGCTCAATCGATTTACAATCATGATGATCGCCTTCGTGATCTCCTCTTTTTCATCCAGTTCAACGATCAGTCTCTCCGCACGACGACAGATCGTCCGTGCGAAGTGTAACTCCGCACCTGCCTTGCTTCCTCCAGGAAGGATGAAACGTGTCAGTGGTGCCAATTCCACTTCAAGCGCGTCGATCCACTGTTCCATCTGCATCGCGGGTGCTTCGGTCATGCGGAGAATGTTCGCACTGCTTTCGAGAGGGGTCGCGAGATCGGCTCCGATTTGGAACAAGAGCGATTGAATGATTTCGATTTGTTTTGGTAGTGGCACAGGCAGATTTTTTTCTGCTGCAATCACGCCAAGGCAGGCATTCAGTTCGTCGAGTGACCCGTATGCATGCAGTCGCAGTGCCGATTTTGCGACGCGCTGTCCACCGAAGAGCCCCGTTTTCCCCTTATCGCCGGTGCGAGTGTAGATTTTCATATGATAGCTAGTACGCGGCAAGCATGCCGCTCCCTTTGATGAAATAATGATAGAAAAAGGAGCGCGATGCTTCGCGCGGTTTCAGGATTTCTGCAATTCGGTGAGAACTTTCCCATGAATCTTCTCCACCTCTTCCTGTGTCAGCGTTCGGTCGGATGATCGATAGGTGAATCGCAGTGTCAGAGTTTTCAGCGCGTCTTTTTCGTAGAGGTGCACGGTCTCGATGCTTGTCAGGAGAGGATCGATGTTCTTCAGTGCTTTGAGGATCGTCTCATAATTCTTCTTCTCCGTCAGCGGCATGGTCTCGTCGAGAATGATTGCAGGGAAGACAGGAAGTGATTTCGCGATCGTTACGGTTGCCGGGAGAGGGAATAGCCGATGCAGTCCGAGTGTTGCGACGGCCGTTCTCTCGGGGAGCCCGAGGGAACTGAGGAGAAGAGGATGCAACTCGAAGAGATGTCCGATGAGCGTGTTGCCCACCAAAATCTCCGCGCTCCGTCCAACGTGCGCCACTCCCGGCATCGGAACCGAACCTTTGCGTAGAGTTGCCGTGTACCCGGCGCTCGCCAAAGCTCTCATGATGCCTGCTTTCGCGATGAGAAGAGGAGAATTTTGCATCGTCGTTTTTCCGCGTGAAAGCACGGCGTATGTCAAGCCCGCGTGTTCGTCGTTCTTCCGAAACACATGACCCACTTCGTACACTTTGAGGATTTCTGCACCATTTTTTTTGAGTTCGCCGGCTGCCGTTTCGACAAGCGAGGGCAGCAAGCTCGTCCGCATCAGCGACAGTTCTTCTCCGATTGGATTCTCGATCTTCACCGCTTCGGACGGATCCAGACGCCACCTCTTCAACTGTGCGGGACTTGTGAATGCGAGGTGCAGCATTTCAATTGCTCCCGCTTCCGACAGAGAATCTCGGATTGCATGCAGTTTCGTATCGCGAACAGGAGGCTCGATCGATGCTTCGGGCATGCTTGGAACGATCTCGGAGTATCCGTACACGCGTGCTACTTCTTCTGCGATGTCTTGTACGTGTGTGAGGTCCCTGCGCCACGCCGGAGTCGTCACTGCGATTGCATCTTTTGGGATTGTTTTCACCGTGCAACCAAGATGAGCGAGGATTGTCTTGATGTTCGTCGAAGGAATATCAACTCCAATGAATTCCTGCAGCTTTTTTACATGTACGTTGATTACTTTCGGCTTCTCGTGTTTGCCCCATGTCACCGGCTTTGAACTCACGCATGATCCTTCCGAAAGTTCCAAAAATAATTCGACAGCGCGCATCAAACCGAAGTCTGCGGTGACAGGAAGGACGTCTTTTTCATAGACAGTCGCCGCATCGGTTCTGTGGCCCATGGCAATTACTGTTTTTCGCACGGACTTTGGATCAATGATGCCCGCCTGTAGGAAGATTTTGCGCGTCGTATTCTTCGTGGAAGTCCGAAGTCCCCCCATGACGCCGAAGAGATCGAAGATCCCGGCATCATCACTGATGACGATCGTTCCCTCAGGCAGGATTCTTTCGGCTTTGTCGAGCGTTGTTATTTTTTCGCCTTTCTTGCTCTTGCGGATTCGCAGCGTGCCTTTGAAATCATCCGCATCGAATGCGTGTAGCGGCATGCCTATCTCGACGAGGACGTAGTTCGTGATGTCGACGATGAGGTTGATCGGTCTCCAGCCGGTCGCAATCAGCCTTTTCTGCATCCACTCGGGTGACGGTCCGATGTTCTTGAGTGTCAGGAGACAGCCTCGGTAGTACGGAATCAGCTCTCCTGCGTCATTTTCAAGCGTGAACGGAGGATCGGTTTTCGGAAACACGCACGTGGGCATCGCGGGCTCTTTCTTCCACGTTGCAAGACCCATTGCGACGAGTTCCCTTGCGACACCAATCACCGAGAAGAGATCTGGGCGATTGGTAATCGCATGATTGTCGATATGGAAAATGACATCGGTGAGCCCGAGCGCTTCGCGAAGGGGAGCACCAACGTTGTATTCACCTCGAGTGAGATCCGCAATCGGTCTGCTGCCATCCTCCGGCTTTGATGGAAAGAGAGCTTCGATTTCCACTTCTTCGGCTGCACAGATCATGCCTTCACTTTCTTCGCCGCGGATTTTCACTTTCTGAAGCGTCACTAATTCTTTGCCGCCAGCTTTCACCGTTGCGCCGACATGCGCTAATGCAACAAGCATTCCTTGCCTCAGATTGGTTCCTCCACAGACGACATGCTTCGTGCCTTGATCCGTTTCGAGCGTGCAAACAGAGAGCTTGTCGGCATTCGGGTGTTTATTCAGCGTGAGAATTTTGGCAACGACACAGTTCTCCATCAGTGAGCCAAGCTCCGTCACCTCATCCACTTCGCCCATGCCGCGTGTCATGCGATCTGCGATCACTGCAGGATCTGTTTCGCTCCAGTCGATAAAATCTGAGAGCCAATTGCGAGAGATCTTCATGAGTACAGAATACTCCTGTGCTACACTATCCTCCACTTACTTCTTTTCTCTCCTCGTTCTATGGCTATCCTCAGTAAGAAGCATGCAGGATGTTCCACGAGCTGCACGGTCGGCAAGTGGATCGTTTGCCTGCTCCTTCTTCTCGTCGCCGTCGCGGCACTCGTTGGCGTCTATCAGACGCATGTGATCGTCGGCACCGATCCGGCGCGTTTTGCGATTCAGTTCGGTTCCACATCGGGCTCACTCTCGATCCTTGCTTTCGTTGTTGCCGTGATGGCGTGGGGCAAGAAGATGTCTTGCTGCATGAGTGGCACCTGCGAGGTGTGTAAATAATGTATGAATGATAAAGAGACGCTCTGATTTCTGGGGCGTCTTTTTTTGTGGCGGAGAGGGGGAGATTCGAACTCCCGAGACCCTTTCAGGTCTACTCGCTTTCCAAGCGAGCGCACTAGGCCACTATGCGACCTCTCCGTAGTTCTCAGGATGATGCAGAAGGATCAATGCTCGCTTGCGAGCGGTACTCTATGCCACTATGCGACCTCTCCGTATCATGCGACGGATAGTGAACACTGAATACGGGTTTCCCACAAGGGCAGGGGCGAGGCGCTTCCTATTTCTTCTTTAGTGAAAACCTCACCATGAATTGTCGGATTCTTCCGATCTTCGACGGAGAAGCAGGGGCGGCAAGAAGGTCTTTCCTCATTTGCCATCCGAGTCCCGCGTAGAGGAAGAAGAAAATGACGATGCCTGACGCAATGAAGACATCAAGCATCGGGAATTGGTCGAAGACCGCACGATCGATCCATCCCGCATGGAGCCATCCGAGGAAATTGAGATACACGAAGGCGGAGATCAAAATGTACAGTCTTGCGGATTTCGCATTCAGGAATGCAACGACGAATCCGAGTGGGAGGAGTGCGAAGTCGTAGCGCTCGTGCATTTGCGTGTTCCAGAGGAAGAATCCGTAGATGCTGAAAGCAGCGGCGAAGAAAATGACGGGGAGCGTCTCTCTCGTCTTCGGTGAAGGTTTGAGGAAGCGCCAGAAAAGGATGATTCCGTAGAGACAACTGAGGAACCACAAGTTCAAACCGATCTTTTGGTAGGATCCGATTCCGAAGAGGATCTCGGTATCGTGCATGTTCCCCGCCGCGTCGCCGTACATCGACCACCAGAAATTGTATGCGGCGCTCGAGACGCTGTCGTAGAATCCGACACTTGTCGTGTAGATATTGAAGACGTCCTTTAATGCTCCTTGCCACCAGAACGGAGTGAGTACGAGGACAGTTGCGATACATCCTCCGAGGAATATTTTTACAGCGTTTCTCCAGCCGTTTTTGAGTGCAAGAATGACGAAGAGGGGCAGACAGGCGGCTGCTTGCAATTTCGTCAGCAGTGCCAGCGCCATACTAAAGCCCGAGATCATCGGGAAGCCGTACGCGAACGCACCGAAGGCGCCCACGAGGAACATCGAATAGATGCTGTCAGTTTGTCCCCAGTGCGCGCTTAAGTGAAACGTTGCAGGATGAAAAGCATAGAGTGCTCCCGCAGCGATGCCGAGCCAAAGATTTCTTTTCCAGAATCCGATGAGAAGTCCGAGCAAGATAGCCGTGAGAAGGTCTGCGATGATTGCCGGCAGCTTGATGATCGTCTGAAATGCCGGTGCATCGATGTCCAGTGACGGTGAGAGCGTGCGTTGATAGATCCAGCCGGCTGAGTAAAAAGAGAGGATGCCGACCGGCGGATAGTTCGGAAGCATGCTGCCCTTCAATTGCTGTGTGTAGGATTTCCCGGGTCCCAAGATGACGGCACTGTAGGACCACCCTTTATTCGTACCGACATCGAAGCCGTAGCCTTCGCTCGGCGATAACCACAGTCGGAGCGTCAGCGCGAGGGCGAAGATCACGATGACAATCACTACCGCCCACCATCCTCTTTGATTTGCCTCCGGACTTTTGCGCAATGTTTTTTGTATCGGAAGAATCGGCATGAATGTCTTCCAGTGTACATGTTTTTGGAATCTCATACTCGTTCTACTTCTGTCATATATTCTTCAATGCCCAAAGTTCTCGGAACATTCGGAGAATCACGCCGAGATTTGCACCCGTCTGCGTTCCAAATTCTCTCTTTGCATGCGGTACGTCGACGACGACCCATGGAATGTCGGCTTTCTGTGCTCGATAGAACATTTCGGCATTGATGAGAGCGCCTGTGGAGTGTGTCGGACGCGTACGATTCCATACGTCTTTCGTGAAGACCTTCATTGCACAGTTGATGTCCCTGACCCAGATGCCGAGCACCACCCAGCTGAGAAGACCAAATAATTTTGCGTTCAGTTTCCGGATGAACGGATCGGCGCGCTTTCGCCTGCGACCGGTGATGAAGGAAGCTTCGGAAAGTTTTGGCAGCAGCAGATCGAAATCTTTCGCCTTGAATTGCCCGTCACTGTCCATATAGCCGATGACGTCGCCTCTTGCGGCATCACACCCGGATCTTACAGCCGCTCCGTAGCCTCTGTTTTTTTCGTGCGTGACGATTTGAAGCTGCGGAATTTCTTGTGCAAGTTTTTCAAGGACCTTCCCCGTTCCGTCTTTCGATCCGTCATTAACGACGACGATTTCCCACTCGACGTCTTTCGTCATGAGCCATGCCTGCGTCTCGCGCAGCGTGCGTTCGATATTCAGTTCTTCGTTGAAAGCCGGCATCACGATGGAAAGCATCGAGCTGCATTGTAACAAGAAAAAACCCCGAGCACAGCATGCGCGGGGTTTTGCAGTCACGGAGTGATCTATTTTCCGCTTCCGAGGCCCACGACAAGACAGGCTGCTGAGATCGCGAGGTGCAAGTAATTGTCCGCTTCATTTGCATGGAAGAAGCCAAGAATTTCTCCACCCATCATGAATCCGAGGATCGCCACGACGCCGTAGACGAGTCCGAAGATGATGAGGAACGTGCGGGAGGCAGATTGGCTTGAATTGAACGCGAAGAGCCCAATGAGGCCGCTTGCGAGGTGAACGATGTTGTGTGTCGTGTTCACTTCGAATATCAGGAGCATGCCGGGGACGAAGAAACCCGCGACACCGACGAGGGTGAGCACAAGACCCAGTATGCCGGTGAGGGGTTTCACGAGAAGGTTCATGAAAGAAGGAGGGAAGGAATAGATTAAGGAATATCCTACCCCTTCACTTACGCAGCTTGCAATTGCTTCGCGAGCGTTCTGAGATACGCAGTCGATACTTTCATCGTCACGTATTTGCCGGTTTTGCGATCCAAGATGCGCTTCTTCTGGATATTCGCACGGTACGTTCTGCGTGTTGCGCGCTTGGAATGGCTTCGGTTGTTGCCCGTCGAGCCTTTTTTGCCGGTCATGGAACACATTCTGGACATGAGCCAAAGGACTTTACAAGGAGGGTGAGATTCCGTCAATGCTTCTGTACACTGTTTCCATGCAGGAGATCCTCAATCCACCATTTATCATTGCAATTCTCATCGCACTCACCGTACATGAGTGGGCGCATGCATACGTTGCCGATCGTCTTGGGGATCATACGGCGCGCGATTTGGGTCGACTGACGCTGAATCCGATTGCGCATCTGGATCCGCTCGGGACACTGATGTTTTTCCTCGTGCACTTCGGTTGGGGCAAGCCTGTCCCGATCGATCCTCGGAATTTCCGAAATATTCGCAGAGACAGCGCCCTTGTGTCTCTTGCAGGTCCTCTCTCGAATCTGGTTCTTGCGATTGTCGCGTTCGTTCTTCTTCTCCTCATCGCTCCGCAGATCATGCACGTCGCGGCGAGCGAGGAACTACTCATGACCCATGGAGCAGGGGAGAGACTGCAGGCATTCCTCACACAAGTTCTCACTAATTCACTGTTCATCAATCTCGGACTCATGGCATTCAACCTGTTGCCGATCGCTCCTCTCGATGGATCGAAAATTCTCGAAGCGTTTATTCCCTATCAATATTCAGAGGCGTACGACACTTTTATGGATCGCGGTCCGATGATCCTGATCGGACTTCTCGTTCTTGAACGCGCACTTGGAATACCGATTCTCATCACGTGGATTTCTTTCATCATGGACGGGGTGCTTGGGGTGATGATGATGTTGACGTAACGGTCCTCACTCCGGCTCTGCGGAGCCACCTCTCTCCATTGGCTGGAGAGAGGAAAGTTTGTATTGAGAAAGGTACGGGCTCCCCCTTCTCCGGCATACGGAGAAGGGGTTAGGGGATGAGGACCGTCACTTCGCCACGAATGCAGTCGCCCCGAGCCATGCCAAATCGAATACTGCTTTCATCGTGCGTGCGAACGTTGGGCTTTCGACGATGAGCCCCAAAAGTTCATCTGTATTGAGGGAAACGATACCGACGGAGTTTCCGAAGATGAGGACTTCGTTCTCAAACAGGAACTGATTTTTGTTCACGAGCAGAATTTCGATGAGGTTTGCATCGTACTTTTCCGGTAAAAATGTATCGAGCACGTGCACAGTCTCGACGGTGGTGGGGGAGAGGTAGCGGGTTTTAATGCCTTTCTTCAATTTCGTTTGTGTGTAATTTCGAAAGAAGTCCGGAAAGAACTCAGTGACATTCTTGAGGTTCGTGTAGCCGAGGATCTCACGCTTCGCCGTGAGAGATTCCGTGAAGACTTTCTCCACACCGTCCCTTCCTTCGTAGAACCTGATCTTCGGCTTGAATGCCGACGTTGAAATCAACGATTTCAGTTCCGGCATCAGACTCCGCGCCATATTCATTCGTTCTTCCGTAATTCGTACGAGTTGCTCAGGGGGTTCCGGAGCAAAACACTTCACTCCGTTCTTGTTGTACTGACTCAGGAGTTTTTTCTGCAGAAGGTTGTCGATGGTGTAGTAGCAGCTTACGCGGTTCGCACCAGCCTTCCGTGCGATGATCGACACCGGTCCGCCGCCGATTTCGAGGCAAGCGAGGTAAACGCGCGCCTCTTCGTCACTCAAGCCGATCTTTAAGAGTTCCGTGATCATTCACCCTGTATTATACCTGTGTTGTCGAATTTTTTCTACAGTATTTTACTATCAATAAATGGCTTAATATAAACAAAATATAAGAAAAATAATATTGAGTGTTGGACGCATTTTGCGAAGTATGGGATAGTGTAGTCGTCATCGAAAGGGACGCACAACGTCCAAGTTTCCCCTAATTTTTCATATGAAAAATATTTGCACCCAATGCTCGGCACACTTCGAAATCACAAGTGAAGATCAGCGCCTCCTGAAGCTCTTCGATGTTCCGGATCCGAAGACCTGTCCCGATTGCCGTCTGCAGCGACGACTCTGTGAACGCAACACACGAAGCTTGTATTACAGAAAATGTGATCTGACCGGGAAGCAGATCATCTCCCAATACAATACCGACTGCGTGTTTCCCGTGTACGGCATCGATGCCTGGCTCAGTGATCAGTGGGATGGACTCACGTACGGTCGTTCATTCGATTTCAGCAGACCGTTCTTCGAGCAGTTCCATGAACTTTTGAATGTCACTCCGCATCTCGCGCTCTTCAATACGCCAGGAACAATGGAGAACAGCGATTATAATAACTGCACAGGGTACCTCAAAAACTGCTATCTGATCTGCGAGAGCGATATCTGTGAGGACTCCTACTACAGCAACCTCCTCAAGAAATCGAAAGATCTGATGGACTGCTCGGTGTGTTACGAGTGTGAGCGCTGCTACGAGTGTATTGACTGTACCGGCTGTCATACAGTGCTCTTCAGTCAGGATTGCCAGCAGTGCAGCGATGGATTCTTCCTGAAATACTGTCACGGCTGCAAAGACTGCATCGGCTGCATGAATCAGAGAAACAAGCAGTACATGATCTGTAATCAGCAGTACTCGAAAGAGGAGTACGAGAAGTATAAGAAGGAGTTTGCACTCGATACGCGCAGCGGACTACTGAAGCTTGCAGAGCAATGCGATACGTTCTTCGCGACTCAGCCGCACCGCGCACTTGATATTCAGCGAAGCGAAGGGTGCACCGGTGACCGTATCTACGACTGCAAGAACGCCGTGCATTGTTTCGACGTGAAAGATCTCGAGGATTGCAGGCATTGCCAGAGACTCTCGCTCACGTGCAAGACGTGCATGGACTTCAACTCATGGGGTCAGAATAGTGAGCTCGTGTACCAGTGCTCCGCCTGCGGGGACCGAACCTATAACACCAAATTCTGCTCGACCTGTATCACACTGAAGGACTGCGAGTACTGCTTCGAGTGCACGACGTCATCAGATCTCTTCGGCTGTGTTGGACTCAAGCATGCGCGTTTCTGCATCTTCAACGTGCAGTATACGGAAGAGGAGTATCGCGTTCTGCGTGCGAAGATCATCGAGCACATGAAGAAGGGTAGCGACTACGGTGAATATTTCCCTATGTCACTCTGTGCTTTCGCCTACAACGAAACATTTGCACCGGATCTGTTTCCGATGACAAAAGAAGAGGTACTCGCACGCGGCTGGCGCTGGTACGAACACAGGGAAACAGAGAAGCAGTACATGGGTGCGGACGTCACGCTTCCGGAAACGATCGGTGAAGTTTCCGATGATCTCTGCAAGCAGATACTGCTGTGCAAGGCGACAGGAAAGCCCTACAAGATTATTCCCCAGGAACTAAAATTTTATCGTTCCATGGACCTCCCCGTGCCATTCCTTTGCCCTGACGAACGTCACCGTCTGCGGATCACTAAAAGAAATCCTTATAAGCTCTTCACGCGCGAGTGTGCGAAGTGCAAGAAGCAGACGGAGACAACATACGCACCCGAGAGAGCAGAGATTATTTATTGTGAGGATTGCTACCTTTCCACTGTCTACTGATGAAAAAAATCTGCCTTCACTGTTCAGCGAAGTTTGAGATCCCGGAGGACGATCTTCTCTTCTTCGAGAAAGTCTCACCGATCTTTGCCGGCAAAAAAGAACTGATCCCACCCCCGACTCTGTGTCCTGACTGTCGTCAGCAGAGACGTCTTGCGTGGAGGAACGAGAAGCGGCTCTACCACCGGAAGTGTGATCTCACGGGGAAGCAGATCCTCTCGATTTATGCTCCCGATTCGCCGTACACGGTCTACGATCACCGTGAGTGGTACACGGATAAGTGGGATCCACATGATTATGGACGCGAGTTCGATTTTTCACGTCCGTTCTTCGAGCAATTTGGGGAACTTCTTCTCAAAACTCCGATGCGTTCGGTGAATCTGCAGGCTGAGAATGAGAATTGCGAGTACACGAACCTGACGACCAGAAACAGGAACTGCTATCTGGTTTTCGCAGCGAACGATAACGAGGATTGCTACTATTGCATGTACATTCACAGGAGCAAGAACTTGATCGATTGCTTCTTCGTTTTCGACAGTGAGCTCTGTTACGAGTGTGTCGACTGCGAGCACTGTTACGATCTGCGTCACAGTCAATATTGCGAGACATGCAGCGAATCGGAGATGCTTTTTGCCTGTCGCGGCTGCAAAAATTGTTTCGGCTGCGTAAACCTCACCAACAAGGAATATCATTTGTTCAATCAGAAGATGGACAAAGAGAGTTATCTCCAAGCGGTTGCCGATATTCGCTGTAGCAGAGAAATGTTCGAGCGTGCGAAGGAAGAATTTATGAAACTTCGTCTTTCACTACCTCATAAAGAATATGCGGGACTCAGTAATGAAAATGTCAGCGGAGATCACTTGAATCACTGCAAGAACGTGAAGCAGTCCTTCGACTGCACTTACGACGAAGATTGCTCGTACTGCACATGGCTTCACCAATGCAGGGAATGTAGAGACTGTTACGCATGGGGGATACCTGGGGAGCTTGGGTACGAAAATCACCTGATCGGAAACGGCTTCTACAATGTCCGGTTCAGCGAATCGTGCTGGAATAACGTCAGGGATCTTCTGTACTGCCGCTACTGCCTCGACGGTTCACACGACTGCTTCGGTTGCAACGGTCTTCGTGCCGGTTCGTACTGCATTCTCAATAAGCAGTACACAAAAGAGGAGTACGAGAGACTGGTGCCGAAGATTATCGAACATATGCGCAGTACGGGTGAGTACGGCGAATTCTTACCAGCAACACTTTCTCCGTATGCCTACAACGAAACTGTTGCGCAAGAATATTTTCCGCTCTCCAAAGAAATCGCGGAAAAACAGGGTCTTCGCTGGAGACCGGAAGATCCGGAAGAGAAGAAGTACTTGGGTCCGAAGATAGAAGTACCGTGGTCGGTGAGTGATGTCAGCGATGATATTTGCAAACAGATTCTGATCTGTGAGGTCACGGGCAGACCGTATAAGATCATTCCTCAGGAATTGAAGTTCTACCGCGAGCGAGGGATTCCGCTCCCGCTTCGGTGTTTCGATCAACGTCATGCAGATCGCAGAGCGCTCAGGAACCCACGAAAAATCTGGACTCGTGCGTGTGCAAAATGTAGCAAGGAAATCCAGACGACGTACAGCCCCGAGCGACCGGAGACTGTCTACTGCGAGCAGTGTTACCTTGAAGCCGT
This sequence comes from Candidatus Peribacteria bacterium, assembly GCA_943350395.1. Classification (GTDB taxonomy): domain Bacteria; phylum Patescibacteriota; class Gracilibacteria; order Peribacterales; family Peribacteraceae; genus SICN01. The sequence goes on from CALRAD010000002.1 coordinate 35,858, forward strand.
TTACTAATGCAAAAATCTTGCACCCACTGCTCGGCTCACTTCACTCTCGACACTGTCGATGAGGATTTCTTTGGAAGAATCGATATGCCGCTTCCATCGGATTGTCCTAATTGCCGCAGACAGCGGCGTTTGATGTTCCGGAACTTTTTCAACCTCTACCACCGCACATGCGATCTAAGCGGTAAGAAAATTATTTCGATGTTCGACACGGACGTTCCATTCCCCGTCTACGAAATGCACGAGTGGTGGAGCGACAAGTGGGACGGTCTTGCGTACGGGAAAAATCCGGACTTCGAAAAACCATTCTTTGATCAAGTCGCGGTGTTGCATCGGACGGTTCCGCGCATGTCGATCGCCAATGCGCAGTGTGAGAATACCGACTACTGCAATATGGCCAATGAAAGCCGCAATTGTTATCTCGTCTTCGGGAATGTCGGCAACGAAGACTGTGCGTACGGACATATTGTCTGGAAGTCGAAGGATCTGTTTGACTGTCTCTACTGTTACAAGTGTCAGCTCTGTTACGAATGCATCGACTGCGTCGAATGTTACGGACTTACATTCTCGCGTGACTGTGACAACTGTTCCTCTTCTTCATTTCTGGTGCACTGTGTCGGTTGCAGCGACTGTTTCGGGTGCGTTGGGCTTCAGCACAAGACACATCACATCTTCAATCAGCCGTATTCCAAAGAAGAGTATGCGGCAAAAATTGCGGAGCTCCGTTTCGACGCTCACGAAACAATTGCGTGGGCAAAAAGTCAGGTCGCGGTCCTCGTCGGCAAAGAAATCGTGAAGGTGTATCACGGATTCAACTCCGAGAATGTGACCGGAGACTATCTCTACCACTGCAAGAACATTGTGGACGGTTATGATCTCAAGAATTGCGAGGACTGCCGTCACTGTGCGACCCTCGACGGATACAAGGATTGTCACGATTCCAATTTTTCCGCGAAGATCGGGGAACTTTGCTTCAATTGTCTCACGTCCTACGGGCATACCGTTCTCTGTTGCCAGGGTTGTATGAGCCCCTCAAGCAATATCGCGTACTGCGATAGCTGTTTCAACTGCAAAGATTGCTTCGGCTGCGTTGGTCTGAAGAGTAAGCAATATTGCATCCTGAACAAGCAGTATGCGAAAGAGGAGTATCAAGCTTTGCGTGAGAAATTGATCGAGCATATGCGAAATACAAGTGAGTGGGGTCACTTCTTCCCGCATGCACTCAGTCCGTTTGCCTACAATGAGACAATCGCGTTCCAATACTTTCCACTGACCCGTGAGGAAGTCCTCGCGCGCGGCTGGCGATGGAAAGATACGGAATCAACGGCTGAGCAATACCTTGGTCCGGTTGTCGCTGTGCCATCGTCCATTCACGATGTATCGGATGACATCACGAAGCAGATTCTCCTCTGCGAGGTCACCAAAAAACCTTTCAAAATCATTCCGCAAGAACTTGCATTCTATAAACGAATGAATATTCCGGTTCCGCGAAAATGTTTCGATCAGCGGCACAGAGAACGCATGGCGCTTCGTAATCCCCGCAGACTTTGGCAAAGGCAGTGTGCGAAGTGCTCGAAAGAAATCCAGACGACGTACAGCCCCGAGCGACCGGAGACTGTCTACTGCGAACAGTGTTACCTCGAAACCGTCTATTAACCATGCAACGATCCTGCACCCACTGCTCGGCATCGTTTGGGATCAGCAAGGATGATCTTCAGTTTTACGACGATATCTCGCCCGTCTTCGGTGACAAAAAATGCGCAATCCCTCCGCCGACGCTCTGTCCTGCATGTAGATTCCAGAGGCGCCTCCTGATGCGCAATGACCGACATCTCTATCATCGAAAAAGTTCACTTTCAGGGAAGCAGATCATCTCTATTTACGCTCCGGAGAAAGAATTCCCTGTGTACGACCAGGACGAATGGTGGAGTGATCGGTGGGATCCAAAGGCATACGGAAGAGACATCGATTTCTCGAAGCCTTTCTACGATCAGGTACAGGAACTTCGACTCACGGTACCGCGAATTTCACTTCTGACGACCGGAGTTGAGAACAGTTACTACACGAACCATGCGCTTTTTCTGAAGAACTGTTATCTCGTCTTCGGTGGCGGTCATGACGAAGACTGCATGTTCAGTAATTATATTTCATTCTCAAAAGATACACTCGACGGGCTTTGCTTATACTCATGTGAGCGATGCTACGAAGGCGTTTCGTCGCAACGCTGCTACGAATGTCTCTGGTTCATGAATTGCCGCGACTGTACGTCGTGTCTGATGATCGAAGATTGCGAATCCTGCAAAAACTGTATCGGCTGTTTCGGTCTACATCGTAAAGAGTATTGCATTCTCAATAACTTCGTCGGCAAGGAAGGCTTCGAAAAAATGCAACGCGAGCTTCTGCCGCTCACGCACGGCAAGATCGACGCACTTCGAGAGCGTTTCGATGCGTTGAAGGCAACACTCCCGCATCGAAGCGCACATACATACGCATCAGAAAACTGCACCGGTGATGCCGTTTATAACAGTAAGAACAGTTTCGATTGTTTCGATGTTACGGACTGCGAGGACTGCAAGCACATTGCTTTCACACCGAAAGGAATCAGGAGTCAGGATGCGACGTTCACTTCTCCTGATGGTGTCGACCATAACTACTTCGTCGGTTCCACGGTCGGTGCTCCGCGCTCGGCGTTCACGTTCATGGTGTGGTACGGCAGCGATGTGTATTGCTCAATCGAATGTCATCACTGCCAAAATTGTTTCGGCTGCGCAGGGCTACGGAATGCGAAGCACTGCATTCTCAATAAGCAGTACACAAAAGAGCAGTACGACGAGCTGGTGCCGAAGATCATTGAGCAGATGAAGAAGTTCGGGGAGTGGGGCGAGTTCTTTCCTCTCGATCTGTGTCCGTACGGCTACAACGAAACAAATGCTGTCGATTATTTTCCGCTCACCAAAGAGCAGGCACTCGCGCATGGATTTTCGTGGCGCGATGAGTCCGATCAGCAGGAGACATACCTCGGGCCGAAGCCGGAGATCCCTGAGACGATTACCGATGTCGGCGATGACATCTGCACCAAGATTCTCGTCTGTGAAGCCACCGGCAGGCCCTTTAAGATCATTCCGCAGGAACTAAAGTTCTACCGAAGCATGGGACTCCCGCTTCCGAAGCGCTGCTTCGATGAGCGTCATAAAGACAGGATTCTTCGGAGAAACCCGAGGAAGCTTTGGGCACGCGATTGCGCCAAATGCAAAGAAGAAATGCAGACGACGTACTCTCCCGAAAAACCGCAAATCGTGTATTGCGAGCGTTGCTATCTTGAAACAGTCTACTAATCAAAACGTCATTTCTTTTTATTGATCGGAGCGAAGCCCTCCGAAGCCCCGCCGCTGCGGGGCGCAGGATGGGTCTTCGTCGCCTGCAGCCACAGTGACTCGAAGAACATTCTGAACGTATCGGCAAAATTCTTGTTTTCGATTTTGACAATCGTCAATTCATCGTCATACGCAAATAATGCGACGGTATCTTCAAAAATAACCATCTCGGACATGAATTGCATACTTTTTGGAAGCAGGCGGACTTCGTACTCGTCATCTTGCGGTATCTCTGTGATGTATCTGCGTGCACCGGCGTTGTCGACGAAGAGTTCGCGACCGCGAAGACGTTGTTGACTTCCGAAAAGCATCGGGACGACGTTGCTTCCGAATGAATTGAACATCATTTCCGAATTGAAGAATGCGCAGAAGCCGTTCTGCAGTAGAACGTCCCTGTACACCTGCTTCATTCCGTCGAGACCATGCAGTGTCGTCACACGCGGCGACCCTACGTAGTTCGGTGTCAGCGTTTTTAGGAGCGGCAATGCACCTTCTAAAAGTGTCTGCGTTTCCTTCCACTCCTGCTCACGGTTCTTTGCGTAGTGCACAAGTCGGTGCGGGGGCTCGGCGACGAATTGGAGAACTTTTCCCTGTTCGACGTGTGAAACCAAACCTTTTTCTTCAAGGCTCTGAAGCACGAGGTACGTATGACTTCGCGATTGTTTTGCGGCGCGTGCAATATTACTCACGCGTCCTGCTTTCATTGTGAGAAGTGCGAGATACACTTCTGATTCTTTCTCATCAAGTCCTGCACGTTTCAGTAGCGGGCGTATCGCGGTACCGGAGTACGAAGGTCGATCGTTCATATTTGTCTAAAAGTATAGACAAAATTGATTTATAAGTACAGTAAGCCCTTTATAGAGAGAAAAAAAGCTATCTGTTCTTTTCAGACGAAATACACGATACTGATCAGTATGCACAACGCACATACCTGCCAGCAGTGTCAGACATCCTTCTCCGTCACTGACGAAGACCGAAAATTTCTCGATATGCTCTCTCCGATCATCGGCGGAATGAAACAGAACTTGCCCGAACCGACGATGTGCCCCGATTGCCGACTGCAGCGTCGTATGGCGTGCGTGAATCAGCTCAGTCTCTATGAGCGCACATGCGACTTAACGGGTGCATCGGTCATCTCCAATATAAGACCGGGCTCTCCCTATAAGGTCTACCGACAGGAGGATTGGCACAGCGACAAGTGGGACGCGCTCGAGTACGGAAAGGAATTTGATTTTTCGCGTCCATTCTTTGATCAGTGGCAGGAGCTCTGTTTGGCAGTTCCCCGCCCGAGCCTCTTTACCGGTTACGAATTCGATGAGAACTGCGCGTATACGAATCACGCAGGGAAGAACAAGAACTGCTACATGATCTTTGACTCTGACGAGAACCGCGACTGTTACTACAGTTACAGTATCAACCAGTGCGAAAACTGCTGCGACTGTTTCCGTGTCCGTAAGAGCGAGCTGTGTTACGAATGTGTTGATTGTGTGCGTTGCTACGGTTCGTCGTATTTGCAGGATTGCGACAACTGCTCGAGTTCGCTCTTTCTCAAGAATTGCACAGGCTGCAAAGACTGTCTTATGTGCAGCAACATGAAGAACAAACAGTTTTGTATCGAAAATAAGCAGTACACCGAAGCAGAATTCCATGCGACACGCGATTTGCTTCGTACACGGAGTGCTCTCTGCTCTGCACAGGAACGTTTCCGTGCACTCAAGCTGGAGTATCCGCAGAAGTACATGCACGGAGTGCAGAATGAAGATGTTCTTGGTGATTATCTTGTCGGCTGCAAGAATGCACAGTTTTGCTTCGACAGCGAAGATCTCTGGGATTGCCGATACGTGTATCAGGGCTTTATGCCGCTTAAGAATTGCATGGATATTCAGGAGTGTGGGGATGGCGAACTTCTCTACGAGTGTTCGGTCATGGGCTACGACATCCATAGTTCTCTCTTCTGCAGTCACGTGCTCGCAAGTGTCAGCGAGATGATCTATTGCTCGCTCTGTCCGCACAGCAAAAATTGTTTCGGCTGTATCGGTGTACAGCGCAAGCAGTACTGCATTCTCAATAAGCAGTACACGAAAGAGGAATATGAAGCACTTGTACCGAGAATCATTGAACATATGCGAAAGTCTCGCGAGTATGGCGAGTTCTTACCTGTCAGCGTTTCGACATATGCTTACAACGAATCGCTCGCGATGGATTACTACCCGATGACGAAGCAAGATGTAGAGAGCAGAGGATGGAAGTGGCTGGATGACGAAAGAAAGAATCGCAAAGAAGCTTCTGCGGTTGCATTGCCTGAAAGTATTGCAGAAGCAGACGATGATCTTCTGAAGAACGTCCTGACATGCAGGACCTCAAAGAAGCAGTACAAGATTACTGCGCAGGAGCTCAAGTTCTACCGTCAGATCGGTGTGCCCGTTCCGGATGAGTGTTTCTTTGAGCGTCACAAAGGTCGTATGACACTCAGGAACAAGAGAACGCTTTATGAGAGGATCTGCGGCAAGTGTTCGAAGTCGATCCAGACAACGTATGGTCCGGATCGGCCGGAGCAGGTGTACTGCGAAGAGTGCTATCTGGAAGCACTGACATGATAGTGCCTCAAGCGTGTTACAATTCCGCTCCATGCAACGAATCTGTATCAACAGCTGGTGTGCCGAGGCATTCGAGATCACTGACGACGATCTTGCTTGCTACAAGAAGCTTGCTCCGGTGATTGGCGGGCAGACCCATGAATTACCTCTTCCAGATTTCTGTTTTTCCTGCCGTTTGCAGCGCAGACTTGCGTTCTACAACAGTCGGTCTCTCTACAAACGAATATGCGATTTCTCGGGGAAACAGGTTGTCTCGGTCTTCTCTCCGGATAAACCTTTTAAGGTGTACGACAAAGATATCTGGTTCAGCGATGCATGGAATCCGCTCTCTTACGGACGTGATTTCGATTTCGACCGTCCGTTTTTTTCGCAATTCAGAGAACTCATGGAAGCAGTGCCTCAGCTTGCGATCACACACTTTGGCTGGGAGAACATCAATAGTGAGTTCACGAATGATAATTACAAGATCAAGAATTGCTATCTGACGTTCGATGGCGAGCAGGCCGAGGATTGTTATTACCTGCATTCATTCGTGATGGATAAAAATTGTGTCGACGGGGTTCATCTGATGCTTTCGGAGCTTTGCTACGAGTGCGTGCACTGCACGCAGTGCTATGCACTGAGGTTTGCGCGATACTCCAACAACTGCAGCGACAGCGAGTTTCTCCGTGATTGCATTGGGTGTAAGAACTGCTTCGGCTGCGCGAATCTGAGGCAGAAACAGTACTGCATCTGGAACGAACAGAAGACGAAGCAGGAGTACGAAACGTTCTTGCAGTCATTCGAATCAAGTTCGCATGACGTTGTACAGGCAATGCGGAAAAAGGCGGAAGACTTCTTCAGCCGTCAGCCCGTGAAGAGTATGCGCGGCGAGCAGAATCAGAATGTTGTCGGAGACAATATGAATCAGTCGAAGAACGCGCACTGGTGTTTCGATTGTTACAATCAGGAAGACTGCCGCTACACGACGAACTGCATGATGCCAGCGAAAGATCTCTTCGACGTGCATGTGTGGGGTGATGGGCTCGAGCTCGCCTATGATTGCTGTGTCATCGGTGCCGACTCGCGCGAATTATTTTTCGATTACGCAGTCGCATCGAATTGCACGGATATTCTCTATTCGACCTACTGCAGTCAGGGTTGCTCGCATTGCTTCGGTTGCGTAGGGCTGCGGCGTTCCAAGTATTGTATCTTCAATCAGCAGTATTCCGAAGAAGAGTACGGGAAACTTGTGAACAGAATAATCGATCACATGCGCCAGGCAGGGGAGTGGGGGCGATTCTTTCCTTCAGAATATTCGTTCTTTGGGTACAACGAGACGATGGCGCAGACGTTCTTCCCGCTGACGAAAGAAGAATGCAAGAAGCGCGGCTACCGGTGGTGCGACTACGAAGCAGCAATCGAAGCAACGAGAACGATTCCTGCTGCGCAGTTACCGGATAACAGTGCCGATATTCCGGATGACATCCTGAACTGGGCGATCGTGTGCGAAGTCAGCAAGAAACCATTCAAGATTATCAAGCAAGAGCTCGATTTCTATCGTACCCATCGCTTGTCGATTCCAAGACGGCACCCGAATCAGCGGCATTTTGACCGGTACGCTCTCAAAAATCCCTTCAAGCTCTTCGATCGAACGTGTGCGAAGTGCTCGAAAGCGATTCAGACAAGTTATGCGCCCGACCGCCCCGAAATTGTGTATTGCGAGGAGTGCTACCTAAAGGAGGTGTATTAAAGTTTATTCTTTCAATCCTTGCATCGGCTGCTTGTCGGCACTCGCCCCCTTCCATGCGAGTTCAAAGACAGCACGCTCGGTCTTCGTGTAGACGGAACTCTCGATGATCATGCCAATGAGTTCATTCGGATTGAGTGACAAAATTGCCGCACGGTCGTTGTAGAATGTGATCTGATACTCGAAGGGTGCCGAAGCAGGATCCACGAATAGCACTTCCACGAGGTACGTATGGAATCCCTGCGGATAACAGTGACCAAGATGACGGAGTCCTTCGTTGGAATGCGGCGAAAGGAAGCGCGTTCGGATACGTCTCTCGAGTTTCTGATTCGCGTAGTGGATGAGTTCGTTCTCAGGGAGCACGCTCGGAAGTGCACCGAAATCCGTGTAGCCGATAATCTCATGCTCGGCATTCAGCGTGTCTTCGAGGACGTTTCTGATCCCTTCAGTTCCTTCGTAGTACTGGATCTTCGGCTTGTAGGCGAGTGCATGGGTCATCGAGAGAAGTTCAGGCAGAATTTTCTCCGCACGCTCGAGTTTCTGTTGCTGCTTCCGGACGAGAATACGCGGGTCTTCTGCTGAGAAGTGACGAACATTGTTTTTGGAGAATTGCGAGATCAGTCCTTTCGATGTCAGTCCTTCCAGAATTTTATAACACACCACGCGGTGCACTCCCGCCTGCTTCGCGATCGCACTGACGTACGATCCGCCGAGTTCAAGCAGTGCGATATACACTTTCGCTTCGTCGTCGCTTAAGCCGAGTTCGATCAAGTCAGAAGATTTCATGCTTGTTGTAATAAAATTACTACAAATAGAATATTCTAATAATATGGCTTCTGTAAAGCAAGATATAGATCTTTATCTTTTTGAGTGTATTGACTACTTTACATTTATGACTAGGATGACTTGCATGCAAACCTTCTGCGCCTCCTGCGCTCTGTCATTCACGGTCATGGATGACGATCTTGCGTTCTACGATCAAGTTTCGCCGATCTTCGGAGGGAAGAAATATGGCATCCCTCCACCAACGCTTTGTCCGGATTGCAGACAGCAGAGGCGACTCAGCATCGTGAATGAAAGAAATTTTTATACAACCACATGCGGCCTCTGTAAAAAACGAACGATGACTGAGCATCCTTCGGAGAGCGGCAAGACAGTTTATTGTCGAGATTGCTGGTTCAGCGATCGTTGGGACAGCTGTTCGTATGGCAAGGACGTCGATTTCACACAACCGATTTTTCCTCAGATTTTAGAGCTCGTTCGCTCTGTTCCTGCGCTCAACTTGCTTGCCGAAGGAACGAACGTGAACTCGGATTACATTCACTATGCAGGATACGCAAAGAATTGTTACTTGATCATGCATGCGGACTTCTGCGAGGACTGTTACTACGGATACGGTTTCAAGAAGAACACGAGCTGTGTCGACGGATTTTATAATCTGAGTTGCCAGCTCTGCTACGACTGCGTCGATGTGCACAGTTGTTACGGACTGAAGGGATCTCAGGACTGTGTAAACTGTTCCTCTTCCGCTTTCCTCCGCGACTGCATCGGTTGCAAGAACTGTTTTCTCTGTGCGGGGCTACGCAACAAAGAATATTGTTTTGAGAACGAGCAGCTCAGCAAAGCTGACTACGAGGCGAGAGTGGCTGCGATCGATCTTTCATCCTACAGGCAGTACCAAGGATGCAAGGTGAAGAGAGCGGAGGTTGAGAAGAATCATCCTTTCAAACAACTCCACACGCACAATCTCGAAAACTGCTCGGGCGACTATCTCCAGAATTGCAAAGACACGCAGTGCAGTTTCGATTGCGAGGATGTCGAGCGCGGTAAATTTCTCTATCAGGTCGTGACCGGAGCCAAGAATGTCTATGATATTTATCAATACGGTTTGAATCTTCGGGAGTCCTACGAATGTTCCATTGCTGGCACAGAAAGTTACGGGATTCGCTTCACACACAATGCGCATAACAGTTGTGCAGAACTTCTGTACTGTTGGTACATTCAGACATCGAAAAACTGTTTTGGTTGCGTCAATATGAATCGAAAGCAGTATTGCATCTTCAACAAGCAGTACACGAAGCAGCAGTACGAGGAACTTGTACCCAAGATTATCGACTACATGAAGAAAACAGGCGAGTGGGGAGAGTTTTTTCCGACGACCTTTTCGCCATTCGGGTATAACAAGTCGTCTGCACAGATGTATTACCCGCTGACGAAAGCCGAGGCGCTGAAGCGCGGTTGGAAGTGGGATGACAGCAAAGAGGAGCCTCCGGTTGTGTCAAAAATCATCGCTGCCTCGATGCTTCCGGATGCGATCACGGATATTCCCGATGACATTTTGAACTGGGCGGTGGAATGCGAGGTGACAAATAAGCCCTATAAAATCACACCGCAGGAACTCCGGTTCTACCGCGAGCAGAATCTTCCGGTTCCGAGGCGATGTCCCGACCAGCGTCATCTCGATCGATTTGCACAGCGCAATCCGAGAAAGTTCTTCGATCGTCCCTGCGCAAAATGCAAAAAAGCAATTCGGACAACATATAGTCCTGAGGAGCCCGAAACAGTCTATTGCGAGGAGTGCTATCTCACCTCCGTTTACTAATCTTCGGCTCCGGCAGCAAATCCCACATCATCTTCCACCAGATGCGATAACTCGCCGCGAGGCGGGGGCTCACCATCACGAAGATCGTGAGATCGTCTTCCAGTTTTCCGAATCCGAGTCCTGTGAACGTTACGACATGATCACCGAAAACTTCGATCGCGGACTCTGATGTGTATTTCTTCGGTGCAAATTTATACGGCTTGCCGACGGCTTCGGGCACATGAGGCACTTTCTCCTGCACTTCCCAGTCAAAGATGTGATGAAATTTCATTTTCTTCTTCTTTGCCTCGGTCAGAAACCATTTCGTGAACGTCTCCAGCCGTGGATCGAACCAACCGCCCTTCGCGCCGAACTCGTACATATCTTCGCCGACTTTCAGTGCCTCACGCAGAAAGTTTTTCATTCCCTCGACGCCTTTATAGATGTACGCGCGCTGCACGGCACGTTGCGATCGATACGTCGAAAAGAGCTCGGGGAGTGCCTTATCGAGCAGGCGTTCTTTCTCTTTCACAAGCTCCATCAGCTTTCCCGGTTCTACTGCTTCGTAGACGGTTTCTCCCTGGCTGAAGACCTCTGATACAAGCCCCTTTTCGATAAGTCTATGCACTGCATCGTACGCATTGCGGCGATGGACCCCTGAGCGTAGTGCAATCGTCGACACGCCGGAACCTCCGAATGTCAGGAGTGCTTCGTAAATGCGCGCTTCATTCGGAGAGAGACCGAGTTCTTGGAAGAGTTCTGCATGCAACATAGACATCAGTATAGCAGATTGTGGTGATAACTGCCACCTTATGGTGATCTATGCTACTCATTTGAAATTCCTATAATTGACACAGTTTCCTAATCATTCTCTAATGACTACAGAATCTTCTCGCAACCCGGCTGAAGCAAAAGCTATGATGCTGTATTTCACTGACCTGCTGGGTCAGGGATGGGAAGGTCGACTCTATCACCTGTTGAATGCGGGGAGTGTATTTGCAGGTGCTCGAAATGTAACTACTGCCGAAGAGGCAATGGCCTATTCTGAAAGTTTACTTTCACAAGTGCCGACGGAGGAAAAAGATATGATTGCTTCCTATGTGAAAAGTATGTGTGGAGAAGGCAGAAATGTCGTATTTCTCGCTAACCCAACGATTGTTTATGGCAACGCTGAATTTCATTTATTCGGTGCTCGGCACCAGAATGTGGGAAGCGTGAATCTGTTCTCTCTTCCCTTGGTTCGATTCAGAACTATATGCGAATTGAGGGGTTGGCAGGAGCCGGAAGCTGACGCAGGTAGTCCAATCGATTCTGCGAAGCAGGAGGAACGAAGAAAGCTGGATCAATTATTTTCCTCTCTCCGATGAATGCAATCTGCTCCCTCTGTTCGGCTCCGTTTGAAATCACGCAAGACGATCTTGCATGCTACGAAAAAGTTTCCCCTGTGTTTGCAGGAAAAACCTTTACGATTCCACCCCCGACTCGTTGCCCCGATTGCAGGAACAGACGTCGAATGAGCTGGCGTAATGATCGGTATTTCTACAAAAGGAAATGTGATCTCACCGGTGAAAATTTTCTTTCGATCTTTCCGGCGGACTCGCCCTATGTCGTCTATAAACCGAGCGCTTGGTACAGCGACAAGTGGGATCCTATGGAGTATGGTCGTTCCTTCGATTTTTCCTGTCCGTTTTTTGAGCAACTTGAGGAACTGATGCGGATTGTGCCGCAGATCGGCATTGACGTCATCAATTGCGAGAATTCGGAGTATTGCAACTACTGCGGGGATGATAAGAATTGCTATCTCGATATCGCGGGAGAGGGGAACGAAGACTGTTACTTCAATCTATTCATCAAGCACTGCACGAATTGTGCTGACTGCACATTCTGCTATCACAGCACGCTGTGTTACGAGTGTATCAACTGCTATAACAGTTACAGCTGTAGATTCAGTCAGTATCTCGAGAACTGTAATGACTGTATTGGCTGCTTCGATTGCAAAGGCACGAAGGATTGTGCGTTTTCTGTGAATTTGCGCGGCAAACAGTATCAGATTTTCAATGTGCAGTACGAGAAAGCAGAGTACGAGCGCAGGATTCAAGAAATGCGTCTGGATACTTTTAGCGGATGGCAGTCTGCAGGGGGGCAGTGGCAGACATTCCGCATCGAGAAAGGCATCTACAGAGACATGTACACGCTCAATTGTCAGAACTGCAACGGAAATGACATTCAGAATTCGAAGAATTGCAGCGCCGCGTTTAATGTTCTCAATTGCGAGGACAGCAGCTACCTCAGTGACGTGCTCGATGCACGCGATTGCCGCGATCTCAACTACTCACTCTATAAACCGGAATGCAGCTACGAACTCTGCAGTACCTTGGCTCTTACATTCTCTGCATTCAACATGGCTTCGCACTACTCAAGCAACATTTTTTACTGTCAGAAAGTGAATCACTGTAAGAATCTTTTCGGTTGCATCGGTTTTGCACTCGGGCAGAAGCAGTATTGCATTCTCAATAAGCAGTACACGAAAGCAGAGTACGAAGATCTGGTGCCGAAGATCATCGAACATATGAGAAACGATGGTGGCGGTGCCATGAACCGTGCGAGCGGAGCGAGCTCTGGTTCATGGGGCGAATTCTTTCCGGAAACGATCAGTCAGTACGCGTACAACGAAACAGTCGCGCAGGAATATTATCCTCTGTCCCGCGATGAAGTGACGAGTCGTGGTTGGAAGTGGCGGGAACAGATTGATGAAATGCCGAAAGTTGAGAGAGTCATCGAGGCATCGAAGCTTCCGGAAACGATCGCTGATATTCCCGATGATATTTTGAATTGGGCGATTCGATGCGAAGCGACCAATCGTCCGTTCAAGATCATCAGGCAGGAATTGGAGTTCTACCGGAATTTGCAGTTGCCGATTCCGCGTGTGCACCCCGATGAGCGTCACCGACAGAGGATGATCCGGAGAAACCCGCGAACACTCTGGGATCGTGTCTGTACAAAATGCAAGAAGGCGATCAGAACGACGTATGCACCCGATAGGCCGGAGATCGTGTATTGCGAATCTTGTTATCTTGAAACAGTCTATTGAATATCTCCAGCGCGGCCTTCCAGGCCGCGTCGCAGCCAGCAGCCTTCGCTAAGGCTATGGCCGCCAGGGGATGGCTGCGCTGGCAAAAACGCCCATTATGCGCTATAATTAGCTCTTAATGGCCACTTCTACACTCCGCTACTTCCACGTCGTGGTTCCGCAGGGGACCGAAGGCAACAAAAAACTGGAATCCAAGTTCCATGAGTTGCTCGTGAATATGCGTAATACCTTCACGGGACGCAGAGTGGGTCTCGAGTTCTACGGTGTCGGGCAGTACACCTACTTCTTTGTCGTTGTAGAAGAGAATCTTCTTGAAACTGTTGAAGGGTTAATTTACGCGACGTTTCCCGAAGCAGAGATTAAAGAAGTCCAAGACTACACGCTTGGGGTCGACCCGAGCACGCACGCCATCGCAGGCGCAACACTCACACTGCATCATTCCGATATCTATCCGATCAAGACGTATGACGAATTCGAGGAGGATAGCTTGAGCCGCGTGTTCTCCGTGATCTCGAAAATCAGTACGGGCGATCAGGTTTTCGTACAGATCATCGCTGAGCCGCAAGATGATACGGCGTTCTATCACTTCATCCGGAACGTGATGATTTGGATTGCCGACTTCAAACACTTCTTCTCGATTCGCGATCGCGTGCGTGCCGGAGGCAGGAAGAGCATTCAACCGCTGCGGCATAAGAAAGCGCATGAGAAAGCCGCAATCAAGCCGTTTCGTGTGAGTATCCGCTGCGCATATGTGAGTAACGATGTTGCTTCTGCGAAGCGAAAACTCATTGCCATTACTTCAAGTTTTTCTCAATTTAACGATAAAGATATCAATGAATTTCATGCCAGTGATGTAAAACCGAAAGCGATTGGCAAATTTCTTGAGCAGTATCGGCTGCGCACGCACGCTGCAACAAATTATATTTTGAGTGCGAAAGAAGTCGCAACGCTCTATCACCTGCCGAATGCCGATGAAGTTCCGCACATCGTCCACGTGCTTGCACGCAAGTCCGATCCGCCGCAGGATCTGCCGAAAGCAGGGGAGAGCGATGTGAGTGCGTTCGGTGTCACGAACTACCACAATAACTTCGTGCCGTTCGGCATTCGCAGAGCGGATCGTCGCCGTCATCTCTATACGGTCGGTAAATCCGGTTCCGGAAAAAGCAAAATGCTGGAGCTTCTGATCAATGCTGATATTCAAAATGGTGAAGGAATCGCCGTCATCGACCCGCACGGAGACCTGATCGACAACATCATGCGGTATATTCCGGCACATCGCATCAACGATGTTGTGTTGCTGGACCCGAGCGATATTACTTTCCCGATTGCCTTCAATCCGCTCGAGAAAGTGCCGGAGGAACAGAAGATGCAGGTGACGATCGGCTTCCTGCAGATCTTCAAGAAGTTGTTTGGCAGCAACTGGTCGGATCGCCTTGAGCACGTGCTCCGCTACACCACGCTCGCTCTCCTCGATAGTCCGAATACAACCGTTCTCTCGATTCTCAAGATGCTCACGGACAAAAACTACCGCCAGAAGATAGTTTCCCGCATTCAGGATTCCGTTGTGAAGAGCTTCTGGGTTTCGGAATTTGCCGCATGGAGCGAGAAGTTCGATGCCGATGCCATTACGCCGCTTCTGAACAAGGTCGGACAGTTCGTCGCGACCAATATGATCAGAAACATGATCGGGCAGCCGATCACGAAGTTTGATATCCGAGAGATCATGGACAAGAAGAAAATTCTTCTCATGAAAGTCAGTAAAGGACTTCTTGGTGAAGAGAACTCATCCTTAATTGGTGCAATGTTTATCACCAAGCTCTATCAGGCTGCGATGAGCAGAGCCGATACGCCGGAAGATCAGCGTACGGATTTCTATTTGTATGTTGATGAGTTCCAGAACTTTGCAACAGATACGTTCACCGAAATTCTTTCGGAAGCACGCAAATATCGCCTAAACCTGACGATTGCGCACCAGTATATGGGGCAGCTGTCGGATACTGTCAGAAAAACCGTGTTCGGAAACGTCGGATCGATGATCAGCTTTAGAGTCGGCGCTGAAGACGCAGCGATTTTGTCTGAGGAATACAATCCCGTCTTCAAAGAACGTGACATCATCAACCTCGGAGTTCGTGAGTTCTACATCAAAATGTCCGTAAATGGCGAATTGCGAGAAGCTTTCTCGGGCCGTACGCTCGATGCCCCGCGTGTGGAATATGACAACACGGAAGCGATCATCGCAGCCTCACGAAAAAAGTACTGTATGCCGCGCGCCGACGTTGAGACGATGCTGAAGCAGTGGGACGAAGCCGCAAGCGCTCCACCGAAGCCGGAGGAGATTGATCAGAGTGAGGTGTTTGAGGAGCCGCTCATATAGTGAAAGAAAACCTAGCGGTTTTCTCTCACTGGCTCTCTTTCCCTTTTATTGGAGCAGCTCCAGCATTGGGGCCCGCGAGACCCAATGCTTCGCTGCGGATTTTTTGTTGTACAATGGAGGCATGGCTTTATTGGCGGAACAGTTAGTGGAAGAATGGCTGAATCGACAGGGGTTCTTTACGATACGAGGTTGTAAAATTGGAGTACAAGAAATCGATCTTCTTGCTGTGCGAATTGCCGGAAAAAATCCCGAGTGTCGGCACATTGAAGTTCAGGCATCTGTCAGACCCGTTTCGTATGTAACCGGTGTTTCTAAGTCATTGCAGAAATCCAGTGGAAGAAAGTCTGGAAGTGCTAAAAAGCGTTCTGATGAAGAGCTGCAGGAATGCGTTCAAGAGTGGGTAAAGAAAAAATTCTTGTTACCGATAAAACAAGCAATGCGTGATTCTTTGGCGCAAGCATTATGGAGCTACGAATTAGTCGTGCATCAAGTTAAATATCCAGAGGAACTGTGTGTCATTGAAAATCATGGAGTGAAGATTCATCGTCTATCAGAGATCATTAAAGATTTAAAAACTGCTTCAAAAAAGCATATCGTTGCCGGTGCAGGAGGAACTGATTTTGTTGATCTTCTGTATTTATAAGTTCTAAAGTTGCTCATCAAAAAGCAACGGAGCTTCTATTGATTCTTATTTCACAGGGTGTACAATCATCCACCTATGGACACTTCCTCACTCCCAGAAAGTCGCATTGCGATCTTCCATGACAAACAGATTCGAAAGATATTACATAACAATGAATGGTGGTTCTCTATTGTCGATATTGTCAGCGCACTGACGGATACGAGCAATCCTCGTGATTACTGGTACAAGATGAAAATTCGTGTGCAGACGGAGGATGGGGCGGAGTTGTCGACATTCTGTCGACAACTGAAATTGCAGTCAGCAGATGGGAAAATGTATGAGACAGACTGCGCAAACACCGAGAATGTTCTTCGTATTATCCAATCGATTCCATCACCGAAGGCAGAGCCCTTTAAGCGTTGGCTTGCGAAGGTAGGGTATGAACGCGTGCAGGAGATCGAGGATCCGGAGCTTGCGACAAAACGTACTCGTGCTTTGTACAAAGCAAAAGGTTATCCGGACGATTGGATCGAGAAACGCATGCGCGGGATTGCCGTGCGTGAACAACTGACCGGCGAATGGAAGAATCGGGGTGTGCAAGAAGGACTCGAGTATTCGATTCTGACGGCAGAAATTTCGAAGGCAGCATTCGGGATCACACCTGCTGAATACAAAGAGAAGAAAGGACTGAAGCGTGAAAACTTACGGGATCACCCACCTTCGCCCTTTACTATTCTAGCCGTTTGTAAGGCTACGGTGGGCAGGCATGAATGGTCTTGAACTTATTTTCACAATGCTTGGCGAAGCGGCAACGACGGAGATCGCACAGGCAAAGGATGCGCAGGGCTTTCATCAGAATAAAACTGCTGCGAAGAAAGGCGGCACGATTGCAGGAGACGCGCGGAAGAAGCTTGAGATCGAGAGTGGGAAACCTGTCGTTTCTAAAGAAAATTATCTTGGGATTTCAAAAAATAAGATTTTGCCATAATCAAAGTCAGGCAAAATCTCGGCGTAGCTCCCGCGGGAGCGAAGCCGGATGGAGCCGTCTGCGGGAATTGAACCCGCGACCCCTTCCTTACCATGGAAGTGCTCTACCCCTGAGCTAAGACGGCATAGTGCGAACGGATTGAAATGATCGTGCTCTACTCCTGCTTGTCGGCCGTAGCCTCGGCGAAGGCTGGAGCTAAGACGGCATGAATAACGCGAACGGAGCCTGCAGATTCTCGGTGCAGAAGCCCAAAATGTCAATTCTCGGTATCTTCTTCAGTTCCCGAGGAAGTAGAACGCTGTCCCGCTGAGTTTCTTGATTGCATCCGGACGGTAGTCCAACATTTTCATGCCGACGAAGACCATGCGAATGTCACGCTCTTCGATGAGAGCGGACAGGTTGTCTTCGAGCTGCCCCTGCTTTGAGATCAGTTCGAAGTGAATGTCCGAATTCCCTCGCTCTTTGAGATTGCTTTCCATCTGTGAAAACAGCCGCTCGGCCCTCTCCGCAATGTCTTGGACGTAGGCATCGGAATACTTTTTTTCAGGACAATGGAGGATGAGGACGTGTTCGATTCTGTTATGTCGCGCATAGTTTGTCACCTCTTGCAGGCGGTCTTCGAAGGAGTAGCCGCGTGAGCAGAGCACCACAGCTGCGGCTGCTTGATTTGCGACGGAAGCCTGTGGAGTGCTGACAGAGGGGGAGAGCATGTTTCCTATTATGCACGGACAAAGGCAGGGAGCAAGCCGTTCTTCTTACTCGAAGATGATGCGTGCACCACCGAGTGAGTCATATTCGAACTCATGATGATGATGGATAGAACCGATGAGGATGCGATTCTTTCGGATATCGAGCTCTTTCGAGATCTCGTCGATTGCCTCTGGTCCGAATGTCATATTTTTGCTGATCAGGCTGATTCTGAAGTGAGGGAAGAAACCCGCTTTCTGAAGAACGGGGATCGTTTCTCTGATGCTCTCAAAGACTTTTTGAGACTCGGCACTTCCGTTGTTGCAGTGAACGAGGATGATGTTCCATCCGGTCTCGTTGCGATCGATGTACTGCAGAATGGGACGTAGACGTTCCACTTTATGAATGAATGCGACGAATTTTCCTTCCGTGAGATCGCTGAAGTGCCGTTCGATGTATCGGTGAAGTTTCGGAAAATTTTTCCGCGTCAGCCTCTGGAGGAACTTGATGATGTAGTCCTGATAGATGACGAGCAGAACGATCGTCACTGCAGGAATGAAGTAAATTTCGAAGAACGTGAGGTTCCGGGGATCAATGCGGATGTTCCCGAGCATTCCGAACAGCGTCGAGAGCAGCGCAACAATGACGGCGAAGAATGGAGCACGATATGTTCGTTTCAGGTCTGAGCGCGTTTCTCGAAGGATCAAGTTGCCGAGAGCAAACAAGCTCATGACTCCGAGGAAGGCGATGGTATAGACTCCAGCAAGAGAGAGAAGATCTCCTCCCGTCATCAAGAGAATAGAGCTGCAGAGGAGGAAGAAGCTCAGGACGATCCTCGGGAACGAGCCTTTTTTATTTTCTTTTCCAAAGTAAGCGGGGATGCACGCATCGCCGCTCATGCGATGCATAAGGCCAGATACTCCGACATACGACGTGAGAACCGCACCGGAGAGAACGAGGAAGGCATTGATTACAACCAGGTACACAAAATAGGTTCCGCCGATCACGCCTGCCGCGTCCGCAAGGAGGAAGTCTTTGGCTGACGTGATCGATTCGTACGGCATCACATTCAGGACAACGAGCGCGATCAGAGGATTGAAGATCACGACGCCGAGAAGCATATTGCGAAGGGTCAGGCGAAACACGCCCTTCTTCTGTTCTTCGACAAAGTTCGCGGAGCTCTCGAATCCGGAGACACCGAGGAGGGAGGCGGAGAATGCGAGATAGAGTGTCAGCATCATGCCGCCTTTTTCCTGGAAAATGAGATTCGTTCTGGCAAAATTTTCCAAAAAGAACGAGGGTTCGTTTCCAAAGTAATAGAAGGCACCGAGCACAAGGAATAAGACCATCGTTGCAATATGTGTAACGAAGATGCCAAAGGCTACTCTTGCCGAATCCTTGATGCCGGAGATCACGAGGAGTGCAAAAAATGCCAGAAGCACAATTGTTGCCTGAATGACCGGTTCCGGGAGATAGGCACTGTGCGGAAACACGACAGAAAGGGGGAAACTTCGGTTGAGGTATTCCATGCCCACTTTTGCCGAAATCACCGCGGTTGCGATGTACGAGAGGAACGTCATGACGCCGGCGCATGCCGCCACGGTTTTCGAGGTGCCATTGAGGAGGCAGTTGTAGGCTCCTCCGTTCACCGGAAGTGCTTCGACAACTTCCGTATATACTTTTTTATAGAGAAAGAGGATGAACCCGATGAAAAGCAGGACGAGAGGCGCATACACGCCTGCGAAGAGGATTGCGATGCCGGAGACATAGAGACACGAGCTTAAGATGTCGTTTCCGCAGATGGCCGTTGCGTATGCTTGGCCGAGTTTTACGTGTTGATGAGCGGGCTTTTGCATGAAGAGTTAGTGAAAATAATAGTATGACAAAGTAATAAGTTTCGCGTGTTCTAGCGTTGGTCTTTCGGAAAATCAAGGGTCTAAGGTCTCGGTTCATCTGGGTTCAAGCATTTGGGTCCATGACAGCATTTCCTTACCGACATGTTTCCGGATGGCATTCTTTAAGGTATGGAGGCAAAGCAGAGCACACTTGGTTCGTCTCGTACCGACAGGAACACCGAGAAGTTGCTTCACGTGCTCCGGTTCCAAATGATCCGCTTTCTCGAGAGGCATCCCGATCAGCTCTTCCGAGAGCATCGACATCGCCGCCTGCGAAATCGCACAGCCGGTGCCTGACCATGAGAGTGCGGTGATTTTTTTGCCTTCGATCCGGAGTTGCAGCGTCAGCTCGTCGCCACAGCTTGCGTTGATCTCATGATGCTCGACCGAGGGCTTCTCTAAAGGCTCTTTGCCACGTGGGCTTCTGAAGTGGTCGAGAATGTTTTCGGCGTAGAGGTCCATAGAAAGGAGGCAGACGAAGCAAAAGAATGAAAGGAGTGAAAGGATAGACGTACTTATTTTCTGAATCGTTTCTGCGCAGCAATGATTTCTTCGATACAGCGATCAATTTCTTCTTCGGTGTTGTAGACGGCGACCGACAATCTCGTCGAGGCCGTCACACCGAGATACTTGTGCAGTATCTGCGTACAGTGATGTCCTGCGCGGAGACAAATGCCTTTTTGACCAAGGAGTTCTGTACAATCATGAGGATGAATTCCGTCAACGGTGAAACTGACACAGCCGAGAAGATCATTGCCTGAGGTCGGACCCAAAATCTTCAAGTCTTTCACGCTCTCAAGTTTTTTGCGTGCGTATGCGAGCACATGTTTCGTCTGCGCGCGCATCGGATCGACACCGATCGATTCCATCCATTCGATTGCCGATCCAAGACCGATCGCATCAGCGATGCTCGGAGTCCCCGCTTCGAATTTTCTTGGAAGTTCCGCCGGCACAAAGCCGTCCCGATCGACCGATGCGATCATGTCGCCGCCTCCGAGAAATGTAGGCATGGACTGAAGAAGTTCCTGCTTGCCATAGAGCACGCCGATGCCGGTTGGGCCATAGATTTTATGGCCGGAGAATGCGAGGAAGTCGATGTCGAGTTCTTGAACATCGATCGTTGCGTGCGCGATCAGCTGCGCTGCGTCGATCAAAACTTTTGCGCCCGCCTCATGCGCGAGCGAGATGATGTCTTGGAGCGGCGTTCGGATGCCAAGCACGTTACTGAGCCCCGTGATGCTCACGAGTTTTGTTTTCTTTTTCTTGAGAATATTTTTGAGTGATCCAAGATCCGGTCGTCCGTCTTCCTGCAGTTCAATCCAATCGATCGTTGTTCCTTGTCTCTTTGAAAGCTGCATCCACGGGATGATGTTGCTGTGATGCTCAAGAAGGGAGAGTGCGATTCCGTCATCTTTTTTCAAGAGTTCTCCGTACGATCTTGCGACAAGATTGATCGATTCTGTCGCGTTTCTGGTGAAGATGATTTCTTGTGGTGATGCGGCACCGATGAAACGGGAGACGATGCTTCTCGCATTTTCATATGCCACGGTCGCCTCCTCGGCGAGCGGGTGCATTCCGCGATTGATATTCGCATTGTGCTCGGCGTAGAACTGCTCAAGGCGATCAAGAACTGCCTGCGGTTTTTGCGTTGTCGCCGCATTGTCGAGATAGGCGACGGGTCTTTCTTCTCGAAGTTTTTTAAGAAAGGGGAACTGCCGACGGATGACGTCTGTATCCAGATTCATGGATGTTCAGTATAGCGCGAAAGCGGCCTTCGCTGTACGCTACTCGCACTATGACCCAGCGCACCGTTGTCACACTCAGTTCAGCTCTTTTCCTTACGGCTTTGCTTTGGGGCGGATACACCTTGCTCGTGTATCTCGGTATCCCGATTCACGCTCTTGTGTACGCACTGCCTTCCGACGTCGATTCCATCGGGATCGCCTGTGGAGGAGCGGCAAGCATCGGAACGTATCTGTGCCGAGGATCAGCATTTCTTGCGCCTTTTGTTATCGCACTGTTCCAAATGGCAAGTCCGTTTTGGCTCTATATCTTCTTGTCACTTCTTGTGTACGGCGGTTTTCTCCTCGTGAACGGATACAGGACGGGATATTTCGAGCTTCGACTCACAGTTCGTCCGATCTATTTTGTCGCAGCATTCGCACTGTCGGTCTGGCTGATTGCGACGACGTTGTCCATCGGCACGTTCTACAATGCCAATACGCCTCCCGAGCAGATGGTGGCCGATCAAGACGGGCAAAAAATACTGCAGCCGTTTCGACGTTTCTACGAGCCGCTCCCTCAGGTGTACGGAGGTGTCGGACCCCAGGGCATGGCGGAGTTGCAAGCGAATTATCAGTCGCTTCTGAGTCGCGGATGTCTGACGATGTATGGGACGACGATGAACGGTGCGAAAATTTATGATCTCAGTTTCTTCTGCATGCAGCAGAGCTTCTTCAGTCGCGTCGGCCTGCAATTCCTCATGATTCTCCTCTTTATTCTCAACCTCTTGGTTCTCGGACGATTGATTCTGCAGAAAATTCTTCGCATTCGCGATCTGCACCCTCTCCTGATGCTAGTCTTTGCGATCGGCCTCGGAGCACTCGGTTGGGTGTCGATTCTTTGGACTCTGTCGATCTTTGGCCTGCTCAAGACCACGCTCATCAGGGTGCTGTTCTTTGGCATGCCGCTCGTTCTCTTCACTGAAACGATCGCATGGGCGAAAGCTTCGTGGAACGATACGTTTTCGTTCGATGTTGATTGGAAAGACGTATTCCCACTTCTTGTTTGGCTCCTGATTTCCTACCTCGCTCTCAATTTCTTGAATGTTTTGAGGCCATTTCCGATCGGTTGGGATGATCTTGGCAGTTACCTGAATCGTCCTCGTCTCCTTGCGAGCTACGGTTCGTTCATCGCATCCATGGCGCAGTTCCAGTGGGAGTACCTCACGTCACTCGGATTCGTGCTCTTCGGATACGACAGCTGGAACGGATCCACATTTGCGATGCTCATCAACTGGACTGCGGGGCTCTTTGCCGTGGTCAGCGTGTATGTCTTCGGACGCCTGTACTTCGGTCGAGGACGTGGCGTACTCGCTGCCATCTTCTACTATTTCTTGCCGATGACGGGACATTTTTCCTTTGCCGACATGAAGATCGACAACGCGGTGTTCTTCGTGAGCACACTCTCGCTTCTTGCCGCATTCGTCGCGCTTTTCCCGCCGCAACAACTTCAAAAGGATAACGATCAGCCGTCCCGGTCGCTCCTCCTCGTCTCCGGTTTGCTTGCGGGGTTCGCGTTCGCCATCAAGCCGACGGCGGTCTTGTCGATCCTGATGATTCAGTCGGTGCTGACCGGTGCTCTGCTCGGACCGATCGGGTTTACGGGCATGACAATTGTCGGTTTCGGGATTCTGCAGTACTTCGGTCCGCTCAATATCACGCAGGTTGCTGAGCGTGCACTTCTCGGTTTGTCCGTTTCACAATCTGCCGCAGCGCTCTCCACCCTCTTCGTCGGCCTTCTCGTCTTAGCCTACGCACTGTGGAAGAAGAAGCTTCTGCTGCGTTCGTTTGCGTTGTCGTTCGGTGCGTTTACACTTGGCATTTGTATCGCATCCGCCGCCTGGATGCTGCATAACGGTTCGATTGCGGGACGGTACACTCCTTCGAAAATGCTCACCGCGCAGGATCTCACCGCGCCGCAAGTTTTTTACATGCAGAAAGAAGAGATCGATGCCATGTCTTTCCCGCCGACCGTTCCGGTGCGTTTTCTGACGCCGGATCTCAAACTCGACCCCGAAAATCCGCTGTGCAAAACATCGGCGCGTACCGAAGAGCTCGATCGTTACTGGGGCTTCGGCTCAGGATTGACGCATTACATCACGCTCCCGTGGAGGCAGGTCATGAATATCGATTCGTTCGGATACTACGTCACGTTGGTGCCAGCACTCCTACTGTTCCCACTCGCGCTGCTTTTGCCTTTCTTTTGGTCTCCGGAGCGTAAGTGGCTTCGGCTTCTGTTTGCAGGAACGTTTGTTTTTCTCGTTCAGTGGGTGCTCGTGGCAAACGGCATCGCGTGGTACGGCATCGGGATGTTCCTCGGATTCGCAATGCTTCTCGAAGCGTTCATCGTCTATGCGCCCGATGCGCCCAATCGTTCCCTTTTCTCGTTCTTTCTTACGATGAGCATCATCGTGTGTTTGGTGAATCGTTTGTGGCAGTTCGATACGCAAAAGAATATTTTTGAGTATCCTCTCGGCAAAGTGAATGCGACAAGCCTCCGAGAAATTACGATTCCCGCCTACGATGACATCAGGGAGAGCGTGGTTTCCCGTCATGAAACACTGACCGACACGCCGTACACGTATCGCATCGGAACATTCATTTCGTACTTCATCCCGAAGAACAGAGAAATTTTGCCGCTCGCCGATCATCAGCTCATGTTCTTCAACTGCTTGAATCAGGAGCGAGATCATCTTCTTACACTGAGACGTCTCAAGGCACTTGGGTTCAACAGCATCATCTTCGATACGAATACGCAGACGATCGAGAAAGATCAAAACGGTTCGCTGCATCAGAAGGTGAATGCGTTTCTCGATTTTGCCAACGATGCGAGATTGGGACTCAATATCATCGTCAATGATCCGGGTAACGGTATCGCCTATATCTTGCTTCCGACCGGCACGGGCGCTGTGCAATAACCCGGAATTCGGTATACTGCGTCGCTTATGAAGCTTGCGATTGTCATTCCGGCTTACAACGAAGCGACGCGCATTGCGGCTGTGGTCCGTGGCGCCAAAGCACATTCTCCAGACGTGTTCGTGGTCGTCGACGGATCGACCGACGGAACAGGCGACGTTGCGCGAAGCGAGGGTGCGCGAGTGCTTGAGCATGTGGAAAATTGCGGTGCAGGAGCGGCGACGATGACGGGGATTGAAGCGGTGCGCCGCCTCGGATTTGATACGGTCATCACACTCGATGCCGACGGTCAGCATGATGTTTCCGACATTCCGCGCCTTCTTCAGGCGCTTCAGGAGAAGCATGCGGATCTCGTGATCGGGAACCGCTTTGGCCGGAAGAACAACATTCCGATGATCCGCCGGATCGCCAACGGCATCGGCAACGCCGTCACATTCGCCGTGACCGGAATTTTTCTGCCCGACACGCAATGCGGCTTCAAGGTTTTCGGACCGAAGGCGCTCGCCGAGCTCGATCTCAAAATGTCCGGTTTCGAATTCTGCACGGAGATCATCAGGGAAGCCGCAAGGAAGCGATGGAAAATTGTCTCCGTACCTTCGAAAGTGGTGTATTCTGAGTACACGCTTGCTAAAGGTCAGTCCTTTGCGAGCGGCATCCAAACTGCCTGTAAGATCCTCCTTCGTACCTTCCTCCGATGATCCCAATGGAATTTACCCCGTATCAGGTCGTTGTGCCGCTCTTCGGTGGGCTGATGATCGCGTATGCGTGGAATCTTGTGTTGCGTCAGAAGAAGACGGTATGGGAGGGGGTGCTCTGGACGGTGTTCTGGTCTTCCGTCGCATATATTTCTCTCGTGCCGAGCAGTCTTCAAACGCTCAGTACGCTCACAGGTATTAAGAAGAACGAGAATGCTGCGACGATTACGGCGATCGGTGTCATTTTCTTTATTCTGTTCTATTTGATCATGCGTCTTGAGGAGCTGGAACAGCGGGTCGTGAAGGTCGTTCGGGAGAGGGCGCTCAAAGATGCGGGGATCGCTTCGCATGATGAACGATCGGAGAAGCATTCATAACTTTCGTCATGAAGACCATTCTCCTCGTCAGTCCGTATTGGAAAGAAGACCATCGTTGGATGGTGAGCTCGGTGAAACTGGCGGAGCTTTGGCAGAGGATCGGGTATCGGGTGGTTGTTCTCTGTATGGGAAGCCCCGGAGTGACGAAGATCAGCGACACGCTTGAGATTCATCGCCTCAAAGATTTTTTCCTGAAGGATCCTTGGAATTACGGTATTGCATTCGGCTTTAGCGGCTATGCGCTGAGGCTTGCCAAGCGAGAGTGCCCCGACATTGTCATCGTCAACAAAGTCTTGTTCTGGAGTTCGATGGCGCTTCTTCGTCTCCGTCTTGCGGGCTACAGAGTGCTTCTCACCACGGACGCTCTGGTTGGGATCACCTGGTGGCCGCGCGGGAGGGTCGCAAAAATCTGTGCGGCGATCTATGCGTGGACGCTCGGCTGGTTGATTTTGAAATGTGCGACAAAGATCGTGTTCTTCCATCCGCAACCTCCTGCCATCCTGAGGCGACTTGGCATTGCGAAGAATTCGGATGTTATTCCGACGGGGATTGATCCTGCAGGCTATGGTTTGGGGGTAAGAAATTCCTCCTCCGCCGTGACTGTCACCTATATTGGTCGTCTTGAATCGGTGAAAGGCGCGGACGATTTTGTCGCTTCGGCTCTTTCGGTCAAAAAAGCACACCCCGAGCTTTCGCTTCAGGTTGTCGGTTGGTATGCGCCGAATCATACGCTTGTCACTGCTCACGCTGCAGAGGTTTCTTTTACGGGACTTCGAAAAGACATCCCAGAGATATTGGCCGCAACGGATATTTTCGTCTTGCCGAGTTATTCCGAAGGCCTCAGCAATGCACTTATGGAAGCCATGGCATCGGGTTGCGCCTGCATCGCAAGCGACGTCGGCGGCAATCGTTTCCTGATCCAGAACGGCGTCTCTGGCTTCCTGTTTCCGGCTGGCGACAGGGAAGCCCTTGCGGGACACATCCGTCGTCTTGTCGAAGATGCTTCGAAAAGAATGTCGCTCGGTCTGCAGGCGAGAAAGAGGATTGACGATGTGTTCAGTTGGCAGAAAGTATCGGAGCAGTATCGTACGCTCTTTGACCGATGGATTTCCTCCCGCTTATGAAAAAGAAGATCGTATATCTGTCGGCATTTCTCTCGCCATTTCGGAGCGGTGCCGAGGCGATGGTTGAAGAAGTGTCGCAGAGACTTTCGGCGGATTTCGACATCACTATTGTGACAGCGAGGCTTTCAAGAACGCTTCCGAGACGAGACATCCTCGGGGGTGATGTGCACATTGTTCGCGTTGGGGTTGGATGTTCGATCGATAAATATCTTTTCCCGTTTCTTGCTCCGTTTGCCGTGCGTTCTCTCAAGCCAAATATCATTCATGCCGTCCTCGAGTCGTATGCGGGCCTGGCACTTGTGTTTTGTACATTTATTGTGCCGCGCGCGAAGCGCATTCTGACACTGCAGAGCACCAACACGAGCTTTTTTCTCGGCCCGATTCATCGCAGTGCACAGAGGATGACAGGCATCAGCACGGTGCTTCTTGAGCGTGCAAAAAAATACTGCACTGCAGACGTCATGCTTATTCCCAATGGCATCGATCTCTCGGGCATCGATGAAGCGTGCTCGTTTCATGCGAAGGACTCTGGTCTTGTGCTGTTCGTGGGCCGTCTCGAACCGATGAAAGGAGTTGATACGTTGCTGAGAGCTTTCGCCAAAGCAATCAAAGGCTTGGATCCTTCCATTCGTTTACGTATTGTTGGGAGCGGATCACTTCAGAATTCATTGCAACAATTGGCTTCGGAACTGGAGATCGATCATCGCGTTCTGTTTACCGGGAGGATTGTCGGAAAAGCAATTTTCGATGAGTACGCGAGAGCAGAAATTTTCTGCGGATTGTCTCGAAGCGAGGCGCTTGGGAACGTATTTCTGGAGGCTGCGGCAGCGGGTTGCGCTGTTCTCGCCACGAATGTCGGAGGTATTCCCGAGATCGTGCAGGATTCCGTGAGTGGGGTACTGGTTCCCGCAGACGACATCGATGCTGCCGCATCTGCACTGCGAACCCTTCTCGGAGATCCGTCACTTCGAGCAAGACTCTCCAGCAATGCGAAGCGAACGGCAAAGCAGTATGACTGGAGCGGGATTTCGAAGCTTTACAGAGATCTCTACCGCGGGTAGAAAACCCGCTCCTGTTTATCCTTGTTTCTAGCGTCGCATCACGGCGATTTCATGCACTGCTTCCACGCAGGTTTCCAGACTGTCATTGACGATCAGATGGTCGAACAGATGCGCATGATCGTCGAATGCTCGGAGATCGGCTTCGGCAATCTTTAGTCGTTCCTCGATCTGCTCTTCCGTATCTCGTCCCCGAGTGCGAAGTCTGTGGAGCAGTGCGGAAAGCATGCTGCGGCGCGAGTGCCCCGGTGGCAGCAGTCCGCAGCTTAAAATTGCACGGCGCCCGAGCGCTTTCACGAGTCCCGTGAGCAGGTGGATCTCGGTGACGACAATCGGGAGTTTTCCCTTCACCCAAATTGCTTCGATGTCTTTGCGTCGGTAACCGTATCGTCTCGATTCGGATGCGGATGGCATCGCAGTGTGACTGATGATGTCGCCGCTTGCGATCATGGCTTCAAATTTTTCTTCGCTCACATGCGTATACGGTTCACTGTCACCTTTTTTCGCCTTTCGCGTTGTGACGATCGGCACCTGCTCGGCGTAGGAAGCGAAGAGGGACATCAAAGATCTCGTGATCGTCGTCTTCCCGACCCCCGAAGGACCGGAGACCGCGAGTACGTACGAAGTGACGGTGAAGATCGGTTCTGTTTTTTTCATGACGACTTCGTACTTCAAATCATTCACACAGAGACCGTTTTGCATTGTACGGATTTTTCGAAGATGCGGTACGACCGTCGCGCCGATCGCAGGCGGCATCGTATTCCGTGTTAATTGAGCAAGTACTCTTTGACCGTTTTGCAGCTCGATCAGTGCAACGGTGTACGGTTCCACACCAAAGCCGCTCGGCGGATGCCGTACAGTCGTGAAGCTGAGGATCAATCCGGATTGCAGCGGAGCGTGTTGCAGTGCTTTGGTGCGCCGATGAAGAGAGGGGATACGATCCATAGTTCCTTAGATGGATTCGAGAAGATGTACGGTACATGTCGCACCCACGCCTCCCAAATTATGCGCCATGACGCGTGTTGCATGTTCGACTTGGTTTGGCGCTTGCATCGTCAATTGCTTGAAACAATCAAGCACTTGCTTGACGCCCGTTGCTCCAATTGGATGTCCACAGGCCTTGAGGCCTCCGCTCGGATTGATCGGGAGTGATCCCGCCTTGTCGCTATCGCCGTCTCTGAAGAGACGGATTGCCTGTCCTTCCTCTGCATATCCGAAATCTTCGAGGTGAATGAGGCTCGCGATCGAGAAGCAATCATGCAATTCGATGCTGTCGATGTCATTTCTATTCCAGTTGGCTTCCTTCAATGCCGATTCGAATGCCGTTCGAGTCGACACGAAAGACGTGAGACTGGCGCGGTCCAGAAGACTCAGGCTTTCGTTTGCCAGTTGTGATGCGGCAATGCGTACGGGAGATTCCTTTCTCGTCGAGAGAATGACGGCTGCTGCGCCGTCGCTGATTGGGGAACAGTCGAGGAGCCTCAGAGGGTCGGCGATCAGGGGACTTTTGGAAATCAGCGCCGCAGGAATTTCTTTTCTGAACTGTGCGTACGGATTATTGACGGCAGCTCTGTGCGAACACGCTGAGACCAAGCTGAGGTTTTCTCGTGTCAGACCGTACCGATGCATGTAGGAAGCGGCAGTCAGCGCAAAGATCGCCGGGAAGGTGAGACCGGAAGGACTGTCTTTCTCCGCGTCTCCGGCATGCATGAGGGCACTCGTGACGATTTCTCCTGCAACATCCGTCAGCTTTTCTGCACCGATCACGAGGATCGTCTCTGCTTTTCCGCTTTCAAGGAATGCGCATGCCGTGTGTATGGCAAGACCGCCGGAAGCACACGCTGCCTCGACTCTCAGTGCCGGTGGATGATGTGGCAAAAGACTGCTTGCGAATGTTCCGAGGTGGGCCTGTTCGGCAGTCTCCCCTCCGACCATGTTCCCAACAATCACCATGTCGATGTCGGTCGGGAGGATTTTTGTATTGCAGATCGCAGCATCGACCGCCTCACGGATCAGATCCGAAAGAGACTTCCCCCATAGCTCGCCAAAGCGGGTCTGGCCACCTCCAAGGACATAGACAGTCTCGCGCATAGGACTGGAGGATTGTACAGGAAAACAGGGTTCGCAAGTAGCCTTTGAACCCTCTGCTTTTTTAGAAAGAGAATCCGTTGGTATCGCTTCGCTTCACTCCTCCTTCCACTTTCGGCGGTTCATACGTTTTCCCAGTCGCAGTCTGATCTTTGCCGTATCCCAAGACCTCTTCAGTGGACGTGACGATTCCAAAGCCATCGATATTACCCATGCTCTCCATATTGCTCTTTTTCGGCTTCAATTCGGTTTCTTTTGCAGTTGCAACTTGAGGATTTCGACGTGGAGCCTTTGTCGGAGGCTCACATCCCGCTTGAACGAGCGCTGCTCCGATCAATGTTCCGATCATAGCGATTTTTTTGACAGGAGAAGACGCCTCAATCGGCGTTGCATCGCGAGCTTCATCCGGCGTGCTTGGGACTTGCTTTGGAGAATTATTCATAGTGTAATAATTATAAAGCATATACTCTGTTCTGTCAAGAAAAATCTTTCGGCTTCAGGACAGTATCTTCGACTCCTGCAGGTACTCCGCGTAGGTGAGATGCCGAAGGTCTTTCTCGGTATTGCCAACAGGGAGCGGCGTGCCGTCTCGGAGCATTGTCATTATGAATGCATCGGATCCCGCACCGGAGCCGTAGGACACGAGCAGAATTTTCTGACCTTTCATCGCGTGTTCCAGAACGAACGTGAGTCCGAGAGGGGAACAAGCAGAGTACGTGTTGCCGATTGTCGGCACGATGAATCCGAGTTTCAGTTGTGTGTCTGTGAATCCAAGTTTCTTTGCAGCCTGTAGCGGAAATTTCGCGTTCGGCATATGGAGCACGACATGGTCGATATCCTGCGGTTTCAATGTCGACTCTTCAAGGATTTTTTTTGTCAGTGTTTCGATATGGTGAAAGTATGCAGGCTCGCCCGTGAATCTTCCGGCGTGAGATGGATATTTCTCTTCCGTGTTTCTCCAGAAGTCGGGGGTGTCTGTCGTGTAGGAGAGTGTGCGGTCGATCGAGCAGATTCCTGCGTGCGTTTTCGTCGGCATCCCGATGACGAATGCAGCAGCACCTGCAGCAGCGGAATATTCGAGTGCGTCGCCGGGTTTGCTTTGCGCCGTATCCGAACCGATCGCGAGTCCGCACTTGATCTGCTTGCTGAGAGACATTGCCGCAACAATTTGCATCGCTGCAGTTCCCGCCTTGCAGGCGAATTCCAGATCCGCCGCATGGCAGAAATGATTCACGCCGAGCGCACTCACGAGCATGCCGCTTGTCGGCTTTACTGCGTACGGATGACTTTCCGAGCCGACGAAGACTGCGTTGATCGCTTGCGGATCGATGTTCTCCGTTTGGAGTGCAATCTTCGCGGCTTCCCATGCGATCGTAAACGAGTCCTCATCGGAAGACGGCACGGATTTCTCGAGAATGCCGAGCCCGTCTGCTTGCTCCGTTCCGCGTTTCCAGTGGGCAGCGATTACTTTCGCTTCGATGCGGTTTCTCGGGATGTAGCGGCCAAAGGAGAGGATTGCTGCGTGCATGAGGTTTTATCTTGCCAAGGTATTGTGCGCTTTCGCAAGCTCATGCCCTGCCTGTGCTGCTAACAGTGACACTTCTCCGGCAAGAACTGCTGCAGCGATGCTCTCGGCAAGCTGCTGTGTGGCCTTCAGTCCTGATTTATTTTTCAGAAGCAGATTCAGGCACTCTGCTTGCGAAGGTAGTGTCGTACCGCCGCCGCGAACACCGACGAGGATTGCAGGTACACGCACGCTGATCTTGAGTCCGCTTGAGGTCTCTTCAACTGTCGTATCTGCGAGCGATCCTTCGACCGTGTGCGCGACATCTTGTCCCGTTGCCAGGTACAACGCTGCGATGATGTTGGCCGCGTGCAAGTTGCTGCCGAGTGCTCCGGCAAGCGCCGATCCGTGGATGAGCTTCGCTTGCGCGACTTGCATCATTGCTTCGGGAGTCGTCTTCAGGATATCGGCAATTGTTTCTTTACTGAGGATCACACTCGCGTGCACCTCAAATCCGCGACCGAGATCATGCGTGCGTTTACTCGGTTTTTTGTCGCTGTCGACGTTGCCCGCGATTGTAATGCAGCGAACGCCTGCGACTGTTGCAGTCACCCAATCTGCAATTGCCTGTGCTGCGATCGTCACCATATTCATGCCCATCGCTTCCGACGTGTCGCAGGCGATTGTGAGGAAGACATACTGTTTCTGGAGATCGAGCGTATAGGATTTCACAGCAAGATGGCTGCTTGTCGCATGTGCGGCTGCTTTCCAGAGAGCCTCTTTGGTTCGTAGTGCGTCGACCAGTTCCTGTACTTTCCCCGATGACGATGCGCGGAAAGCAATCGATCTTGAGATGCCGTGATGGATTGATTTCGTAATCGTGATGCTTGTACTTGAGACTGCCTTGCATCCTCTATTGATACTTGCGACGAGCGCACCTTCGGTTGTGGCGATTGGCAGATGGAGTTCGGTGACGTGATTATTCGAGAATGTAAGGCGCAGTGGTCCTGCGTAACCGACGGGAACAGAGAGCATCCCGAACATCTGCTCGCAGTTCTTCTTCTCACTCTCGCCGATTGATTCTTCTTTTGGTTCGAGATGTTTGAGGCTCACGCCAAGTTCTCGTTCGATGAGTGTCCTGCGCTGATTGATGCGTTGAGTACTGCTTAGCTGTTCGGGGAGGTTTCGGAGGTCCATGAGAGTAGAAGTTTAGCACGGTTTCTCTTACTTTCTTTGTCTGCCCGACAAAAGAAAGTAACAAAGAAAACGCACCAAAAACCAAGCCGGTCCCATTCGCCCCCTCCTTTGGTTTTTGGTTCCTACCCTTGGATACTGTTCAGATATTTTTTAGGTGGGATGCACCTCCTGTTTTTGCTTTGAAGATGATGCAGTCTTTCTGCGCTTCTGCGAAGGCTTCAACTGTTGTGAGACTGTCTTCCGTGCAGATCAGATGCACTGTTGGACCGGCGTCCATGGTATAGAGCACATTCAGTTTGTCGCTGCTTCTAAGATTTTCGATGTCGCGGATGATTCTGTGTGTTGCATCTGAGAGATAGCGGAGTGGAGGGTTTTGGGTTTCCATTACTCTGTGCATGTCGAGTGCGTCTTCTTCGGAAATATTTCTGAGTTTTTCAAAGTCTTTCGTCTGCAGCGCATTGATGCACTCCTGCATGCGCCTGGGGATCTGGCGAATGCGCTCGGTGAACAGACGACTTGTAGAAGCCATTGCATGTCCTTCAGTTGATCCTATTTTTTTCTCTTTCTGATCCGGTACGAGAATGATGTCATGCAACAACCAGTCGGTTTCTCTTGCGATCTGTCTTCCGTACGCCGATCCCATGCCTTCTCCGTGATTTTCGAGAGCGACGTATCCTCCCCATGCGTTGCGCGCACCTGACCCGGCACCGAGCCTGCCGAGGATGCTGATTTCTTTTTGTGAGAGAGGATTGCTTTGCACGAGAGCGCCATAGGCTTCGGCAAGACAACTGAAGACGGCAGCCGACGATGCGATACCGATTGCGGGAGGAACGCCGGAATGGATGACGATCGAAATATTTTCAGGCAGTCCTTCGTCGCGTTCGATTGTATGCAGGAATTCTTTCGTGAGTGCCCAGTGCTTCTGAAGTCTCTTGATTGATGTTTCGCTTTGCGGTTTCTCGATGCCGTTATGATCGTACGATTGCACTGAAAATTTTTCAGCCGGCTCAATTGTCGCACGCACGGTTGGGAAATCCAGCACCATCGAGAGCGAGTCTGCGGCAGGCAGGCGCCATTCGTTATTGCGGTTCCCCCAATACTTGATGAGGGCGATATTCGGTGATGAATGCGCTCTGATGATCATGTGAAAAGATTGTAGATCATGCGGGCAGCACGAGCACCATCCCGCCTCCGCCCGCTCTGCTGCCGGCACCGAGCACTTTCGCTGCCCCGCCGCTTTTTTCGATCTCTGCAATGATCTTCTGAGTTTCCTCCGGCACTACTCCAAGAGCTACCTGTGCACGATGGTGATCGCGCACTACTTTCTGGATTTCTTCGCCTGCGAGAATTCTCTCGGTGCATCGTCCGATCGTTTCGATTGCATCTCGCACGCCGGTTTCCTGCGAGTCGTATCGTGTGCGTATCCATGCAACAAGTTCGGTCGTTGTTTCCGTCGGTCTTCCAGTATCGATCAGTGTCATGCCGTGCAAAAGATCCTCGGGAAGCGTTATGACTTCCGGCGTCTTGTTTTTCGAAAATAGAATCGGTTTCTCTTCCCAGATGACTGCGAAGTCAATGCCGCTGTGACCAGGATTCATTTCATTTTCGATTTCGAGTGCGATGTTCGCCGAATCCTGTCCGACAATGCAGCGGCACATTGCAATGATGAGTGCTGTCGATGAGCCCATTCCTTTTCCGAGAGGCAATGCGTTGTCGATTGTCAGTATCCCAGAGATATTCTTTGTCTTGTTGGTGATTTTTTGTGCGATTTTACGAGCGTATTCAATCCAAAGTGCCCCCACCCCTTCCCCTCCCCCGAGGGGGGAGGGGACGAAATGGATGGTGATGCCATTATTCTTTTGGCTTTCCTCCAATGTACTATTCATTCTCAAATCTGACGGTATTGCGACTCCTCGTTTCCCAAACAACACGGCGTATTCGCCGGAGAGGATGATCTTGCCGGAGGCGGAGGCGAAACGTGCGGGCATGAATGTTGCATTTTATCCTCCAAATCTTCTCTTCCTTCTGTCATATTCTTTCACTGCCGCATCAAGATCATCATTACCGATATCTGGAAAATATTTCGGACTGAACACCCACTCGGCATACGCGCTTTGCCACAGGAAGAAATTGCTCGTGCGCTGTTCTCCTGAGGAGCGGAGGACGAGATCGATGTCTGGGAGCTCTGGATGGTCGAGATTTTCTCTGATTTTTTCTTCCCACTCCGCAGCCGGGGACGGCTGCTCTGTTGTTGCGTGTAATTTTTGCATCGCCCGTACCACTTCGTCTTTTCCGCCGTAATCGACGGCGAGATGCAACGTAAATTCCGTTTCGTTCGTCGTTTCTTTTTCCGTGTTCTCGATCAGCTTTCGAAGGGAGGAGGGGATGCGGTCTCGTCTGCCGGAATGAACGAAACGGGTGTGATTTTTTTTGAACTCTCGTCCTTCCTCTGCAAGATAGTCTTCAAGCATCGTCATGAGCATCGAGATTTCTTTTGCATCACGTTTCCAATTCTCGGTTGAGAAGCACCAGACTGTCAGAATGCCAACGCGAGGATCTTTCCTGCACCAGTCCGTAAGCGTGCGAAAATTTTCCACCGCTTTCTCGTGACCCTTCCAAACCGCTTCCAGCTTATGTTCTTTCGCCCAGCGACGATTGCCGTCCGGGATAATCGCGAGGTGGAGCGATTGCTTGTTGCTCATGATTGCAGACAGGAAACGGCTTTCGGAAGTCCGAGATGAAACCACGGCGCGTATCGATTTTTCGTTCTCTCCATATCCGATCGGAGTGTTGCAAGACTGATCCATTGCCACTCCGCAACTTCCTCTGGATTCGGATTGATGATCTGCTCTTCAGGCACGATGCCGATGAGAATCGTATCGTACTCATCTTCGACTCCGCGTCCGCTCGGATCCTCCGCTCGATACGTGAATGACGTTCCTTCTTTCAGTACACAGGTGAAACCAAGTTCTTCCCGCAACCTCCTCTCGCCGGCTTGCTCAGGCATTTCTCCGCGTAACGGATGACTGCAACACGTGTTTGCCCAGATCATCGGCCAGAGCATTTTCTTGCTGCTCCTCTTCTGGATGATCATTTTCGACTTGTCCGGATTGAAGACGTAGACCGAAAACGCAAGATGTCGGATGCCTGTTCCTGTGTGCGCGGCAAGGAGTTCCACATCGCCGAGGTCTTTGCCCGTATCGTCCGTGTGTATGACGGTGCGTGTCATACGCGAATTGTATACCTTCAGTCCATCAGGAACGACCCCAAGACCGCTGGCTTCGCCCACTGATGTGTGAAATACTTTTCCTCAATTCCCTCCCTCCTCCATGTCTACACGAAAAGAACTCGTTACGGCAGTCACTGTTCTCGGTATCTCGGTCATCGTTTTCCTCGGAATGGATCTCCTGAAGCCGAATCCGATGTTTGAGAAAACGATCTCTCTCCCGATCGTCGGAGAATCAATCGATGATGCCGACGCTATTCCTATCCCGTTTCTTTCTGCAGGCAAAGGGAGCTCGCTCAAGGGTTCGCTGACGAAAGTTGCGGAATACACATCCGGCATCGTTCTGTATCGCGTGAAGTTTAACAATACGACCTCCGAAATTCTGAGCGAAGTTGATGGAACCAAGTCGAATCTTTTTTTGGTCGACACGAGCGCCATTCGGTCGTTTTCGGGAAGCATGAAACTTCCGTATGAACCTCGTATCGTTCTCACCTCCGTGACGAGTGCCGGCGGGACATTGTCTGACCCCGTTGATGTCTACGGTTATGAGTACTCCGATCTGCAGTCATCTCAGGAGAAGGCCGCAGCCGCCTTCTCACCCCTTCCTGCTTTCAATGTGCGTTTCCCCGGATTTTTCTTTCGCTCACGGCAGTCCGCTCTCGCGCATGCCGTTGATCTCGATGCCTTCGCTGCATCCAAAGGGATCAAGTGGTTTCGTATGGACACCGCCCCGGAAGCGCAGAATCTGACGGACTCGGGTGCTATTACCGCTGTCCGCTTAAAGCCCGATACACTCACACTTCTGGTTGTGAGTGACAACGTCAAGATCGATGTGAATCCCGCTCCTCTTTGCGGCAATGGACTCAGGCAGGGCAGTGAGCAGTGTGATCAGGAAAATGCTGTCAACGGCGACGGATGCTCGTCTTCGTGTCAGGTGGAACCGACGTATACGTGCTCAGGTTCTCCAAGCGTCTGTGGCAAGACTCCAAACCTCTTCGTCACGCAGGTCAATACCCCCGGGGCTGATGTAGGAACGCACCAGCACGTCATTGGGCAAAGTGGTGCTCCCGTACTTTCTTTGAAGTTCACCACCACCGAAAGTCCTGCTCTCCTCACTCAGTTCTTTCCCACGGTCGAGGGCACGGGATCGGGTTCTATCGATGGACTGGAGTTCTTCCGTGAGGGAGAAACTGTGCCATTCCTCACTGCAATACCGAGGACTCCGCTCAGTTCGTCAGGTCGCTGCCCAAATACTCTCGCAGTCGGTATTTTTTGCGCTTCGTACGCAACTGCAGGTGATGGCTTACTCGTGAGCCCCGCTCAGCCTGTGACGATCACCATTCGACCCGTCATCAAAAATATTGTTACGGCTGCAGGCAAACAGTTCGTCGTGAAATTCCGGTCGACGACTGTGGGGAAGACCATTGCGAATGTTTCTGCCGTCACGGCCACACCGATTGGCGGAACGCTCCCTCTTTTCTTTAATAACGGCAATAACAATCCAGAGGGAGAGGTATTTATCGGTGTCCCGTCTACGGCGCCGAATGCCAGCGTGCAGATTTCCGGCAATGGGCAGCAGATTGTACTGTCGAAAGTTGCCGTGCTTGCAAATGGCGGGTCTGCCGGAGCAAGTGGATCGGCACTGCCGATCGGAGCCGGTACGACGGTTGCCGACTTCTCTGTTTCGCTCACTCCTCAATCGACAGGGGCAAAGTTCCGTCCGATGAATGTCATCTTCGATGTGCAGTCCAATAATGTCTCACTCAAGAGTTTTGCAATGACATGGCGTGTGAATTCCTCCGAGAGTGTTGGGACCTGTATCGCAAGAGACGCCGGCAACACGACAACTTTGACCGATGCAACGGGGAACTACTTTGTAGTTTGCACTCTTAGTGCTTCAGCCACCTCTCTGTTCCTTGCAGAGGGGCAGACAGGCAATATGATTCTGAAGGCGACGAGTCAGACTGTCGCGTCTATTCCGCCGAAAGTTCCGAAGCTTCGGGTGTTGCTTTCATCGTTTACCGATTCCAGCGCAACACAGGTCGATATTGGATCTGGGAAGTCGCATTTCCAGTACACGGATCTTCGTGCCATTACTTCGCCTGCTTTCTGGATGGAACTTCTCGGCTCTTCCGTTTCTTCCACACAATTTGTCGGACCGTTCTGCTCCAACAGCATTATTGAATCGCCGCAGGAGACCTGTGACGACGGCAACGTGACAGCCGGTGACGGGTGCAGTGCCGTATGCAGAAGCGAGACTTGCAGAGACGGATTCCTCGACACAAACGGTGCCGATAATACCGCAGGAACAACGGACGATGAGGAATGTGACGATGGTAATGCTGTCGATAACGACGACTGCTCGAATCTGTGCAAGTCAAATATTCTCCTGCCTGTTGATCACTGAAAAGAATCCATGCGTTTGCAGGGAGGGAATATTTTCCTCCCTGTAAACGTCTTGCGCTTCTGTTGAATCCGTTTGCCTATCGGCGGTACGATGGCGTTCATGGATTTCAGTCACACTCTTAGGAAGCAGCGTCTTGCTCTGGGACTTGCAGTTGTAGCAGGACTTTCTTTTGCCTATGCCGCTGTGCGTGATCTCCAGGAAGATGGTTCAAAACCACACTTCACCGGTGTTATCACAGCGCTCGCAAAAGACGATGCATCAGGCAGCAAAAGTTACGACATGTTCCTGAAGGTCGACACAGTGACCGGCGATGCGACTGATCAAAAGCATCGAAATGAAATCAGCGTGGACTCTTTCAGCTGGAGCGAGTCCCGGGGTGTCGGTACAGCGCGCCCGACGATGGACGGTTTTATCGTGACGATGCCGGCGAGCACTGCGTCTCCCAAACTGTTTTTGTACGGTGCCGGTGGAACGCGAGTCCCGAGAGTCGTTCTCAGTGTGAAAATGAAAGGCGGCACGCAGGATTTCTTGAAGTGGGTCCTCATCGATGCGCAGGTGATTTCCTACAAAACAGTTGCCAATACCTATGGCGACGGCGTCGTGGATCAGGTGACGTTCAGTTTTGCGAAAATCGAAAACGAGTATCATCAGGTGCTTCCGGACGGCTCTCTTGGACCTGCAGTAAAAGCAGCGTGGGATCAGCGAACCAACAAAGCTTCCTAGTTTCTCTTATCGCTTCTGTTGTCTTACGAGTTCCGCAGCGCGAAACAGACTTTCGAATGTTCCCGCATCGACCCATTCTTTCTCAAGAATCGTCGCATGCGCTTCTCCGAGCTCGACGTACCACCTGCTGACATCCGAGATTTCGAGCTCTCCTCTCGCAGACGGTTTCATCGTGCGGATGTATTCGTAGCAGCGGTTGTCGTACACATAGCACCCCGTCACGGCGAGATTAGATTTCGGCTTCGTCGGTTTTTCTTCGATGGATACGACTCTGCCGTTGTTCATTTCCGCGACACCGAAGCGTTCCGGATCATGCACTTCTTTGAGCAGCAACTCCGTGCCACTTTTGAATGATTTGATCACGGGCGACAGGTCATCGAAGAACACATTGTCGCCGAGGATGGCGCAGACGCTTTCTCCGTTTGCGAAAATTTCCGTGAGTCCAAGTGCCTGTGCGATGCCTTTCGGTTGATCCTGCACGCAATAGTGGAAAGTGCAGCCGAATCGTTTGCCGCTTCCGAGGAATGCTGCCATCTGATCCATGTGCTCGTTGCCCGTGACAATCGCAATGTCGGTGATGCCTGCGTCCAGTAGAACTTGCAGAGGGTAGAGAATCAGCGGTTTGTCGTACACAGGAAGCAAGCTCTTGTTCGTGATTTCGGTCAGAGGTTTTAACCTCGAACCGCTTCCGCCGCAGATGAGAACGCCTTTCATGCGTGAATTATGACATTTTCTTCATGTTCTTGCTAGAATAGCCGCATGCATATCCTCGTCACCGGCGGTGCCGGCTTCATCGGTTCGCATTTTGTGCTGCGGCATGTCGAGGCTTTTCCCAATGATAGTCTCGTCGTGCTCGACAAGCTGACGTACGCGGCGGATAAAAAGTTTCTGAGTTCGGTTTTGGAAAAGATTATATTTATTGAAGGCGATATTGCCGACACGAAGCTCGTGAAAGAACTTGTCTCAAAACATAGGATCGATACGATCGTGGATTTTGCAGCCGAAACACATGTCGACAGAAGCATCTCCGATCCGTATCCGTTTTTGCAGACGAATGTTCTTGGGGTCGCAAGTCTTCTCGAAGTCTGCAAAGCGTTCCCGATGATCAGGTTTCTCCATGTCTCTACCGATGAAGTGTACGGAGATTTGAGTGACACCGATGCCCCGAAGAAGCCTCTGGATCCTCTTTGCCCCAGTTCTCCGTACGCTGCGAGCAAAGCGTCTGGGGATCTTCTGGTGCAGGCTGCCGTTCGAACGTACGGCATCAAGGCTGCGATCTCCCGTTGCACAAATAATTTCGGTCCGCATCAGGCGGAGGAGAAGTTCATTCCGACGGTCATTCGCACCGCGCTTGCCGGTCTTCCGATTCCGATCTACGCCGAAGGGAAGAATAAGCGCGACTGGCTCTATGTCACGGATCATTGCGACGCACTTGAAGTGATCCTTACGACTCCGAATGCCTTTGATGCATGCCGCGTCTTTCATATCTCCTCAGATAGCGAGCAGAAGAATATTGATGTGGCAAAAGCGATCCTGAAAATTCTCGGCAAACCCGAGAGTCTTCTTTCGTTCGTGAGAGATCGCCCCGGTCACGATTGGCGGTACGCACTCGATTCGTCGGAGACGAGAAGCCTCGGCTGGAAGCCAAACATCAGTTTTGAGGAGGGGCTCAAAAAGACTGTGGAGTGGTACAGAGAGCGCAGTGTTCGCTAGAATAGACGACTCATGCACATTCTCCTTGCTACCGGCATCTACCCGCCTGAGATTGGCGGACCTGCGACGTATGCAGCCTGCCTTGCAGAAGCACTGGTGAAACTCGGGCATACAGTCACAATTGTCACGTATTGCGGCACCGGTAATATCGCCGTTGAAATTGAGAGACTCGACGTTGTTCCGGTAAGCAGGATAGGAAATGTGTTCTCTCGATGGCTCAGATTCAAGAGAGCCCTTCGATTCCATGGTCAAGCAGCCGACGCGGTGATCGCATTTTCTTCGGTCAGTACCGGCATTCCCCTGATGCTTTCCGGGCTCAAGAAGCCGAAAAAAATTCTGCGTCTCGGCGGAGACTTCTTCTGGGAACGATACACGGACGCAGGAGGCATGAAGAGCCTTCGGGAATGGTACGCGTCGAGTTTCGGGTTTTGGCGTATGATGAATTTTACTTTTATGACAGCCATTCTTCGATCGTTTCAGCACATCGTGTACTCAACAAAATTTCAGCAATTGATTCACGAAAAGGAGTATGCGGGACTGCCGAAGAGTTCGGTGATCGAAAACGCAAGACCCACCTGCGCTCCTGCGGGAGCTTCCACCCTTCGCCTCTTGGCTTCGGGGGACAGGTCGGTGGGCAGGCCCCATCAACCTTTTCGGCTTCTCTTTATGGGTCGTTTCGTCGGATTCAAAAATTTACCCGCATTGATTGAAGCAGTGTCGAGCATACCAAACGTAACGCTTACGCTCGTCGGTGCCGGTCCGGTAGAAAAATCTTTGCGCGCACACGCAGCGGCGCTCGGGATTGGTAGTCGCATTCGATTCTGCTCTCCCGTATCGGCGCAGGAGAAGATCCGTGTATTTCGGGAGCACGATCTTCTGGTGCTGCCATCGGTGACGGAAATTAGCCCGAATACCGCTCTGGAAGCAGTTTCGGAAGGTTTGCCGGTTCTGCTTACGCAGGAAACCGGACTGAAAGAGACTGCATGCATCCGCTTGCGACCACTTCGCACTGCCGCGCAGATCGCGCACGCGATTCGGGAGTGCATCGAACACTATGATTTTTCTCAGGATAATTCTGAAGTCCGGACGTATGCAACACTTGCACAGGATTGGGTACAACTTCTGTCTTCTCTATGAAACTTCTGATGATCAGTGGCGACCCCACTTCGCCCCGCCACTGCGGGGCTACGAGGGGCGAGAAGTACTATATTTTTCTAATACTCTAAAAAATGCGTTTACTTATGATCAGTGGCGATAGAAGTCTTGCTGCCGGTAAGGCTGGTGCATTTTCGGAAACTCTTCAAGAACTTTGCAAACACTTTGAGCGCATCGATATTCTCTGCCCTCGAGTACAAGCAATACAGCAAGTACGAGTGTTGCATACCAATGTCTTTGTTCATCCCTCGTCGAGGGGTCTCTGGTATCAGCCACTGTGGATCCTGAAGAAAGGCAGAGAACTTTTTCAGGCGCATCATCACGACATCACGACCGTGCATGAATATCCGCCGTTCTATAACGGCATCGGAGCGCGTTTCCTGAAGAGACATATCAAGATTTCCGCAGTGCTCGAGATTCATCACATCGTCGGATTCCCTCAGGCTTCTTCCGTGAGCGAATACATCGGTCGTATTCTCAGTCGATGGTTTTTTGCCTCTCATACGAAACATTTTGAGGCGGTGCGTGTCGTCAATCGCACCGTACAGTCGCAACTTTCTGCATGGGGAGTGTCGCCTGAAAAAATTTCCGTCGTACCATCGGTCTATCTGGATCACAGTTTTATTGCATCCGTGCAAAATTCTTCAGAGAAATTTGATCTGGTCTTCGCTGCGAGGCTTACGCATAACAAGGGATTGCTGCAGGTGATTCGTGCTATGGAAAAGTTGCCTACAATGACGCTTATGGTGATTGGAGACGGTCCTGTCAGGCGTCGTGCCGAAGACCTTGTTCGTTCGCTTGGACTTTCTTCACGCGTGAGGTTTGCAGGTTGGCTGCCGCAAGCTTCCGAAGTACGTTCGAAAATCTTGCATGGTCGTCTTTTCATCATGAATTCGAGAAGCGAAGGGAACCCTCGAGTGGCGATCGAAGCGATGGCGCTCGGCGTGCCCGTACTCGCAACTCGTGTCGGCATCATGCCGGACGTGATTGAAGACGGCGTGAACGGTATGTTTACCGATGGCACAGCCGAAGATATTGCAGCGAAAGCTCGCAGTGTGCTTTCTGATCCCACAAAGCTTGCGGCGATGGGGCGAGAAGCAGCAAAAATTTCCGGACGCTTCGAAAAAACTGCGGCGATCAAGGTCTATGCTGATTTTTTGAAATCTTTCGCGAGAACGTAGAGACGCAAAATTTTGCGTCTCTACACCAGATTATTTTCCCTCTCTCCATGAAACTTCTCTTCATCACCCAGAAACTGAAAGAACAGGATGCCTTCGGCGTTCTCTGGGTGCGTGAGTTCATCCGGCAAGGATTCGACGTGACGGTGATTTGCCTCGAGGGATCACCTGAGACATTTGAATTCCCCGTTCATTCTCTCGGTAAAGAGTCGGGTTTACCAAAGCTACAATCAGCACTTCGATTCGAAAAACTGATCACAACACTTCCCTACGATCGCGTATTCGTGCACATGGCTCCTGTCTGGTATGCACTCGGGTTTTGGCTTTGGGTCATCAGGAGAGTGCCGACGTATCTCTGGTACACGCATTACAAGATGCAGCTAGGAGTTCAGCTCTTCGGGTGGTTTGGCACTCGCTTCTTCTGTGCGACCCCTCAAAGCTTGCCGCAATTCCAAGATTCGCCGAAAAAGACTGTTGTTGGTCACGGCATCGACCTCGGTTTTTGGCAGAAGCGTGCAAATGTCTGCCAAGATTCGTACCGGTTGCTCGTCGTGCATCGTTTGAGCCGATCAAAGCGTTTGGAACTTTCGATTCTTGCATTGCGGCTCCTCGATTCTTCTTTCACGATTGACGTCTATGGCATCGAAGCGGAGTCCGCGTATGCCGCCGAGATGAAAACATTGGTCGCAGCACTCAAACTGGAGTCGCGTGTGACCTTTCACGGCACGGTCCCGATGCAAAAGTTGCCCGAACTTTATTCCCATCACCGCCTGATCCTGAATATGGCGAGTGAAACGATCGACAAGACGATGCTCGAGGCGATGACCTGCGGCTGCTATCCGGTGACAACACTTGCGAACGCTGTTGCGATAGGTCTGACGACCCCCACCCCCAACCCCTCCCCCGAGGGGGGAGGGGAGGTTGTTGCACCGAGCACTGATACGCCTGATGCAATCGCGACTTTCATTCGACAGTACGCAGAAGTTGCTCCGATCGATGCGGATACGATGTATCAGATTGTCAGTGAGCACCACAGTCTGGAGGGACTCATCACGATGATGGGGAAGCACATCAGATCAGGGCAGTGATATCAGAGAACCGCGCACACGTCGCGTATTTGCTCTTCGGTCAGCTCCGGGAACATCGGCAGAGATAGGATTTCTCCTGCCATGTTCT
Organism: Candidatus Peribacteria bacterium; assembly: GCA_943350395.1. Classification (GTDB taxonomy): domain Bacteria; phylum Patescibacteriota; class Gracilibacteria; order Peribacterales; family Peribacteraceae; genus SICN01. Next base: position 80,111 of record CALRAD010000002.1, read on the forward strand.
CCGCAACCGGAAAATCACCTTTCTTCCAAATGCCTGCATACGCTTCCTGCAGGTGGATGGGGATAGGGTAGTGGATGCCGGTTGAGATTCCCTGCTGTTTCAACTTCTCCTGCACCACATCGCGATTCTTCACCCTCATCACGAAGAGATGATAATTTGAGCTTCGGTCAGCGTGAGCAGTGAAAAGCTTCACGTTCGGATTGTCTGTGAGAAGCTCTCGGTAGAGTGCAGCATTTTTTCTCCGTGCGTTGTTCCATGCATCGAGATGTGGGAGTTTCACTGAGAGCACCGCACCCTGTATGCCATCCATGCGTTCGTTCTTGCCGACGATTGCGTGTTTGTATTTTTCGGGCATGCCGTGATCGCGAAGCATTCTGATTTTTTTTGCGATAGCTTCGTCATTGGTGGTGACGGCACCTCCCTCCCCGTACGCACCGAGGTTTTTTCCGGGATAGAAGCTGAAGGCGCCGGCATGAGCCATCGATCCCGCCTTCGCTAAAGTTTCGGCGGGCAAGCCGGCCTTTTTGCCTTTGTAGAGCGATCCGTGCGCTTGGCACGCATCTTCGATGACGATAAGACTATGCTTCTTCGCAATTGCTATGACGGTGTCCATGTCCGCACATTGTCCGTAGAGGTGCACCGGAATGATTGCTTTTGTTTTCTTCGTGATGGCCTGTTCGATCTTTGTCGTATCGATCAGCGCATCGTCTTCGTTGCAGTCGACGAGGATCGGCGTTGCGTTTGCAAGTGAGATCGCTTCAGCCGATGCGAAGAAAGAATTGGCAACGGTGATCACTTCATCGCCTCGACCGATGCCGTATGCGCGGAGGATCAGTTCCAGTGCGGATGTTCCGTTTCCGACCCCGATACAGTGTTTCGCACCGCAGTACTCGGCAAAGGCTTTCTCAAACTTCTCCACGAAAGGTCCCGAAGCGAATGCACACGAATCGACGACGGCTTGAATGGCGGGGTCTATCTCACGCTTGATCGATGCGTACTGCGCTTTGAGGTCCAAGAAGGGAACAGGCATGGAGTGAGAATAGCATGATCGGCTTTAAGCTTTAAGCGTTAGGCTTTAAGCTGTGAGCGATGTCCGATTGTATCCCCTGCACCGTGCAAGTCCTCACGCACAATAATGCGTTGACCATTCGACAGAACCTCGAGTCGCTCCGCGCGTTCGGCGAAGTGATCGTGCAGGACGGATACTCGACAGACGGGACGCGAGAGATCGCACAGGGGTATCCGAACGTCCGTTTGATGGATCAGGATCGTAGATTTCTTGGGGGGGATGGATATATCAACGATTTCTCTTCCATGCGAAATCTGAGTATCTTTGCTGCGAAGTACGATTGGATTTTCCCCGAGGATGCCGACGAATACCTCTCACCCGAAGTCATCGAAGAGATCCGTTCGATCGTCGAGAGAGGCGAGCCGGGCGTGTATCAGGCTTTCCGGAGATTTTTCATCAATGGAGAACCTATCATGCATTCATCGGGGTATCCCGCGATGCAAATCCGTCTCTTTCACCGTTCGTGCACCGTGTCGGGGTACCGAAAACCCGTGCATGAACTCCTCACGTTGCAGCCGAATGTGTCTGTTCGAATGCTCCGGAATGAACTGCCTCTTCCTTTGCCTCCTGCCTCTCATTTACATCGAAAGTACCGTCGGTATCTCGACATGGAAACCAGACGTCATCGCGGTATTTCTCTTTCCCATTGGTTCTGTTTCGTTGTGTGGAGGAGCTTGCGCACGATGGTTTATCTTTCAATCAGAACGCTGTGGATTTTGGTGACCCCTCGCACGGGGAAAAGGATGCCCCTTGCGTACGAATGGCAGGCGATTTCGTACTCCTTTCTGCTGATGATCCTCACATTTCCTCCGTTCAATCGTTCACCGAAGCAGTGACAGAAGTTCCCCAATGGACGTGACCAGATGCGTTGGGTTCAGCATCTGTAGGCATTCTTTCTTTCGAATCCCGGAGAGCACTCCGCATGTGGTGAGATGGAGTGCTTTGCCTGCGAGAATATCTGCCTCAGTGTCTCCAATCACCCAACTACTCGGATCACAATCGTGCCGAATGAGCTCTATTTTTTTCGCCACCGGATCTTTTCCTGCAGCGGCGATTCGAATGTCGGAACATAGTTCATGAAGTCCAAATGATTGGATTTCCCTCATCGCAGTTTTGGAATTTTTTCGAAGGGTGACGAGGATGAGAGTATGATTTGCTTTCAATGTTCTCAGCGTCTCATGCGCCCCCGGTAGCAGCGTGTCGAATGCCAGAAATTCCGTCGATTCGATCACAAGTTCCCTTTCTCTTTGGTACCGTGCGCAATCCACGTTCGGATAGTGGCGACGGAGAATCTCTTTTTCCGGAATTCTCGATCGTTTCAATTCCCAGTATTCCGTTTCCGACAGGACAGCAGGAGTTTTTCCCAAGCAGTGTGCGTGCACGCGGTGATAGCGTGCCCGGTTCTCTATGATTGTGCCGTCGAAATCGAAGAAGAGGATCATTGCATTTGTCGCAGAGAAGCATCGTACTGCATTTGGAGACCTTCCGAGAGGGGAATCTTTGCTTCAAATCCGAGAAGCTTTTTTGCTTTTGAGACATCGAAACGAAAGTTGATTTTGGGTTTTTGGCGTTCTTTGGAGATCAGTTCCAGTTTCTTTCCGGAGATTCGTACGATTTCTTCCGCGACTGTTTTCAGCGTCACCGTGTTGCCGCTCGCGATCACGAATGTCCCGTTCGCACCATGCTCCAGTGCGTGCATGATCGATCTCGCCGCATCGCTCACTTCGATATAGTCACGCTCGTCGCTGCCGTCCCCGAAGAGGACAGGCGCCTCTCCCATCGCTACTTTTTCGATGAAGAGAGGGATCGCCTTGATCTTCGGCTCTCCTTTTCCGTAGATCTGCGTGATGCGGAGAATCGTGAGTGCGCATCCTGTTCGATCTGCGAATTCCTGCAGGATTCTTTCGCCTTGAATTTTTGCTTTCCCGTACTCGGAGATCGGCTCGGTGGAATGTGTCTCGTCGATGGGCAGCGATTTCGGCATTCCGAAGACATCGATGCTGCTTGCGTACACGATGTGTTTGATTTTCGGTGGAAGAATACTGAGAAGATGCCGGAGTCCTTCTGTTTGCGTCGTCTGCAGGGTTTCCTGCTCCTCCTTCGAGGAGCCGGCTTTCGGCATTTCCGCTGCGAGATGGATGAGGATGTCGATGTCGTTCATTCTCGTCTCGATGCTCTTCATTTCTTTTCCGTTCGTGAGGTCCGCAACGATTTCATGGATGTCTTTTCCACATGATCTCGTCCCGCGAACGATCGCCGAAACGTCAAAGGATGCTTCTCGAAGCAGGGGTACGACATGCGACCCCAAAAACCCCGTTGCACCGGTGATCAGCACTTTCTTCATCCGGCGTGTAGGGAGGAACGTCGTGCGAGCAGTTTTGCCGCATCGCTCTCAATCGCATCGACGGTGGTGAGGATTGGTTCGATGTCCATCCCGCGGATCCATGCGAGATTGTCGGGAAGAGGATTCATTTTTTTCTTGATGGGCGAGAGAGGTTCTCCGAAGGCGAGTTTCACGTACATCAGAGGCATATTGAGCCCCGCTGCGCTGAAGAACAGATGCGTCGTGAAGAAGCGTCCGATGTTGATCTCCGTCGGATTCGGGACACCGTGCTTGTCGTACGTCATATCAACACTGAAGATGCCGTGAGGTTTTTTGTCGATCGCAGCGATGGTCTTGAGTGCGAGCGTATCGAGTGCGGGATCGCTTACGGTCACACCGGTGCCTGTGAGCCCCGTGACTCCCGATGGCGATCTATTCGCGAATTCCCAGTACAGACGCTTACGCCCCTGCGCCACGACCAATTCCCCGTTGTTCCAGATCGATTGCCATGTTACCGAATCTTTCTCGAGGCATTCTGCGGCGCAGAAAGATCCCCATCCTTCCTGAAAATCGATCCATGCCTTCGCCTGATTTCTGCTCTCTGTGGGGAGTGACCCTTTGCCAAAGGCGCCCTGCGTCGCTCGGATCCAGATGCGCGGGCCGAATTCCGAGAACGCTTTGTCGAGGTCGGCTTCCGTTCCGATCATCATCGTTCGCGGGACGGGCAGACCCGCTTTCGCCCAGCATTGGTACGATAGGTATTTATTTTGGCAGACGCGGATCGTTTCGATGTCCGGCAGAAAGACTTTGCATGAAAGTTTTTCTCTGTGTTCCGAGAGGAAAGCGATTTCGAAATCCGGTTGCGCGAAGATCAATTCCGCTCCCGTTTCTTTGACAATCTGGTTGAGGATTGGAAGGTAGTCCGGATCACTCGCAAGCGGGATCAGATGACTCTCGTCCGTCTCCGAGCGTTTGAGGTAGTACTTATCCGCATCGACGCCAATCAGACGGAATTGCTCATCTTTGGCCATGCGGAGCGAACGAACGAAATTCGTTGCAGGGGCTCCTCCGGCGCCGGTGATCAGAATCGTTCTCATATGAGAGAATAGGCAGAACAGCAGATTTTAAATTTTCACCGGACCGTTTTTCTTGAGGGACTGATCGGCGAACTCGAGAATGCGAACCATCGTGAGACCGTCTTCACCTGAAACGATTGCTGCTTCTTCCCCACGGATGCACCTGAGAAAGTGCTGCGCCTCCTGCATCAGTGCTTCTGTCGATGGGAGTGCGGGGATGAGGATGTCGCCGCTCCTGTACTTCGGGAAGAACGGATCAGACTTCGTGGTGTCTCTGTCGATGCCTTTGTCGTAGATGCGAATTTTCTCACTCGGCTCGGTGTCGTCGTAGATGAGCATCGCTTTTCGGCCCGCGATGATGGTTTTCCTGATCTTCACGGGCGAGAGCCAACTTGCGTGGATGTGTGCTGCGAGCCCGGACCTAAACTTCAGGTGCATGTGTGCATCTTCGCTGTGGGTGCCGTAGTGCGCGCTGCCCGTTGCCATGACTTCGGTAATATCCTCAAGATCTGCGATCGCAGACAGGATCGTGAGATCGTGAATCGCAAGATCCCAGAGGACGTTCGTGTCTTTCTGGATGAGCCCGAGGTTGATGCGCGTCGAGTCGAAGTACAAAAGCTCCCCGAGTTGTTTCTTCTGCACGAGTTCTGCAATGCGCGTCACCGATGATGTGTACGCAAACGTGTGATCGACAAGGAGTTGCAGCTTCTTTTTCTTCGCAACTGCGACAAGTTTTTTTCCTTCTTCCACGGTACCTGTCATCGGTTTCTCGATCAGCACGTGTTTCCCTGCCTCGAGAGCTGAGAGTGCGAGAGGGAAGTGACTTGCAGTCGGTGTTGCGATGACGATGGCATCGAGATCGGGATCCTTGAGGAGATCTTCGTATCGGTTCGTGAAGACGGTAGCCGGATACAGTCTTGAGAATTTTGCACAGCGGTCTTTCGAGAGATCGCAACCGTACTTCAAATCGCAGTGATCGATCGCCGAGAAATTCCTGAGCCAGTTCGGTCCCCAGTACCCGAGGCCGACGATACCGACGGAGCATTGCTTCATGTCGCGATCATACCAGCTCTTTCCCGCCTGTAGGAATTTGTTTCGAGGCGGATGCGTCTTTCAGGGCCTTCGTGAAGAGTCGCTTCACCGCATCTTCCGAGAACATCGAGAACGCTTTGTCGTACGCATTGCAGGCAAGCTCGTTCCTCCGTACCGGATCAAACAGCTCAGAGAGCCCGTCGACGAATTCCTCCGGTGTCGTGCAGAGAAGTACTTCTTTGCCGTTCACGAACGGATAGCCTGCGGTCTTTGTGGTGAGCAGAGGAAGAGAGCGACACAGCGGTTCGAAGACTTTTTGCTGCATGCCCGTCCCCGAGATCCACGGGCAGAGTGCCGCGTCCATCGTAAATAGGAATGCGCTAAGATCCTCAATGTATCCGGTTGTCAGCACGTCGGGCCCAAGAAGATATTCATATTGCTTTGGGAATTTTTTCCCCGTCAGGTGGAAGCGGATTTTTCCGGCAAGTTTTTTTCGCACAATCGGTACGATTTTCGTGAGGAGAAAATCGAGTGCATCGCGATTGTGGCCCATATTGTAATTAGAACTCAGAAACACCACATCGAGGATTTCTTTGCGCTCATGATGCTTCCTGACAAAGCACTTCGAGAGTCCCCTGAGTGGCATCACGCCGGTTTTTTTGGCGCCGAGGCTCGCATAGTATTTCTCTTCGTCAGGTGAGATCGCAAGAATCAGGTCACTTTCTCGAGCGGCGATGCGTTCACCAGGGTGCTTCGGGAGAGACTTGAGACGTGACAGTAAGCTGCCTCCGTGTTCGTCGATGCAGTTTTGAGGTTCATGAAGCGAAGATTTGACGATCATTGGAATGCCGTACTTCTTGAGCAATCGCAGAACAGGCCAGTGTGAGGAATATTCCATCCAAACCAAGTCGGGCTTGAATTGCTTCAGCGTATCGATGACAACGCGTTCGTATGCGGGATCGGTGTATTCGAGTGCGGCGCCGTCGAGAAGTGCCGGATTTTTGAGAATGGAGAAGAACTTTCGGAAGAGAAGCTTCCATGGATGTCTTGGGTGTTTCACAAGTGTGAGTGGTATTCCTGCTTTCTCGAACGCGTTCCGAGCACCCGTTGCATCTTGGAAATGATGAATTTTTGCGATCACGGAAATCTCATGCCCCAGTGCTTTCATCTGCTGCATTCCAGAAAAGCGATCTTGTTGGCATGCACCCGACACCGGAAACGGCACCCACGGAGTGAGGATTAGAATGCGGCGTGGTTCCTGCGGAGTATTCATTGTCTTCTAGAGTGTGATGCCGAAGAGTGCGCAGTCGGCTTTCATCATGATGAGTGCGAGTTCTTCGAGTGTTGTCTTCGATTCCCATCCGAGGATTCTCTTCGCTTTTGCGGGGTTTCCGAGGAGCGTATCCACTTCCGCGGGGCGCTGGTACCGAGGGTCGATGGCGACGATCGTTTTTCCTTTCGCATCGACATAGATTTCATCGTTTCCCTTTCCGGATTTTTCCCAGCGGATGCCGGCGTGACTCAGGCAGTACTCGAGGAATTCCCGTACCGAGCATTGTTTGCCGGTGGCGAGCACGAAATCATCCGGAGTCGACTCTTGCAGCATCCTCCACATCCCTTCCACGAATTCCGGCGCGTATCCCCAGTCGCGGCGCGCTTCCAGATTTCCGAGGTAAAGGCACTCCTGCTTCTTGCTCAAAATTTTCGCGATACTCATGGTGATTTTTCTCGTGACGAAATTTTCGCCTCTGCGAGGAGACTCGTGGTTAAAGAGAATGCCATTGCACGCAAACATGCCGTAACTTTCGCGGTAGTTCTGTGTCAGGAAGTACGCGTACGCTTTTGCACATGCATAGGGACTGCGGGGATGGAATGGCGTCGTTTCCGTTTGCGGGGTCTCTTTAACTTTTCCGTAGAGCTCGCTGCTGCTTGCCTGATAAAATTTTGCAGGAATTTTACTTGTTCGCAGTGCTTCCAAGATTCTGGTCGCGCTGAGCCCCGTGATATCCCCTGTGCTTTCGGGGATTTCAAAACTGACGCCGACGTGGCTCTGTGCGCCGAGGTGATAGACTTCGTCGGGGACGGTCTCGAGGATGACTCTGAGCAGTGAACTGCTGTCGGAGAGATCTCCGTAGTGGAGGAAGAGGGGGTATTTTGCTGAATGACGATCATGGAAAAGGTGTTCGATGCGACCGCGGTTGAAGGTGGAAGCTCTCCGCACGAGACCGTGCACTTCATACCCTTTCGAGAGGAGTAATTCCGCAAGGTACGAACCGTCTTGGCCCGTGATGCCGGTGATAAGTGCCTTCTTTGCGCTCATGGATCCGTTACAGTGTAGCGGATGTAGGTCTCTGAGTCGTGGTACCATTGTATTATGACTGATCTACACGGGAAAAGGATCCTCGTGACCGGCGGAAGGGGGTTTCTGGGGCGAGCCATCTGTGACGAGCTTAAGAAGTCCGGCGTGACGGATATCGTCGTTCCGGAGTCAAAAACCCACGATCTTCGTGAGAAAAGCATCTGCATGGAGGTGCTTCGCGGCGCGGATATCGTCATTCACTGCGCCGCACACGTCGGTGGCATCGGACTGAATGCAAAGCGTCCGGCAGAAATGTTCTATGACAATGCAATCATGGGCATTCAGTTGATTCATGCTGCAAAAGAACAAGGACTCTCAAAAGTCGTTCTTATTGGCACCGCATGCGTGTACCCAAAAATATGCCCGATTCCGCTTCGGGAAGAAAAGCTTTGGGACGGATATCCGAATGAGGAAACGGGAGCCTATGGACTTGCAAAAAAAATGCTGTTTGTTCAGGCGGACGCGTATCGAAAGCAGTACGGCCTCCGAAGCATCGTGCTGATCCCCACCAATCTCTACGGTCCTTTCGATACGTTCGATCCGGAGTACGGACATGTGATCCCTTCTCTGATTTGTCGCATGACGGAAGCGAAAGACAAGAAAGAGCCGACGTTTGCAGTGTGGGGAACGGGAAAAGCGACGCGTGAATTTCTCTTCGTGCGAGATGCGGCACGTGCGATTGTCTTGGCGACAGCAACGGAGGAAGAGTGCGGTCCGGTGAATCTCGGCACAGGAGAAGAAACGCCGATTACAGAACTTGTGCGTCTGCTTCAGAAGATTATCGGATACGAGGGAACAATTGTTTGGGACGCTACGAAGCCGGATGGGCAACCGAGGAGATGCATGGATGTCTCGCGAGCAAAGAAGATCTTTGGTTTCACCGCAACGACGGGTCTCGAGGACGGACTTCGGGAAACGGTTGCATGGTTTTTGGATCAGCGGAGAAAAGAAGAAGTGATGGTAAGATAGTTCGGTATGCTCGAAGAAAAGACACGGGACTACGGAACGATTCTTTTCCGGCTTGCCGTGCTGATGTATGGTATTGCGCTCGTTGCGTACTTTTTTCATGCGCTTGATTTAAATCCGCAGTTTGATACGCAGGGCATTCGCTACTCTCTTGAATTGCTCTCTGCGAGGGACCAAGGTCAATTGTGGGACTGGATGACGCAGGTACCGCCGCGGAAGTATCCGTTTTTGTACATTTTGCCATTCTCGCTTCTCGAAAGTTTTTTCTGGGTGTCGGATGAAGGGATGGACATGATTCATGTCCATGCGATCGCACGTTTCGTGACGATTCTGTATGCCTTGGGAATTTTTTTCGTACTGAGTCGTATCACGCGTCGACTCTTCGATGATCATCGAGCGGCCATTCTGCTTCTCATGACCAGTACGAACTTCTTCCTTTTCTCGACTGCTGTCAGACCTCACATGGCGGTCGCTTTCTGGATGATTCTGACGTTTGCTCTGTCGTACGAGATGAAGAAAAAGCCTTCGACCCTCGCGACGCTTCTCGCTTTCGGAGCGGCAGCATGCGCGTTTGCGACATTGCAGAGTGGAATCTTTGCATTCCTCTTCCCTGTGTTTGCTCTCTTCTCTTATGATCGTCGCCTTTCATCACTGCTGAAGGCAGCCGGCTGGCTTGTCGGAGCAGGCGCAGTCGGACTCATCGTCGGTTACCCGTTCGTACTGAGGATGTTGTCGGGTGGTGCAGAAGGGGCAACGCTGGCTTCCGGGATGAATCATGATGTCGGTTTCTTTCTGCTTCCGCAGCTGCTTCCTGTGAAGCTTTGGCAATTGTTTGCGTGCGACAGCGTTCTTCTTCTTGCAGCGGTGTTCGGTGCATGGAAAACATGGCATACGAAGCAGAAGACCATGTCGATTTTGATCACACTTTCTCTCTTTTTGCTGGTCTTTGGCATGCAACCGATCACATCGCCAAGGTTTTTTATTCCCGTCCTTCCTCTTCTTGCCGTTCTCGCAGCACCTGCGCTCATTGGTCAACGAAGATTGCAAATGGCAATAGCGATTCTGTGTATTCTGATGTTTTCGAAATTGGCAATGCTTGCAGCGCAGCCGAACACGTATCAGAGAGCCAGTGCATTCGTGAATGCACAAGATGGTTTTCTTCTCACGCGCATACCAACGTATTTCCTCAATGTTCCCGATGAAAAATACGCGAAAGTCGACCAGAATGCCGATCGTCTGTTCTTCTTGTTGAAAGAGGACGAGCGTATTCCGGAAGTGGAAGCATTGCCGCTTTGCGCCTCTTTTCTTGCAACAAGTTTGCCGACCGAAAGGCTCGTTTCCAATTACATGTTCCTATGGCAGGAGGTAGAGTGGCCACTGCTGTACTTGGCAGGGACTAAGTCACTCGGGATCAATCTTCGCATGTACTGTACGTCGCCGCTCTGAGACTTTTTTCCCTCCGGATTCACGCATGCGCATTGCTTACTGCACCAACGTCCGACTCCCGAGCGAAAGGGCGCACGGTCATCAGATTGCTAAAGTCACGCAGGCGCTTCGGGATATCGGGCACGAAGTCGAGATCTTCGCGCCGTTCAGGAAGAATGCGATCGACGAGAGTTTTGCGTCGTACTACGGGCTCACTGACAATGTGCATTTGCATCATCTCGGAACAATCGACGGCATTGCCGCTTGGTGGGCGCCGGGCGTGATCGGTCTCAAGCTTACGACGTTTCTTTTTGGTCGCATTCTCGGAGATATCCTTCGGAAGCGGGCGAAGGAGTTCGACATGATCTACACACGTACTCCAGAGCTTCTGCCGGTGCTGTCGAGGATCGGCGTACCGTTGATCCTGGAGCTCCATCGGATTCCGCGTCTCGGACGACGGAGATTTCTGTCGCTTATTCGCTCTTGTTCACTCATCGTCACCCTTACAAGCCCGATGCGCCAGGCACTGATCGATCTTGGCGTATCCGATATCCCGGTGATTGCAGAAGGCGACGCCGTCGATCTTCACGATTTCGAAGCCGTGCCCGACCCGAAGGCAACAAGAGATTCTTTGCGAGTGCCTCATGGCATGCCGCTCATCGTCTACGCAGGACAACTGGAGTCGATGGGACTTTCCAAGGGCATCCCCGAGCTTCTTGACGCACTCGAAATTCTTGCGAAGCGCGGGTTGGAGTTTCGAAGCGTGATCGCCGGAGGTCCCGAGAATGTCGCAGAGCACTTCAGGGAAACGCTTCCGGAAGTTTTCCGGACGCGCGTCACGTTCACGGGTCACATCCCACACCTCAAGATTCCGACACTTCTCACAGCCGCCGATGTTCTCGTCTATCCGGCACCGAAGTCGGACCATCCCTTCTATCGTCGCGATACGTCGCCCTTGAAGCTCTTCGAGTACATGGCTGCCGGTCGTCCGACTGTCACGGCCGATCTTCCTCCGATTCACGATGCGATTGATGAAACGATGACACGGTTTTTTCCTGCAGGAGACAGCATTGCACTTGCGGAGTGCATTCGCTTGACGCTCGAAGAGCCTGAAGCAAGCGCGAGAAGAGCAAAACTTGCACGGGCTCATGTCGAGCATTTCACGTGGGAAAAACGCATGATTCGCATCTTGCAGGCTGCTAGAATCGCAACATGATCACTGTTCTCAGCAGCGCCTCCGCACGTCCGAACTTTGTAAAACTCGCTGCCGTGCATTCTGCACTTTCGAAGCACAAAGACATTCGGCATGTCATCGTGCATACGGGGCAGCACTACGATCCGCTTCTGTCCGATATCTTCTTCACGCAGCTTGGCATTCCGCAGCCGGATTTCAATCTCGGAGTGAAAGGAGGAAGCGACAGAGAAGCGATCATTGCAATGACGGAGCATGCCCTTCTTCCCGTACTCACTGAAGTGAAGCCGGATATTGTACTCGTCTACGGCGATGTGAACGGTGCCGTCGGTGCGGCGCGCGCTGCGAAAAGCACGGGCATACGACTTGGGCACGTCGAAGCAGGTCTTCGGTCGTTCGATGAATCGATGCCCGAGGAACTGAATCGCATTGAGATCGATCAGCTTGCAGACGAACTTTTCGTCACGGAACAATCGGGTCTTGAGAATCTCGACGTCGAAGGCATGAAAGGCAATATTCATTTCGTCGGCAATACGATGATCGACACGTTGATTCGAATGATGCCGCTCATCGATACCACGCCATTACCAGAATTAGGTATGGATGAGGTAAAGCCATTTGCGATTCTTACTCTTCATCGTCCTAGCAATGTGGATAATCGTGAATATTTGCTCAATCTTGTGAGCTTTCTTGGGCAGGTAGATAAAAAAATGCCAATTGTGTTCCCTATGCATCCACGCTTTCATGGAATGATAACGAAGCCGGATCCTGATCGAACAACTGTTCCGCTTTTAAGCATTTCTCGTCCTATTGAGCCTCTAGGATATCTTCCATTCTTGAAGCTCATGAAATCGGCAGCTTTTATTTTGACCGATTCCGGAGGCATTCAGGAAGAAGCAGTTCTCCTGAAGAAGCGCTGTTTCACACTTCGACGGAATACAGAGCGACCGAGCACGATCGAGAGCGGCAGTAATGTCTTGATTGATCCTAATGTTGCAGCTGATCGAGAAAAAGTTCTGGCTTTTACAAAAAATCCGATCACTCCTTCTATTACGATTCCTGAGAAGTGGGACGGGAAGGCGGGGGAGAGGATTGCGAGGGTTTTATCGGTCTAGGCTGACTCCTGCATCTCTCGCTGCGTTTTGAATGCTCTCAATCCAACGATTGTTGATTTTTGTGAAACTGAAATCATGGTCGGAGCACAAAAGATTTTTCGGCAGGCATTGAGGCAGCAAAACGTACACATTGCAGTTTTTTTGCAGCAAGGAAGTCATTGACGCCGCATGAGCAGCTCCGAAGAAAATCACGGGGGTACGTTGCTCCGCCAGTTCCCATACATGATCGGCGAGAAAAATTTCTCTTTGCAGCGAAACAACATCCTCGACTTCGGCACCCTTTTTGTTTTGTGCCAACAGCGCGGCATAGACTTCGTGCAGCGGACTTTGTATCGGGGAATCCCCGAATTGAATCAGGTCAGCTTCGTGATTGTTTCCTTTTGAGATTGAGCACTTAATTCTTTCATGTTTTGTCACATCCACTCCCCAACGGGAAAATGCCTCTTCCCTTGCGCCGAGAAATCGCGTGAGTATTTCTGCGCCTTTGGCGTGGAGCTCGGCGGACTCCGTTCCGATGATTTTTTTGCTCGGTGCCATATCGACCGCGTTGAATTTTTTCCCCACCTGATTGATTAAATGGTCGAAGGTCATTTTGCCTTCGCCGGTTTCAAACAAATAACGTTGCGCTTTTTTCGAAAAAATACCGGCTTTTTCATCGTCGGTTTCCGGTACCGAATCATCGTGTAAAAGTTCGTTTCTTTTTCGTTCTCCCACAACAAGTCCTTCCGCCATCCAGGAAGCCGTTTTATTGTTTTTGTTCAGCCAATACGCGATCTGACACGTCTCATAAAATCCTTGCAAAACGTCCGGGTTCTCAATATTTCGTCCCGATAGGTGAGCTTGTGCGATTAGGTAAACATCGCGATCGGAGCCTTCGGCGGAAAGGCACGGGAAATGTCGTATTCGTGCGATGTTTCTTCGTTCAATCTCTTGAAGCGCCTGTTCGATTTCTTTTTTTTCGACAAGGAGAGGAGATACTCGAGTTGTATCGTGTTTCGCAGGAGGCAGGTTCTGCGTCTGTGTTTCCAAGACGGTTTGCATCGCATTTCTTTACTCTTCGATTGCTGCTGCTTCCAATGTGCTCTTGAGATTTGGGAACGTCGTTTCAAAAAATTCACGCACATTCGGTATTTGAATTTTCTGATTCACGAGCAAGGTTCGTGTGCGTTGCGCGCTTTTGTTGACAGCATTAATGAATTCGAGTGCCAGTCGATCGTCGACATCGGCTTTTCCAAGCTGTCCAAGACATTGTTTGGCTAGCGCCACTTCTGCAGGAGATTTAGAACGGTCGGCCATGCATGATGTTGTAAAAAATGGAACCGCCTCAGCCGCTGAACGCAGTCTCATTTTATATATTATATTATAAATACTTTAAATTGGCAAGAGTTACTCACTCCCGAGCTGTGGGACGGGAAGGCGGGGGAGAGGATTGCGGGCCTGCTGAACAGGTAGTCCTTATTCCTGTTCCGATTCCAGTTCCCTTCTCCATTCATCCGGCAGTTTTTGAAAGTACGCTCTGATTTTTTCCCACTCGCCTGACTCTCTTGCATCCACGCTTACATTTTCTGCTTCCTTCAGTCCAAGGCACATCGTTTGCATTGCTTCATCAGTTTGATTGATCACCCAAAGCATTTCTCCGATAAGGAGGTGTGACACCGCTTTTTGCTTGAGTGTCGCCGGAAGTTCTTCGAGTGCTTCTTTCAATCTTCCGATCAATGCGGTTTTTTGCGAGAGCATTGTGTCATGTTCCATAAGCTCATCTGCATTTTGGGTAATGCTGTCGCATAGTCTGCGTATGCATCGTTCGTAGAGTGATGCCGGCAGGATCGGATCGATAATCTTTGTCATCTCTTCTTGTCGATTGAGAAAGAATTCGGCGATTGATTCCACTCCCGGTGCCGGAAGTTTTGCAGCTGCCATATACGCCAAGCCGAGTTTGTATCCTGTATCTGCATCTTCGTTGGCATGGAGTATCTCGATCACCTCCATGGAGTCATCGGATAATCGGCAAAGAATGCGTTCCGCAGAACTTCGTCCGATTCCATCGTCGGTATTCTCTTCAAGGTATCGTCGTGACAATGTCAAAAGTTCAGCTTCCTCCTGCTCTCCCAGAAGAAATTTCATCCAGAGTACTGTGCCTGCCATCAAACGCGTGCGTGTTTCATACTGCTGATCAAAAAAATCCCTTGCCTGCTCTTCCATCTTTCCCCATCTCTGGGATTGAGCGTCGAGTGATGAGTGCTCTATCTCGGTAAAGATCACAGAAGTGATAAATTGGATTTCCCTCCGTGCATCCTGTTGCATTGCAAGAACTTTTCTCTGCACCGCTAGCATTGAATCTGATTCCACCTCATTTTTTACTCCATTTTTGTGCAATGACCATGCTTCCTGAAGCAGGGCTTCGTATTTGTCGTCAAATTTCTGTGCATCCATAAATTTATATTATAACTTATTTTGTATTTGTCAAATACCATTCCACGGCTTTCGTTACACCCTCATCAAACGTTGTCTTTGGCTCGTAGCCAAGTTTCTTTCGTGCCTTGGAAATGTCTGCAATATAACGAATCACTTCTCCTGTGCGTGATGCGCCGAGTGTGATTTTCGAATCGCTGCCACAGAGCTTCCTGATGTCTTCCGCAAGCTTAATGATTGTTGTGCCTTCGCCGGTCGCTAGATTGTAGGTGTCATTCTTTGCTGTCTCGAATGTGTCGATGCCGGCGATGATCCCGGAGACGGTGTCGTCGATGTAGGTGAAATCCAGACACTTGTCTTTGCCGAAGATCACCATCGGTTCGTTTTTTCGTGCGAGACGGATGAAGAGCGGAACAACGCGGACAGAATCGTCGTACATGCCATAGACATTCGAGAATCGAAACGTGATCTGGTCGATGCCGTAGCAGCGCCTGTAGGCTTCTACGAGCGCTTCTCCGCCGACTTTGCTTGCAGTGTAGGGACTCTCGCAATTATGGACGCGCACCAGATCTTCCGTGTATTTTTCAACACCGGTGTTGCCGTAGCTCTCGCGTGACGATGCGAACATGAAGCGCTTGATGTTGTTTGCGCGCGCGAACTCGAGTGCATTGAACGTCGTGAGGAAATTATCGCGCGCCCTGTCCGGGTGCTCGACGAGTTCGTACACGCGAGCGTTTGCGGCGAGGTGGATGAGAATGTCGGCGTCGACATGCACCGCCTTCACCGCTTCTTCATCGCGCATGTCGAGCAGGGTCGTGATGTTCTGGACGTCTTCGTTCCACTTGTTCTCGAGCCAGTCGAAGCCGATCACCGCGTCTCCCCGCGCGAGAAGTTTCTCGCAGAGTCGCGTACCGATTGTGCCAGAACTTCCAGTAACGAGGATTTTCATCGGGAGGAGTGTAGCAGGGTCTGCATTGACCTTTAAGCGTAAAGCTCCCGCCTTCGTCTGCGCTCCTGACAAATCTCCTTCACATCCCTACACTGTCACTCGTGCTTTCTCTCATACTTCCGACCTACAACGAAGCGGCGAATATCAGTAACCTTCTCGAGATGCTCGATGGGGTGCTTGCACATATTCCGCACGAAATCATTGTCGTGGATGACAACTCTCCCGATCAGACATGGAAAGTTGCGACGGAAACGTCGAAATTGCGAGGGTGCATTAAAGTGCTTCGACGCATGCACAAGAAAGGTCTCAGTTCCGCGGTCGTCGACGGTCTGGATGCCGCACACGGTACGATTCTTGCAGTCATGGATGCTGACGGACAGCATGACGCTCAACTTCTCCTCTCTCTCGCAGAGAACATTCGGCAAGGTGCCGACATCAGCATCGGTTCGAGGTACGTCGAAGGCGGAAGTGTCGGGTCGTGGGTGAGAGACAGGCGTATCATCAGCACGATCGGGACGCTCTTCGCGAAACGTCTTTCGCGTGTTCCGGTTAGCGATCCGCTCGGAGGATACTTTGTTCTGAAGAGAAGCCTGTACCGGACTGTCCGCCCGAAGCTGCATCCGACCGGATTTAAAATTCTCTTGGAAATTCTCGCAGCCGTGCCAAAGGGCACCAAGCTCAGTGAAGTCCCGCTGATTTTTCGCATGCGACTTCATGGTCAGAGCAAGTTATCGCTTCGAGTGCACTTTGCATTTCTGTGTCAGATCATTCGACTGTCCTTTCGTTTGTGTACAGAATCTCTTCGGAAGGGCGGCATGGCACTCTTCACCGGGCTCATTGTCGCTAGTGCACTGACACTTCTCCCGCGTGTGTTTGCACTAAGGCTTCTCTATACAGATGCCTCATTTCGCAGCCGCACCCAGTCCGCTCTCACGACTGTTGCCGACAGGGAAGGATGGCTTCTCTCGGACATCGACATTCGTTCTGTTTCCAAAGACTCCATCGACATTCTGCATCGAGATCATCTCCGAACGGAGACACCCGTTCGACATTGCACAATCGATCTTTCTTCATCGACTCTTTCATGTCCACAATAACTCTCAGATTTTGGCTTCTTGAATTGTATGCGTTGACGCTTGCGCTCATTCGTATGCCGGGTGGTGTACATACGGATGAAGCGAAGTATCTGCTCTCGATTCCCTATCCTCATCCTCCGGCACTTCGCACTCTCTTTGCATTGGTTCGAGAGATGCCGATGCAGGAATTTTTTATTCGTTTTCTTATCGCCAGCGCGCTTGTGCAGGCCGTTTGGCTACTTGTCGACATCGGTTACGTTTTGTCACATCGAAGACGGAAGGTGCTTGCGATCAGCTGGCTCCTGAGTGCCGCTTTTATTTTGCAGGCAGGCACCGTAATGATGGCACCGCTCACGGCGCTCTTTGGTCTCGTGTGTGTTTGGCTTGCTCTTCGTCCGCAGCCGTTCGAGAAGACATCGGTACCTCTGCTTGCTTGTCTTTGGTTCTTCGCGATTTTCAGTGCGTATCAGTCTGTGCTTTATCTTCCCCTGCTCATTGGAGTCCTCCGCGCCGCTCATCTTTCATGGCGGAAAATATTTTTCTTCCTCGGTTTTCCACTTTTTTTGCTAGGGGCGTATACGCTGATCAATCCTCTCGCACTCGCAAGCTTGGTACATGTGAGCGTACAGGATGCGACACTCGCTCTCGGTATGCGTCTGTCGAATATTCTGTGGATTTGTGCGATTGCAGGCAGCGGCATCGTCACTCTTGCAGGCATTGTCGGCATTGTCGGAAGCTACCGCATTGATTTCATTGCGACGTTGCTGCTTCTCTTGGGTTTTATTGCGCTTTCGAGCCAGGATTACTACGCGATTCTTCTTACCCCCGTGCTGTGTGCCGGCATCATGATGCTCCTTGCTCAGCGTCGAATTTCCGGTGAGCTTTTCATTCCTCTGTACGTCATTTCGACTGCGGTCTTCGTGTTCATGGCTTTTCCGCGAACATCGATCACGCCGGCACGCATGACGATGCGATTTCTGGAGGAGCAAGGCATCGACGGTTTGGTGTTGATCGACGGACCATTTGGACATGAATGGCAGTACGAGAGCATCGGTCTCCCGATCGGGCGTTTCACGCAGACACTCTCTTCAGAAATAGAAGCCTCAGCTGCGGCAATCGTGTGCACGAAGAAAACATGTGAAGAGGATATTTCGGAGCAGTGGGTACGGATGGAAGGTGCGCCTGTCGAGGTGTGGGTTCACAGACTGTAGTACTCCCTATACCAGCTCACGAATTTCGGTACACCCTGCGCAATGCGTGTCTTCGGCTCGAAGCCGAGCATCTTCTTCGCTTTCGAAATGTCGGCGAGACTTGCTCTGGTGTCACCCGGTTGCATTGGGTGGAATTCTTTCTTTGCAACTTTCCCACAGGACTCTTCCACCATGCGGATGTACTCCATCAACTCTTCCTGTCTGCCGCAGCCCAAGTTGAAGATTTCTTCCGGATAATTTTTGTCGGTCGCGGCGATGATGCCGGAGACGATATCGTCGACGTAGGTGAAGTCTCGTTGCATTTTTCCCTCGCCGTAGACAGTGAGAGGTCGGTTATGCAGCAGTGCGTCTGTGAAGAGGAAAAGCGCCATGTCGGGCCTGCCGAGCGGACCGTAGACTGTGAAGAACCGGAGCCCCGTGACGTTCGTGCCGTAGAGCGAGTGATAGGTGTGTGCCATGAGCTCGTTGTCTTTCTTGTTCTGGCCGTACAGCGAAAGCTGGTTATCTGTCCGATCTTCTTCCGACGACGGGAGTTTGGTGTTGCCTCCGTAGACCGAGCTGCTACTTGCATAGATCAAGCCCGGAATTTTTTGTTTTCGCACTTCATCGAGCACATGAAAGAATCCGGTGATATTGATCGCGATGTATTCATCCGGATGATCGAACGCGTAGCGAACTCCTGCGAGTGCGGCGAGATGCAGCACCCGGTCAACGCCTTTCATGGCTTTTGCGACGGTCTCGCGATCGAGAATATCGCCTCTGATAAACGTAAATCCTTTCTTGGCTTGCAGCAGTTTCAGTCGTGCCTCTTTCAGCGTCGGATCGTAGTAATTGCTGATGTTATCCAAACCAATGACTTCATCCCCGCGCTCGAGAAGCTTTACTGTAGTGTGGTAGCCGATGAATCCGGCAGCGCCGGTGACGAGGATACGCATGTAATTTCGATTGTAGCAGGACAGTTCTTTGTCTCTCATGATGAAGCAGTTTTTTCAGAGCCCAATTCCAAAATATTGCAATCCTTCTCTTTCCACTTCCTCAGGTTCGTACATATTTCTCCCGTCAAACAGCAACGTACCCTTCATTGTCTTTTTTACTTCCCCCAAATCCGCTCCGCGAAAGATATCCCACTCAGTGAGCACGAGAAGCGCGTCGGCTTTCTTTACCGCATCAATTGCATCCTTCGTATACGTCACCTTTTTAGGTAGCAGCGGTTTCGCTCTGTCCATCGCAACGGGGTCGAAGGCACTGACAGTGTGACCGGCTTTGGTCAGTGCTGCGATGACATCGATGCTCGGTGCTTCGCGCATGTCGTCGGTCTTTGGTTTGAACGAAAGTCCCCACACGCCGATGTGAGATTTTTTGCTGAGTGTTTTCAAAATTTTTGCAATGAATCGCTCTCGTTGCTTCTGATTTACTTTGTCCGTGGCTTCCACGATTGGCATCGAAAGGCCGTGCTCCTTTGCGGTCGCAAGGAGTGCTTTCACGTCCTTCGGGAAGCAGCTGCCGCCGTAGCCGATGCCGGCGTGCAGGAACTTTGGACCGATGCGGTTGTCGAGTCCCATACCGGTCGCGATATCGCGGATATTCGCTCCTGTTTTCTCGCAGAGTTCCGTGAGCATGTTGATGAAGCTGATCTTCGTCGCGAGGAATGCATTGCTTGCGTACTTCACCACTTCGGCACTCTCGCGGCCCATGAAGAGAAGCGGCTTATTGGCTCGGGTGATAGGACGGTAGAGTTCTTCGAGCAGGGCTTTGGCATTCAGTTTTTTGAATCTCGGGTCATCGTTGAGACCGACGACGATTCTGTCGGGCATCATCGTGTCCGGAACCGCCATACCTTCACGGAGGAATTCCGGGTTACTCACGACTTGTACCGAGAGGGATGAAGTTCTTTTCTTAAGCACGATATCGATTCTCTTCTGGCACTCTGCACCGGTGCCGACGGGTACGGTTGATTTGTTCACGAATACGAGATCATGGTCAACGGTTTGTGCGACTGTTTCCGATACGGCGAAGACTGCGCGGAGGTCCGCCCGGTGTCCTTCTCCTTCCGGCGTTGCCACAGCTGAGAAGAGAATTTTCGTGCCGGGAAGAGCGTCTGCAAGCTTCGTCGTGAAGCTGAGTCTTCCGCTCTTCAGTCCCGATCGGAGAAGTTCCTCAAGCCCCGGTTCGTAAATCGGGCTTTTTCCCTGTTTCAACATCGCAACCTTCGCTGCATCGATGTCGACGCCGATCACCTCATGCCCGAGCTCTGCAAAGCATGCAGCAGAAACAAGTCCAACATAGCCGGTACCAACGATTGCTATTTTCATAGGTGTTTGAAGTCTATCTCAAGCTGCAAAGAGATGTAAGATAGGGGCATGAAATTTCTCGTCAACGGATCGATTGCTTTCGATTTGCTTCTGTCGCACGAAGGATCGTTCTTGAGCGGCATTGACGCCAAGAATCTGGATCGCTTGTCTGTGAACTATCTTGCGCAGGGTTATGTCCGTCATCACGGCGGAGTGGCGGCAAACATTGGCTGGAATCTTGCGCTTCTCGGTCAGCATCCTGTTCTTCTCGCTGCAGTCGGGAGTGACGGGAGCGAGTATTTGAAACTGCTGCAATCAAAAGGCGTCGAAGTCTCTCTGGTTGAAACCGTTCCGGTTGCCGTCACGGCGACTGCGGTCATCGCGACCGATCTTGATGAGCGGCAGATCAGCTTCTTTCATCCGGGTGCGGACGGTCTCGGGACTCTTCCTGATATTTCTTCTCTTAAAAAAGACATCGCATTTGCAATTATGGGACCGAGAAATCCTCTATTGATGTTGAGAGGTGCACAGATGTGTGAGGAGCTCGGGATCCCGTATCTCTTCGATCCGGGTCAACTTGTGCACGCATTTGGCAAAGATGAGTTCCGTCATGCGGTAAGCGGCAGTAAAGGTCTTGTCGTCAATGAGTACGAGTGGGGAATTGCTTCAAGCAAGCTTTGCTGGAAAGAGAGTGATGTCGTCTCCGCCTGTGGTCTCCTGATTGTCACACTTGGTGATAAAGGCATTCGCTTGGTGACAAAAGAAGAAGATCGTGCGGTGCCTGCGTGCAAGCCTTCCCGTGTGATCAATCCGACCGGAGCAGGGGACGCCGCACGTGCGGGACTACTGATCGGGCTCGCCTCCAAGTGGTCACTTGTAGAGACTGGTCGCTTTGCCGCAGTGCTTGGATCACTTCTCGTTGAACAGGAAGGAACACTGATTGATGCGCTCGATTTCGCTGAGATTCAGAAGAGGGCGAAAGAGAATTATGGGGAGTTGTTACCGACTCTGTAAACAGGTACTCTCGTTTGCGCATGTCTTTCGTCAAAGATCCAAAGTTGGCAGAGCAAGGCAGACTCAATCTCGAAATTGCCGAGAAACATATGGGGGCACTCCTGAAGGTGCGTGAGCAGTTCATCAAAGAGCAGCCGTTCAAGGGTCTCACAATCGGCATGGCGTTGCATGTCACCAAGGAAACCGGAGTGCTCGTGCGAACGCTTACGGCGGGAGGCGCAAAGGTCGCGATTACAGGTTGCAATCCCTTGAGTACTCAAGACGACATCGCCGCAGCTCTTGCCGAAGAAAAAGATGTTCTCGTGTGGGCATACAAAGGAGAGAGTCGTGAGGATTATTACAAATTTCTCACAGCGGTGATCGAAACGCAGCCCGATATTACGATTGATGACGGATGCGACCTCGTGACGGAGATTCACACGAAGCATCCGCATCTCCTTGCGAAATTGATCGGAGGCTGCGAAGAGACGACGACGGGCATCATCCGTTTGCAGGCGATGGCCAGAGACAGCGCACTCAAGTGTCCGATGATCGCGGTGAACGACAATAAGACGAAGCATCTGATGGACAACTATTACGGCACGGGACAGAGCACCTTCGACGGCATTCTTCGGTCGACCAATATGCTGATTGCAGGAACGACAGTCGTCGTTCTCGGCTACGGAAGCTGCGGTAAAGGTGTTGCGATGCGCGCGAAAGGGCTTGGTGCGCAGGTGATCGTGACGGAGGTCGATGCATTCTGCGCGCTCCAAGCTGCGATGGACGGTCATCGCGTGATGCCAATGGAAGAAGCGGCTTCACTCGGCGATCTCTTTGTCACGGTGACGGGCAATCTCCATGTCATCCGCATGGAGCACATCGAGAAGATGAAAGACGCCGCACTCATGGCAAACTCCGGACATTTCGACAACGAGATTGATCTGAAAACACTCGAAGCCAAAGCAAGTCGCAAGCGGAGAGTCAGGCACTATCTCGACGAATATCTCCTGAAGTCCGGACGCATCGTCTACGTTGCCGGTGAAGGACGTCTTGTGAATCTTGCGTCAGCCGAAGGGCACCCGAGCGAGGTGATGAGCTTGTCGTTCTGCGGCCAAGCACTCGCCTGCAAGTATCTCGTAGATCATAAAGGCACAATGCAGAATGAAGTGATCACATTGCCGCCCGAAATAGACGATCACATTTCGAAATTGCAGCTCACGGCGATGGGACTCTCGGTTGATACGCTGACTGAAGAGCAAAAGAAGTACTTGGCGAGTTGGCAAGAAGGAACATAGTCATTGCGTGGCTCTTTCTTGCGAGAAAACGAGAGAAGGAGTATAATATATTAGACATAAAAAAATATATTCGTAGAATACTGCCAACCATTTTTTGTACCGCTTCGTCGGTACGTGATCTTTGGAACCAACGCAGTGTGATCGTGAACCTGTTCTTAGGTCCGAGACAGGCGGTTTGCGGAAGAATCCGCACGCTGTACCCAAGGGGACTTTTTTTCTTGAAGGAGTGGTTCCTATGGCTCGTTGGAAGGCTGAACAGAGGGCTCGAATGACGCCCGAAGAACGTTCGACGCTGGAAGGCATCGAACAATCCCTGCGGCAAATCTCGCTGGGGAGAGCCACCAAACCGCACCGACGGCATTCTGTCGGGAGCAAAGGAGTGACCCTTACGAGGTGATCTCCGAGTATGTTGCGAAGATGCAACATCGAGTCAATGATTGGGGGAAAACATTGATGTGATCCCCCATGTCCTCCCTCCTTTCCCGCTTTTTACAAGCGGACCAGCTCCCCACTGATTTGTGCCTTCGGTACAAGTTCGGGGAGCTGGCTTTCTTACTTTTGTGAGTGCAGGTTCATCATCACATTGTTGTTCTTTTACATCATCATTGCATTGTCAGAAATCTGCTCTCACGGCGAGTGTCCGATTACGAGAGCAGAAGTTCCCCATCTTTTTTTGGAGGCCTCCCCATGTCGTCACGTAATGCTGGTCGCGGTTCTCAGGCAAAAGAGAAAAAGAAAACGGGTGGTAAGAACGGGAAACGTTCCTGGAATCGTCGGAAGTAATTCCCACGGACCTTGCTGTCCGGTCATCCACGTCTCGTGGATGACCGGCAGTCATAAGAGTGCAGATTTCTGATTGTTGACCGATACAGAGCATCCGCTTTTTGGTATGCTCTTTTTGGAGAGGTGGCCGAGTGGCCGAAGGCGCGCGACTCGAAATCGCGTAAACCCCAAAAGGGTTTCGAGGGTTCGAATCCCTCCCTCTCCGCCACCCTGCGCTCTTCGCTATGCTCAGAGCTTCGGGTGGCAGGCCAATTACAGCTCTATGCATATGTGGTTTGTTTACATCATCAAAAGCAAATCGCATGATTTTCGATATCTAGGGTCCACCAATGATCTTCGGCGCAGATTTAGAGAGCACAATGATGGAGAATCCCAGTCGACAAAAGCATTTGCTCCCTTTGCTCTCGAAGCCTACATCGCAGTGAATGATGATAAACATGCGAGAAGGCTTGAAAAATATTTCAAGACCGGATCTGGAAAAGTAATTCTGAAAAAGCGAATTTTAGGCGACGAAGCTTCAGCGTAGTTGCCCCCTCCCTCTCCGCCATTCGACTCGGCACTGCGGTGCCTCGCTCATGGTCTGCGACCGCAAAAATAACCCATCCCTGAATCATCGGTATTATATAATATATAGCTTTAGTCAATTGTTCGCCCCCAGAGCTTTCTTGGGATGATTTGTCTGATGACATCGTCGAAATCAACTGTGCATGGCAGATGCCAGCGGTGGATGTGGTCTGAGACCGTACTCCATACAAAATGACTGTCTTTAAGCACCACATCAATGAGTACGATGTTTCTTTCGAGCAGTGCTGCGATGGTGCTCAGTTTCTTCGTTCGTTTCTCCGTTTGAAAATTATTTCTGAATTTGCAGGTGGGATCGAATGCGACGTACTCTCCCGAGGAGCTAATTCGATAGACCAGGTCGAATTCCATGAAGGGCATCAGATTGGTGCTTCTTTCTCTACTTTCGACCAGTACTTCGTTTCTCTCTCTCCCCTGGAACACCTGGAATGATTCGTTGTGCAGATCGATATCTTGCGCATGGACCTGTTTCAGCTGACTCATGCTTTCATACATTTCCCTTTGGAGCAGAGACGGGAAAATGACCTCCGGTAGAAGACCTCTCAAGTTATCTCTTACTTTGGGGCTTTCCCAAGCCATTGCAAAATCCACTCTCATTTTTTCCAGGACAGGCGGAGAAATATCTCCGATTTGAAGATCATCCAGTCGTACGGATTCTGCAGCGAGTTTCAGACTGTTTGCAAATGCTCGCGCGGTGAGCAGTGACGGAGTGGCTTTCGCCCCCAGTACGGCTGCGGTATTCGAACGTACGGCATTTGGAACGTCTGCCGGCACTTCGATGAATGATCTTCGATGCTCGGGAGACGGCGGAAGCTCGTGTGCGGGATCGAGGCCGAGGGAGTGTTCCGTGGAGATCGACATGAGAGACTCCAATGATACTCTTTATCTCCTGAAATATCTTCTTTGTCAATTATCCTTCTTTCGCCTCCCGTTTCAGCTCCGCATCGATCAGAAGATCCAAGTCACCGTCGAGGACTCCCTGCGTATCGCTCGTCTCATAGCCCGAGCGGAGGTCTTTCACCATTTGATAGGGATGCAAAACGTACGACCGTATTTGGCTTCCGAAATCCGCACTCGTGATCTTCCCTTGGAGTTTTCTCTTTTCAGCTTCTTCTTCGATGCGTTTCTTCTCGAGCAGTTTTGCTTTCAGGAGACTGAGTGCTCGTTCTCTGTTCTGGATCTGGCTCCGTTCGTTCTGGCACGCGACGACGATGCCGCTTGGGATGTGCGTCATGCGGACGGCACTGTCGGTTTTATTGACGTGTTGTCCTCCGGCTCCGCCCGAACGGTACGTGTCGATGCGCACATCGTTCATGTTGATTTGAATGTCGCTACTCTCCGCCATGTCCGGCATGACTTCGACGAGCGCGAACGATGTTTGCCTCAGATTTTTCGCATTGAACGGTGACAGTCGTACGAGCCTGTGAGTACCGAGTTCGCATTTCAGGTGTCCGTACGCAGCATCCCCCACGACGTGGATCGTCATCGATTTGATCCCCGCCTCCTGACCTTCCGTTCTCTCGATGACGTCGGCTTTCCATTCTTTCCGCTCGCAGTACCTCAGATACATGCGACCGAGCATGCCTGCCCAATCCTGTGCTTCGGTGCCGCCCGCTCCTCCGGAGATCGTGACGTACGCGTTTCCAAGATCGTACTTGCCGCCGAGGTAGAGTGCGCGTTCCGCAAGACTCCACTTTGCCGAAAGCACCGCATACTCTTTCTCGAGTGCAGGAAGATCGTCTGCGTGACAAGATGCGGCGATGTCATTCAGGTCACTTACCTGTGCTCGGAGCTCCACCATCGGTAGCCATTGTTTCTTGAGCGCCTTGAGTCGGTCGAACATGTTTTCGGCTTTCTTGTGGTCATTCCACAAATCGGGAGCAGTCGTGAGGGTTTCCAGTTCGGTGATCTGTTCCGGGATTTTTCTTTTCTCAAAGAGAGTCCTTCCCCATGTTCACTGCTTCGAGGAGTTCCGATACTTTTCGTAGAAGCTCATCCATGGGAGAGGCGGAAGCTTAGGTGTATTCTATCAGAGTGTTTCGTCCGTCGCCATTCCTTCCTCTGCAATGAAATCTACCGAGACCGTACAGGATGACAGTACTCCCGGGCGTGTGCTTCTTGCCGCAATCGAGAGATTGTCGCTCCCCGCGTTTCTTTTTGGTGTCGTTTTTCTTTGCACGATGATGATTGTCACGTTCATTCTTACGCCGGATCGATTTCCCGTGCGCATCGGCGATCGTGTCGTTCGTCTCATCGATCTCGAGGCGGAGCAGGGGAAGCTGCTTCTCGAAAAGGCTGATCTGCAGGCGAAAGAGATTGATATTGTCGGGACAAAAACGCCTGCATTATATCTTCTGGCTTCCGTACGGCCAAAGATCGTGCCGGTCGGCACGGTTCTTCTTGCCATCGAACATGTTCGCACACGCTTCAAGACCGAGACCGTCGACCCTATTTCTTTCCCGCAGATTTCCGTTGGCGGATCCGGCACCGTGATAAAGGTCGGCGGCGCGGTACGTGACATGGGGGGTTCCACGATGCGCACGCTTGCCTCGTTTGTCGATCAGCTTCGTGCGATTCCGATGGTTGAGTCCGTATCGGAGCCCGAGTACAGCGAGAGAAAGGACGGTGACGGTACGAGCATTTCGCCTTTCTCCCTGACCATTATCCTTCAACATGCCTCTTCCTAATTTGCTCTCTTTCAGACGCCCCGTGAAAATCATTCTCTTCGGCACGGGCATGCTTTTGTCGGTTGCTGCATGTGGACTTCTCATTGCTCACACGAGATCGTTTTCTCTCAAGCGTGATACGGCGGTGATGATCGGCACAACCCTGCCTGAGCTTCGATCCACAGTCGCCCTCTTGAAAGCGAATCAGGAAGCGGAGCAGTATTTCTTCCGGAATGCGTTGAGTGCAAGGGAGGAGCAGGCGTCCGTGTACGTGCTGCCCGGAGGTCCGGCTGCAACGCGAGCCGTCAACGTTCTGCAGTCGATCATTCGCGTGCTTCGGGAACTCGGAGGAAACCAGGGCTCGATCGATACGATCGCGTTTCAGGAGAAAGCCTCCGATCGCGGAGAGTACAAAACGGTCGGCGCAACGCTCACGATGACCGGCGACTTCCGTTTCGTCGCACGTTTCCTTTCCATTCTCGCCATGAGCGGCAACATGATGATCAGAGATATTTTTACGGATGATGCGTCGGCGGCGTTTCTCAAGCAGGTGAACGACAGCGCTCCGCTGTCTCTGAAGGCGGCGGAGGATTTTCTGTACACAGATCTGCTCACGTATGCGGCAGAACCGGATCAAACAGAGCAGGCGATGCTCCAGGACATTCCTGAAGACGTGCAGCCCGACATTCGCGCGTTCGTATTGTCGTCCGGTCTCGCAGGCGTCAGGAATTCGCTCTCCGATATTGCACCGAGTCTGAAGAAAGAGCGCATTTGGCCTCTGCCATTCCTGACTGTCGACAGTCTGAAGAGAGATGGACAGAGGTGGGAGATCGGTCTGACCTTCTACAGGAGATAAACAAGGTATCCTGCGCGCATGCGTCTTACGGTTCTCGTGCCGGCCCATAATGAGCAGGAAAGTATCGGAGGCGTGCTTGCGTCGATTCCGAAAAAAATTGATCGGGATATCGCTGTCGACGTGATCGTGATCGACGACGGCAGCACGGATGCGACGCCGAGGATTGCGACAGAACATCGAGCGACTGTCGTTTCGCATCAAGAGCGCAGCGGTCTTGCCGAGGCATTCCGTACGGGTCTTCGTGTCGCGCTCGCCGGCAATCCGGATTTCATTGCAACGCTTGATGCCGATGGTCAGTATAGGGGGGAAGAATTACGCCTACTTCTGAAATGTATGCAAGAGACGGGTGCGGATCTCGTGGTCGGTGATCGGCAGGTGCGAAGGCTTTCTCATATGCCATGGAAACACCGCATCGGAAATATTGTCGGCAGTTTCATGCTTCGCCTACTTCGTTGTACAACTGTCACCGACGCGTCGTCCGGTTTCCGTTTGTTCACACTGCGTTTCGGACGGTTACTCCGGATCAGGAGCATTCATACCTACACGCACGAGATGCTTATTCAGGCGAGTGCGTACGGTTTGAATGTCGCAGAAGTCGCCGTATGTTTTCTTCCTCGTGCGCATGGCAAAAGCAAGCTTGTGCGGACACTTCGGCATCACATCTTGCGTTCGTGTGGAACAATCGTGCGTGCGTACTTTCGGAGGCAGCCGTACTGCGGAGTCAAACGGGTGCTGTTCATCACGCGCAGTCTTCAACCGGGATCCGGTGGCATGCAGCTTTATACAAAGACACTGCTTCATGCGTTGAAACACAGATCGGATGTTCTGCCGATCATCGTCGGATATGCCGGCAGTAAGATCGGGCTTCCGTTTTTTCTTGTGGGTGCATGGGTTCGAGCACTCTTCACCTGTGCGCATTTCGTGCACTTCGGTGATTCCGTCTGCGCACTTTTATTGCCTGTTCTTCGTTTGCTTCGTCCCGATCTCAAGCTGAGCGTGACGGTGTACGGTCTCGATCTGACGTATCCGAACAGCTTTTATCAGTTCTGCCTTCGTCACAGTCTCCGTGCAGCTCAGATCGTTGCGGCGATCAGCCATGCAACGGCCGAGCGCGCTCGAAGTCTTGGCGTATCACAGCATAAAATTATTGTAATCCCTTGTGCTGTCTCTGACTGCAATCATTCCTCTCTCCACCGCAGTGGAGAGAGGTGTCCCGCAGGACGGAGTGAGGACATTCTTCTGCTTGGTCGTCAGATCAAAAGAAAAGGCACCGTATGGTTTCTCCAAAATGTTCTGCCGACACTTCTGCAAAATATTCCGGATCTTCATGTCACGATTGCAGGAGACGGACCGGAACTTCCGCGCATTCGAACTTTTGCATCGGATACCGTGACGATTCTCGGAGAAGTCAGTGATGATAAAAAAGAAGATCTGTACGCATCATCGACACTGTTTCTTATGCCGAATATTCCGGTCGCCGGTGACATGGAAGGGTTTGGTCTCACGTGTATCGAAGCCGCATCACAGGGACTTCCGGTTGTTGCGGCGAAACTGGAAGGATTGCGCGATGCCGTGCTCGAGCGTGAGACAGGACTCTTTTTTGAGCCTGAAAATGCAGAAGACTGCTTGCGGGTCATCAACAAAGCACTTCTTAAAAAATGGCATAAAGAAGCGATTCGTGAGGCATGTAGGCAAAAGTTCAGTGTTGATTCTTTCGTTGATTCTTACTGCACCGATGTCTGGCGTTAAACAATCGAGCATCGGCATGATCACATGGGATTATACTCCCTCGATCGGCGGCATGGGTCGGCACGCAGCAGGTTTGGTTTCGGGTCTTCTTGCAGCGGGTTACCGTGTTTCGGTCTTCAGCCGCTTCGATCTCCGGTTGCCGTTCGGTCGAAGCGTTCTCTTCTCATTTCTGCTACCTTTTTTCCTGCCGCGCTGGATCCGGAAACTTCAGCCGGATCTTCTGCATGTGCATGCGGGTCCCGGTGGAGTGTTTCTCCTCACGAGACCGAAGCATCTTCCTCTTATCGTGACAGCAAATCACACGTATGCCGATCAATCTTGTATCGGTGGTCAGCTTTGGAAGCGCCTGCTTGTTCCTCTTGAGCGCAGAACGTACCAACTGGCCGATTCGATTCTCTGCATTTCCAAGGGTACGGCAGAGTCTCTCGTGCGCGCGTATGGAATTCCTCGTGAGAAACTGTCGGTTGTGCATTGCGGCATCGATGTCGGATGCTTTGCGAGCTCAGACCTTCCGCTTTCGGCACGCAAGCGATTGTGCGTGTTTGTCGGTCGATCTGATCGTCGCAAAGGGTTCGATTTGCTTCAGGAAGCTTGGAAGATTGTCGAAGCAAAAATCCCGGAGGTACATCTTTCTGTTGTCGGCGTTCGCGGTGAAAATACTTCTGCTTGTTCGTTCCATTCTTCGCTCACAGACCGGGAACTCGCAGAGCTGCTCGGTTCATCCCGCGTTGTTGCTTGCCCATCGCGTCTTGAGGGTTTTGGGCTTGCAGCAGCGGAAGCGATTGCCTCCGGAACCCCTGTCGTTGCGACCGATGTCCCGGGTCTTCGATCGGTGGTGATCGATCAGAAGACGGGTTTTCTTACGTCACTTGATCCCAGAGACATTGCAGAGAAACTGATTTTTCTGCTTACCGATGACAGTGTCTGGGAACAACTGCATCTCGAATGCAGAGAGCATCGAAATGAATTTGAGAGTGCACGCGAAATTGCACGGCACACGGATCTCTATCTGCGGTATACTGCTTCTCAATGACGAAGGTTTTCCAGAAACGATTGATGATCGGGCTTGCATGCGTTCTTCTCGCGCTTCTCTGCATGAAGTATTTTTGGTCGCTCTTCCTGTTTCCCGGCGTACCGTTTGGCTATGACGCTGGCATGTACCGCTATCTTTTCATCAAGCATGCGCAGGCTTTTCCACCGCTTTCCATTGCGGTGATGCCTCCGTGGGCCGAGAGTCACCCACTCGGATTATTTTTCTTTTCCACACTTCTTGTGCGAGCCGGCGTTCCCGTCGACTCACTCATCGGCTGGGTGTGGAATATGTTTCCGGTGATTCTGAGTTGCGTGCTTGCGATGATTTTCGCACGTAGAAATGGCGCCCGCCTCGGACTTCTGATTCTTCTTGTGAGCTTACTATCCACAGTGCAGTATCAGGGATTTCTTATGATGTACTGGAAAGTTTTTGCCGCCTTTCTTTTTTGCATTCTCGCGTTTGACGCACTGGAGAGGCGTTCAAATGTATGGATTCTCTTCGGCATGCTGACTCTCGCCATGCATCAGCAAATAGGTCTGATCTTCGCACTCGCGACCGCTTCTTCCCTTCTCAGTCATTCATCCGATCGGAGAACGCTCTTCAGCAATATCGGACGGTTGGCTCTCCCGTTCCTTCTCGGCATGCTCTGGTATCTTCCGAATTTTGAGCATGCGCTTTCGGATCTTTGGCCGCTGCTTGTTGCGTCACTCTCTTCTGCCGTGACGCTTGGAGTTCTGTTTCTTGCACTCTCGGCGCTTGCGGTCTTTACGGTCTTTCCGAAGCACGGACATAAAATTCTTCTCATCGTGTGCGGCATGATCGGCATTGCGCTGCTTCTCCTGCCACTCACCGGCATTGCGCCCGATTTTCTGAATCACTTCATCCGAAGCGAAGCAACGCCGGGTGCGTTCCTCACGATTCCGGAGTATCTCGAACTGTCCCTTCCGCTGCTTCTTCTGGGTGTTTTCGGTTTTTTGTTTTCATTCAAAAAAGAGAAAGGGAGGGTGTGGCAATGGGCGGTGCTGTGGTGCGCGCTTGCCGTTGTCAGTTTGTTCTTCTTCTATCGACGCTTCTTATTGCCGCTCGATTTCTTCCTGCTTCCGTTTGCGGCTTTGGCTCTCGAAAAAATGTGGATGAATCACGATCATCGATATCGTTTTCTTTTTTTTGGGCTTATCCTCGCGCAGGGATGGTTGCTTTTTGGACAGATGAAAACGATCGATCCGCATGTGGAGCGAACAATGCTTCAGGAGTTCTCCGTATTGCACACGGTCATTGAACCCGCTTCGCAGGTGATTGTTCTCGATGTCATGGCGCCGTGGATCGTGGGATATTTGCCGGACAATGCCGTGAGCGGTCCCGGGATTTTCGATTCGCAACCGCTCTCCGCATGGCAGGGGCTACTGTATGGCACCAATGCCGAGAAGCAGACGTTCATCGAACACTATCCGAAAGGCACATATTTCTATGCGACGGATGTTTTTCGCGCCTACTATCCGCCGGAAGTGCAGACACTGTTTTCACATTCTTGTCTTCAGCCACTCGAAACGCTCGGATTATATCGATCGGTATGTGGACTCTAGTGTGGCTACACCTTGACCAAATCGCTTCTTTTCGGCACCCTTCGTGTACACTCAGGGCAAGTCCTTCAGTCCTCGAATTTTTTTCTTTCCCCCTCATTCCTCTGCGACAGCGATACTCTCGTCCGGTTTCCCAGATCGTCAAACCAAGAGTCAATGAACAGATTCGC
The DNA here is from genome assembly GCA_943350395.1 of Candidatus Peribacteria bacterium. Taxonomy (GTDB): domain Bacteria; phylum Patescibacteriota; class Gracilibacteria; order Peribacterales; family Peribacteraceae; genus SICN01. Next base: position 112,314 of record CALRAD010000002.1, read on the forward strand.
GTCCCCGAGGTTCTTCTCGTTGCCGAGGATGGTGTCGCCGAGAAGCTTCCGATTGCCGTTGCGATTGCGAGGGCGCAGGAACAGGGATACGACCTGATCGAAGTCTCGCCGAAAGCCGTTCCTCCGGTCGTGAAGATCGGTGATTTTGGCAGTTATCTGTACAGGCTTAAGAAGAAAGAGAAGCAGCAGAAGTCCCACAGCAAGCAGACCGAAGTGAAGGTGATCCGTTTTGGCTTCAGGACGGACGTGGGAGATCTCAATCGGTTGGCAGACCAAAGCAGAGAGTTCCTTGCCGAGAGGAACATGGTGAAAGTATCGGTCACGCTTCGAGGGCGAGAGCTTAGTAATCAGCAGTTTGCCGTCGACAAGCTCAAGAAGTTCATTCTGGGCCTTGCCGACGCAGCCGAAGTGGATCAGCCAGCGAAGAAGCAGGGGAATCAGTACATCGTTATCCTGCGTCCCAAAAAGTAGTTGTCTTTCGGCGAATCTATGGCTACACTCTCTCGTCCGTATGCCTAAACTCAAGTCCCACAGTGGCGCGAAGAAGCGACTCCGCAGAACCGGAAGCGGCAAACTTGCTTTCAACAGGAACAGCCGAAATCATCTTCTCTTGCAGAAGAGTAAGCGCCAGAAGCGTCTGAATCGCACGAAAATGTTGCATCCGACAAATGAGCGCGCTCTTGCCTTGCTCGTTCCGAACATTTAATTCTCTAAAGTACTATGCGCGTCAAACGTGGTATTCACAGGCACAGAAGAGTCAAAGCTCTCCACAGGCTCACCAAGGGCTACAAGGGCATGCGCAGGAGCACGGTGAAGAAGGCGAAAGAAGCTGTCATCAAAGCCGGACAGAATGCGTACAGAGACAGAAAGCTCAAGAAGCGAGTGTTTCGCTCTCTCTGGACTGTTCGTATGAATGCGGCACTCCGCGCAGTCGGGCTTAATTATTCCCGCTTTATTCCTGCACTCGCGAAAGCCAAGATCGCTCTCGACCGTAAGTCCCTTTCCGAAATTGCGATTCATCACCCTGAGATTTTCGATCAGATTGTGAAGGAGACGGGACTCAGCAAATAATGTGCTCCAGCGCGCCCTTCCAGGGCGCGTCGCGGCCAGGATGGCCGCGCTGGTTTATTTTTTCCAGTGCCCAACCAGCGATTTTTTGTGTGATTTCAAATCAGTAATCATATCGATGAGTGAATACAAACCGAAAATGCCGTTTAAAATAACGAAGGGCCACACACGCCCTGCAATTCCATAGACCACGAGCAGGGCCGATCCGAGAAAATTGAGTGCATCATAGGAAAGATCGTCCTGGCTGATGTGGTGTCGTTGCAGCAGCAGAAAGGCGATAAGAATCATGAGCATGCCAGTGATGCCCATGAGGAAGAACGGATCCATCATTGACTATCTTACCACTTCTTCCTCTCCACTCGCAAGAAACCGGAGACTTCGAGGAAGGTCATCTTCGGATCGTCCTTCTTCATCTCGTCGAGCATGAGGTTGATGCCAAGCGAGTCGCTTGCAATGTGGCTGCACTGGATGATGTTCACATGGTGCTTCTTGGCTTCTTCCAGCGCTTTCTCGGTGACGTGCATCGAGAGCACGGTGCCAACGCCCGCCCTCGCTTTCGCTTCGAAGAATTCCTCGGGTCCATTCGTGCCGCCGGTGAATTCCGTCGCGCAGATTTTTCCTGGTCGACTGCTCTTTCCTCCACTGACGATGATTGGCGGGTTCCCCTTCTTCGAGAACTTCGCGTATTCCGGAATTTCGTCGATGGCCTTCAGTATTTGTCCCAGATCGTCGTACTCGCGACTGCAGATGTGTTTCTCCATGAATGCCCAAACGAGGTTATCCGTGATCGTGTGACAGCAGACAGCCGGCAGATTCAGCAGTGCGGCAGCCTGTTCCGTGCGGAAAAGGTTGTCTGCATGGATTGTTCTCCAGAGTTTTTCCATACGCGGTCGGAGCAGTCCTTCGCCAATGTTCACCGGCACACCGACTCCCATCAGAAGGTCGACTTGGAGCGGCATCACTTTGTCGAGATCGGCGAGTGCACGGCCGTCTGGATGGTGGATCAGCGCACCGTCGATCTTTCTGCCTTGGCTTCGGAGACGATCAGCAAGCAGCAGTTCGGGGGTTTCGATGTCGATACCGACCATCAGGTGCGTGAACTCGCTGTCCGCTTCTCCGTTGATGATGCGCGAGTCCGGATAGGGGTTCCATGTGCGTTCCACGTCAAAGTACTCGAGTTCTTTTCCCTCGAGTTTCTTCTGTCTCTCTTTTTGTTTCTTAAACATTTTCTCAATTTGCTTCTTCCCACGTGGGTCGTACTCCATGCCAAGTGCAACAGCTCGATCAAAAAATTTCTGAAGCTTCATAGTGGACTGAGGGTAGCGAAGATCAGCGACTCTATGCAATGTGTTTTTTCCGGCGACAAAAGTGGTTCCAAATGCCGGTGAGAATGATGATTGGATGTCTCAGGCAAAACTTCAGGAGCGTACTACTACCCCTGTGTGATGCTTTTTTTCCGGAGCCGACTCGATTCAGGAACTTGCTGATCATCTTCTCGACTGCCCTGTTTCTTGCTGTGATGACGTCAGATTTCTGATCTCCTTCGAGGAGTGTCATGAGTCGCTCGAAGCATCGTAGCCTGTCGTAGAGTCCCTCTCCCGCTTCCTGATTCAAGGCACTTGCGCCGCCTCTGTGCACGCGAAATATCCCATACTCACGGTCATCCAGATGGATCCAGTCGGTGATCGTGAGGAGTCGAAGCCAGTATTCGGTATCCAGAAATTGGGGCATGTCATTCAGGAATTCTCCGGTCTTTTTCATCATCGATCTCCTCATCACGACAAAGCTCGGTTCCCCGATGATATTCGGATGCAGTTCATGTTCGATCCAGAAACGAAGCAGTTCGCTGCCGGTGTGCAGACCGCTTTGTATATTTTTTCTTCTGAAATCGCTGACAGCTTGATAGAGCGGCATCGTTTGTATTCCTTCTTCTCCGAGATACCGGTGATTGAGTGAGACGAATCCCGCGTCTGGATTATTATGGAGAGCTTCGACGGCACTCTGCAGATAGTCCCGGCTCCAGACGTCATCTTGAAAGAGAAATGCAACGATTGGCTTATTAGATTTTCTTACGCACGCGTTCCAATTGCCGCCGATGCCGAGGCGTCGATCGGATCTTTGGAAATGGAATCGAGAATCCCTCAGAAACGGTTCGACGATGTTTTCTGTATCCGTGTCCGAGCAGTCATCGTGAATCAGTACCGTAAAGTCCTGAAATGATTGATTTTTGAGTGACTCCAGCGCCTCCGTTAGGAAACTGCGTTCTGGGTTGAACGTCGGAATGAGGACGGAGACAGAGGTCATCGGAGTGAAGTATAGCGATAGAACCTGTACTCTAGGCGCATGCGCATCGATATTCTTACGCTTCTCCCCGGGATGTTTGAGGGTCCTCTCACCGAGAGCATTCTCAAGCGCGCGGCAGACTCGGGCGTGCTTGAGCTGCATATTCACAATATTCGTGACTACTCGACGATGAGACACAAGCAGGCGGACGACAAGCCCTATGGCGGGGGAGCAGGGATGCTTCTGATGGCGGATCCAATCGTGAGCGCGATCGAAGCGGTGACGGAGGAAGGATTGAAAGGAGTGAAGCCGCACTGTATCTATTTGTCAGCTGCGGGGAAAAAGCTCACACAATCAAAAGTCGAGAGACTCGCGAAACGAGATTGGATTTTGCTTCTCTGTGGTCATTACGAAGGCATCGATCAGCGCGTGATCGACGGCTGGATCGACGAAGAGATCAGCATCGGCGATTATGTCCTCACGGGAGGAGAAATCCCTGCAATGGTGATTGTCGATTCCGTTGTCCGGAAAATCCCCGGAGTGCTTGGGAAAGACGTCTCAGCGGACCAGGATAGTTTTTCCAAAGAATTCGGTCGCAAGCGGGAGTATCCGCAGTACACGCGCCCTGAGGTGTTTCGCGGGCACAAAGTACCCGAGGTGCTCTTGTCCGGGAATCACAAGAAGATCGAAGAGTGGCGGAAATCGAAACTCCGATGATCAGAAGAACGGAGCCAAATTTTTCAAGCGCTGTGCGAAGTCAAATCGCCTAGGTTTCGTTGTGGCTTCAGAACTTTTTTGTTTGTGAAATGAGACCTCGCTCCACAGATGACGGATCATTTGGCTTGCTGCATATCGCGTATCAGGATCGATGATGTGTTCCGGTGGCATCGAAGCAAGCTCCGATGATTTTGCTTCGAGAATGCCAATATTTGCTCTGTATGGAGGGAATTGAGACAGTAACTCTTTGTGCGGCATGTCACATTCCGCTGTGGCTGCTTGCTTGAGCAACACACGCAAATCCCCGATTGTCTTTGGGATTTTAAACGGTCCGACCAGTATGCATACCTGATCCAAAATTTCATCTTCGGTGCATCTATTCGTTTCACTCATAGTTTCATTTTTTTCTATTTTTGCTCGTCTTACAACGCTTTGCTCGTTCAGATTGGTTACTCTGTTTCTTTTTTGAACAACACAAGCACCGCAGAGAACAGCGCTTTTTTTTGGGAATGTCTCTGGGTATTTTTTTTCTTGAACAGCGAAAGTTTCTTGCAATTTCTAATGAATATGATCATCGTTTTCTTTATTTATTCGAGTAAGATACCTTCATCATGAAGACGTTTTCCGTGAAAGTCCGACCGCAGGCGCAGAAGACGGCATTCCGGAAGCCGCTCGCAGACGGCACGCTGAAGATCGATCTTGCGGCAGTTCCTGAGGATGGGGAAGCGAACGAAGAGTTGGTGAGGTTCTTGGCTGACGAATTTGGAGTGCCGAGATCGGGTGTTGAGATAGTTTCCGGACAAACTTCGCGATTGAAAGTTATTCGGATTAACGATGAAATTGTTCGTGAATCTCTTTGAGTCTTTTATTCGTGAGGTGCGTATAGATTTGCGTCGTCGTGATGCTGCTGTGACCGAGCATCTCCTGTACCGAGCGAATGTCTGCGCCGTTTCGCAGAAGCTCTGTGGCAAACGTGTGCCGGAGGGTATGAGGCGTGACCTTCTTCACAAGCCCCGCCTCGCGGGCAATCTGCCGTACGATCCGCTCGATCGCCTGTGGCTGCAGCCTTCGCTCTTCCCCGAATAAGCTTTTTACGTTTGAACGATTGGAATTGCTGAGAAACAGCGGCGTCCAGTTATCGTCGCGGATATCCAGATACTCTTTCACATAGTGCACTGCAGCTTCCGAGATGAAGACGATGCGTGCTTTTCTGCCTTTACCGACAACACGGAATTCGCGTGATACTAGGTTTACATCTTTGCGATTCAAATTGCTCAGTTCGCTCACGCGTAGCCCCGTGGAGTAGAGGAGGTGCAGGAGAGCAAGGTCTCGAAGACCATTTCTCTTCGTGACGTCGATCGTGCGGAACATCGCTTCGAGTTCCTCACGCGCCAGTACTTCCACCTGTCTCCCCGGGACTTTTGGCAGTTCGATTTTTTCGGGAGAGAGAGTCTGGATATCGTTCTTCTGCAGATGCTTGAGCATCGCCCGCAGTGCGATGAGGTGATACTGCTGCGTCTTGATGTCGAGCGTGACGCCTTGTCCGGCAATCGGAGTTCGATGCAGATGTAACCGATAGTCGCGAATCAGATCTGCGGTGATTCTGGAGACGTCTGTTTTCGCTTTCGCGAAGCGCTCGAAGCGTCGAAGATAGTGGCTGTAGTTCTCGACGGTCTTCTTACTTTGGTACTTGCCCACTTCGCAGTGTGTCAGAAAATCGTAGATGGCATCGCGGAGGAGCATAGTCAGAGAATACGCTTGTTACTTTCGGAGCGCTGCTTCGATTCTTTTCTGCAATTCCTCTTTCGGGAGAAGCCCGAGCCAGAAATCTCTGCCAATGACGAAGAACGGAACGCGCTCGATGCCGTACTCTTCGGATTTTTTTTGGTTTCCCACAAGGAGATTTTTGTCTGCGGTGCATTGCACCAGTTTCTGCAGATTGAGTCCGATAGTGTTTGCAAAGTTCTTTCGATCGATTGCATGAAGGGCGTGTGTGGCGAGCCATTCATCTGCCTCACTGAATTTCTCCTGCTTCGCTGCACAGATCGCAAGTCTTGCGGCGTTGTCACCGTCTTCGGACATCGGGACAAAGATGCGTTCGATTGAAATTCTTCCCTTCATTGCTTCTTTCATGATCCACGGGAGGTCGTTGATCAGGAATTCCTTGCAGTATGTGCAGTCGTAATCGAAGAAGACCATCAGATGATGGGTGCTTTCGTTTCCCTCCGTCACGATCGTACCACTTGCGGTGACAGCTGTTTCCGAAAGGCTTCCGCTCGATTCGGATACTTCCAGACTGTCGGTTGTCGCAGGCGTCTTCTCATTCGGTGATTCAGTGGCAGCTACTTCAATTATCTCGTTTCCTGTGCCTGACATTCTTTCTTCCGCGGGCTTCGCTTGAGGCGCAGGCGCACATGCCGAAAGCATGGCGGAAATGAAGAGCAACGGAATGGTACGAGAATGATGGTGCATCGTGTTTCATTCTGATGCCTTTCTCTGGATAATGAAACCCTATGACGTCGCGTGTGATCATTCTCGGCATTCCCGTTGACCCGGTCACGCTGCCGGAAGCGTGTGAACGTATCGAGTCCATGTTGGCTGACGACAACCAACATCATGTCCTTACGCCGAACCCCGAGATGATTGTCGCAGCACACACGAATACCGAGTTCAGATCCGTATTGCAAACATCTTCACTGAATGTTGCAGACGGTTACGGACTTCTGTTGGCATCACGGTTTCTCGGTAGCCCTCTTCCGGAGCGCGTCTCCGGTATCGACCTACTGACGACACTGTGTGAGGCGATTCGCGTACCGGTGTTTTTTCTTGGAGCAGCTCCGGGAGTAGCAGCGTCCGCTGCAAACGCTCTCAGACAAAAAAATCCCGCACTGATGATTGCGGGAACATACGCCGGTTCCGCCTCTCTGTCCGAGGAAACGGAGATTATTTCCCGGATCAATGCATCCGGTGCAAGAGTCCTGTTCGTTGCGTACGGTGCGCCGATGCAAGATCTGTGGATCGCAAGAAACTTGGAGCGCATGCCGGGGATAGCCGTCGCAATGGGTGTCGGAGGATCGTTCGATTTTCTTGCGGGTGTCAGAACGAGAGCTCCTCGATTGATGCGAACACTCGGTTTAGAATGGCTTTGGAGACTTGTGCAAGAGCCGAGACGCATCGGAAGAATCCTCACGGCTGTGATCCACTTCCCGCTCCTGGTTCTCTTCCACAAAAGCAGCCCCCCCCTGCCCTGAGCTCGTCGAAGGGTCCGCGGGTGCGGCAAGACTAGTTTCCGTACAGTTTTTCGAACTGATCCAGTGTCCAGGTCGCAGAGCTTGGATCAAATTTCAATTTCGCAAAGTAATCGTTCCCATCGTTTGTCTGCACGTGATATGCGTAGATTGCTTTCTGTCCGTTCGAAGCTTCTTCTCTCCGCAAAAATCGTATATCACTGATATGAACGTCTTCCTGAAGTTTCGGCTCCACGAGCGCGATGACGGTGATCTCCTTCGGTTCATCCAATGTGACTGCGCCCTTCAGATTGAGCGTGCTTCTGCCGAGGGTGGATGCCAAAATCACGATCAGAATCGAGAGGATCAGCGACACGATCAGCGACGGCCTGAAGTGTCTGTGCTTGAAGTGTTCGATATCCATTTCTCCTCATTATACACGAATGTGCTCCGGAATGCTACGATAGGAACATGTCTACACTTGTTCTCATTCGACATGGTCAGTCACAGTGGAATCTTGAGAATCGTTTCACGGGCTGGACGGATGTGGCCCTGACGGAGCGGGGCAGACAAGATGCGGAGAAGACTGCAGGCGTTCTCGGTGATTTTCGTTTTGATCTGGCGTTTACATCCCGTCTGCAGCGCGCATCGGTGACGCTTGATATTATCTTGAACGCACTGAAACAGCAGAAACTGCCGATTGTTGCCGATTCGGCACTGAACGAGCGGCACTACGGTGATCTGCAGGGACTGAATAAAGCCGAAACTGCGGCGAAGTACGGACAGGAAAAGGTGTTGCAATGGAGACGGAGTTACGACATTCCTCCCCCGAATGGCGAAAGCATCGCCGATACTGCAAAACGCGCCTTGCCGTTCTTCCGCTGGACGATTCTTCCTCTTGTGCAGGCGGGGAAGAATGTAATCGTCACGGCATCGGGCAACAGTCTCCGTCCGATCATTCAATTTCTCGATGGTCTCGACAATGAGACGACGGCAGCGATGGAAGTCGGTCTCTGCACTCCTTTTATTTATTCTTTCGAAGGGGAGAAACTCGTGCGTAAAGAGAAGCGGGAAGTTCCGGGGATCGTGACGATGGGTGCATCGCAGACTCAAGCCAAAGTTGAGGAGGGGAGGGTATAGGAGATATAGGAAAAAGTTGCATGGAAAATGGAATATTGTATTTTGCTGGCTGTTATTTTTCCTATGCGTGAACTTGAAATGAATTACACCTTCGGCGAAAAAAACGATCAGACATCGCTTTCATTCCCCTCTGATATCCAAGTCGATGCAGTTGCTGATCATGTTTTTCAACGATTAAGGGCTCTTGGAGCATCGGCATCGGCGCATGACATTCTCCTAGCGCTTTGGACACTTTCTAATCGGGAAATTACTGATTTCCAATTCGACAATAAAAAGCCTGGCGAAGAGCACGTCGCTGTTTCGATCAGGGAGCTGCCAGTCTAGCTTTTTGCGGGTGTGATCATTCGTCGAATCGTCTACAATCAGTGCTGTCTATGAGCCAAATTACCTATCTCAGGCCTGATTTCTTCAAGAACGTTGGTGCTCTGTCGCAGGAACATATTCACATCATTCTGATTGCGACGAAGCCCGATATCATCAAGCAGATTCCTCTGTACAGAGAACTGAAGGCGAGAGGACATGCGGTGTTGCTCGGACACACAGGCCAGCACTATGACGAGAATCTCAGTGGTGGAATGCTCAAAGAATTCGGCGTGGAGCCGGATTTCAATTTGAATGTTCGTGGGAGCATGTACGAAGTCGTCAGTCAGATTATCGAGCGATTCGGTTTCGTCATCGGTGAGCTGAAGAGCAAAGGCAAAATTGTCATCCCATACGTGCACGGCGACACGACGACGGCGATGGCGGCGAGTAACGCAGGGTACTGTCACGGGTTTGCATCGGTACATGTCGAAGCGGGAATTCGCACGCTGACGCCGGATTACAAAAAGGGGAGCATCAGTGATATTGCAGCGTGGAGAACATTCCTGATGGACAGAAAGAACTGGAAACGAGGCAGTCAGGAGCCGTATCCCGAGCAGTTCAATACACGTTGCAGTGAAGCGGCGACGGGAGTGCATCTTGCGCCTGTTGAACTTGATCGTGAATTTTTGGTGTCCGAAGGATATGCGGATGATCGTATTTTTGTCGTCGGGAACTCTGTCGTGGACGCGACGGAAGAAGCACTGAAACGAGTGAGTGGAGGCGGAAAGAAGGCAGGTATTTTTGAGAAGTATCCGGTGCTCGAGAACGGCGATTTCGTCCGGTTCTGCATTCACCGGCGCGAGAACTGTCTCTCTGAAAAACGCTTTCGTGCGATCTACGATGCGATGAAAGCACTCATCGAGTCGGGTCGTACGGTGCTCCTCATCAGCATGATTCAAACCAATCTCGCGTTCGAGCGTTTCGGATTACAGGCTGAGGTTGAGGCACTCGTAAAGAAACACAAGAATTTCATTCTCTCCCCGGTCTGGCCGGAATATGGCGATGTCGTTGCCGCGATGAGCAAAGCTTCTGTGTGTGCAACGGATTCAGGTTCGATGCAGGAGGAAATGAATGCACTGTCTGTTCCGTGTGTGACGCTGCGCTTCGGTTCTGATCGGAGCGAATCGGCGATCAATGGCGGCAATATCATTGCGCCGCCCGTTGATAGTGCGATGATTAAGAAAGTGATTGAATTTGCTTGGGATAATCAAGAGATGCGAAAAGCTCCGAAAATTTATGGCTCGGGAGTCAGTGCAACATGCATCGATTCCGTCGAGAGCGTTCTGAAGACAGGGAATATTTTCAGGAGTGAGGAGGAGAGGCTAGGGATGTGATAGACTCCGTTGCTATGGAACAGCATCTCGGTCATCCGACGGTCGAAGATTTTGATGCTCTGCTTGTGGAGATGCGAGAGATGGACGATCGGTCGAAGCCGATTTTGCAATTGCAATTCGACGACAGTCCGTCCGAATCGGAATTGATGGAGATGTTTGATCGTTCGCGTGAGTTTGCGAATTCGGCACAGGAGACTGCGGAAACAGCGATTTTGCAGCAGATTGCCAGAGTCCGTGTGCTCGCTCAAAAATTGAAAGTAAGAGCGCTTCTTTTGGGAATGTTCCGAGATGACGACGATCGCGGCGGAGATGACGGTGACCATTTGCCGCTGAAACCGAGTGGTCCGTCTGCAATTCGCGATTCGTTTCCGGTGCTTGCGGTGTAGGTCCTCACTCCGCCCCGCCGAGCGGGGCACCTCTCTCCATCGGCTGGAGAGAGGAATGTCCGTAATCAAAAAAGCACAGGCTCCGCCTTCTCCAGAAAAAACTTATCCGCTTTCTTTCTCCGCCTCAGCGGAGAGAGTGGCCCCGCAGGGCCGAGAGAGGACCGGAGAAGGGGCAAGAGGATGAGGACCGTCGCGAAAAAAATCCAAACCACGTAAGCTACTATCCATGACCCTTCCGAGTTTCCGCGAACGGCTCACGCTCCTGCTTCTTGCACTGCTCCCGTTTCATGCGTTTCTGGTGACTGTTCTGACCCAGGCGATTGCAGGACCGAGTCATGCACCGGTTGCGGTATTGGCAATATGGAAAGAAGCCGTTCTTGTGGTGATTCTCGCAATTGCATTCGCTGAGCTTACAAAGAAGCGAACCATGCCTGTTGCGGATACCTTCGATTGCATCATTCTTGGACTTGTCTTCGTTGCTCTCGCTCTTCGGATAACGAATGACCAATCACTCACGATGTTCGCTTTTGGTTTTAAATATGACCTTTTTCCGCTCGTCGCGTTTCTTCTCCTCCGCAGAGTCGACTGGTCAGACTGGTGTAAGACATTGCTCCCGAAGATGATGATTGCCGTTGGATGCATCGTTGCCGCGTACGGCATCATCGCCGAGTTCTTGCCGCTCAGGTTCTTCGTCTGGCTTGGCTATTCTGATTTGCATTCCCTCTATGTCGCCAATGGTCCTCTCGCCGCGTTTCAGGAGCTTGAGGGCGGTATGCTGAGACGTGCGCAGAGTTTCATGAGCGGACCGAATCAGCTCGGGCTGTGGCTTTTGATTCCTCTCGGTTTGCTCCTCGATCAATACAATTCAAAAAAAATGTTCACCGGAAAGCTTGTCGCGATCGGTACACTTCTGCTTGTTGCACTCGTGCTCAGCTTCTCACGCGCTGCATGGATCGCAGCAGCGGTGATGATGATTGTTCCATTTGTCAGATCCACGAATGTTTTGCACCGCAAGAAACTTTACATCGCGATACTCGGGTTTTTGGCATGTTTTGGAATTGCAGTCGCTCTGATGTTTCCATCGGTCTTTCTTCGCTTCCAGTCTTCATCAGATCACATCAGAAAACCCGTCGAAGCTATCCGCTTGATGATGGATCATCCGCTTGGTCTCGGTCTTGGAACAGCGGGACCCGTGAGCAATCGTTTCAGCGATACATGCGTGAAACTTCCGAAAGAAGCCGACTGGTCATGGGCGAAAGACCGGCAGGATCTCTGCGTGTTTGTTGACGGGACTCAAGTACAACCTCAAAGCCGCACATGCGCGTGTCCGCTTCTTACCGAGAACTGGTATTTGCAGATAGGTGTGGAACTCGGTGTGATTGGATTTGTGTTGTATTTGACACTGACGCTTCTGATACTGAAGCGACTTTGGAAGAGTAAAGATTCATCGGTTCTTCTTTCATTCCTCGGCCTTTCGATTGCCGCGCTCTTTTTGCATGCATTTGAGGACAGTGCTGTTTCATACACGTTGTGGGTGATGCTTGCGTCTGCTTTTGCTACACTCGACCCATGTCAGCCCAAAAGCAGCCGATCGCAGGGTCCATCGTCATCCTCGACTTCGGCGGACAGTACGCGCATCTGATTGCGAGTCGTATCAGGAGATTCGGATACAAGGCCTATATTTTGCCGTCGGACACAAAAGCATCTGAACTCAAGAACGTTGCAGGGATTATTCTCTCCGGAGGACCGCAGAGCGTGTATGAAGCAGGAAGTCCGCAGGCAGATCCTGCGATCCTTGATCTCGGTATTCCGGTTCTTGGTTTATGTTACGGGCACCAGTGGTTGGCTCAGGCACTTGGCGGCAGCGTCGCATCGGGTGCAGTCAAAGAGTACGGACCTGTCTCGCTTACGGTGCGGGAGTCTCCATCTGCATTACTCAGAAATCTTCCGACATCGTTTACGGTCTGGATGTCACATGGTGACGAAGTGAAGACGCTTCCTGACGGCTTTCGAGTCATTGCAAGCACGCCGAATTGCACGAATGCTGCGATGGAAAATGAGAAGAAGAAAATTTTCGGCATCCAGTGTCATATCGAGGTCGTGCACACGGAGCACGGGATGGAAATTCTCCGGCGTTTCGTTGATCTTTGCAGTCCGGAGTCGTGGTCTATGGAGAGCTATGCAGCACACGTTGGTGAGGAAATATTACGAGAGGTAGGCGACCGCAAAGTGTTTATGCTTGTCTCTGGCGGCGTCGATTCGACGGTTGCGTTCACGCTTCTTAATAAAGTACTCGGCGAAGATCGCGTGCAGGGTTTGCTCATCGATACCGGTCTGATGCGAAAGGGTGAGGTTGCTGCGATCCAAAAGGCATTCGAACCGCTTGGCATCAAGAATTTGCAGGTCGAGGATGCATCGGAAAATTTTTTTGCAGCACTCAAGGGCGTGTATGAGCCGGAGGCGAAGCGTGCGGCGATCGGAAAAACGTTCCTTGATGTGCAGCGCGAGGTGAGCGAGCGCATGGGTCTTCGCATCGAAGACGGTTGGATGCTCGGGCAGGGGACGATCTACCCTGATACGATCGAAACGGGCGGGACGAAGCACTCGGACAAGATCAAGACGCACCATAATCGCGTTGAGCTTGTGCAGAAGATGATCGAAGAAGGTCTCGTCATCGAACCGCTCAAAGAGCTCTATAAAGATGAAGTTCGGCAGCTTGGGGAAGAGCTCGGGCTGCCACATGAGCTTGTCTGGAGGCATCCGTTTCCGGGTCCTGGACTCGGCGTAAGGATTCTGTGTGCACAAGGACCATCTGTAGCGGATAGCGATGAGCGGATAGCGGATAGCATGATGCTTCCTATCCGTTCTGTCGGTGTGCAGGGTGACGGTCGGACGTATCGGCATGCACTTGCACTGTTCTCAAAAGATCACTCATGTCCAATTGATGATCATTACGCACTCGCGTCGTCGATCCCGAATGGCAGTAAGACGATCAATCGCGTCCTCTTTTGCCTGTCACACCCGAAATCTTTCGATATTGCATTCACACCGACGTACATCACAAACGAGAGTGCCGATCTTTTGCGCGAAGCCGATGCGATTGTCACCGATGCAATTCGGGAAGCGAATTTCTATGAAAAAATTTGGCAATTCCCCGTCGTGCTTCTTCCGCTCGGATCGAAAGAAGGCGGACGATCTATTATTCTCCGTCCGATCGAATCGACCGACGCGATGACAGCCGCTGCGTACAGACTTCCCAAGGAAACTCTTCAAAAAATAACTACGGGAATACTCAGACTCAAAGACATCGATGCGGTGTTCCTAGACCTCACGAATAAACCGCCGGGAACAATCGAGTGGGAATAGGCTATACTGTCGTCTCCATGGGAAAGAACGCTCCACTTCCGCCGCAGGAACTTGCCGCACTCGTCCTCAAGGCTCAGGATGGCGATACTGAAGCATTCGGTAAAATTTACGATGAATTTCTGACACCTGTCTATCGTTATGTCGTCTTCCGGTTTCCGGCTGATCTCACCGAGGATCTCGTTGCCGATATTTTCGTGAAGGCATTCGAGAAGCTCAGCAGCTATCGTCCGATCTTCGGCGTTCCTTTTGGTGCATGGCTCTTTCGCATCGCGCGCCATACCATTATCGATGCGTATAGACGGAACAGGGGATTTGAGGAACTCAGCGAGGAACTCGTCGACGAGAGTCGTGATAACGATCCGAAGCTCAAAACAGAACAGTCGCTCTCGGTGAAGCGCGTGCGCGAAGCGATCATGAAACTTCCGGAGGACTACCGTGACGTCGTCTTGCTTCACTATATTTCGGGTCTCGGACACGGTGAGGTAGCCAAAGCTCTCCACATGACCGAAGGGTATGTTCGTATCCTTAAATTTAGAGCGCTTAAGAAACTAGAGGGACTTCTCGGAGCTTTTCCTCTCTACAATGATTGACTTTCTATCAAATTGGGCTGTATTTACGCTCTTTTTGACGTTGTTTCCTGTAACGCAATTGCTTTTTTTCCGTTTTAACAAGCGAAGAGTGACATCTTTCCATGCTCGATGAATCCATCCTCCAAAGGCTCTCGCAAGACATCACGCCTGGTGATGACCTGAAGTCGCGCCTCAAGATGCGTATTCAAAGCAGAATTAACCCGCTTCAAAAGAGTGTAGATCTGGTTCAGCCATCGCTGTCTTTCAGGAAATCTATGAAAGAGCGTGTGCGGACGACGCTCCAGGGTTCGGCCATTGCTGACGGTATGCGTGATCTCGCAGGTAGTATCTCTCTCTCGGGAGAGCGAGTGCTGTCGCTTCGTGAAATGATTCTCGGTCGTCTTTCGATGAGACCTGAGCCTTCGCTGGTCCATAGCGGTATCAAATGGACTGCATCCTTCGCATTGTTTCTCCTGATGATTCGTGCGATTCCTTTGGTGTTGCTCGCTCCGGCGACGCAGGCGGACATCGGTGTGCAGCTTATTCCGAATGGGGACGATGTATCCGTGTTTGTTGGAGGAGTGTGGCGCGATGTCGATTCTCCGGAAGTCGCTCGCGGACCCATGATGATTCGCACTGGTCAGTCGCAAGCGACCATCATTCTCAATGATGACGGAGTCATTCGTCTTGGATCAGACACCACTTTCAAGCTTCATGACATCGGAGATCGTCCGCAGTTTGTGAGTGCGGGGCCCACGGCGACACTGGTTCGAGGACAAATTTGGGTGCTCGGGCTTCTTCCTCCCGTGGTCGAGAGCATTGTGGTCGAGACAACGAGAGGGCAGGTCGACATCAATTCAGGCAGCGCTTCGATCAGCGAAGAAAATAAGGCGACAACGGTCGCGGTCTACGATCGAGGTGTGACATTCCGCGACGGTGAGCAGACTTCGTTCATCGTGTCCGGAGAGAAAGGCGTCATTGGCGACGGCAATTCTTCCTTGTCCATTCTTTCGATGCCGACGCGCGCATTTGCAAGTCCGCTTGTGAGTCAAAACCTCGAACAAGATGCCGTGCACAGGAACGAAATCGCAAAATTGCAGCAGGAGAGACGCGAGCGCATGGCGGGTATTCTCCCGACATCCATACTCTATTCCGCGAAGAGAATTGCGGAGAAAGTGGATGTGCTCTTCACACTCACGCATGATGGTCGCACGGAGAAGCTGATTGCGCAGGCCGACACACGTCTCAGTGAGGCTCTCGCTCTTCTGAAGGAAGGCCAGAACATGGAGGCGTCGATTCCTTTGAACGAGTATAAGGACAGTCTTGTTGCGATGGCGAGCGGTACCGGAGACAATTTGGTGAAGTATCTCATTAAGAAGCAAATTGCGGACGCGAGCGCCACTATTTCACCGACCACGTCGTCGGGAAAGATTCAGCTCGTCAGTTTGGCAGTGCTCGAGATCAGCGCTTCCGTTCCCGACACCGCACTGCAATCCAAGGACATCGAAGGATATGTGCTTGTAAATAAGCTCACGCAGATCAATCATGCGCTCTCCGTTGAAAACAACCTTACGGGCGCACTCCTTGCATACTCGGATGTCAGTCCGTATATCAAGCAGCTTTTGTCTGAGAATGGCACTCATCCGCTTCTGCAGAAAGAAGCGAAGTCTCTTTTAGTCTCGACTTCGTCTTTGTTGAAGCAAGTCGGAAATAGCAGCCAGAATAAGATTCTCGTCGCGGCGGAACTGGATCTCAGTCAGTATCTGCCTTCGGAGCAGGAATCCGTCCTCGTTACCGAGGCGAAATTGGATGGCGTCATTCAGGATATTGTAGGACGCATCTTCATCTTCAAGGCACCACTCAGTCGTTACAATCAGCTGATGCTTGAGATGTCGGAGCTCCGTGGAAACCCGAATAGGGGCACTCTTCTCAGGCGCCTCTACAGTGCGCTTCCCGAGAATGGACTTGGAGGATATGTACTTACGGAAATCAAAAATTTCGGGGATGAGCTGAACGGACGATAGGTCTGCTGTGCGTTGACTATCACTAGCCCTTCGAGTACCGTTTCCCAGCTTTCCCAGCGTTCTTATGTATACCATCACCGATCTCAAGCCCGGCCGTGCCGTCACCATCGACGGTGATCCGTACCTCATTCTTGCTTCGCAATTCGGTCGCAAGAGCATGAGCAAAGCGAACATGCAGTGCAAACTGAAGAACCTGAAGACCGGTTCCATCGTTGCGAGAAACTTTCAGGGCAGCGAGAAAATCGAGCCAGCGTCGGTCGGGTACAAGCATGTGCAGTACCTCTACAAGAATCAGGGAGCGAGAGCGTTCATGGATCTCGAAACCTATGATCAGTTCGAGTTGCAGGATGAAATGATTGGAGAAGGCGTGAAGTTTCTGGTCGATGGACTCGAAGTAGATGCTTTGATGTATGAAGAGAAGCCAATCGGCATCAAGTTGCCCGTCACTGTCATCTTACAAGTCATGGAAACGCCTCCCGGTGTCAGAGGCGATACGGCAACCGGAAGCGGCAAGGCGGCAACCTTAAGCAGCGGTGCGGTGATCAACGTGCCTCTCTTCGTGAACGAAGGCGACAAGATTAAGGTGAATACTGAAACAGAGGAGTACGTCGAACGGGCGAACGGCTAGGCAGCAGCTTTCGACCAGTCTTCATCTTGATCATGTTCATGGTCGTGGTCATCTTCGTCATGTGTGACGATCGGTGGTTCGTGCTCATCTTCATCATGATCGTGGACGTTGAATGTCGGTTCAGTTCTTTGCAGACGGAAGTCATCATCTTTTGTATCCAACGAATGAAGTGTGGGGATTCCAAAGGTGTGTTGGAAAAACTGCTCCAATCTTCTTCCGACGATTTTGACGGAGTATTCAGTATTCATTTGTGTGCGTGCGACAAGAGCATGGACGGCTTCCACGTGCCGCTCTTTCTTCAGGCATTCTTCGATTGCTCGGCGAACGAGGATCTCAAGTCTAGGGAATTTGTGAACGGCATGATCCCATTCGCGTTTGTCTACAAGTTCCGTGACTCCAAGGAAGATCGTATGCATGTGTTGTTCATTGCCGTCAGAAACCTTGGGGGCATGCATTGTAAGAAATCAGAGAATGTGACAATGCAGATTATTGTATTTTTTTTGATATGTCAAGACTAGGTTATGAGCTCTTTCAGGAGTAGCTCATTCACTTTCGCCGCATCTGCTTGTCCTTTACTGAGCTTCATGACGGTACCGACGACTGCGCCGAGAGCAGCAGTCTTTCCTTCCCTGAACGAAGCAATCGCCTTCGGATTTGCCGCAATCGCTTCTTTCATGAATGCCTTGAGTGTCGTCTCGTCGTTCACTTGCCCCATACCTTCTTCTTTGATGATCGTGCTTGCAGATTTTTCGGAGACGATCATTTTCTCGAGCACATCTTTGCCAGCATTCACATTGATTGTTCCCGAGTGGATCGCTTTTGCCAGTTCAACCATATTGGCAATCGATGGAGCATCGGCGAGAGTCTTTCCGTGTGAAGTCAGAAAGCCTGGCATCTGCGTGAGCACAATCGACGATGCGCGTTTTGGCTCTCGGATAGCTTTCTCGATTGCATCGAAACGCTCGCGGAGGACTTCCTGATCGATAAGCATTTCGGCTTCCGCTTCGGTAAGCCCCAAGCTTACATACCCTGCTTTCATTTCGGACGGCAATTTCGCGAGTCCCGACACGACGGCGGCAACGAATGATTCGCTGATATGGAGAGGAGGAATATCCGGTTCGGGGAAGTACCGATAGTCGGCGGCAGATTCTTTGTCACGAAGCAGCACGGTTTTCTCCTCATCGTCGATCCATCCAACCGTCGTCTCACCCGTCGGTTGCTTTCCTTCGTTCCAGAGCTTCTTGAGCATTGTCTCTTGATAGAGTAGGGCTTTCTCCAGGGCTTTGAATGAGTTTAAGTTTTTGATCTCGATGCGAGGATACAGTTTCTCTTCACCCTTTGGGCGAAGTGAGATACTGGCATCGAAGCGCATCATGCCTTTGTACATGTCTGCTTCGCTTGTGCCCGCGTTGATGAGAATGCGTCGCAGTTCCTCTGCAAAAGCGCTTGCTTCTCTCGCAGACCGCAGATCCGGCTCGGTGACGATCTCCATCAAAGGCGTACCAGCGCGGTTGTAATCGCAGAGCGTGTATCCTGTGCGATGCATCAATTTACCCGCATCATTCTCGATGTGCAGACGATGGATGCGGCAGACGCCTGGCACACTCAGGTTTGTTTTCGGATCCGTAACGGAAAACTTCACGGAGCCGTGGCTTGCAAGCGGATCTTTGTACTGCGAGATTTGGTATCCGGTGGGAAGATCGGGGTAGAAGTAGTTCTTGCGGTCGAAGTGACTCTTCTCGTTTACAACGCATCCGAGCGCGACTGAGGAACGGACGGCTTTCTCGATGACGGCTTTGTTGACGACGGGCAGAGACCCCGGGTGACCCATGCACACCGGACAGACTGTTGTATTCGCTTCTTTGCCCCAGGCATCATTATTACAACCGCAGAACATTTTCGACTTTGTGTTCATCTGCGCGTGCACCTCGAGGCCGATAATGGTTTCCAATTCCATGCGCCTATCTTACATCAGATTATCTTTGTGATAATCGACAATCAACACTCCCTCCAGATGGTCCACCTCGTGCTGCACGACGCGTGCGTCGAAGCCCGAGAGCTTCAGTTCGTGTTCTTTGCCGGTTTCACTCAGGAATTTTACTACGATCTCCGTCGGTCTCACGATCTGCAGCCAGATATCCGGAAGACTGAGACAGCCTTCTTCCATGGTATCCGTTTCTTTACTCTTCCACATGATATGAGGATTCACGAGCGGTGTGAGTTTTTTCCCTATCATCGCAAGGCAGATGCGTTCGGTTCGGTTCACCTGTGGTGCTGCTAGCCCTGCACCTTTCGCTGCGACCGTCGTTTGTTTCATATCCCGAATAAGCTCTTTTATTTCTTTTGTGATCTTCGGCACGTCTTTCGTTTTCGTCCTCAGAACCTTGGTATTTCGGCCGATGACGATCGGGAGGACGGGCATTTTGGGTCTCAGTATAGCCTTTTTCACCTATGATTGCAGGTAAATCTTGAGAGATTTCTCGATTGAGGGAGACAATGGTCGTATGCACTTTGATAGCTCCGAAGCAAAGCTTCAGTATCTTGAGCGGCAACTGGATCAATACAATGATAATTTTTTTCCAATAATGCAGCATCTGGAGGGGCTGGATTGCATTGCCGATACTTCATTCTCGGCGAATCATCCGATTGTCAAAAGAATATTTCGTGCAAAGCAGGCACTCCGTGGTTACATCGCTGATCGCTTGTTATCGGGAACGGGTGCCGATCCCAACTCCGCAGATCGCCTGTAAATCTTCGATGGAGGTTATTTCTCCGAGCTCCATCATCTTCATCAGTGCATGCGCCGTGAGGAGTACGTCGGGGAGAGCCCTGTGGCGCGCTTGCGGGATTGCGAGATTTAAGCGACGCGCGACGGCGTCGAGACTGTGGCCGAACTCAGTCGGGAAGAGCGCGCGGCTTAGTCGCATCGTGCAGAGGCACTCAGGCAATTCGACGTATCCCCAGCAGAGTTGTTTCTCGATTTCCATGAATCCCATGTCGAACGTCGCATTGTGTGCGACGAGAATGGAACCGTTGCTGAATTCCAGAAACTTAGGCAACACTTCCTCAATGCCCGGTGCTGTGCGGACAGCATCGTCGCTGATCTTGTTCACCTGTTTGGCCTCCCACGGAATACTGCGCTCCGGATTGACGAGTGATACAAACGATCTCGTCTCGTCGATGGAGCCATTCTCGATTCTGATGCCTGCGATCTCGATGATTTTGTGACCTCTGCGAGGATCTAGGCCCGTCGTTTCGACGTCGAAAACAGTGAGAGGGGGGAGGGGGGTGGGCATGGTGGAGAGAAACGACTTCGGGATGCGAGGCTATACCTTGGTGCATGAATTAGGAATCAAGAATGACGAATTAAGAATTGACCCCTCTTTGCTTTTTTGTTCAGATGAAAACAGTTCTCCGCTCTATACTGTTTCCATGAAAAAGATCACGGTCGATGTCGTTCTGAAGAAGCTCGGGAAACTCTATCCTGATGCGAAGTGTAGCCTCGATTGGAAGACCCCTCTCGATCTTCTGATTGCGACGATTCTCTCCGCGCAGTGCACGGACAAACGGGTGAATATCGTCACGAAGTCGCTCTTTCAGAAGTACAAGTCAGCGAAAGACTATGTGTCAGTGTCGACTCGGGAGCTTGAGCACGACATTCATTCCTGTGGGACGTTTCACATGAAGGCCAAAGCGATCCAGACAAGTTGCACACTGATCCTCGATCGCTTCTCTGGAGAAGTCCCGAGGACGATGCACGAGATGCTTCTGCTGCGTGGCGTCGGGCGAAAAACGGCATCCATCGTTCTCTCTACCGCGTATGGCATCATCGAGGGGATCCCCGTCGACACGCATTGCATACGCCTGAGTCATCGGCTTGGACTGACTCGAGAGAAGGCTCAGGGAAAAATCGAGGCTGATCTCATGCGCAAGACTTCGAGAAAAGACTGGGCGATGCTCTCGCATCTGCTTGTCGCGCATGGTCGCAGTGTTTGCATCGCGCGCTCACCGAAGTGTTTCGAATGTGTTTTCCGGAACACCTGTCCCAAAATAGGGGTGAAGAAATAAGCGCATACGCTATGCTTTGCTCATGAAACGAACGACCGGTTTTTTCCTCTTGGCTGTCTGCCTGATCGTTATAGTTTTTCTTCTAAGACTTGTCTGGTCACGGCCTTTTTCCGTGGATTCCGGCAATGGCTCCTCCTCATCTTCCTTGAATCTCATCGTGCGCGTGTCTCCGCACCTGAATAAGCTTTCATCTGCTTCGGGTAGCGACACTGAGATTTCTCGAAATTCGTTGTATCGACCGTATACGTCGGAAGAAGATCTTCGCGGCGAGCGCACGATACTCTTCTTCGCGGACGACGATGATCCGTTTTCATCGGATCATGACGAGATGCTGCGTGATGCTGCGGCAGAAAATCGTCTTTCTGTTATCGTGTACAGGGTCGATTTCAAAACGGCTGGCAATGTAAAATTGCAGTACGGTGTGATTATTCCCGATACGTTTATTCTTCTCGATGTGTCAGGAAATAGGGTAAAATCAATCATCCATCCGAGTGACACGGAATTGCAGACACTCCTTAAAACTTCCCCCCGATAATTGTATGGCTCTCTACGTCACGCTCTTCATCGCCGGCATGCTCACGATTCTCCTGCCATGCATTCTGCCGCTTTTGCCCATCGTTCTCGGCGTGAGCATCGCGGGACGCAGCAAATGGAGGCCACTTCTTACGGTACTTGGGATGATCGTGAGTTTCGTCGGATTCACGTTTCTCCTGACGGTCGTTCTCGGTGAGTTCATCGAACTTGCAGATACGATTCGCATTGCGACAAATTACGTTCTTCTGCTGTTTGGTATCGGGTTTGCTATTCAAAATCGTGCGTTTTCTTTTGCGGGTGCAGTACTTGGTGCATTCTTCTTTCTGGAGAAAGGTTTGCCTGCAACAGTCATCGCGGCGGTCGTCGGTATTCTCTTGCTTCTGATCGGCAGCCGCATCGCCGGTCGGATTCAGCAACTTGGTGCCGATGCACAGAATGCAGCACGTGGAGAGTTTGGAGCAGATTCACCGTTCACTGCATTCTTCATCGGTCTCACGCTTGGTCTGGTGTGGGTACCGTGTGCGGGTCCTGCACTCAGCTTTGCGCTGACGCTCGTCAGGGAGAAGCCCGGAATCGAAGCGTTTCTTGCGCTCCTCTCATATGCTGTCGGTACGGGTCTGCCACTCCTGATGATCGGATACGGAGGACAGGCTGTTGCCCATTCAGTACGCTCGCTCAATCGATACACGGGGCATATCAAGACGGTTGCCGGGATTCTCTTCATCGTGACTGCCGTCGCTTTGCAATTCAATTTGTTTCAGAATATTCAGGTCTGGCTTGTGAACAATACGAATTTTGGAGACATCGGCACGCGCATCGAGGAAAGTCTTTTCAAAAAAACGATGCCAAGCGGCACCGGAAGTGTAGGCAATGTTTTGGAGGCTGTATCATCCTCTGCGATGGCACTCCCCACTCTTCCTCGTCTCATTCGTGCTCCCGAATTTTCCGGGTTAGGTCCTTGGCACAATTCTGAGCCATTCACGCTCGACAGTCTTCGGGGCAAGATCGTTCTCGTCGATTTCTGGACGTACAGTTGCATCAATTGCATTCGTACTCTGCCGTATCTTCAAGGCTATTGGGAGAAATTTAAAGATACCGGGAAATTCGTGCTTCTCGGTGTCCACAGCCCCGAATTCACATTCGAGAAGAGCCAGAAAAATGTTGCGATGGCGATCCGTTCTCATGGTCTTTCCTATCCCGTCGCGCAGGACAATGACTTCGACACGTGGTCTGCATTCGCCAATAAGTATTGGCCGGCAAAATACTTGATCGACGGAGAGGGATATATTCGATACATGCATTTTGGAGAAGGTGAGTATGAAGGCACGGATTTGGCGATACAGAGTTTGCTGAAGGAAATGGGCGTGGATGTGAGCGAGAAGCTGAACGTTGAGACTGCGGAAGTAGCAAAAGAAGTAACGGGATCAATCACCCCCGAGATCTATCTTGGTTCTCGAAGTTGGCCTGCATTCGGTAATAGTCTCGGTGATCCGGACAGCGCGGTCCATGTGTACAAATTCTCCGACGGGTTCGTACTGAACAAGTACTATCTCTCCGGTTCATGGCAACTGGTCGATGAGGAGCATCAGGTTCTTCGAAGTAAAGAAGGTGAAATTCGTCTCAAATTTAGAGGTGGAGAGATCAATCTTGTCCTCGGACTTGCTGCCGGCGTAAAGCCCGTGCAGGCATCGGTTATGATTGACGGAAAAACGGGAACGACGTTCATGATCGATCGCAACGATCTCTACAACTTGTTCAAGGGTGAGTATGGCGAACATGAAATAATTCTTACCTTGGAAGGCTCAGGCGCTGAGGCATTTGCGTTTACCTTTGGAAGGTAGCCGCATGAATTTGGGGCTACCTTGTTACACGTCGTAGTATTTATAAAATTCACTCGGCGTCGGACGCTTTCTCTCGTCGGCAACCTCGTCGCGTTTGACGGCAATGAAGTCCGTTAAGAAACGCTTTCCAAAGACCGCGCCCTCGAGGAGGAACGCATGGTCGGCTTCGAGCGCATCGAGCGCTTCAGAAAGATCCTCAGGCGCATGAGGGATTCTTGAAAGCTTTGTGCTGTCCATGGAATAGAGGTTCTCATCCGTTGGGTTTCCGGGTTCCAGCTTTCGACGAATGCCATCGAGTCCCGCCATCAGCATCGCGGCGAAGGCGACGTAGGGATTGCATGCGGCATCCGGCGAACGAAACTCCACACGCTTGGCTTTCGGACTCTCGGAGTACATCGGAATTCTGATCGCTGCCGAGCGGTTTCTGGCCGAGTAGATGAAATTTACGGGCGCTTCGAAGCCCGGGACGAGGCGCTTATAGCTATTGGTCGTCGGATTGCAGATCGCACAGAGCGCTCTGGCATGTTTCAGAATGCCACCCATGTAGTACATCGCCATCTTACTGAGACCCGCATACTCGCCGCCGGCAAACAGCGGTTTGCCTCCTTTCCAGAGACTCTGATGTGTGTGCATTCCGGAGCCGTTGTCCCCGAAGATGGGTTTCGGCATGAAGGTGACTGATTTTCCGTACTTCTTTGCGACGTTTCTCGTGATGTATTTGTATCGCATCAGTTTGTCTGCGATTCGAAGCAGCGTATCGAATTTCATATCGATCTCCGCCTGTCCTCCGGTTGCCACTTCGTGGTGGAACGTCTCGATCTCGATGCCGGCTTTCTCCATTTCCGCGACCATTGTCGCTCGCAAATCCTGTTGCGTGTCGAAAGGAGAAGCGGGGAAGTACCCTTCCTTGTGCCTGATCGTGTAGCCAAGATTCGGGCATTCTTCGTACTGATTTCCGGAATTCCACGTCGCTTCAACGCTATCCACTCTGTAGTGCGAAGCGCCCACACCGGCTTCGTAGCTGACGTGATCGAAGATGAAGAATTCGGCTTCCGGACCGAAGAAAGCGGTATCCGCAAGCCCTGTTTTCTTCAGATACTCCATCGCTCTCTTCGCGAACGTTCGGGGGCTTCTCTCATAGAGCTCGCTCTTCATGGGTTCACGCACGTCGCAGAGGAGCGACAGCGTTGCTCTCTCCGTAAACGGATCGATGATGGCGGTATCGGGATCCGGAATCAGAAGCATGTCGGATTCCTGAATTTGCTGAAAACCTCTGATACTCGAGCCATCGAAGCCTGCGCCGTCCTTGAGGACATCCTCAAGCTGGTGGATAGGCTTACTGGTGTGATGCAGTGTGCCCGGGACATCGACGAATGTCAGATCCATCATTTCACATTTGTGCTTCTTTGCGAGTGTGATCACGTCTTTGGTGGTCATAGAGAAAGGGGGAAAGAAGCGTGGGTCTCCCGACCCGCGATTATTTTGTACGCAGTATTTTTCTATGCGACAACCGGAACATTGAATACAGAAAGTCTCCTGTTTCTTTTTTGAACAACAGAACACTCTTTCTGAAAAATGGCTTCGGATCAGTCTTCTACGGTACCAACATTCCTGCTATTTTCCCGCGTGTATTTTTGTGTTGTTCAATTCATAAACAACTTGCTATGCTCATTTTTGCATGGCGAAAGACATCATTCACGTCCTTCAGGCGGTCGGACTCGACCACAAGCAATCGCAACTCTACGTCGCTGGATTGCAGCTCGGGACTGCTCCCGCGTCCGATTATGCGAAGTCGACGGGTATCAATCGGATCACGACATACAATCTTCTCGAGGAAATGGTACACAAGAGTTATTTCACAGTGATCAAAAAGATGCGCGCCAAGTGGTACGCACCGGTCGCACCGGAGTTTATCGCTCTGGAAGCCAGAAAGAACGCAGAAGCTCTGGAACGAGTGCTCCCGGAGCTTCGCTCGCTGCAGGGTGCGAAGTACAGAAAGCCTCGCGTTCGGTTCTTCGAGGGGTGGGAAGGAGTGCGGCACGTCTACGAAGACACGCTGACGGCGAGCGCCGAACTCTTAAACTTTGCAAACTCGGGTGTCGTTCGCAAGTTCTGGCCTCGATACGACGAGGAGTACGTCGATGAGCGCGTAAAGAGGGGGATTCATCTCAGAGGTATCGCACCCGATGACAACGCAGGCAGGCACGTGCATGGTGAAGATCGCGAACGTCTCCGCGAGATTCGCTTGGTTCCCGCATCGGAGTTCGATTTTACGAATGAGATCAACATTTACGATCACAAAGTGGCAATCTGTTCCTTTGATTCCGGTCTCCGGGGCGACAAGGACATGTTCGGCGTGATCATCGAGAGCAAAGAGGTGGCGGAGACGCAGCGGCAGATCTTCGAGATGGCGTGGAGGTTCGCCGCGAGCACGACGCCGAAAGAGAACGGACAGAAGAAGAAAGACACGTTCAAGCGGCGATTGATTGCTTGAACGCACGCTCGAAAATGCATTCTGCTTTCCTGCTACACTTAGATTATTTTTCATGCGTCAGACTTCTTCTCAACTCCGGCTCACACCCTGTCAGGAACATGCCTTGGATACCCTACAGAGGCAGGGAAACGTGTTTCTGACTGGAGCGGCAGGAACGGGTAAGAGCTTCTTACTCGATCATTATCTTCAAGGGAAGTCATCGGAGGATTTTCCGATCGTCGCAAGCACGGGAGCGGCTGCGGTGATTGTCGGAGGCAGGACATTCCATAGCTTCTTCGGGCTCGGGATCATGGAGGGAGGGCTCGAGGCAACAGTCACTCGTGCCATGAGAAGCAAGAAACTGATGCGACGCTTGCAGCGCGCATGCTGCGTGGTGATCGACGAAGTGTCGATGCTTTCGGGGATGACGCTTCGAGCTGCCGAAACGATTGCGAGAGTCGCACGAGGAAATCCCGATCCGTGGGGAGGACTTCGGATCATTGCCGTCGGGGATTTTGCTCAGTTGCCGCCGATTACTCCCGGCAGCGTGGACAAGGATTGGGCATTTCTGCATTCCGTGTGGCAGGAGAGTGACTTTACCCCGGCACTCCTGACGACCGTGATGCGCACGCAGGACACGAGTTTTTTGGAGATCCTCAATTTCGTGCGTGACGGCATCGTGAATGATCGCGTGCGAGAGTTTCTCGATGAACGTACGAAGGAGTCTAGGGGCGACGAAGAGGGGACCAGGCTCTATCCTCACCGTGCACAAGCCGATCAGTACAATTTGTTGCGTCTGGAGCAGATCGAGGAACCTGTGCACGCATTTCCGACGGAGTACGTGGGAGACGGAAAATACGTCGAAGCGGCGAAGCGCGTGTTGCCGATTCCGGATACGCTGTTACTGAAGCGAGGTGCACTCATCATGATGCGCAAGAACGACGCATCTGGCGAATATCGGTACGTCAACGGCACTCTTGGGCATATCCGGAGTTTCAGTGAGGATGCGCTGCATGTGAGATTGCTTTCGGGAGAAGAGATCGATGTCGTGAAAGAAAAATTTAGTTCTTTGGACGGTGATGGAAACGAAGTCGTGGCCGCGTGGAATTTCCCCGTCACGCTCGCGTGGGCGACGACGATCCATAAGGCGCAGGGAGCATCACTCGATCGGATGATTGTGGATCTGCATCAACTCTGGGAGCCAGGACAGGCGTACGTGGCCCTCAGTCGTGTTCGCTCAGGAGCAGGACTCCGCATCGAGCGCTGGAGCGCCAGTTCGATCCGTGCAGAAAGGCTGGTGACATCGTTCTACGATTCTCTCAGTAATCAAGCTACGAAGTATCAGCCGAAGCCTTTCTTCGAGCCTGCAATTGCTCCAGAAGAAGAAGAGTCGAAGACCAAGAAACATGCGTTTTCTCAGAAAGAACGCCTGAAAAGAACACGAGAGCTTCTTGCTGATGGTGCCGGACTTTCGCTTATCGCCGAAGCGTGCGGGGTCACGCAGAGTACCGTGCTCAACTATATCGAGAAGTTGGTCGGACTCGGTGATGCGCCGAGCCTCACATATCTTATTGAGGATTTTCCCGAGGTCGATGCTATTCGATCGCTGTACGAAGAGCATGGATTTCAGTTCATGAAGCCGGTCTTCGAAGCGCTTCAAGGGCGTGTGTCGTATGATCAACTGAAGCTCGTGCGGATTGTTTTGACTTCGAACGCGTAGAAGATTTAGCGGGGTAGGTGTATTCTCTTTTCCATGCGTTTCTTTGCACTGGAAACAGATACGGCAAAAATCAAGCAATCGTTTCTCTCTCAAGATGAACAGGAGAAAATGACCGTGCGTTATCATGGTTTTCGTTTCTTCATGACCTTCATACGCAATGCGTTCTTTACGTTGATTTTTCTTGCTGTCGGTATCGGGCTTGGATATGTCGGCTTACCTTCTTTTTGGCTTCTGGTCATTGTCGGATCTGCTTGGTTGATTTTTATTTTCATTCCGCTTCTCAAAGCGTATCTCGACTGGCGGTACGATTTTATTCTCATCACCACGGATAAAGTGATCGTGGTGGATCAGTCGTCGGTCTTCCATCGAAAGGTGACTCCGATCAATCTGGAAAACTTTGCGAGTGTCAGTGTCGAGACGCAATTCTGGAATCTATTTCCCTTCGGAAAATTATATTTCAGCTTGAAGGAAGGGACGGGTGATTCGGTCCGGCTTCAGTACGTGCCGAATGTGGATCAAGTGGCTGCGGGCATTTCCGATTGCATCACGATTTTCCAGAGACGAAAGGATTTACAGAGACACGGTGCTCCAATGTAAGGATTCACCGTTGCCAATCATATTCCACCGTGATTATTTTTCCTTTGATTTGAAACTGCGTGAACACGCGGTAGTAGGGATCTTCCAGAGGACCCGTAACGAAGACGGGGTGCGTTCTGTTTGTCGCATCATATCCGACGTATTCCTTGAACGGGTGCACGTGGACAAATTCGCCGCTCGGGGAAATCAGGACGCTGTGGCCGAGTTCGCCGAGATATGTTTCTAGTTTTTGATCTGCTCCCATTACATCGTAGATCCAGTAATTAAATTGCACGCCGCCGTCACCGAGCGTCGTTGCGTCCATCGTGATGTCATATCCGCCGCCGTTCCCAACATGCTGCGTCGTCTCCACGCTCTTGAGAATGCCGTACTCTCCCAAATCGCCAGTGTGTGTCCGTTTGAAACGGATTGTATGCGCCGACTGATTTGATTCTACAAAATCCGCATAGAGCCAATACTTTCCTCCGGCAGGGGCTGCGTACGTCACCCGCCACGTTCCGCTTTCATCGCGGGTCGGATGCAGGTGAGCGAAATGTTGTAAGTCATCACGCACGACAATCAGATGCATTTCTTTCGTATGGCTGATGCCGAAATCCATAAACGTTTTATTGTCCTCTGTGATGCGAAAGGCGATTTCTGTCTCGTTGCTTTGGTCCTGCAGTGCCAGTGCATGCGCTTCTAGACCTTTTGTTGTATGCCCTCCGCCATGCTGAGATGCAGTGGGCACGGTGCAAGCTGAGAGAAGAAAAAGACTGCCGAGCAGAAGCGAGAGGAATTGTTTCATGGGGAGCAGGGGGAAGATCAGCATGATCTCATGCGCTGATTTTTGCGAACAGAAAGAATATCACGGTGAATCCTATCGTCATGACGTACGGAGCAATGTCTGAGATCCAGTTTCTTTTCGTCGGATGGAAACCTTTCAGCAGAAGTGAGTTCGTGACGACGGAGACCGAACTGAACGCCATCGCGAGTCCGGCAAGCTCCGGCCTCAGGACGATGCCGAATTGCCAGAAGAGTCTTGCGGCGATCGGAATGCCGATGACATTGAAGAAGAGAGCGAAGAACATGTTTTGCTTGATCTTCGAGACGGTCTCGCGGCTCAGTTTCATAGCGGTAACGACGTCTCTAAGATCGTTCTTCACGAGCACGATGCCGCCCGTTTCCATCGCGATATCCGTACCGCTCCCCATCGCGATGCCGAGATCGGCCTGCGCGAGTGCCGGGCTGTCGTTGATGCCGTCGCCGACCATGGCAACGCGCCTTGTGGTGAGCGAAGTCGAACCATTGCTTCCTTTTTGCAGCTTCTTCACTTCCAAAGCTTTCTGTTCCGGCAGAACTTCCGCAAGTACATGCTCGATGCCTACACTCCTGGCAATAGCCAGTGCGGTGCGCTTATTATCTCCTGTGATCATATAGACCTCGATGCCCATCTTTCTCAGGCGATCGACGGCTTCTTTCGACGATTCTTTGAGTGTATCCGCAACGGCGACAATGCCGATCACTTGATGTTCATCACTGAGGATCATTGCTGTTTTTCCTTTCTCCTCGAGTGTTTCCAATCGACTCTCAACAGTTTTTGTCTCGATGGAAAATTTTTCCATCAATTTCCTGTTTCCGAGGAAGTACTTCTTTCCTTCGAGCATTCCTTCGATCCCGTGACCTGGAATGGCTTTGAAGTGTTCAGTTGCAACAAGCACAATGCCTTTCGCTTTCGCATGATTCACAATGCTCTCTGCGAGTGAGTGTTCGGAGCCTTGTTCCAGGCTTGCCGCGATTGTCAGAATTTGCAGAGGCGCAAAATTTTGTGTCTCTACGACCACAATATCCGTCACCTCCGGCTTTCCCTTCGTCAGTGTCCCTGTCTTATCGAAGATGATCGTATCGATTTTCTTTGCTGCTTCCAGAGGTTCGCCGCCGCGGATGAGAATCCCCAGTTCTGCGCCCTTGCCAGTCGCGACCATGATCGCAGTCGGGGTTGCGAGACCGAGCGCGCAGGGGCAAGCGATGACGACTACCGAGACGAATGCAAGCAGCGCGAAGGGGAGTGGTGCTCCGAGAATGAGCCAAGTGGCGAGTGTTAGGATTGCGACCCCGATCACCGCGGGAACGAACCATGCGGAGACCGAGTCTGCGAAATCTTGAATGGGAGCTTTGCTTCCCTGTGCGTCCTCCACGAAGCGAATGATTTGCGCGAGCGCGGTTTCATTGCCCACTTTCTCCGCTCTGTATTCGATGCTGCCGTGGCTGTTCATCGTGGCGCCGAACACTTGGTCTCCTTCTTTCTTCTCGACCGGAATGCTTTCGCCCGTGAGCATCGATTCATCGATCGATGTCAGCCCTCTCGTCACGATGCCATCGACGGGAATTTTCTCACCCGGTCGTACGATCACGATATCACCTACTTTTACTTCTTCAATCGGAATATCGAGAGTCTTTCCATCCCTCAGGACTCGCGCGGTTTTCGCCTGCAGCCCCATCAGTTTTTGGATCGCATCCGATGTTGCGCCTTTGGCTCTCGCCTCCAGCCACTTTCCGAGCAACACGAAGGTGATGAGGAGGGCTGCGACTTCGAAGTACAAATCTTCGTGCGCTCCGATTGGCGTTCCTTCGATGCTCCAGTGCAGGATGATATTCCAGAGACTATAGAAGTACGCGGTCGAG
Source organism: Candidatus Peribacteria bacterium (assembly GCA_943350395.1). GTDB lineage: Bacteria > Patescibacteriota > Gracilibacteria > Peribacterales > Peribacteraceae > SICN01. Next base: position 143,313 of record CALRAD010000002.1, read on the forward strand.
GTGCCGATTGCGATCAGACTGTCCATGTTGAACGTGCGTACGCGGAGTGCGGACCATGCACTGTGGTAAAAGCCTGCTCCAAGCCAGAATTGCACCGGCGTTGCGAGGAGGAGAGAGACGATGCCCATCCAGTTTTCGACTGTGCTCAGATCGAGCACAGGGAAGAAGGAGAGCAGCATGAAGGCGAGCATCGGCGCACTGAGCACAAGTCCCCACAAAAACTTCGTACGGTACAAGGCAATCTCTTCGGCTTTTCGGCGCTTCTCTTCGTCACGGTCTACCGTTGATGCAATCTCTGCGCCGTATCCGGCCGCCAGGATACTTTCGATGAGTGCAGGAATACCAACGGTTTCCTCGTCGTAGGTAATCGTGGCTTTGCTCGCTCCGTAGTTCACGTTTGCTTCCGTAACACCCGGTTTTTTTTTGAGTGTTCGGGTGATGATCGCAGCGCAGCTGGCGCAGTGCATGCCAGAGATCGCGAGGATGGTTTTGACGGTCATACAGATGAGACGGGAATAACTTTGTATGTTTCACCGAGTGATTCTATTTCTTGTGTCCACTTCTGCATATCAAGACGTTCATCGTGGTCAACAGTGACTATCTTTGTGTCCATATTCACATCAGTGTTTTTGATTTCAGCGAATTCGCTGCTCACATCTTTGACGAGCGCAGCACAGCTTGCACAGTGCATGCCGGGAATGGAGACGGTTGTGTGCATGATCGGATGAGGGAAAAGAGGGTCTAGAGAACATTGAAAGAACCTCGCACCATGCCCATCGAGCACATGAAGGCGAGAGGACCTTTCTTCGGAGCGGTGAAATCGATGATATTTTCGCCGCTTCGAAGCGCCTGTGACACATTCAGATCGGGGATTGTCATGATGCTCGTGCAACCGGAAGCTCCCGTTCCGTCGATTTTCCAGCGAACGGGAATGCCGGCTTTAATCGTCATGTTTTGAGGTTCGTATCCGTACCGAGTGACTTTCATTGTGACTGTTTGCACGTTCCCTGCCACTGAAGGAGCAGATCCGACGGGAGAGGAAGAGCGACTGAAGATCGCAGATGCATTGAATCCCGTGAGCGCAAGACCGCTCTGGAGATTGGAGAATGCGAGCACAAGCACGAGTGCCCCCGAGAAGCGCAGAAACAACCGTGATGCCGTACCTTTTGCAGTCGATGCGACCGCGCTGAGTCCGAGAAGTGACGGCAGCGTGCCGATGGCGAACGTGAACATCGTCAGCGCTCCTGCCAGAAAGTTTCCCGATGCGAGTGCCACAAGCTGCAGAGATTGCGTGAAGCCGCAGGGCAGGAAGAAGGTGAAAGCTCCGAGCAGAAACGGTGCAGCCGGATGGTCACTCTCGGAGAGATCATGTATCCAATGTGAGAGTTTCTTCGGCGGACGAATGGGGAAACTGCCTTTCGGAATAACGTGCAGTATTGTCAGGGCGAGCCAGAGCATGATGAGTGCGACTGCAATATTCATGAATCCGGATATTTTGGTCGAGAGCGTGACGGATTTTCCGATCACACCCACGAGACCGCCGAGGAAGAAGTACGACAGAAGACGGCCGATATTGAAGTGCAAGAGGGGTCTGAATTTTTCGAGGCTAGTTTCAGCGTTGTGCATTTCGTTGTGCTTTGCAGCGAGTGCCAAGAGAAGACCCCCCGTGACGGCGAGGCAACTGCTCATGCCTGCAACAAGGCCGATGATCAAAATTCCTCCGATTGACAGAGCGCCAGATGTCGACGGTGCGAGAGAGACGATGTCGAATGCCTGCAGCAGCTTGTAGATCGCAAAAATAATAAGGAGCGATCCGCCGATCTCCAGCCACTTCCGATTGGAATCCTCGCTTGTCGATGAAGATTCCTCAGCATTGTGCACCGAGTATCCGGCTTTTCGTATCACTTCTTCGATCTTGTCGGTTGATGGCATCGCATCTGCGTTTCCGCTGATTCTCGCCATACCCTTGCGATAGTTCACAGTAACATGCTGAACGCCTGCAACAGCTTTGAGCTTTCTTTCAAGAACTAATTCGCAACTGCTGCACGTCATTCCGGAAATCTGAACGATGACTGAGTGTTGTTGTGATGCAGCCATAAAAAATGTAGAAAAATATTAGAAAATTATTGGTTCGATCATCCGATGGTTCGGATTATTTCGGGATGCATCATGCCGGTGTACTGCGCTAGTCGGAACGTTCATAGTTACTGAGTGTATCCCCATGTAGTCTGCCACTGCTGCATCTGATCGATTTCTTTCTGCTGAGCACTGATAATGTCTTTTGCCATCGCTTTGATCTCGGTGTGCTTTGCATTCTTTTCAACCAGTTCTGCCATATTGATCGCACCCTGATGGTGCGGGATCATCATCTGCAGGAATGCTGCATCAAAATCATCGCCGGTTTTTCCCTGCAGCATCATGGTCATACCGTTCATTGACATGCCCATACCGCTTTTCATCATGCCGCGTGTTCCGGCATTCATGCCAGAGTACTGCCAAGAGTGGCCCATCATGCCGATGGTGAAGACACAGACAATGGTTCCTCCAATGATGAGCGACAATCCCCATGTTTTCAGTTGAGCATGTGTGAGGATTTTTGTCGCGAGGATGATCAGAAAGACGACGCCTGTGAAGAAGCCGATGACCGAAAGTATGTGCAGAATCCAAAGAATCCCGAAGCCAAAGCCCCAAACGCCGCTATACATCATGTTGTTCATCATAAAAAATGGGAGAAAATGAATAGAAAATTACCGGCTGGATAAGCCGATGGAACGGATAATTTCTGCAATAAAACCGTCAAAATCTTTCTCCTTTTTCATCTTCCCTTGGGCACAAGTGTGCAAATGGCTGTCCAGCACTTGCCCTTGCACATGCGTAACGTGGCCTTTCATGGCAAGAAGATTTTCAAGAATATGAGGGCAGTACTCGTTTTGCTCGATCATCGTTCTTACTTTTTTCGTGAGACCTTCGAGTCGCTTGATGCCGTCGAGTGCCTTTTTTTGGTAGTCAGCTCTCATGATTTGTAGGGATAGGGGGTAGGGGTACTATAGTCGGTCGGCATGGATAGTCAAGCACTGCGAGAGACCGACTTGCACTCATGGTTGATGAGGAGAAGAATTGGAACATCACAATCCTCTCTATGGTTCATGATCTCCACAAAACAGCCGAGAAGAAAATGGCGGCTCTCGAGAGCTGGCTTTCGCCGATGTTTTCCACATTGCCGCATTTGCCGCAGAATGCTCGACAAACGATTTCCAGTATTGCTCCTTGGTTCGCGTTGATCTTCGGAGTGATCGGGCTTCTCGGTATTGTCTCGACAGGTGCGATTGCGTCCATACTTTCCTTCTCTTTTTTCGGGAATGGACTGATGCAGCTTTCCTGGACGATCTCGATTCTTGCCGCGATTTTTGCCGCAGTTTTTCAGATTCTTGCTTATCAGCCTCTGACAAAGAAACAGAAAAAGGGCTGGAATTACCTGTTTTACGGCACTGTGCTGACGGCAGTCGCCGCCCTCGTCGAGTTGATCTTCGGTTACGGATCGGGAGCGGCGCAGACGATCATCGGTTCGTTCATCGGATTATGGCTGTTGTTCGAGATCCGTTCCTCTTACCACTAGAGTTATTCAGTCTCTTCGATCTCGATTGCCATCGTCACGGTCGTTTGCCCTTGCCCTGTTCCCGTGATCAGAAGAGACATCGTGCGGGTGTCTTTCGTTGCGGAGAAAATGGAGGTCCCGGCACCTTCCATCGTCGTGCCGACGGCCCATCCTTTTTCGGCGAGCGCCGTTTTGTAGTGAGCGGCAACTGTCGCAGCAGCATCCGTCGTCGTAGAGACGATTGCCATGTCCGGTTTCCCGCTCTCGGGATCCATCGAAGCGGAGTAGGAGACTGTCGATCCCGGGTAGGCACCGGGTGCATCTTCCGGCCAGTTGTTAGGCATATCTTGCGTACCGATTTTCGCCGTACCTTCTTCCGTCTCAACGTCCATCGAACCGTCCAGATTTACATCGACATCGTTGCCGTTGCCACCGCAAGCGGAGAGCAGTCCAAGCACTCCAAGAGATGTGACGAGCGTGCTGATGGTGCGGCGTTTCATGGGAGAGGGGGAAAAAGATTCAAAAGTATCGTAAAGGATCAATGAAGCAGGGGCAATGATGAGAGTATCGATCTATTCGAATCTCTCTCTAATGCGGAAGGATAGTGATGAGACTGTGTCATACGTAATGCGCGAGACTTCTGCGATGGCGGATTGTTGCACGGAAAAACTTTTGCCGCTGGTCATCACACACAGAATGTATGCCGTTTTTGGGTGGTACACGATGCCGCAGTCGTGGAGCTCGCTCTCGCTTCCGATCATGCGTTGTCCGAACTTGTGAGCCGTACGAATGTTCTCCGGAATTCCTGCAGTGAGACCTTCTTCGAATGTTGCCTTCGAGAGAAGATCGAGTGCGTACTGCGACATGTCTTTCGACAGATAGCCTGTGTTGTAGAGAGTGCCGAAGAGATTGGCGTATGACTGGATCGAGATAAAGTCTCCCTTGGGATCCATCATCATCCGCAAAACATCCAGATCGCGGAAGGTATAATAGGGAATGACCGGCGGAGAGGTATTCAGCGCGTCTGTCAGTACCGTGTAGGAGTAATTGTCCGAATACACGATCATTTTTGTGAGGAGTTCGCGAACGGTATACAAGGTATTCGCTTCGATTGTTTCTTCGGCTCTCGTCACATTCGGATCCGTCTTGAGAGATCCGGAGAACGAGAGGGTTTTGTCGAGAATCGTTGGATCGAGATCTGCCATGTGGAGGTAAGCGATGAGTACCGGCACTTTTCGGAGGCTTGCAGGATGGAATTTGTCATACTCTCCAATGCCGAAACGCGGACCGTGGTCGAGGTCGCGAAAATACACGGACAAGTGGGTTACTTTGCCCGCGTTTTTCAATTCATTCTTTTTTATCTGCAACGTGTCGCGCAGAGGTTCGTAATCCCATTCTCCTTGTTCTAGCCCTCGTTTACATTGCAATCGGGGGTTAAGCAAATCGAAGCTTTCGGAACAGACATTCTCGCGTTCGTTGACTGTCAGGATGACAAGCAGCGCAAGCATACCGAAACAGAAGACCAGCACATGCGTCAGCACTGTCTGTGCCTTTGGTGCGTTTCTGAAGTGATGTATGCCTTCATTGTGCTCTTTTTTGCAGCCTCACGACAATGCATTTTGAATGTGGCAGCCCAATCGCTTTTTTCTTAAAAATTTACTAGCGGACGCTCGTTACTGCGATTCACTTCGAGCAATGATGCAGTATTTTGATGTGCATCATGATTTGTCCGATTATCATTCTTATCACTTCGATTGCTCCCAAATAAAGCAACAGCGGCAGCGATAGAAGTGAAAGCGACTCCTGCCACCAATCCTTCAATCCTTCCTTTATTTCTTTGTGCTGATTTCATTTTTTGTTGAGCTTCACTTTCATTGATATCTAGTATCGTTGAAACAACCAAATTGTGGATTGATGAGTGTCCTGGGTCAGTTAGCACCTGCGCTCTCAGAATGTTATGGCTAGGAGATTCAGACATGCTGTAAGCGTACAAAATTTGCCATTTTTGTCAAAGATTTCGTTAAACACGGGTTGTGGTGAAGGACATCTGTACGAGGAATAGTCAGTTTAACTCACAGAATGTGGCAGCCCCAGGGAGAGTTGAACTCCCGTTAACGGATTGAAAACCCGTTGTCCTAACCGTTAGACGATGGGGCCGAAGATGCAAAGAACTGCCGAATCTTACCTTATTTTCTGCGCCAATGGCGCAGGATTAGACCCCACTACGCTCTATCGAGCTTCGCGGGGCAGGCCCTCCTTCGCTCCGCCGCGGCGGAGCTACGGACGGGCAGGCGATGGGGCCATGATCTTGCGTTATCCTACATTCTACATTCTAAATTCTCAATTTAATCCCGCAGCTATTGTTCATTCGCTCTAATTCCTCAACAATACCAGCCGTTATGTCACTCTCCAGCTTCTGTCTCGTTCTCGGTGTCTTCTTCTATGTGTTCGGTTTCCCTCTTGTGTTCTGCGATGAACGATACGCCGTGTGGAGGAAGAACATTATGAAAGACACCAATCTGGTCAGGATCATTGGCATGGCGTTTGCCATGATCGCCGTCACGACGCTTCGGAGAAATTTCGCTCTCAGTCTTGATGTTCGTGGCTTCGTTGTGGCATTTGCATGGCTTCTCTTCTTCAAGAGCATCGGTATGGCATGGTGGCCTGACGTCTATGAGAAATGGCACAGGACGTTTGAGAAAAAATTTCTGCGTCGCGAAGCCTCGCAGGTGATTGCCGGGACTTTGCTGGTCGTACTCGGTGCATGGTTCACGTATCTGGGTATACTGCTCCCGCTGTGATCGAAGCATTGGCGATTGTCGGCATTTGGATATTACTTCTTTCCGCTGTCACTTTCTTCACTCTGTTGATTCTGAGTACGTCGGTGCAGGCCATCTGGATGGTGCCGTTCATACCGACACCGAGGGCGATCACCGATGGGATGCTCGATTTTGCGGAACTCAAGCCCGGACAGATTGTGTACGATCTTGGCGCCGGCGACGGTCGGGTGCTTCTTGCCGCGGAGAGGCGCGAACCGAAGATCCGTGCCGTCGGGTACGAGGGCGCGATCGGTGTATGGCTCCTCAGCAAATTTCGGATGTGGCTTCGCGGAAGCAAGGTCGAAATGCGCTGCGCGGATTTCATGAAGAATGTCGATTTTTCCGATGCAGACATCATCTTCACGTATCTCTCGATCGAGAGCATGAAGAAACTGAAACCGAAGTTTGACGCACAACTCAAAGACGGTGCGCGTGTTGTGACGCACGCATTCAGGGTACCCGGCATGCAGCCGGAGAAAGAGAGATTGGTGACGATGCCTTTCGGACGAGGCAGCCATATCTATTCGTATGTCTGGCGGAAAACAATTCACAATTAACAGTTAACTTTTTGCGTATCAATTGGATTCGTTCGTGTTGTGAATGGTCAATTGTTAAAAGTTTATGGTTGCGAAAGGCAGATGTGCGAAGAGTTCGGCGATCCAGATGATTGCATGCAGCAGCGCAAAGCAGAGGTAAGAGACGACAAGCCCGAGCGGCAACCAGAGCATGCTGAGAATCGTCGCGACGAATCCGAGGAGCATCGCAAGCGGGATGATGGGTGCGACGAGGAGATTCGTAACGGGTGCGATCAGCGAAATCTGTTTGAAGAGGATGATGGTGAGGGGAAGTGTTGTGATCTGTGCGGCGATCGTTGTCGTGAGAGACTCCCGCAGTGCCAGTGTATTCGGCACAAACCGGAACAGCTTTTGGAGAGGCTTGCTCAATTCTGCGATGCCGAAAACTGCCAGGAAACTCAGCTGAAAGCTTGCGTCGTACCAGAGATAGAGAGGATTCCAGCAGAGCATGAAAAATGCGGTCCAGAGAATGGAGAGACGTACCGTCGTCTGCCTTCCGGTCTGCAGTGCGAGGAGACCGAGGACACCCATGATGGACGCACGGACAACGGATGCGCTGCCACCGACGAAGATTGCGAAGATCACGATCGCAGCGACGAGGAACGGGAAACGTTTCCGCAGCGGAACCCAAAACAGGAACCCCGACAAAAGTGTCAGGATGATCGTGACGTTGTATCCCGAGATCGCGATGATGTGGGTGACTCCTGCCATACGAAAATCTTCTGTGAGTTTCTCGGGGATGCCTCGACGCGATCCTGTGAGAAGTCCTGCGAGAAGTGACGCGTGCGGTTCGGGGAGCATGCGATTGATTGATGATTCAAATTTGGTTCGAACCGCGAAGAGATTCCGAAAGAACTTCTCGCCGATCGTCGGTTGTTCATTCTCTTCGCCGTCTGCGAGTTCGATTCGTGCTCTCGGCATGACGGCGTAGATGCCTCGGACACTCAGGTATTTATCGTAGGCAAAATCTTCGATCGGCTGCGGTTTCATCAACGTGCCGGTGACTTTCACACGTTCCCCGTAGTGATACTGCGGCCAGCCACCCGTGTCGCTCACGAGAATTTTCCCCGTCACAGGAACAGTATTTTTCTTTGCATTGATCAGAGTCTCCGCCATCACAGTGTATTTCGTAACGGTCGGTCGGATGTCGGGTGCTTCGGCGATCTTGCCGTAGATCGTGACCGTTGCATCGTTTGCATAGAAATCGATATCTGCAGATGTCGGGACGTGCGTCGGACCTCCGAAGAAATGCTGCAGGGTGAGCGCGAGAAAGAAAATTGCCAGGAAGCCGTAGCTGATGCGCGAAACTTTCATGATCTGCCGCGAATCTCCCCGAGTGCGCTGTCGAGAGTGAGCCATTCGTCGATCGACAGCGTCTGCGGCCTCCGCATTGGATCGATGGAAGCTTTCGTCATCGCTTCCGTGCCGCTTGGCGTTTCGCCAATGGTATTTCTGAGCATTTTCCGGCGCTTACTAAAGGCGAGCTTGGAAAGTTTCAGAATCCGTTTCACGGTTTCTAGATCCGCTTTCGGTTTTTCGAAGCATTCGATGTGCAGGACTGCTGAATCGACTTTCGGCGGCGGCAGAAAACAGCGCGGCGGCACGAGGCGGATGAGAGACGGCGTGCCAAAGAGCCGCACCAAAATCGTGAGAATGCTGTCACTTTCCTCCGAGCAGATATTTTCTGCCACCTCACGTTGGATCAGGAGCGTCATCGCAGTCGGACGTTTTGGGGATTCCAGTAGACAATGCGTGAGAAGAGGGGAGGTGATGTGGTACGGAATATTTGCGACAACCTTATATGCCTTATCCGGCATCGGTGACTGCAACGCATTGCCTTCAACGATCGTCAGATTCTTTGCCAACTCCGATTTCTCATTCATCGTGAAAATTCTCAGGAGCGGGATCATGCGCGGATCAATCTCGATCGCGGTGACGTGTCCTGCGCGGCTGAGAAGTTCCCGCGTGAGGATCCCTATGCCCGGTCCGATCTCGACGACGGAATCTGTTGTTTGGATGTCTGCAACGGTCACGATGTCCTCGAGCACGGACTCGTCGATGAGGAAGTGTTGCCCAAGGTCCGTATCGAGTCGAATGCCACGCCCGCGTAAGAAATCCCGAACTGTATCGTCTATCATAGGTACACAGTATGCCTGAATCTTTCCTTTTCCATTCTCTCCTATGAAACGTCTTCTTTCTCTCTCTGCTGGATTGCTCATTCCTGGTATTGCTTTGGCACTGACGATTGCGCCTGCGAATTTTTATACAGACGTTCGTGCGAGCAGTCCGGAAGCTGCCGGTATCAACATGCTGAGCCGCGCAGGGATCGTGCAGGGGTATGGGAATGGTTTCTTCGGCACAGCTCGTCAGATCAACCGAGCGGAATTCTTAAAGATTGCCATGATCGCTTCGGGGATGCCTGCGTCTTCATCCGGGCAGAATTGCTTTCCTGATGTCAGAGTGATGCACTGGTTCAGTCCGTACATTTGCGAAGCGAAAGCGCAAGAAATCGTGCGAGGAATCAATGATGGACTGTTTCATCCCGAATATACGGTGACGTACGGAGAAGCACTGAAGATGCTCACGCTCTTATTCGAGTACGATATCGACTTTGGCGCAGGAACGCATTGGGCTGAAACCTACTATCGTGCCGCTGCAGACAGAGCAGTGGATCTTCCCATTACGATCGATCTCGATACGCCGCTCACGCGTGGGCTTGCCGCGCGGCTTGCAGCGGGATTTCTTGCAGAATCTCAAGGTCAATTGCAGCAGCTGCGTCTTGCGGAGAGCGGGCAGTATACGGTCGGATCTGCAAGCAGTATGAGTTCTTCACGGAGTTCGTACTCCTCATCACGGTCATCCGTTTCCTCTTCTCCACTTTCCCTGGATCCTCGCTCGGATACGGAGATCCGTTCACAATTTCTATTGCTTGGAGAAGTCGGTGCGATCCTTGGAGCAGGAAAGATTTTCATTCAGGAGGAACCCATTGTCGTGACAGAAATTTTGGTGAATCTGACGGCTGAAAATTCCAGCGTACAATCGCTGTTGCTGTACGATGATGACAGGCGTCTGCTTGGGCGTGCCACACTCGATCCTTCTGCTTCCACGAATCGCACGTATAAAGCGGTGCTTGCGTCGACAACCTTTCGCATCGCCCAACGCGAAGAGCGTCGGATTTATGTCCGTGCTGACGTGAAGTCTCGCACAGCCGGCGGCCAGAGCAATCAGATAGTCCAGATTAGTGCCATTGTGGTGAAAGGCAATGGTGAGTGGAGCAGCCACCCATATTCCGTCGTTTCTTCGGGAAGCGAGACATTCCCGGAATTTTTGACTGCACGTTCGATGTTCACATCGATCACCAATGCCGGTGCGTCGACCGCAACTATTTTGAGCGGCGCACGCACGCTCGGTTCTTTCACATTTCTCGGTCGTAAGAGCGATGCATCCGCGCATCTGGATCTCACGGATCTCACCTTCGATATCGGGCAGACAGGAGGCGTCACCGTGAGCGGTCCGACATTGGGTGCCGACGGTTCTCCGGATCGTTTCCCTTGCACGGTGACGGGTACGCAGATTGTCTGCACTGCGATTCCCGATACGTACGGCTCGGCGACCGACGGTTCCAAAACGCTTGCACTCTATGGTACCGTTTCCATTTCGGATCCCGAACACGCAAGTTTTCGTCTCACGCTCAACGAAACAGGAAGTGCTGACACTGCCGGTGCGGCTTCTTGGAGTGACGGAACGACAAACTTCGATTGGATAGCGCTTCCGGGGCCGCTCGCTGAGGGAACCTATTTTAGGTATTGATCAAACAAACGCAGGAAGAATCCTGCTCCCTTTGATCTTTGTTTTCTTGCATTAACGGGAGCGGGTTTTCTACCCGCGTGTTGTTTGCAAAATCTTAATCGGTGCAATCCCGATTGCGAGCCTTTTTGTCTGGCCGTTATCGAATTGCACTTCGATGATATCGCCGCTTCTGCTCATCACCATGCCTTCCCCGAGCGTCTTGTGGCCGATGCGCATCCCTTCGGAGAGCTCTTCTTCGACGTGCTCGAGGTAGCTCTCCTCATTCGTATCTTGATTGAAATCATCTTTTTGGATGAACGGCTTCACGGTGCTCTTTCTGTAATTCTCACTCGGTCTTTGCGGGCTTGACGATTGCAGCCATCCGAATTTGCTGTCGAGAATATCGCTTTTCACATCAAGTACTCCGTGCGGAATGTCATCTAGAAATCTGCTTCGCGCATTGCTCTGCGTCGATCCCCAGAGCATGCGGCTGCTTGCATGCATGAGCGACAAGAAATCTTTGGCTCTTGTCATCCCGACGTACAGCAGACGGCGTTCCTCTTCCAGCTGGCTTCGATCGAGTTGCGATGCGCTGTGCGGGAGAATGCCTTCTTCGCAGCCGACGATCGTGACCGAGCTGAATTCGAGACCCTTGCAGAGATGCAGCGTCATGAGTGTCAGCGCATCTGTCGTTTGATCATTCAGTTTGTCGACTTCCGAAACGAGTGCGACTTCTTCGAGGAAACTCATGAGGGATTCCTGCGGCGGAAGAGCATCATATTTTTTGGTGACGGAGAGAAGCTCCAAAATATTTTCCCAGCGCGTCTCGCCTTCGTCGGTGTTGTCTCTCACCCATTTCTCAAGTCCTGTTGCGGTGATCACGCGTTCCGCGATCGTACTGACCACTGCGGTTTCAGACAGAGTTTTCAGTTCTTGCAGAAGTACAACAAAGCTACTGATGCGGGTTTTCACGCCGTCATTCAGACCATCGACCATTTCGATGTGCTTCATGGCGTCCCACAGGCTGATGTTCCGCTGATTGCAGAAATTTTGTAGGCTCGCGAGGGTCGTTGTGCCGATTTTTCTCGACGGTACGTTGATGATTCGAAGTAGTGAAAGCGTATCGTTCGGATTCAAAATCGCGTACAGATATGCAAGTACATCTTTCACTTCGCGGCGCGCATAGAATTTCATGCCGCCGAGGATCCGGTAGGGGAGTCCGGCTCTGAGGCATGCTTCCTCAAACTGCCGTGACTGTGCGTTGGTGCGATAGAGGATCACTTGGTCTTTCAGTGCCGTTCCTGTCTTTTTGCGGTCCAAAACACCTCTGATTGCAACTTCCGCTTCGCGTCTCTCATCCATTACTTCTTCCAATTTTATTTTTTCTCCGTTCTTCCTGTCCGTCCACATCTTCTTCTCGGGACGATTCGGGTTTGCAGCGATTACGCCATCGGCGGCATCGAGCACTTGCTGCGTGGATCGATAGTTTCTCTCAAGTTTGATGCTCACGGCATCTTTGTACTCGGTGTTGAACTCCAGAATATTTCGGATATCTGCGCCTCTGAATGCATAAATTGACTGATCCGGATCACCGATGACACAGAGATTGCGGTCGCGTTTACTCAGCAGGCTGATGAGCTGATACTGCACGCGGTTCGTGTCCTGATACTCATCAACGTGAATAAACCGCCAGGTGTTTTGGTAGCGTTCGAGAATTTGCGGGCACTCGGTGAGGAGCCGTACGGTTTCGAGAAGCAGATCGTCGAAGTCGAGCGCATTCGCTTCACGAAGTTTCTTCTGATAGTTCCCGTAGATCTCTGCCATCCGTTGATGTGTATATGTTGCAGCCGCTCTTCGTGCTTGGTCCGCCGTCACTGCTTCACTCTTCCATGCACTCACATGACCGATTGCTGTCTTCGGCTTCAGTTCTTCCGGCGTAATATGCATATCTTTCAATACCGACAGCATCAGCTTCTCCTGATCATCGCTGTCGTAGATCACGAATGTTTTATTCCTGCCGATTGCTTCGATATCGCGACGAAGAATACGGACACAAATAGAATGGAAAGTGCCGGAGAGGGGGAGTGATCCACTGCCCCCACCCCTAGCCCCTCCCCCGAGGGGGGAGGGGGACTCTCCCGTTGAGATCTGCAGAATGCGTGCAATGCGTTCTTTCAGTTCCTTCGCTGCTTTATTAGTAAACGTCACAGCCAATATTTGCCAAGCAGGCACACCCTGCGAGATCAGGTTCGCAATGCGATGTGTAATTGTCCGTGTCTTCCCCGAACCCGCTCCGGCGAGGATCAGCAAAGGTCCTTTCAGTGTTTCTACCGCTCTCGTCTGCTCCGGGTTGAGGCCTGTGAAAATAGAGTCGATTGTGGGGGTCATCAGAGGATGCGAGGGTATCACATTCTCTTCGTTCTTTTTTAGAGTAATTTTTGTGTAATGACATCTTCTACGTTTTGAAGATGCTTCTTCCGTATCGCCGCTTTTGGCGACGTGAGCTGCTGCATCTCCAGATTCTGCTCACTCAGACTCGTTGCGAGGCGTTTTATTTCGGATGGTGCGAGTTGCGAGATTTTCTTCTCGTTCTTCTTCTGTTCAACGTCACTTGCGATCTCCGGATCGATCTGTGCGACTCGTTCGAGCGTGACGGCTCCCATCTTCGTCAGCAGTATTTCATGCGCGTTTCTGTAACTGATGTGTGCTGCAAGCTCCGCAATCATATTGATGATGTTCTCGCGTTTCTGCGGATCCAACGTTTCTGCAAGTTCATACGTCGAGATTCTGCGCAGAGAAGAGAGAATCGGAGCAAGCGCTTCGCGTGACACGATGTAGAAGTAGTACTCGTCTTTGGCGTAGATCAGCTTCTTTAGTTCGCCGATCGCCTCGGTCGGAACGACGAGAAAAATATGCGGATAGATCTTTGCATTTTTTCGTACTTTGTCCGCAGTCTTCTTCACCGCATCGTCGATGTAGGTCTGGAGACTCTGTGCCTTACTCGCTTTCGCATCGAAGATCACATACTGATCTAGGAATTCGATCAGGAAGTCCGGCTTCAGAGAGCCGTCGAAATCATCAGGAAGATTATTGTTGCTGTAAGACGTGAATTGCAGATGCGGCAGTTTGCAGAGATCGGTGAGCGTTGCGATGACCGCATTCTCATGATCGTTCCACAATCGATCGCGTTCCTCTTCCTCTTTTTGTTTCGCTTTCACCTCGCTCTCAAGCACTCGTTGTCTTTCCTCCTTGAGTGCGCGTTCCGCCGCATCGATCTTTTCGAGTCCGCGAGCATGTTCTTTTTCTTGATCTTCTCTCTTGGCTTCAGCTTTTGTCAGCGTCTTCTGAGCATTGTCCCGTTCCCGTTCGACAGCATCAAGTTTCGCCTTCGTTTGCTCGAGTTCGATGAAGAGTCTCTTGCTCTTGCCCGAGTTTTCGGCGAGTTCCTGTTTCGCGTTACCGAGCTCTTTTTCCAGTCTTGTGATGTCTTTGCTGAGGTCGATTTGCGGCAAAGCTCCTTGCGGCTTTCTCATCTGCATCAGAAGATTCGCGAAGATGCCGATTGCGCAGACAACGCCGATGGCGATCAGGGCAGTATTCATACTTCGATAGTATCAGGGTTTAGCCTGAGCATACTCGACAGGGCTTGCCCTGAGTGTAGTCGAAGGGTGGACGGTTGTCCACGCGACAATGAATATCTAAAATTTAGAGATCAGAGTTTGATCACCAACCGTTGCCTGCAGAAAGGCTTGCGTATTCATTTCTCGTAAGAAAGTGACAGTTTGTCCTGCTTCTAGAGCTTGTAAAACACTCTGAACACCTCTTCCTTCCACCGTTCCATCTCCACTTGCATGGCGCTGAAACTCAATTGCCAGGTTGGATTTTACTGAGTTTGTGGATACTCTTTCGACTGGCATGACAATTTGGGGAAGAAAACATTATGCATTCTAAGTATGAAATATTTTTTGTCAACTATTAATTTTTGAGCCAAAAAAACAGCGCTCCCGTCATCAACTCTTGACATTTCCCGCTCCACGAGTACCATTGTCCGGCACTCGCGCTTTTCCCTTAGCACTGCTTACGGAGAGGCCCGAAGATTTGTTTCTGCTGTGCACCTCCCCCTCCTCTATGGCTCTCAAGCGCTCCACCAAGAAGAAGATCATCACGAAGTTCCGCACGCACGAAAAAGACACAGGCTCGCCTGAAGTACAGGTCGGACTTCTCACGAAGAAGGTCGATGAGGTCACAAAGCACTTAAAAGAGCACAAGAAAGATAATTCCGCTCGCAGAGGACTCCTCACGAACGTGGCTCGCCGCAGAAAGCTCCTCACGTATCTTAAGATGAACAAGCCGGACGCTTATCAGGAGCTGATTGACGCATTGGACTTGAAGAAGTAGAGGATTTCTTCGTGATTTGGTCTCTTTTGTGGTACGATTGCCGTACGCTCTTTCCTCGCACCACACGGTTTTTTGTCTGGATTTACGTATGAATGTCTTTGAGCCGCAGCCACGGAGGGCTGCTCCTCTGAAAGGGCATTGATGTGTACGTCCAACGCAAAAATCCATGGGGCAGAGGAAGAGCACTATTTTCTTCCCCTTCTACCTATGTTGAAAGAATATTCCATGACGCTCGGCAGCGAGCAGATGATCATTCGGAGCGGACAGCTCGCTACACAAGCGAATTCATCCGTGATCTGCCAAATTGGCGACACGGTATCGATGGGTAACTGCACGATTTCGGCGAAAGCCCGTGCGGGCGTCGATTTTTTGCCGCTGCAGGTCGTGTATCAGGAAAAATATTACGCCGGTGGCAAAATTGCAGGCAGCAGATTCAGAAAGCGTGAAGGCAGACCGAGCGATGACTACGTTTTGCTTGCCCGTGTCATCGACCGAGGACTGCGCCCGATGTTCCCGAAGTATCTCCGTAAAGACATACAGGTATTCGCAACCGTGTTGTCCTACGACTTCGAGCATGGACACGACATCGTCTCCGCAAACGCCGCAAACCTCGCTTGCTCTCTCTCCGATTGTCCGTTCGAAGGACCTCTCGGCACCGTGCGCGTGGGTCTTATCGGCGGTGAACTAGTACTTAATCCGTCCGTCGAAGCCAGAACCAAGAGCGATCTCGATATGTTCGTCACCGCCTCTCTCGAGCGCGTGGTGATGATCGAAGCCGGAGCAAACCAGGTTTCGGAGGAAGACATTCTCCGTGCCATTGATTTCGGCAAGAAGTGGGCACAGAAGATCGCGAAGTTCTTTGCAGATATTCAGAAAGAAATCGGGAAAGCCAAGTTCGAAGTCGAAGCACCGTTCGAACCCAAAGATGAAGATATGAAATTCCTCAAAGACTGGACACTTCCGATCGTCACGAAGGCGATCAAGGCTCCTCTCGGAAAACTTGAGCGCAGAGCGATCTTCACTGATTTGATGGCGACTGCTGCTGAGAAGCTGGAAGAGAAGAATGGACCTGCAGGCGAGGATGAATATCTGATCAATCTCTATGCAGGCGCTTCCGGAGCCGTCGACAAAATCATCAAGAATGAAATGCGTCGTCTCGTTCTCGAGGAAGGTATTCGCATGAGCGGCAGAAAGATCGACGAGATCCGTCCACTCTCAGCCATCGTCGATATTCTCCCGAGCCGCGTTCACGGTTCTGCTCTCTTCCAGCGTGGAGAGACACAGGGACTTGTGACGTGCACTCTCGGATCTCCGGGCAGCAAGCAGCTCGTGGAAGGAATGGAGGGTGAGCACGAGATGCGGTACATGCATCACTACAACTTCCCGCCATTTTCCGTCGGTGAAACCAGCAATCGTCTCTTCGTCGGTAACCGTGAAATTGGTCACGGCAATCTCGCACAGCGAGGATTGGAACCGGTGTTGCCTGCGGTTGAAACATTCCCGTACACGATTCGTACTGTCACCGAAATTCTTGAGAGTAACGGTTCGTCCTCCATGGCAGCAACGTGCGGCAGTACTCTCGCGCTCATGGCTGCAGGCGTGCCGATTTCGGCTCCGGTCTCCGGCATCGCGCTCGGACTGATCTCCGATGAGACGAAAGGAAAATATATTATTCTCTCCGATCTTCAGGATGAAGAAGATTTCGGCGGTGATATGGACTTTAAACTCGCAGGAACCGCGAAAGGCGTCACGGCAATCCAGATGGATATCAAGATCAAGGGTCTCCCCGATTCCGTCTTCAAAGAAGCTCTCGAGCGCTCGAAGACAGGCAGAGCGACGATCCTCAAGGTTATGCTTGCGGCGATTGCAGAGCCACGCAAAGAACTTTCTCCGTACGCTCCTCGTATCGAAACGATTCATATTGATCCTGCAGACATTCGTCTCGTGATCGGTAAGGGAGGCGAGATGATCCAGAAGATCACCAAGGAACTCGGTGTCGAGATCGACATCGAGGACAGCGGCATGGTCTTCGTCACGGCTCCGAACGGCGATGTCATGATGAAAGCCAAAGAGTGGATCTTAGGCATTGTCGAGAAGCCGGAAGTCGGCAAAATTTATGACGCGAAAATCATTCGCATCATCGACGGTGTCGGTGCGATCGCGGAATTCGGTCGCGGCAAAGACGGTATGGTTCATATCTCCGAACTCGCATGGTCTCGCACGGAGAAAGTTGAAGATGTCGTCAAAGTCGGCCAGGAGCTTAAAGTAAAGTGCGTCGAATTCGATGCCGCTGAAGGCAAGACTCGTCTCTCCCTCAAGCAGATGACAGCCCCGCCTGCCGGCTGGGTTGCCCCGCCACCGCGTCCGAGCTTCGGAGGCAGAAGCGGAGGATTCAGAGGACCGCCGAGAAGATAAGAATTGCAAAAAAGAAAACGCTCTACATCGGGGCGTTTTTTTTATTGTGGTTTTACAGGAGCTGAAGGAGGAGTCGCTGTAGGAGCTGTTGCTGTAGGAGAAGCTGGAGGCACAGATGCCGATACCTTCTGTTTCGGCGCACTGTCTGTTATATAGAATCCGCTTCCTTTGAAGTGCACCATCGGTGGCGTGATCAGCCGTTTCGTTTTCTCTTTGCAGACCGGGCAGGGGATATCTTTTTTTGTTCCGAACGGCAGCGACTGCATGAATTCTTTTGTGCAGGACTGACACTGAAAAAGATAATTCGGCATAGGTGCGAAGTGTAGACTATTTTTCTTTCGTCAGCCCGAGTCCGCCTCCGATTGTCTTGAGACCTTTGACGGCGAAGTAAGCGAGTCCGCCGGCAAGCAGCACTTGTGGCAGAAAAGCTCCGATCAAGCCAAGCTGCTGTGTGGCGAAATTCGCAGGTTGCATGACATTGTGCATGACATTCGACGCATCTATCGGTGCCGGTGTTTCGATTCCGGTTGGCATAGATCTTTGTTTATATTATTATAACATAAAATATATCATTTTGTCTATCCAAGCGCTGCTTGGTATGCCTTCCGTGATAGGTAGATGAGTCCCAAAATGCCTCCACCTATCAATAAGGCATCAACAAACAGTTTGCTGTTAAAGGCAGCTGTAGCGAGACTTGCCGCTTCCTCTGTGACGAGTTCGAGACTTATGAGGCTTGAGAGAATGTGGAAGCAGCTTTCGATCGCATAGTATTTCTAATATTTCTTGCACCGGTATGCTCGAAACCAAGCATCGTTTCTACGCCATCCATCGGCACGTCAGTCGTCGCAAGGCGCACGACATCGAGAATCGATTTGATCGGTCGCAGATGCACGACGTCTGTTAGCAAATTGCCGACATCGCGTCTTGTTCGGCTGAATGGCACGCTCGTTGGCGCTTTCAGTCTCTGATCGAACACACCGGCAGCGGCATAGTCCGTCGCTTCGAGAACGGTACTGGCAACCAGCATCCCTGCTCCGGCAAGTGTTTTGATCGGATTGCCGTTGCGTACTGGTTTTCCGATGTACGTCTCTCCGGCATCACCCGCCCATGTTTTAACATTCGATCCAAATTCCTTAAACAGATGCAGGAATCGATGTTCTTTTGCCGACCATCGAGAGAAATGCTTCATTGGATTCTCATTATAGAACTAATAGGACGAAGGAAAGGAAAAATCCTTACTTTTTTGCACATCGAATTACTCCTGATTTGCCCTGAGTGATGCCATTTCTTTCTGATTGTCACAGATCGACCTGCTTTCCGTTTTTTGCGCAGTCCTTCTGGTACAATTTCATCGTGCTCGAGAAAGCCTACGATCCGAAGGCAGTGGAAGACGCGATCTATGCATCGTGGGAGAAGAGCGGCGCTTTTAAGCCCGAGTCATGTCCAAAAGACGGTGAGCCTTTTACGATCAGCATGCCGCCGCCGAACGCGACGGGGCAGCTGCATCTCGGGCATGCCGTGATGCTCGCACTCGAAGATATCTTCATTCGCTACGCGAGGATGAACGGCAAGCGTGCGCTCTGGGTTCCCGGCACCGATCATGCGGCGATTGCGACGGAAAATGTCGTAATCAAGAGACTCAAGGAACAAGGCATGAAGGATCCGAGAAAAGAACTCGGTCGCGAGAAGTTGATTGCAACGATCGCCGAATTCGTTGAAGAGAGTAAAGCAACGATCCGTTCACAGGTGCGTAAAATGGGAAGCAGTTGCGATTGGTCGCGTGAGCGATATACGTTCGAGCCGTCACTGAATCGTTGTGTGAACGAAGTGTTTGTGAAGATGCATGCAGACGGTCTGATTTATCGCGGTCATCGCATCGTGAATTGGGATCCGAAACTGCAGACCACGGTGTCGGATGACGAAGTCGTGTATAAAGAGGAGAAAGGGGTGTTCTTCACGTTTCAGTACGGACCATTTCAGATTTCTACTGCTCGCCCCGAGACGAAATTCGGCGACAAGTATGTTGTCATGCATCCGGATGATAAGCGCTACAAGAGGTACAAGCACGGTGATACGTTTGAGGCAGAGTGGATCAACGGTCCGGTGCGGGCAACCGTCATCAAGGATGAGTCCGTCGATCCCGAGTTTGGAACGGGCGTGATGACGATAACACCATGGCACGATCACATCGACTTTGAGATCGCGGAGCGTCACGGGCTCGAGAAAGAGCAGATCATCGGTTTTGATGGTCGATTGCTCGAGATTGCGGGAGAGTTCTTCGGAAAAAAGATCGAAGAGGCGCGGCCGTTGATCGTCGAGAAGCTGAAAGCGAAAGGGCTTCTTGTGAAGGCAGACGAGAATTACGTTCACAATAAAGCAGTGAGCCAGCGCGGTGGTGGCAGTATCGAGCCGCAGATCAAGCTGCAGTGGTTCATTGATGTGAACAAAGAGGTTGTGCCGTGGCAGCAGAAAGGCTCCAAGAAGGCTGAGAAGATGAGCTTGAAGCAGATCATGCATTCGGTGGTGCATCACGGGGACGTCGAAATTATCCCCGATCGTTTTGGCAAAACATACTTTCACTGGATCGATAACCTTCGTGACTGGTGCATCAGCAGACAAATTTGGTGGGGACACAGGATTCCGGTTTGGTATCGAGGTACCGACACAGCTGTCGGAGCGAAGGCTCCGGGTCCAGAGTGGAACCAAGACGAGGACACGCTCGATACATGGTTCAGTTCGGCACTCTGGACTTGGTCTACGCTCGTCGATCCGAAGAAAGCGGCGGACAGCACGTTGTCTTTGGAAGAAATTTTGAAGCAGAGTCCGGACTTTCAGGCATTCCATCCGACTGCCGTGATGGAGACGGGATACGATATTCTTTTTTTCTGGGTTGCTCGCATGATTCTGATGACGACGTACGCAACAGGACAGATTCCATTCAAAACGGTCTATTTGCACGGGCTCATTCGTACGCGTGATGGGAGAAAGATGAGCAAGTCGGATCCTGAGACGATGATTGATCCTCTTGATATGATCAGCAAGTACGGTGCCGATGCGCTGAGACTTTCGATGATTGTCGGTCAGAGTGCCGGAGCAGACAGCAGGCTCTATGAAGAGAAAATCGCAGGGTACCGTAATTTCATCAATAAGCTCTGGAATGCATCGCGCTTTGTTTTGATGCAGTGCGAGCAGGCTGGCATCGATCCGAAAATGATCGACAAGCTGCCCGAAAACGCATCACTCTCGCTTGCTGATCGTGCGGTGCTGCATGCGTCCGAATGTTTGATTGCAGACATCACGAAAGGACTTTCGGCGTACAGCCTGAGCGAAGCCGGAGACAGGCTTTACAGCTTTGTGTGGGATTATTTCTGTGATTGGTATCTGGAGCTTTCTAAGGGGACTGCGAATCATGCGGTACTTGTGCATGTACTTCGAAGAATTCTGAAGCTTTTGCATCCGTATTGTCCGTTCGTGACGGAGCAATTGTGGGGACAGGTGAAGAAAACAGAAGATGGAGCACTGATCTTACAGTCTTGGCCTGCTCCGCATGAGAAACGAAAAGATGCGAAGGCGTTTGCAGATTTGCAAGTGCTGATCGATGTCATCTCGTCGATTCGAAAGCTCCGTAACGATCACAACGTCGAGCCAGGCAAAGAGATTACGGTGACGATCGTCGGGAAAAAATTCTGCGAACTCCTGGAGTCGCAGGAAGCGCACATTCGGCGCATGTGCAAAGTCGGCAGTCTCACCTTCACAACAGATAGTGTAAAAGTTGAGAACGCGGCGAGTGCATTCCTCTCTGATATTGAAATTCATTTGTCTCTTGCAGGACTTTTTGATGCTGGAAAGCTGAAGGAGAGTTTGCTTAGAGAACAGGCAGAACTAACGAAATATGTTTCCGGTCTTCAGGGGAAGCTTTCGAACAAGAGCTTTGTTGATAAGGCTCCGAAAGAGCTTGTGGATGAGCAGAAAACGAAGCTTGCAGAGACAGAGGAGAAACTGAAGAAGATAGAAGAGAGATTGAAAAACCTTTAGGACAAGTCATCCTCAATGAGCGAAAAATCCAATTCCTGCGTAGTTCCGCTCTTCACGGGTAATGCCGCTGCTCTCGTGACACTGTTTCTGCCGAAGCGTGTCTGAATATCGTCGAGTGCCGCTTGCAAGCGTTCATCGCTGGCAGAGTGTGTGAGGTCTTCGAAGATCGATTGCTGGATATCTCCTGCAGAGCAGAGACCAAAGAGTGCTAATCCGATCTGATTCCATCGTTTCTTGTTTTCAGTCAATTCTTCCAGTGCCGACAGAGCCGCAGGCATCATTGTCGAGACTGTGCAGAGCGGTTGATCGAATTTTCGGTGGGTACTGCTGTTCTCGTACTCGGCTGTTCGAAGATGAACGGAAATCCCGCCGCACACCAGAGACTGTCTGCGCATCTTCATTGTGCAGTATTCGAGGTGCTTGAGGAGATGAGCCTTCAGGTGGTGTCTGTCGCTTGTGCCGCGGAATGTACGGCACCTCGAGATCGACTGTGGTGGGCGCGTGTCTTCTCTCACAGGGAATAAGCATTCACCCAGCAGTTCCCGTTTCATTTCGATGCCTTGCTTTCCGCACAGGCGGTTCAGGAGTTCATCTTCCGCCTGTGTCAGATCCCACGCAGTGGTGAATCCTGCTGCATCCGTTTTTATTTTTCGCTGTTTTCCGATGCCCGGGACAGCGGTTATCAGTCGGTCTTTCAGGAATGTTTTTATGTCCATACCCCCATCCCCGACCCCTCCCCCGAGGGGGGAGGGGGGACGAACAACAGTGATTCCCGCAGGTTTTCTATATTCTCCTGCCATTTTTGCGAGCAATTTACTTGATGCGACGCCGATGGAGACACCGATGTCCGTTTCGGAGAGAATCTTTGCTTGGATGTTGCGAGCCCACAACTCTGCATTCTTCGGTGCACCGCCGACAAGGGATGTGAGATCCACAAACCACTCGTCGATCGACGTTTGCTCGACGATCGGACAGATGTTTTTGAGAATCGATTCGATTTGCTCCGATGCAATAGCGGTTTCTCTAAAATCCGCAGCCATCTCGATAGCGCTTGGAACAAGCAGTCTGGCTTCCCTGAGGCGCATACCCGTTTTTACGCCGAACGCTTTCGCTTCGTAGCTTGCGGCGATCACGCAGCCACCACCCATACCGACTGCGAGCAGAGGTTTCCCTTTCAGATGCGGATGTTTGCGAACGAGCACGGATGCAAAAAATGCATCAGCATCAATGTGGGCGATCATGTTAGTAGTACTTTCTGACGGTACCGGTGACCACGCCTGCGATTTTCAGTTCTTCCATCGCGAAGAGATCGGGGTACTCGGGGTTCTCGGCTTGCAGATAGAATTTTCCTTGGCCCTTTTTGAGTCTTTTAAGCGTAAATTCTCCGTCCATGACGCCGACGACGATGTCTTCTGGCTTTGGTTGGCGGCTTCTGTTCACGATCACGAGATCTCCTTCGCGAATGCCGGCGTTGATCATGCTATCGCCTTTCACGCGGAGCAGAAATGTTGAAGATCTGTCTTTCACGAGATAATTTTCGAGTGTGATCTTCTCTTCAGCATGCTCTTCGACCGGAGCTGCGAAGCCGGCGGCGATGGGACCGAAAAGGGGGAGTGTCATCGGGAGAAAGGAAGGATCGTTCTGGGGCATCGAGACGATCTTGATTCGACCTTTCGGATCTTTCTCAAGTTGGCCTTCCGTGACGAGCGTATTCACGACTTTTGCGACGGAGTTCTTGCTCCGGACACCGAAAGCGACAGCAAGGTCCGCAAGGGAGGGTGAGTAGCCGCGCTTGTTCTGGAACTCGGTGATGTAATTCAGAACGGTTCTCTGGTGGGGAGTGAGGGTCATGGAGGTGCGGGGAACAATCGTCCACCATGATAGGTGTACGTTTGTCCACAGTCAAGAACATCAGCCGATTTTGTCCATCTCTTTCTCTTTGATCAGTTCCATGTACATAATTGTCCACACGGCCTGCTTGAAGACATGCAGGTACGTGAAGAAGTATGCGGCGACCATCGTCAGGATCAGCCCGATGAATCCGGCAATCGAGTAGCTGACGATCGGTTGGAAGATGTAGGTGAGTCCGAGTCCGATGCCGAGCATCGCAAGCGGGACGAGGACGATGACAAGGGTGTTGATGAAGATGCGAATGGAGATGACAAAGAGGAGCATCGCCAGAAACATGACGTGCGGCATGTAGCTCATGATGAGCTTTACGCTTTTCGCTCCGGCTGCGAAGATGCCGAGCTTCTCCACGACGACGCCCGATTCCGTGAAGCTGGAGAAGAATTTGATGACGTTCGAGATGAGCCAGACGATTGTGGCGACGACGATCATCATGCCTTTGAACCCTCCTCCGTAGCGCAGGATAACTGAGATGGCCGTGACGAAGATCGAGAAGCTTGAGAAGATGAACACTTCGTGGACGGCGAGAATCGGGAAGAAATTGTAGATTGCCAGGACGAAGCCTCCTTGGACTTTTTCTTTTCCATGCGCTTTTGCGGTCAGTCCGATGATGGCGCCGTCGGCGAAGCTTGGAACAAAGAGTTCGATAATGAGCAGAAGAATGAACCCGCTGACGAGTGTCACAAAGAGCCAGAACGGGATCGCGTTATACAGCATGATCTCGATGTCGAAGAGACCGCCGCCCTCGCCCTTGAAGTAGCTGTAGATAAAGTAAATTTGATAGACGAGTAGTTTTACGTCCAGCAGAATTTCGAAGAATGAACCGAAGAACCCCCATCGCTTGAGTTGGGTCTCGGTTGTGGTAACGGCCCAAGATTTCGCGATGATTTCGCGGGGAGTGAGCATAGAAGAAAATTCTTTAGCGAAGAAGATCCTGAAGCGGATCGTATCTATAATCCTTGCCGAGCACGATCAGGAGATCGGGTTTCTCTTCTCCAAAGCTTCCTTCCGGAGGAGTCTTCATTTCGGTGAAGTCGAAGAGACCGGAGAGTAGCGAGAGTGTTGGTTCCATGTTTTTTGTATTGTCTTGGCGCACGCTCATCCATGAACGATCGAAGGGAGTATTCGGACTCTTGGCGAAGTTCCGCGTTTTGATCACATTGAATCCGTAACGAGTCAGTTCCGCTCCGAGGAGACGCGCCGATCCTTCTTTTGCTCCTGCATTGGCGATCAGGATGCTCGGAGGATCGATGAACGCTTCGCGATGCGTTGTCAGCAGCGTCACGAGAGCCTGAAGCTGTTTCCATGTGATTGGAAATTCGGGAATCGATACCGGAAGAAATACCGCAGCACCATCAAATTCTTCGCGTGGCGGTGCGTAGAGGAATCCGCCTCCCTCGCTCAGCCCTCCGAAAAGTCCATTCTGATCCGAAAGCTGCATATTGATGATGTTTTGCCGGTCGATCTTCTTAGCAAAATCGGCAAAGCCAAGAAGTTCACGTGCCTGAAATGTCGTTTCCATATTCTTCGAGACGATGCCCATGATGTCGCTGATTTTACGCGGGCTTTTGAGGATTCCTTTGTCCTTCGCCTTCTCGGATGCGGCGACAATGATCTGTTGTTGCCTTGCCGAACGAGAGAAATCGCTCGTTGAGTGTCTGCTCCTCGCGTACTTGAGTGCAGTTGCACCATCGAGATGTTGCAGTCCTTTGCCGATTCGGAATTCTTCGTACGTATAATTCGGTCCTGGGTATTCGGAGTCGATCAGGTCTTCCGGTACATCGATATCGATGCCGCCGAGTGCGTCGATTGTTTGCTCGAAGCCGGAGAAATTTAGCTTGATCGTGCCGTGAATCTGCAGTCCGAGTGCTTTGCCGATCTCTCTTGCAAGTTCCCGCATAGACTCCGCCGACGCTTCACCTCGTTCCGTTCCTTTCCTGATGAGGGATGATTTGTAATCTCTGTAGAGGCTGTTGACTCGACCCTTCCCCATTTTTTCGGTCGAGAGGAAGTAGAGATCTCTCGGCAAGGAGAGCATAACGGCACTTTTCGTGGCGCTTGGATCCAGGCTGACGACCATGACGGTGTCCGTCAGATCGACTCCATCGTGATCGCTGTTCCCTTCGCCGAGAAGCAGCATATTGGTGAAACCGTGTTCGTCATGGGCGGGTGCGGTGCTCACGACTCGCACCATGCTCGAGAGGGAGATGACCTTGATGCGTGCAAGTACTTTCAGCGTTCCGATCAGGAGCAGAAGAATGAGAAGTCCTGCAAGAAGCACGGTCACGCTGCGTTTCAAAAAGCGAGTGCGTTTCTGGCTTTCGATCACCTCCTCTTCGCGATGCCTCATCTGATGATAGAGATGGACGGCTGCTTCCAGTATTCCCGTACCGATGACCGCGTACTTTCGAAATTTCCCCGGTTTCTTCTCTTCGCGAATGGGTCGGATAGTGAATGACATCGCAAGGATTCTACCGATCTTTGTCGTACGTGACCATCGACTCGAGTGGCTTTCTCTGGTGTTCGCGCGAAGCGTCTTCATCACCTTTCCTCATATGCCCGAGCATCAGTCCGCCGACGACGATCTGATGATCTTTGAGTTTCAAGACATCGTGTGCCGGTCCATGATGCAACGATACCCAGCAGCTGCCAATCTCGAGTGCAGTTGCCGCAAGCATCATGCTGTGACCGGCCACGGCACACGAGTATTCCATTTCGCGCGGATTCCAGAGCGTATCAGGCGAGACAACCTCTGCGGTCTTGTCGCACACGATGACGATGAAAGCGCCTGCGCCCGCGACAAAATTTCCATAACACGATGCATCCATCAGCTTTGTTTTCATTGTTGGATCCCGCACCACGTAGAAATGCCACGGCTGGGTGTTCTCGACACTCGGTGCGATTCTTCCTGCCTCCAGAATTTTCGTGAGCATACCTTGGTCCAGTACTTCATCCGAGAAATATCGGATGCTTCTGCGTTTGGTCATCAGTGTCATCAGTTGGTCGTAGGTGGACATACAAGGGGAGGGGAACAGTGAGAGTATACGCTATTTCGAATATGGATAATTTGCAGAGGAAATAAAAAACCCCGTTTTCACGGGGCTTCTTCGTAGAATCGACCGAATGCTTACATAGCACCGCCATTGTCTTTCTCTGCTTTGAAGCAGTTGAGACAAAGAACTGGGCGACCGCCCTCGGATTCCGGACGTGGCTTGAATGGAACCTCGCAAGCCGTGCCGCATTTTGCGCAGGTTGCAGGGAACATCTGCCTCGTCGCGTTTTTCTCCTGCTTGCGCTTGTCGCGACAGTCTTTGCACCTCTGAGGTGCAGCAAGACCGCGCTCGGCGTAGAAGGCTTGTTCACCCTCGGTGAACGTAAAGGCTGCGCCGCAATCGCGGCAGGTGATCTGTTGATCAGCCATAAAAAAGAAAGAAAAAAGGAAGTAAAATTGCACACGTTCCTTCT
Source organism: Candidatus Peribacteria bacterium (assembly GCA_943350395.1). Lineage (GTDB taxonomy): Bacteria > Patescibacteriota > Gracilibacteria > Peribacterales > Peribacteraceae > SICN01. The sequence goes on from CALRAD010000002.1 coordinate 170,312, forward strand.
TTTCTAGCTTCTTCGGGATTGTATTCCGCGGGTCAGACTATTCGAGAGAGGTCGTTTTGCATTTCTACTTTATTCCTTTGGCACGGTTTCGTCAAGAGGATCTCATGATGTGAAGTCCTGCAATAAAAAAGAGGAACCAAGGCATTGGTTCCTCTTTTTGTTGTCTTCGTGATTATTTCAGCGTGACTTTTCCTCCTGCTGCTTCGATTTTCTTTTTGATGTCGGCAGCAGCGTCTTTGGCAACACCCTTCTTGAGCATGGAGGGAGCCTTGTCGACGAGGTCTTTGGCCTCGCCGAGACCGAGCTGCGTAAGCTCGCGAACGACTTTGATGATGGCGATTTTCTGCGCACCGGCGTCGGTGAGCTCGACATCGTAACTGGACTTCTCTTCTGCTGCGGCTGCAGCAGGAGCAGCAGCGGCTGCAGCGGCGACCGGAGCGGCGGCGGAGATGCCGTATTGCTTCTCCATAAATTTAACGACGTTATTCAGCTGGATCACGTTGAGTTTCTCCAGAGCGTCGATGACTGCCTGCTCCTCTTTTGTGAGGGTGGATGCGTCTGACATAGGAAGTAGGGGAAAAAGAGGGGATAAAAAGTGATTACACAGTGGGGGCAGCAGCAGGTGCTGCAATTTCCGGAGCGGCGGCAACCGTTTCTGTCGAAACCGGAACGGCTTCAGCTTTGTTCTTTGCAATTTCGCTTAAGAGTCTTGCAAAGCCCGTGAGCGGACTTCCGCAGGCGGAAGCGAAGGATACGAGAGGACTCATACACATCGATGCGAACGTTGCGAGGAGGATCTGCTTGCTTGGGATCGTTGCGAGGTCGTTGGCTTCGGTTTGAGACAGGATTTTTCCGGAGAAAATTCCTCCGATCAGCTTGATTGGCGGATGCGTTTTACCGAACGTGAAAGCGACGCTGGCGCCGGAAGTCGGCTCTTTCATGCTGAAGATGCAGGCAATGCCACCCGGGAGCATTTCGTCTTTGATTTCCGGGACTTTGGCTTCTTTTGCCGCGAGTTGGATTAGGGATTTTTTGGCAACCTGCATTTCGGCATGTTCTTTTCTGAGTGCCGAGCGCAACTTCGTGATGTCGGCGACCGTCAGTCCGAGGTACTGGGTGAAGATCACAGAGGATGCTTTCGACATTTTGTCTTTCAATTCAGTGATCTGAATTGCCTTCTGAGAGCGAGAGAGAGCCATAATGGGGGTTTGGGGTCAAAAAAAAGCTGATCTCCGTCCGGGAGACCAGCGAGGAACACGGCACGATCCACCAAGCCGGAGCCGGGTGAGCGCTGCTGTACTCCTCGGGAGGATTTACGTTCAGCCTGGGGCCTAGTACCTCCGGTCTTCGGACTTGAGCCAAGCATACGCAGGACCGAGGAAGATGTCAACTGCGGTTTGTGTTATACTTCGTTCTCTTCTATGCAGAGCGTCCTCGTCTCCACCGATTCGATGCTCGAAAGGCTCCAAAAAGCCCTTCCAACACTTGATGCCGAACGTACGAAGAAAGCGCTTCGGTACGCACACGACGTCTACGGAGATCGTCCGTATATGCTGATGCGGGATCGGACGCTTCTCGAGCACGCCGTCACGATTGCAGAGCAGCTCGTTGAATTTTGCCCCGACAACGATGCGGTGATCGCCTGCATTCTCCAGCACACGCTCAAGTTTCCAGATCATGCGCTTGGTCATCTTGCGGAGGAATTCGGTCGCAATGTGCGCGATATGGTGAGTCGTATTCACCTTTTGTCGCACCTGAGTACCAGCGACTGGAGGAAGTCCGTCGATGACATGAAGATCATGCTTGTCTCGGTTTCGGATGACATACGCATTCTTCTGATTGCGCTCACCATCGCCTGTGACGGTATCCGGCATATCAAGGAAGTAAAGCCGGAGTATCGTACTCGTTTATGCCGTCAATCACTCCAACTCTTCGCACCTGTTGCCGCGAGGCTTGGCATTTATGCCATCAAGTACAGACTTGAGCGTGATGCGTTCCCCGAGTGTTACCCGACGGATGCCACTCACATCGGTGAGCAACTGGAAGATCTTCACAAGGAACACGGTGATTTTCTGCCGAAAACGATGGAGAGTCTAAGACGTTTTCTTTCCGGCGAATGCATCGAAACCGAGCTGATGGCGCGTGAAAAACAGCCCTACAGCATTTTCCAGAAAATGCACGTGAAGAGTATCACGGGTCTCACGAAGATCACCGATCTCTTCGCCATCCGCGTGATTGTGCCGACCGTTGCCGACTGTTATCAGGTACTCGGACTTTTGCATCGCATTGGCACGCCGATCTCCCATCGGTTTAAAGATTACATATCGTTTCCGAAGCCCAACGGGTATCAGAGTTTGCACACGAGCTTGATGGGTCTTCCCGATGCGCCGAAGAACGTCATTGTCGAGATCCAGATTCGCACGCGCGAAATGCACCGAGAAGCCGAGTACGGCGTTGCGTCACACTGGCTCTATAAGGAAGACGGCAAGAGCGGCATCGTCATTCAGAGTGCCGCAAGCCAATTCCACATGACGGACGTAATCCTGCGTCAGCAGAGTGTGGGATCCGTCGTGCAGGTTGGTGAGAAGGCGCAGAGCCGTCTCGTGAATGACATCTACGTTCTCACGCCGCGAGGAGACATTATCGAGCTGCCCGATTCTGCAACGCCGCTCGACTTCGCCTTCATGCTCCATACCGATCTCGGTCTTCGGTTCAAGGCGGCGAGAGTGAACGGACACATCGTGCCACTGTCTCATAAGTTGGAGAACGGCGACGTGATCGAGATCCAGACGCACAAGTATCCCCGTCCGTCACTCCAGTGGACCCAGGAACTGGTGACGCCGTCAGCGCGAGCGAAACTCAAGGCGTATTTTTTCTCGCATAACCGCGCGCAGTTTCTGGAGAAGGGAAGAGAGAGTGTAAACGCGGAACTGATGACCAGAGGAGTATCGGTTCTCGACAACGATTACACGGCAATCGCTACGTTTGACGGCAAAAGCTTGAGCGTAAAGCAGCGTGAGGATCTCCTTGTGAAAGTCGGCATGGGCTCGGTGAAGACATCATCCATTCTCCGGCATTTGCCGATGCGAGTGCCAAAAAAACAGAATGCAACACCGATAAAATCCGCCAAGAGTCAGGCTGCGAAGCAGAAACTGCAGAAAGAACTCGTATTGTTCGAAGATAAAAACTTGCAGATGCCGTATCGCTTCGCAAAGTGTTGCTCGGTCGACACCGCCAGTCCAAAGCCTAAAGATATTCTCGGCATTGTGACAAGAGTCGGTATTGTCAGCGTTCACAAGGAAGGCTGCGGCATGACGAAAGCTGCAAATAGGGAGAGGAAGGTGAAGATGAGGTGGGCGTAGCATTTCATGGCCCTCATCCCCCGGCCCCTTCTCCATCGGCCAGAGAAGGGGTGACTCAAGTTTTAAGAGCTTTGGAAGCAAGTGTCGCAATTGCTTCTGAGATTCGAGACAGAACGTTTGGTAGGTTTTGAAATACTTCTTCATTGGTAAAACGTAGAACGCTATATCCATAATCTCTGATTACTTCTGTACGAAATCGATCATAGTCACGTTGTGTTTCATGGATACCTCCATCTACTTCAACTATCAGCCTGTGCTCTTTACAGAGAAAATCGGCAATGAATTGATCGATGCTTTCCTGTCTCTTCCATTTTGTGCCTGATAATTTCCTCCCTCGCAATTCCTGCCACAAAATCTTCTCTGCAGGTGTCATATTCTGGCGCAACGCTCGTTTGAACTTCAGTTTATCCAGACGTTGCAGGGATTCCTTCATATCCATAATCATGATTCTATCAGTCTCCATGTTCTGAAAAGCAGCGCCCCCCTCTCCTGCAGAAGGAGAGGGGAAGGGGGTGAGGGCTGTATTTGTGAAGAGAAATCCCAAAACACGCGCGAAGCATCGCGCTCCCGTTGTTTTATGTTTATGCAGTCTTCTCCTCCCCAATCAATCCCTCAACCAGCTTCTGCATCGTCTTCTCCCATTTAATGCGCTCGTACGCACTGCCTCCTTCTTTCTGGTCCGCCTCCGAGAGGGGATGACCGTGTTCTTTGGCATGCGTGATCTCGGCTTTCATCGCGAGATGAACTTCGGTCGGATCGACCGTGATCTTCTTCGCTTCTGCGAGAGCCTGCATTCCGAAGCGGAGAATGATTCTGCTCTGGGCAATCTCTTTCATTTCATCGAGCACGGCTTTCTGATCTTTGTTCGTCGCCTTCAGCCAGTCTTCGACGGTGGTGTTCTGGCGCTTCAATCGTTCCTGCAGATCGATCACCATTTCCTGGACCTCGGCGTCGATCAGTTCCGGAGCGAGTTCGATCTTCGTTGCTGCTTTCACTTTCTCGTACAGTTCTTCCTCACGTCTCTTCATCTCTTGGCTTTTCTTCTGGTTCGTCAGCATTTGCCCGACTTCCGTGCGGAAAGCTTCCGGTGTACGGTCGGCGCCGAGACGCGACTTGATGTACTCCGACGTGAGCTCCGGGAGTTTCACTTCGGCGACTTCCGTCGCATCAAGATCGATCGTCAATTTCTTTCCTTGAATGACGGGAATGCCATGGTCTTTCGGGAATTCGACATCCACTGACTTCTTCTCTCCTTTCTTCATGCCAAGAAGATGCGGCTCGAGTTCTGAAAGTAAATCTTCACTTCCGAGGATCACCGCATATCGACCGACGGTCAGCTCGTCGACTTGCTTGCCGGCTTTGTCTTTTGCGGCCAGCTTGAGTGTTACGCTGTCTCCAATCTTCGCCTCGCGGGTGACCGGTGTTTCGACTTTGTCTTGGATCAGGAGTTTTTTAATAAATTCTTCGATGTCTTTCGGAGACGATTCGGGAATAACGTTCTTCTCGACTTTGATGCTCTCAGGTTTCTTCATCTCGGCAGTCGGCCTTTCGACGAAGACGATGCTGATCGTGAGAGGCTCGAGAGATACCACGCTTGCAGCAGGACGGATGATTGGTTTTGCGTTGCTCACTTTGAAAGCATCTTTCATCACTTCTGGCAGGATCTGCCGGATAGTTTCTTCTGTGACTTGCTCCTGCGTTACGTGCTCACGCACAAGATTTGCCGGAGCCATACCCTCTCTGAAACCTTTGATTTTGATGCGATGAGCCAGTGCCTTGAGAGCGAGTTCTTCCGCCGCCCTTTTTGCCGTATCCGAAACAACGGTGGTTGTTTTGATCCGGAACTGCTTCAGTTTCTCAACCGTGGTTTGCATGGGGAGAGGTGGAGTGTGTACGTTTATCCGTGGTGTTCTTTCTTATTCCAGTACACCAACAGCGGGGTTGCGACGAAGATTGACGAATACGTTCCGAGGAGGATGCCGACGATCAACGTGAGAACAAACCACTGGATGCTGGCACTGCCGAGGAAGAAGAGCGAGAAAAGCATGATGAGCGTAGACCCTGAGGTGTAGCACGAGCGCTTCCACGTCTGGTTGACGGCTTTGTTCGACGTCACGGCAAAACTTTCTTTGCGTTCCTGAACAAAGAGGTTGTCTCGAATACGGTCGAAGATGATGATGGTGTCATTGACCGAGTAGCCGAGAATTGTGAGGAGTGCCGTCACGAAGAGCGTGTCGACTTCGAAGTTCGTGTAATAACTGAGGATCACGAACACGCCGACCGTGACCATGACGTCATGCAAGAGTGTGAGTACCGCGACCATGCCGAATTTCCACGGACTGTAACGGCGGGGGATTTTTCGGAATGCAAATGCGAGGTAGACGATGATGCCGAGCGAGGCGACGATGAGGGAATACATTGCGCGGATCTTGAGGGTTTCACCGACGGTGGGTCCGATCGTCGTATACTGCACTTCTTCGAATGATCCAAGCTTGGAGGCGAGATGCGCGAGGAGTGCTCTGTGCTCTGCGTCGTCGATGCCCTTCAGTCTCACGAGAAAGTCTCCGCTCTGCATTTTGTTCACTGTGGGACTCAGTTCGCCGTCGTGATACGACTGGACTGCTGAGAGTACCGAGTCTGCGGTCGCAGATTCCGATGCCACGTGCAGTTGCATGCGCGTGCCACCCGTGAATTCGATACTGAGCTTCGGACCCGGCACAAAGACGAGCACGATCGAGATGGCCGTGAGCGTGGCCGAGAGAATGAAGAAGTACTTTGCGGGCTTGAGAAAATCTGTCATGCGCAAGCGAGGGTAGCGGGAACTGCGGATGGTTTCCAGAGCATCTAGGGAGCCATCCGAAGCCGCACGTTCACGGCCTCTCTCCCATCTTCGGCTTCCAGCGTGAAAGTACCGACTGTGGAACCGAAGAGAGACTCTAGAAGCGATGTTTCATTTTCTGTGAGGAAGGCGCCTTCGAGGCTTCGGATGAGCCACCGTATGTCGATCACGGCGTTCATCAGACCTCTAGCGGCGGAATTCAGTTGGCGCTCGTTTTGCATCGCTTGTCTCAGCATTTCTTTGCCATTGCTCAAGAGAACGGTTTTTCCTTTGGCGGCGACCATGAATGGATGACTGCTCCCAGAACCGCTTGGCACTTCCCATTCATTCATTTCCTGCATCAGCGCTTCTTTCGGAGCTGCCGTGACGTCGGTGCGACTGTCACCATGTAGAAATACCTGTGAGCGGATGACGGCCGGTGTCGCAGCGGAGCGGACGCTTTGCATCCACGGCTTCAATGCTTCCGCACTCTGCGCAATGCCTTCAATCAGAAAGTGCGCTTCATTCGGTTCTCCTGCGATCATCACTTGTCCGCCGTTTCCGAAGAGATCCTTCAGCGCAAGCTTCAGGTCCGTTCGGTTCGTTATCTGCTCCAGTTTTTTTCGAAGAATGCCTTCGATGCCTTCAAACAGGTTTGGATTTTTTGTGCGTAACGTGCGATCGAGCAACTCCCAGAATGCAGGCGGATCGCCGAGGGTGAATGTGAAGAGAGGGGCAGTGAAGTGCTCAGGCAGCGGGAGCAGAGGCTTGTTGGCGGTGAAGAGAGACCGTTGTTTTTTCTCCAGTATCCACTGCCACCCGTTTGTATCTTGGAGAGAGAGCAGAGACGAGAACGGATCGAGTACTGCACCGAGCAGACCGGAGCCGGAGGAGGTGAGAGCCGGAACGTTTCGAAGACTCACGTACAGAATTCCTTTACCACCCTCTTTCTCATGGGTGCGGAAAAACGGCGCGGCACCGAGTGACATCTTAATCTGCCTGATCGGGAGGAAGAGAGACGTTCCGCTTCGAGAGGTCATCACTGTTTCTTCCTGATTCCGAAGATGCACCGAGAGCGCCCATTCCGGCTGTGTATTCGAGTCATGCTGCAGAAGCGCGTATTCGTACGAAGTTCCTTCCGGTAGTTTCAGAAAATCTATTGCAGTGTTCTTTTCTTCAAAAGCCGCATTCACGGTTTGTATAGATGCTTTCAGACTTGCACTGTTGCTTGTTCGTACGAATGCAAGCGTTTGCTTTGCATCGATGCGGTACGCGAGACTTAGGGTCTCCGGTCCGACGGCCCTTATAGCGAGCCCGACCCAGATGATGGAGACGGTCGCGATGATCAGACCGATGCTTGCGATGATTGCTGAGCGCTGCCAGTGAGGATGGGAATCGGTCACGAGAGAGATGATAGCACCCCCACCCCTAACCCCTCCCCCGAAGGGGGAGGGGAACAAGCTGCTACTCTTGAAACAGAGCTTCCTTCCCCCCCCCCTCGGGGGAAGGATTGAGGATGGGGGTCGTTCAGGAATGACAACATTATTGGCTTCAGCAGGTAAAATTCATGATTTTCTGTTGAATACTATATTTGTTCAAATAAAACATTTTACTATTTTTTCCAGTACATCTTCTTGTGCAAATTCTTAGGGTGAGTACAATGACATGATTTCTTCAAACGAGAAATCTTCATACCAAGACAAACAGTCAAAAGGCTCCGGAGCCACCACATCAATAAGTTCCTTCACATCATCGCTCGAAATCGTAGAGAGGACTGCGGCCGCAGTCTCTGTGATCGCTGTCCTCTCTGCTCTGTTATGTCGCCCCTTCATTAGAGTGAGTTTGACGGGGTGCGCCCCCTTTCTCCCCAGTGTTCTCCCGGAGCCTTTGGCACCGCGTGACGAACCGGTACGGGGACTTCGTCTGGTCACGAGGAGAAACAAGAGACCACAGCAAGGCAGAGTTTCGGGCTCCTCCCCATGTAGACCCTCCGCACGAAGGCTCAGTGAAAGTTTCTACCCATTCATTCATTGATAGCCGAGGAGGCGAATACAAACACAAAAAGGCCGGAAACGGTCTTTTTGTTTATGGAGCGAAAATAGCTCCTCTTCAACTACAGCCCTCACTCTGTCGCTTCGGCGACATCTCTCTCCGGCGTTCCGGAGAGAGAAATGTCCGTAATCAAAGTTTGTGATCTGTGAAGCAGAGCTTCCTTCTCCGGATCGCAGGAGAAGGATTGAGGATGAGGGCTGTATGTCGCTTGTGGTCTTTTTGTTTATGGGTGAGATTCGGAATAAAGTTGAGATGCTATGAATAAATGGAATATCCCAAGCTGGCTAGAAAAGGAGGTCAGAAATAGAGACAAGCACTGCATTTACTGCGGTGTCCTATTCGTTCAAAGCAACGCATCTCGAAAATCTATGCCTACATGGGAGCACATTATTAACGATGCTACTATTGTGAATACAGACAACATTGCTCTTTGCTGCTGTTCCTGTAACGCAAGCAAGGGTGCGAAGAGCCTTTCGCTTTGGTTATATTCAAATTATTGCATAAGAAAAAATATCACAACCGAGACTGTTGCTGATGTTGCGAAACGAGCGCTTACTCATTGAGTAAATGAATATTGCCTTGTATCGGTCCTCATCCCCCAGCCCCTTCTCCATCGGCTGGAGAAGGGGTGACTTGAGCTTTTAGGATTTTGGGAGTGAGAGTGATTTCCTTTGAAATTCTTTCCAAAACTTTTGATAGTTCTTCGAGTACTTCTTTGTTTGTAAATCGAATGACACGGTATTCGTACGCATTGATGATCTCCGTGCGTAGTTGGTCATACTCTTGCTGAGTTTCATGAATTCCTCCATCGACTTCAACGATCAATTTGTGTTCTTTACACAGGAAATCGGCGATGAATTGTCCAATATTTTCCTGCCTTCGCCATTTTGTTCCCAGTAGCTTTCTGTTGCGCAGTTCTTGCCACAGGATATTTTCTGCAGGAGTCAGATTTCTCCGCAGATCCCGTTTAAAATGCAGTTTTTCTACATGCCGCAGAGCTTCACTTTTGACCATAACGATGAGTCTACCAGATTCTATTTCAGTGAAACGGGGCTCCCCCTTCTCCGGCGTACGGAGAAGGGGTCAGGGGATGAGGACCGTTTGAGAACTATTACTTTGTCTTCCTCATCATCTCCCCCACCTCCAACGCTTTCTGATTCTTTGGATCGATCCTGAATGCGCTCTCCAGATATTTTTGCGCGTCATCCGTGTTGCCGGTTGCAAACGAAGCTCTCGCGGCGAGAGCCAGAGCGGAGGCATCGCCGGGCCACCGCACAAGTGCTTTCTTTGCGAGTGCGAGTGCGTCTGTTGTGTGATCGGGCAATGTGATTGCAAGCAGGACGTACTGTTCATATGCCCGAAGATCGCTGTCTTTGAGATCGGCAAGAATTTTCAGTTGTTCGAGTGCGAGTTCGGTATTGCCGAGTTCTTGCGCGTACCGAATCAAAAGTTCTCTGGCATCGCGCTGCGGCGTGAATCCGTTTAACAGTGAGTACTGCAAGAATGTCACGGCATTCTGCGGATCGCCGAGCGCTGCATGCGTGCGTGCGAGGAAGTACTGCGTTTCGGCTTTTTCCGGATCGAGCGAGTAGGCTTCTTCGAGTGAGGTGAGTGCCTCAGGCAAGCGTTCGGAGACAAATTCGCAGTATCCTTTCACGATCCACGCGTCGCGGTAGCGTTCTTGTTTCAGGATCACGGTTTGGAGAAGCGGTAGCGCCGTCTCGCACTCGTTTACTTGCGCGAGCGCCCTTGAGAGAAGGGTGAGGAGGTGAATGTCCTGACCATTCGGGAACAGTGCGAACTCTTCGTATGCCGCGAGGATTGTCTTGGCGTAGGTTCGTACTGTCGCATCGTCACCCGCGACCCCGAGCGTCAATTGTTTTCTTGCCGTGTCGTGATCCCCCTGTGTGATCGCGACGAGTGCGGAACCGTACTGCGATTCCGGTGAATTCGGCGTGCGACCGAAGACCGATGCGGCTCCACGCACATCTCCGCTCCGGAGTGCGAGAAGCCCAAGAAGGAGCACCGTATCGCTGCTCTTTGGATTTGCATCACTCAGGGCGCGGATGGTTCTTTTCGCGCTGTCATACTGGCGACGCTGGAGTTCGATACTCGCGAGTTTTTTGAGAGCCGGTGTACCCCCGCCGCGCTGCACGCTCTTCTCGTAGTGTTCCTGCGCTTGCTTCCACTCTCCGCGAAGCTCGAAGATTTCTCCTTGCCTCAGTTCCATCAGAGCCTCGGAGAGGCTGGCGCTGTCCACCGGAGTCTGCGGGCGTGATGGAAGAATGTTTCGCAGTAGATTTCTTGTTCCTCCCTGCGATTGGAACGACGATTCGATGGTGCTGATGGACGTGTGGATCTGCCACAGAAAAAGTGTCGCAGCGGCACCGCTCATGGCGAGTGCGACTGCAATCGGTACGACGATGCGGAGAGGAATCTTCACGGAGGCAGAGCCTATCACTCGGACGGGCGTATGGCTACTCTTCGGAGTTTGCTTAGTCCATCTTCGGACTCAGTTCGCCGTCTTCGCTTTTCTTCGATTTGCTTCTGCTCTTCGGTTTCTTTTCAGTTGCCGCTGAGCTCTCGCTGTCGGCTGCGACCGTGACGCGCGCGGCGGCTTCGACGATGTGCTTCGGGATGATCGCTTCGACGGCGCCCCAGTTTGCATTCCCCGATTTCGGCACGAGAATCGTGACTTGGTCGCCGACCTCGGCGCGATAGAATGTGACGGAAGCAAGAAGAAGGCGATATGTTTTTCCTTCGGCAAGCACTTTGTACTGTCCGTCTTCCTGAATGAGCACACCGACCATAGTTCTGCGCTCGATGGGAGCGATCTGTTTGTAGATGAATTTGCCTTCATCGGTGATGGAGAGTTTCATGCCGTCGCCCTCGACGAGCTTGCTCTTCGACGCATAGTTTGCGGGGATCGGATAGGTCTGACCGAGAGAGTCCACCATGTTTTGTCCGTCGAAGACGCCCTCGACGACTTTGGAAGAGGCACTTGCTCCGTATCCTCCGCTCATCGATCCTGCCTTGGAACTGAAACGTTCCCTAGAGGAATCGGTGACACCCGTGAGTTCGCGGAGAAGATTGTTCGCGGTCTTCAGAGAGCTCATCGCAGAGTCGATGAGTTCTTGAATCGAGAGGAGATTGTCGTCTGACATGGGAGAGATGTGTTAAGAAATTATTTCAACGGCGAGAAGGTTTCTTCGTAGCTGTTCTCTGATGTTGGTTTCTGTGAGCAATCCTGCCTGAGCTCCGATCGATGCAACCACACTTGCAGCATTCAGTGTACCCGAAATGAGTGCTGTTTGCAACGTTTCACCCGTCAGCAGCGCCCACAGTGCCGCCGTTCCGAATGCGTCCCCCGCACCGGTCGTGTCGACGACGCGGACGTTTTTTAGGATCGGGCAACGGTAGACATGTTTGCCGTCGGTTGCGACGGTTCCGTTCTTGCCGTCGGTGACGCACACGTTCTTCGTTCCAGCCTCCGTGAGTTTCTTGAGTGCTTCTTCGATGGTTTTCGATTTCGAGAAAATCAGCGCTTCCTCTTTATTCAGGAGAAGGAGCGTCGTCGCTTTCAGTAATGCCGCGGCATCCTCGGCATGCATGCCCGCTTCGATCTGGCTGCCGCCCGGATTCCATGCCAATGTCGTCGACGATGCTTGAGTGAGTGCACTCACGATGTCATCCGCGATCATGCAGGATGTTTCGCAGAGATGGTTCAAGTACACGGCATCGATTCCTTTCATCGCACCCAGATCGAACGTCGTGTCGTGCAAATGTTTGTTGACGCCCGGTGCGTACAGAATCGTCCGTTCGCCGTTTGGGAGTGAGAGCACAATCGAGAAACTACTTGTTTCATGTTCGACGATCGTCGCGGATGAGACGTTCACGTTTTCTTTCTTTAGATTCTCGAGAAGTTTCTCACCCCACTGATCCGAGCCGACGATGCCGCAGAATGATGCTGCAAGTCCGAGTCGAGAGAGACCGACTGATGTATTGCTCGCTCCTCCTCCGCATGTTTCGATGACGCGTTTTATTTGCACTTTCTCGCCGATCGGAAGCTGAATGTTTTTTTCATGCGTCGCGAGTTCGCCCATCGTCAAAAATACATCGTAGGTCGCTCCTCCGATCGAGAGAGTTCGTCTTCGATGAGGCGATGTTTGTGTGGCGACCATGAGTGTCAGGAAAGATATCTCTGTTGCATGGCCTGAAGGAACGCATCCACTTTCTTCTTCTCGCGCTGCGCTCTTTGCCAGTGGAGGCCGATGCCCAGCGCCGCAACGATCACGAGTCCGAGAGTAAAAGAGGGGATGCCGCTCTCGGTCGTTGATGGCATCTCGTCCAAGGACGGGAGACGATCGAGCGGAGCACCGGGGTGGAGCCCTCCGAAGAAGTCACTTGGTACGGATTCGGATGTGCCTGCGACGAATCCATCACTCGTCGGTGTGCCGTGAGCGATCACTGCGGATTCCGTCATTGTTTTTCCCGTGACGGTCACCGGAGTCAGTTTCACTTCGTACGTTACACCACCGAGAAGGTCTCTGAGGATGGTCGAACGAGCAGATCCGTTGATCTTCTGACGTCCCGGGTATTCGCCCGGGGAGGTACCGTACTCGAGAACGTAGTGATCGAGCGGCAGTGACGGAATCGGCGTCCACTCGAGGAGGAGACTGTCCTTGCCCGGCGTCACCGTGAGCGAAAAACCGTACGGAGTCGCACTCGCTGGTGCACTCTTCTCGGGGCTCTCGGTACCGTCTTCCGCGACGACTGTCAGCGAGAAGAGGTAGGAGATTCCGAGCGGCAAGTCTTTGATGATCGCCGAGGTCACGGGTTTGTTGGTTCCGATGCTATAGAGAATATTCTGCGGATCATTCTGCGCCGCGATGTAAATTTTGTACTGACGAATATTGTCGACACCCTGTACCGCCTGCCACTGAACGGACACGGCGTTCTGTTTCCCCTCCGCTGTGACATTTTGCACGATCGGTAGTGTCGTCGCTGAGACTTTCCATTTCGTCAGCATTGCCGAAGAGTTTCCGGCTCCGTCTTTCGCTGACGCCGTGATGTCGTAGATCCCGGGGAGCTTCGGAGCGGAGAGAATACCGCTATAGAGACCTCCGGATCCTTCTGACAAGGTGATCGTTTCCGTGCCGTACGCCGCGGTGACGGCGCTCAAGCCTGCTTCGGATTTCACCGTGATTGTTGTTCTCTCGCCCGCTTTCGCTTCCGCAGGATCTAGATTGATCGTCTCGATTGCCGGAGCAACATTGTCGATGAGGATGTGCACGGGATTCGATTCGTACGCTCCGTTCTCACTCGTCACGAAGAGCGTCACTTCTTTGTCCGCCGGATTGATCGGCACGCTGATCCGGAAGACGCCTTCCTCATCGCTCTCTCCGTTCACGATATCGTTGCCGCCTTTCACCTTGAGGTTAATGAGGCTCGGCGCACGGCCTTGTAGCAGAATCGGTCCGCCTTTCACGCTTGTGCGATCCTGAGGATCGACGATGACGATTTTGTCATTGCCACTTCCGCCGGACCTGATGACATTCAGTGTGAGTTTTCCCGCGAATGTCGGGTCGAGATCGTCCGTGATTTCAATCGTCTGCATGCCGCTGCTTCGAAGCATGAAGGCGAGAGGCACCTTGCGTTCGCCCTGATCGACGCCGCGCATCTCGATGTGTCCCGCACTCGGATTCCTTGGGTCTTCTCCTTGTCTCGGGAGAAGTGCGTCCGGATCGGAGCTCTTCACGGTGAGCGCGCCGATGTATCCTCTCGAGACTTCGCCTCCTTTCATCGCGCGGATGGTCATACCGAAGAGTTCGTTCGCTTTCACGTCGGTTGCTCCTTGCGGGAGCGAGAGTTCGAAGCGATCGACGGTTTCGCTCGCGAGGTCGGCGGTAACGGTTTCTCCACCGCGTCCGAAATCGGTGAGAGATGCTCCGAGAGGGGACCTCGCCTCTTTGCCGACGGTCAAATTTTCTTTGAGTTTCATCTGTCGCCCCGAGATGATGTCGAACACCGTGAGGCTGGTCGTTCCCTGTTCGGTTCCGCGAACAGTCCAGAGGAAGCGTCCGCTGTCGTCGGTTTCTTTCGACTGTGGAGTGACGTCGTCCGTGAGGCGGCTCGCGATCAGCGCGAGAGGGCGACCGCTTACCGGATTGTCATTCGTGTCTCTGAGGATTGCCGTGACGGTTGCCGTGTCTCTGCCGTCCGCGTCGATCGATTGCGGACTGACGATGAGTGTCGAATGAGCATCGTCGGCATGATCGGCGAGTACGGCAAACGTTGTCTTTGCATCGGCCGCGGTGACCTCGTACGTTCCCGCTGTGAGCGTGTATTGCGACGGGATCAGTGTGATGGCATTGCCGACGCCGTCCAAAGTGATCGTCTGCGTGTAATTTTGATTGTCCGGGCTCTGGACGATGAGAAGTGCCTGAGCATTACTTCCACACGAAGAGACCGTGACCTGTGTTCCAAGGCCCGACACGGTGTCGAGTGCGGAGACTGTGCACGTCCCTGCGGCGAAAACTGACGGAGACAGGAGTTGCAGGATGAGTGCAACGAATGTCAGCATTGATGTCATCGGTTTCTGCATATTCTCTCTAGTATAGCAAAAATACCACTTTTTGCCTATGGCTCCATAGAGCGATCTTGTGCAATTCCAGAAGTGTGTCAATTCCAATCTCTGCTTGTGGTATCATTGGTTTCATGATGCGTATTCGGTCTGCGACGCTTCTGCTCGGATTTCTAGCACTTACTGCGTGCGGATCGTCTTCGACGGCATCCAAAACGGTGGTCTGCGACCAGCAATACTGGAACGGTTCTGTCAGTGTCTGTTTGCCGAAGGGCTGGAAGGTACTCAGCAGAGAGCAACTGACGGTTCTCGGCGTTCCGGAGGAAACCGTCGCTGCATTTCAGTTCGAGACGCCACAGGCGGGACAACTCGATACCGTGACAGTAACCCGAGAACCCTTGAGTCAGGAAATGACGACATCCGATTACAGTCAGTCGAACATTCTCGCAGTGTCCGCACTTCCCGATTACAAACTGCTCGACAAGATCGTTGTCACGATCGATTCTCAGGAATCAGCGATTCATGTCTTCAGTGCGAGACCGTCGTCGGAGCAGCCGATCCGTCGTTATTATCAGCTTTCGGCGACCGTCGCTCGCACGGGATATACGTTTACAGGTTCATTCCCCTTAAGCATCCAAGACAGCGAAGCCGCCGAAGTGCTCTTCATCCTGAAGAATGCTTCGTTCACCGATCCGGCGACGAAGGAGGCAGAGTAAGCGGTCGTTGTCCCCCTTCGCTCCTCACTATCGCTCGGAGCTTCGGAGGACACAGTATCTTGCGACTCACTGCGTCGCTTTGCTCCTTGTTCGTCTGCAATTCAACTGTGGAGGTGCCGGCGAGGATCGCACTCGCGCATGGGGGATTTGCAGTCCCCTGCCTTACTGCTTGGCTACGGCACCGAAGCTACGGCATTGTACTGCGAATTGCAGATGATCTCCAGTTGCCCGAAGAAACTGTTGCCGAGATTCTGCGATCTGTAGTATGCTTCGCGAAATACCATGACTCCTGCAAAGAAAGCAGCGGCCGTTTCAAAAAATCCGAAAGATTATTGCATCGCAACGATCGGCAGTCACTCGGCGCTCCAGATTCTGAAAGGTGCGCGTGATGAGGGTGTTCCGAATCTCGCCGTCTGCAAACGGGGAACCGAAGGCGTCTATAAAAGTTTCGGTGTTGCCGACGAGATTCTGATTGTCGATGACTGGAGCGAGTGGGATAGCAAAGTCGAACCGGAATTGATCAAGCGCAATGCGATCATCATCCCGCACGGATCGTTTATCAGTTACATGGGTCCCGAGAAAGTGCAGACGATGAAGAGCATGTACTACGGAACCAAAGAAATTTTGGAGTGGGAGAGCAATCGAACGATGGAGAGAAAATGGCTTTTGGATGCGAATATCCTGATGCCTCGCGTATTCGAAAAACCCGAAGACATCGATTGTCCGGTGATTGTGAAATTTCATGGAGCGGGAGGAGGGTTTGGATACTTCGTCGTTCGCACCGCCGAGCAATTTTACGAAGTGAAGAACAGAAAGTATCCGGAAGAAACGGACTTCAATATTCAGGAGTACATCATCGGTGTGCCGCTCTACATTCATTACTTTCAGTCTGCACTCACTGGTGAGCTCGAGATCATGAGCTTCGATAAACGCTACGAGTCGAATGCCGACTCGATCGGACGCATCAAAGCCGAAGATCAGCTCGCTGCGAAGATCCATACGAGTTACACGATTGTCGGCAACATTCCGATCGTCGTTCGAGAATCGATGCTCCCCGAATTTTTCGGAATGGGCGAGCGCGTGGTCGCCGCAAGCAAGAAACTTTGTGGCAAAGGCTTATTCGGTCCCTTCTGTCTCGAAACAATCGTGACCAGAAAGCTCCAGACATTTGTCTTTGAAATCAGCGCCAGAATCGTCGCCGGCACGAACCCGTTCATCGAAGGTTCTCCGTACACAGCACTCAAGTACGATGTGCCAATGAGCACCGGCCGTCGCATCGCGCGTGAAATTAAAACAGCAATCGTGAATGGCAGATTGCAGGAAATTTTGGGTTAGCTATGGCCGGCAGGCCGGGTCGTCGCATAGCGAGGGAGATCAAGACAGCGATTACAGGAGGAAGACTAGCGGAAATACTGGGGTAATCTCCTTAATTATTTGTGGAAGGGATGCGTGCTCTTTAGCATGCACGGTATGAGCGGTGGATTTTCGACCCGGCTTCCCGACGTGGATGAGAGAATCCTCGAGGTCATTCGGAGGACAGACGATCTCGATGCGATGAACAAGGCACTCGTTGGTTTCGATGTGGATCAAGTTCGCATCGCGAGCGAACACGTGCTGCATTGTTCGAAGTCTCATGCGATGAATGCCCTTGTTGCAATTGAGGCTACGCATGATGCTCGCGCAATCAAAATTGTAGCCAGATTTGTGTCGAGAGATCGTGAGGATGCGTTTTCTATTGATGTTCAGAGCAAGGCTCGCTCTCTGCTGCAGCTACACCAGCGTTGAGGATAAGCGTCTAGAAAACTTGCATGAATATGTTCCAATTGCAGCAATTAGGGTTACACATTCGTAGGTAGGGTGAAGTCATGAAATCTCACACCTCCTTCCGTTTTGCTGCCATGAAAGCTTCCGTCGTTGAACAAGTTCTCTCCGGTGACATCTCCGTCTCTTCTGCTGCACG
>CALRAD010000003.1 GCA_943350395.1 Candidatus Peribacteria bacterium
TGAGCACAACTTCATCGTTTGGCAGTGGCTGAACTGGTACAACTACGTTAAAAGCCATTCTGGCATGGGAATGGACAGAAGAACCCCTGCAGCCGTAGTCTATGAATGCCTCACCAAGGAAAGTGTTACCCTAATGCTGCAACCTAACACTCCTTGACTGTAGTACTTTTTTATTTGAAATCAATAAAAATGCAATGAAGAGAGCGTTCTTGATGGATACGAGCGATTTATTCCGGGCTTGTCCACGCACAATTCCCGTCGCGGTGCAGCAGTCTGAATTTCATCGATTCGAGGTATGCGTTCGGATCTTTTTCGTCATCACGTAGAGTTACGATCAGAAGGCCGTCTTTCGCAAGCAGCGAATGCATATTGGTCATGATCTTGTCGCAGAGTTTCGGGTCATTCTCGAAAGGACTCTTCGGTGCGTTGAAGAGGCTGAGGCAGGCGATGATGTCGTAGGGAGGTGTAAGCGTCTTCATCCAGTCGGGTTTCATGAGATCGAGCACGCGATGATCGTACTGTGCGTTTGGATTTGGGCGGATATCGATGCCGGTGACGTTCGCTCCGAGTGTTGTGAGCATTTCAGCAAAGAATGGCGGATAGCGATCGCGAAACGTGTCCTCAAGCACGTACGGTTCGGTCGAGCCGCAACCGATATCCAGCATATGTTTGCCTTTCGGGTCTTCGAGTGCGGCAACTGCATGCACCTCACGCATGTCGGCGATGTCGAAATCGACACTTCCTCCGAGATCTTTCGCAACATCGAAGAACAGTTTCTGTGCATGCAGAAACTTCGGTTCATGGAGAAGTGAAGCAGGGGATTGTCGTTTTGCAATGCGTTGGAGGTAGGGGAGTTCGATCGGGATCATGTTTTATGAGCCTACTCGACGTGAAATTCTTTGTCTTCACGAAATACGCGCACAAGCCAAAGGCCTGTGCGAAATGCACAGGCCCGTAGCTCCTTTCGTAGGGGTTGAGAGAAATTGTGAGGCAGTGAAACCTAGAGACCGAAGGATCCGGAATGACTGACGAAGTATCGCAGCACTTCGAACGTTCGTTCCAGAGAGAACAGCGGAAACCGTTCCGTTTCCTTGTGTTCGTCCCTGATCCAAACTCCGAAGCTCACTGCAGCTTCGAACTGCGGATTTGTGGGGTCGCCGCAAAGCGTCCCCGGCTCGATGGCTCCGTGATTCCCAGACAAAACGCCCGGGTATCCCGTCACAGCGAAGGAGGTTTGCGCCGCCTTCACGAGAGGATGATTTGGATCCTGTATCCAACTCCGGCCATGGTGGCCTTTTTCGACTGTGCAACCAAAAGAGGCGTACACAGCCGAAACCCTTTCGAACATGCTGTAGAGAGCTTCTTCCGTCGCACCCCGAACCTGATGCATGAAGAGGAGAGCGTCTTGCCCATCCACTTTTTTGATCACGGACGGAGTACTGGAGAGGTCTGGAAGATCCTCGAGGTCGAGGTTCATTTGCACGACACCGTTCGGCACTGCTCGCAGCAATGCCACCAGCTTCGTGTGACACTCCAGTGACAAAGCGTTCAGTTCGGAGCTGTCATCCGGCGTGACGACGAAGGTGATGCCCGGGCAACGCAAGGTTTCCCTGGCACTTTCGACCAACGTCTCGAGCACGCCGAAATCGTTTTCTCCGTTCGGAACTTGCACCACTGCGGTGCAGGACTTCGGGATACTGTTGTTTTTCTCGCCGCCTTCGATGGAGACGAGAAGAGAGCAGTGTGGCAGTCGTGAGAGGAGAAGACCCATCAATTTCAGGGAGTTGCCCCGGAACGTATGGACATCTTCACCACTGTGACCTCCCGGAAGGTTGTCCAGACTCAGTCTGTAGCGTTTGGCAGTGTGACCGCCTTCACGCGTCAGCTTGAGTGTGGACTTCGCGTAGACGAACCCCGCGCTGGCGACCGTGATGCGGCCATCGTGAGGGGTGTCGAGGTTGATGACGTACTTGGATTTGAGTCCGAAGTACTCTCGTCGGAACTTTTCACATCCCGAGAAGTCATCCTCCTCGTCACTGGTGAACAACAACTCAAGCGGTCCGTGATGTTCATCACACACCGCCATCATCATCGCACACCCGATGCCGTTGTCGGCACCGAGCGTCTGGGTCTGACCCTTCGTCATGACCCAGCCGTTTTTGACTTCGATCTCGATCGGCCAACTCGTTTGCCCAACGCAGACCATGTCGTTATGCGCTTGCAAACACAGAGTCGGCGCTTCATCAAGACCGTTGTTCGCGGGCACAAAGACAACAATGTTTTTGGCATCGTCGACCTTGTACCGATACCCGCGACCTTCTGCCCAAATGCGGATGTAATCCACCATGAAAATTTCTTCATGGGATCGTCTCGGGATTCTCAGCACGTCGCTGAAAATGTCCAAAACGCGTTCGGGTTTCAGGCCAAGAAAAGCCGGATTCAACATGTCATTTCTCCTTCAAAATCGTCGTGGTTCTACGGCCTACATTTTCTCAACCGGTGTTGTGAAAAGAGCCAATAGTTATTTTATACTAAAATAGTCAAAATGTCAAATAAAAATTGTCGAAAGAATACTCAGGAAAATGGCTATGGAAAGCCATCTATCAAACTTTATTCCTTGTGAGCAATTATTCCAAAGTACAGAGTGAACCGAGAATAGTTTTGGTCATCGTTCCGCCCCATTTTTGGATCTCTTTCCGTGTGTACCGTTTTACTGAGGTAAAGTCCTCAAAAGTGAAGCGATTGTTCTCTATCTTTTGGATTTTCAGTCCGAGCACTCCGAAATATTCCCGAGCCAGACTGTCTGTGAATTGTTCGGTGTATACGGAGATCAGAATTTTCTTACCCAGAAGATGCATATTTGCCAGTGCGGCTTTTTCATCCGGGATATACCCGAGCGTGTTATTCAGACAGAGAACGTAGTCGAAATGCCCCAGTTCCTCGCACTGTTCTCTCGATGTGATATCGCAGTGCTTTGTGCCAATCGTCATCTCTGCTTTCGCGATATTTCTTCGTGCATCCGACAGAAGTGCCTCGTCAATATCGATGCCGAGAAAATGCAGATTGGGTCTTTTCCTCTGAAGATCAATCAGTCGTGACGCATTTGCACAGCCGATCTGGAGTACAGATGCGTTCGGCTTGAGCAGTTCGCAGATCAGCGAGGACTCAGTCAGCCAGTTCTCGCGGTTTTTCACTGGCAGACGATCAAGTTCGTCGCAGTGCGTGTAAACGGAAGAGGTGGAAGGCATAGTCATATTCATAGTAACGTATGCCTGTGGAAGCTGGATAGAAAACGTTGTAGGCTGAGAGGGTGCTCGGCCATGGTGGCGGAATGGTATACGCGCGCGACTCAAAATCGCGTTCCCGCAAGGGATTGAGGGTTCAAGTCCCTCCCATGGCACCATCGACTGAAAGCTCTTTTATTCGTTCCGTGAGACTCTGTCGAACCTGTTCTGTAACATTTTCTACAAGACCTTTCTCAATCAATGTGGGTAGCATTTCTGAGTGTGGAATATCGCTGATTGGAATATTGCCAATTTCTTCAATGAAGACGGCAAGACATTGAAGGGCAGTCGAAGAAAGTCCTTCTGAGAGTTCTTCTCTTCTTCTTTCATTCCACACAGCATCAGTTTTTGTGTAGAGCGGTTGCAGATTCATGAGGTCATCTCTGAGTCTTCGTAAATCTTCTTGAGAATTTTGCATAGCGGCAAATTGTAAGGAAGTGATGTGGAAATGCAAGATTTTCCTAGGGTGACCGCGGCAAGCATGCCGCTCCCGTTGATGAATTTACTATCTTGAATGGGAGCGCGATGCCCTGCCTGCCGGCAGGCAGGTTCGCGCGTTTGGTCTACAATGAATTCATGCGCATCGCATCACTTTCGCCAGCTGTCACCGAAATTCTTTTTGCAATGGAGCAACAGAAGAACATCGTCTGCACCGATCAGTACAGTGATTTTCCGGAGGGTGCGAAGGCGATTTCACATCTCAAGGATCATCAGAAGATCGACATCGAGGCATTGCGGTCTTTCACACCCGAGGTTGTCTTTACGTCAACGCTGGTGCAGGAAAAGCTTGCAAAGAAATTGAAGGAAGAACATTTCGGGGTCATCTATCAGGATCCGCGATCGATCCTAGAGATCTACGAGTCGATTCGTGAAATTGGCACGATTCTCGGGTGCGAGCCTCGGGCGCATGCTTTAGTAGAAACGATGCAGCAGGGGTTTAATGATACAAAGAGAAAAGCGGGACTGATGTTTCGGAAACCCAAAGTGTACGTCGAAGAATGGCACCATCCTCCGATGGTGAGCGGAAATTGGGTACCAGATGTTGTAAAAATCGCAGGTGGAATTCCGTTTGATATTTCTCGATCCGGGCAAGAATTACGAAGTAAGAATTATGAATTAAGAGCGGGTCTACCGACCCGCGGCGATCCGACGTTGGATGTCACAAAAAATCCGCCGAGTCGTGAAGTATCGCTTCAGGAAATTCAAGCGTTCGATCCTGATCTTATTGTTCTCAGTATCTGCGGAGCCGGTATTGCAGCGAGTAAAGAACTGCTCACCAGTCGCGCGGGCTGGGCGGAACTTCGTGCGGTGAAAGAAAATCATCTGTTCGTGATTGACGACTCGCTTCTCAATCGTCCTGGCCCGCGACTGACCGAAGGAGCGAAGAGGCTGTTTGGATGGATGTTTCAAGTGCTACACTAAGCCTATGTTTGATGTTGTTATCGTAGGGCTTGGCATCGCGGGGTACACCGCGGCGATCTACTGTGCGCGGTACAAGTTGAAAGTATTGCTGGTGGGAGCTGAGGAAGGAGGTATGGGCAACACGGCTGCAGAGGTTGGGAACTGGCCGGGGGAGATAGAAATAAGAGGCCCGGATCTCATGGAGAAATTCAAGAAACACGCGGTCAGCTTTACTGATCAGGTGACGTTCAAGATCGCACGTGTAAAAGATATCCAGAAAATGGGTTCCGAATTCGAGTTGGTGCTTGAAGGAGACGAGAAAGTGATGGGCAAGACGGTGATCTTTGCGACGGGTTCGAATAAGCGTCATCTTGGCATAAAAGGCGAGGAAGAATTTTCGGGGAAAGGCGTGACGTACTGTGCGACGTGCGATGCCTTCTTCTACAGGAACAAGACCGTCGCGGTGATCGGAGGAGGGGATAGCGCCGTCGAGGGTGCCGCGATTGCCGCTCAGGTTGCAGCGAAAGTGTATCTCGTGCATCGGAAGAACAGTTTCCGTGCTGAGCCGTATTGGGTCGAGAAAGTGAAGGAGAAGAAGAACGTCGAGTTTGTACTTGAGCGGAATATCGTCGAAGTGATCGGTGACCAGCCTTCGCCCGCTGCGGCAGGGCTACGGCCGGCAAGCAAGAAAGTGACGGGCATCAAGCTCGATCAGCCTTATAATGGTTCAGATACCATTGCCGTTGACGGTGTCTTCATCGAGATCGGTTCGAATCCTGCGGTGGAACTGCCGAAGAAGCTCGGTTGCGCTCTCGATACGAAAGGATTTTTGCAGGTAGACGAAGCGCAGCGCACGAACATTGCGGGGATCTTCGGTGCGGGCGATCTCACCAGTGCGAGCAATCATTTCGCGCAGTTCACGACCGCAGCGGGGGAGGCAACGGTTGCCGCGAACAGTGCATTTAACTATCTGCAAGCAGGGAAGTAAACGCGAACTGCTTCTCGATACGCGCCCTCGAAGTGCGCTACTCGAAGTGACACACGGGGGTCGCTTTGATCTGTGTCAGTTCGAGTAGCCCGAGCCATAGCGAGGGCGTATCGAGAACCGTATACTCGATTGTATGTGGTTCCCTCTCACCCTTCTCTCGGCTTTCCTCTGGGCGGTGATCAATGTGGTGAACTCGACGCTCGTAGCAAAGTTTCATAAGAGTCCGTCGTTTCTTCTGTGGGTACAGACATGCTTCAGCATGGTTTTTCTCATGCTGATTGCACTGAACTATTCCGTCTCGACCGACTGGATGCCTCTCCTCGTTGCTGCTGCATTCTTCGCCTATCTCGGTGATCTGCTGTTTCTGTGGATACTCGATCGGCTCGACATCTCGGTGGTGAATGCAGCGTGGGCGATGAACAGTATGTTCCTGAGCGTCATCGGTTTCACGTTCTTCAGCGAAACATGGACGACGATGCAATTTTTTGGAGCACTGCTCGTGTGTTCGGGGGTTTTATTCGTGTCGTTCTTTCATACGCACGTTTCGCTTAAGCGAACGCTTCTCATGCTTCTTGCACTCGGTCTCTGCTATTTACCCGTTGCGGTCGTTCGCAAGGCTGCGATGCTTTCGGGAGAAACGATTCTCCCCGTCATCTTCTGGCTGATCCTCGGTCGTGATCTCGTCGGCTTTGTCGTGCCTTTCATGTTACCGCGTCAGCGTCGGAATGTTTTTGATCATCTGCCGCAGTGCACGTCGAGCTTCGTGCTCTTAAGCGGTCTTGTGGTCGCATGTTTCTACGCAACCGAGCTTGTACTCACGTTTTCCTACCGCTTGGGACCCGTATCGCTCATCTCTATCGTCGGCAATATCCAGCCGTTCTTCGTTCTGCTGCTTGCGGCAGCCACGGCACAATTCTTCCCTGCATATGCTCCTAAGGAGCTTTGGAGCATCCAGAGTAC
Organism: Candidatus Peribacteria bacterium; assembly: GCA_943350395.1. Classification (GTDB taxonomy): domain Bacteria; phylum Patescibacteriota; class Gracilibacteria; order Peribacterales; family Peribacteraceae; genus SICN01. The sequence goes on from CALRAD010000003.1 coordinate 6,634, forward strand.
GTCCATCAAGATTCTGTCTTTTTCGGTCGTCTTCATTGGGCTTGCGCTCCTCACCCTCTCTTAGGTACAGTGCCGCGGCTATGCCAAGAGGAAAGAGAACAGTGTATGCCGGCTTCTGCAGTGAATGTGGTGCACGAACGTGTACGATTCGTATTATGAAGGCGAAGAAAGCGGATTTTAGGGAACTCATGAAATATTGCGATGTGTGCGGAAAGAAGACCAAAGTAAAACTCAAGGAGGAAAAACATTCCAGCTAGTTTTGACAGCAATCGCGGCCAGGATGGCCGCCCTGTTTCATGTATGGGGATATCGCCAATTCGATGTTTCAATGAACCAGTGCGCCCTTCTATGGCGCAAGGTTATATTGAATGTCCAGTGCGCCCTTCCAGGGCGCGAGGTTGTTCGTTACAGTGATTCGTATGAAGAAGTATCGCCGTGCCGTTTCCGTGCTGGTTTTGAAAGAAACGGAAGTGTGTTCACCCAAAGGATGCGGATTTGTCGACCAGATACTGCTCGTCAAGAAGCCGAGACCAATGGATACGTGGCAGCTGCCGCAGGGGGGTATCGAAGAAGACGAAACGCCGGAGCAGGCGGCGCTTCGGGAGCTGCAAGAAGAAACAGGACTGACGCTTCCGAGCGTTCTGCATTCGAGCACGCAAACGTACTGTTATGACTTTCCTCCGGATTTCATCGCGAGAAACAACCCCGTGAATGACGGCCAGACACTGTGTTTTGTGGTTACGCGCGCCCCTGCGGATGCAGTGGTGCGCGTCGATCATCATGAAGTCGATGAATACGTGTGGGTTCTCCCTGAACAGATCTCACTCTACGTAAAGCGCAAACAGTATCTGGAGGTGATCGAGCGGGTTCTGAGTGAAGGAAGAAAAGTGTAAGCTTGATTTGTGCGTCTTACATCTCTCAGTCTCGAGCAATTCCGATCCTATGATCGGCTTCTTGTAGAGTTCTCCGACGAAGATCAATTGATGTTTGTCGGCGAGAACGGAGAGGGGAAGACGAATCTCGTGGAGGCGATCTCGTTTCTGTCGGTCGGACGTTCGTGCCTTCGGGCAAAGCCGGAAGATGCGCTACGCTGGGGCGCGGATTTTTTCCGATTGCGTGCGGAAACACTCGGTGACAGCGGTGAAGCATCGTCTGTCGAATATGTTTTTCAGCAGAGTCCGAGGCGACAGTCGGCGATGTTCATCCGTGATGTCAGAACGCCTCTTCTGCAGTTCATCGGCGCATTGCCGACGATTGTTTTTCTCCCGCAGGATTTGGACATTTTTACTGGTTCGCCGTCGATGCGTCGTAGTTTTCTCGATGTGCTTCTGTCACAACTGAAACCGGATTATGCCGCGAAGCGCATCGAGTACGAGCGTGTGCTGAAGCAGAGAAATGCGGTTCTTTCGCGTATTGCCGATCACGAAGCCGGTCTCGACGATCTCTCGCTGTGGGACGGTCGTCTTGTCGAAATCGGATCAGGTCTCATTCTTCTTAGGGATGAGATGATCGTTCTCTTCAATCGTTCTCTACAAAAAACAATCGCAGATCTCGGAGAAACCGAATGGAACGATGTCCGAATGATGCACGATCGAAAGACACGCGAGACGAACCTGAAGGCGATCGAAATCGAGATGCGAGAGCTTCTGATTACCGCTCGTGATCGCGATCTGGCAGTCTGCAGTACGACTATCGGTCCGCATCGCGATGATTGGCATTTGCAAGCCTTGGGTCATGACGTTGCACTGTTTGCGTCACGTGGGCAGCAGCGAGCGGCGTTCATCGCATTACTCCTCACAAGCGCCGTACTTTTTCGAGAGGTTCGTGGCGAGCGCCCCGTGATTCTCCTCGATGATGTGCTTTCGGAACTCGATGATCATCACCAGCAGGCATTGCTATCGTCTCTTGCAGGGCATCAGGTGATCATCACGACAACGCATACTGTCCCTCTGAAGCAGAGGTGTCAGGTTTGGAAAGTAGGGAAGGGGAACGTCAGAAAAACTTCTTCGTAAATGCTCCATACAGCGCAAGAGCAAGACCGTCCGCCGCATCTGCCGGAGTCGGGATCTCTTTCAGTTTAAGTGTGCGCTTCACCATCGACTGCATCTGTTTCTTATCCGCTCTGCCGTCACCGGTGATCGTCGTCTTCAGTTGCAGCGGCGTTGCTTCGAGAATGTTGATGCCATGAGCACTGAGTGCAGCCATGATGACGCCGCGCGCGTGCGAGACATCCATCGCCGTGCGTTTGTTCGTTGCAAAAAACAGCTTCTCGACGACGGCGAGATCGGGCTTCGATTCATCCAGATAACTTTTGAGATCCGCTGCCAGTTCACGAAGGCGCTCCGGAAGGGGCAATCCTGCAGGCGTTTCGATCGTTAACCATTCGATGACGATCGGCTCGCCGGATTTCTGCGTTTCGATCAGTCCAAGACCGGTTCTGGTCATGCCGGGGTCGACTCCGAGAATGCGCACGAATGAAGTGTAACGGACGTACGCATTTCTGACACTTTCGACCTTACGAATTTGGCTTTTTTCTGCTATAATAAGAGGATTTTCATGCATTCTTCTCCACGCCATCGTCATTTTGTCGCACTGCCTCTCACGATGCTGATGCTCGTCATTGTGGGTATGTTCAATCAACTTATGTCAGCGTCTGCAGCCGTGACGGATTCATCTGAGGATTTGGTGATTGCGTCCGGCGATCAGGAGAAACAATTCTCTCTTGCTTCGGGCATCACCGTTCTTCTGTCACCGGCATCGAAAGTGCTTGTCACTCCAAAAGACTCCATCGAGTTCATTCAGGGAACCGCACTCATCAAGGCATCCGGGTTTGCATCGATCGATATGGGGAACGGCTTCCATGCGGATGCACTCATGGGGTCACTCCTCGTCATGCGTGACAATGTCTCGACAACCGTCGTCGCATTGACGTTTCCTGTCATCGCTACGGTTGTAAACAAGGAGACTATCGTCTCTCCCGGTTATCAGTTGCGTGTCGATTCCGATGGAACAGTGCAGACATCCGGTACTCCGGATGCTTGGCTTGCGGAGCAGATTGCAAACAGCAGGATGCTTCCTGACACTCCGCTTCCATCTTCACATTCGGGTTTTGAGGACGGGGATGCGGCACGAAAAACGATGCTTGCCGAATATCTGCAAGATCCCGATGAGGTACTTTCTGCTTCTTCCGTCGCTGCCGCATTCGCACTTGCGGATGCACTCGGAGAGAGTTCTCTCGCTTCTCTTGCCGCTCTTAGGCTCGCTGTTTTCTCGGATCGACTTGATCCAGAATCATCCGATCTGGTGTCGAAACGCATAGCAGCAGATTCTTCGCTCTCGCAAGACAGAGTACTCGCCATTCCTGTGCTCGCACTTCACACACTTCGTCCTTTGCCGCAGGGACTGCTTGATCTTTGGGTTCAAGATGTTTCTCGTGCCGCTGCGGCAGATGCTCAGTCGACTGCCTCGACGCTTCATGCACTGATTTCCGTACTCCCACTCAAGTATGATGATGCAGGGTATCCAAAGCAGGCGGAACTCTGGAGGGCTGCAATTGGCGAAGTCGGAGAGATGATGTCTCCGCTTCTTTCGGGCACAGATCAGGAAACGTTTCTTTCGGATATTGCAGTCGCATTGCACGGTTCTTCTCCAACGTCAGTTGTTCTTGTTCAGGCTCCGGAAGTCATGCACGAGGTTCGGCATACGTATCCCGTTTCGGAACTGATTGCATTGGCTCGTGGGCTCCTTCTTGATGCAGAAGCGCTCTTTACGACGATCACAACGTTTGAGGCAGATGATTCTCTTGCCGATTGCGTGAAAGTATCAGGAATATTGCTGAAGGAAAAAGACAATGATGTCCCGTATGAATTTTCCCTGTGTCCGCTCCAACGCATGGTACGAAACATCAAACGAAACGGCGTTGCTCTTCCGAACGCAGTACCGATCAAGCAGTTCTTTCATTAAAAAAGCCCCCAACGAGTGAGGGCTTTATTTTTTCATCTCTGCAATTACTTGCACGTGCCGTCTTTGCAGCAACTGGAACATTTCACGAGCTTATACACGCCCGAGAGTCCGACGAGGACATAGACAATGGCTTCCACTTTCATCCATGAACCGAGAAGCATGTGCACGACGTTCCAGTCGGCACCGCCTGCGAGCCATCCGAGACCGACAAGGCCCCAGTTGAGCGCACCGACTGTGACCAGAATGCAGGCAACGATGCCCAGGGTAGATTTCTGACACATAAAGGAGTGAAGGGAAAGAAATAGATACTTTCTTTATTCTATAGGAAAAGAGGAACAGGTACGCAAGTTCTTCCCTTGTACAAGCGGAAATATATATGTTAAAATATAAGATCGTTCACATTATTTGAACAAAGTAATCATTGATTGGTGATGGTGGGGAGAATAATTTTTATGGTTTTTTTACAACGGATATCCGCAACACTCCATATTCATCTCTTTCCATTGCTTCAATTTGCAAATCTTCATGGAACATACTTCTGTATAGACTTTCTACAGTCGTCCTTATTACTTGTACTGTATTTGCATCTACTTGCGGACTCATCGAAATTTGTACTGCTTCCCCTTTGTGTAATTTTCTACATTCAGCCTCTAGGCCTTTTTGTAAGATATCTAAAACATTCATAAAAATATTATAATATTATTTATATTTTATGCAAGTGGTGGGCGATGGCTGATTTGAACAGCCGACCTCGACATTATCAGTGTCGCGCTCTAACCAACTGAGCTAATCGCCCGGAACAATGCTGCGATGAAAGGAATGAACCAACTGCTTGCCGGCCATAGCTCCTCCGCAGAGGAGCGAAGGCTGGAGCTAATCGCCCTTGAAAGCCCGCCTACAATACTGGAGGCATCGGTTGGACTCAAGACAGATACAAAAGCGCTTCCCCCGCCCTTCAGCTGGAGGAAGCGCCACTCTGTGACGCAGCAGGATCCCCGTCATTCTACGATGACGGTTGCCGTGTCGACGGAGTGCAAATGGTTGTGAAACCCCCACGTTCCGATTTTACTGAAGGTGAACGTGTACTCCGCTCCCGATCGTATGGCTTTACCGGAATCGAACTCGGGATAACCGGTGTGGATGGGATGCGGGTTGCTTGCGATCCAGAGATCCCTCGCACTGTCATTCCTGAATGTGACGGTTGTGCCGATTTTCACGCGCAGTACTTGCGGAGAGAATCCTTCCTCCCTATAGAGGGAGATTGTTGTCTGCTCTGCCGTCGGTTTTCGACCCTCGCCGGGTTCGCCATATGCGGCACGAGCGGACATTGCTATTTTTACGACTTCCGCACGGTTGATCGCTTCGATCGGACGGTAGGTGCCAAGCTGTGCTCCTTTCGAATCCGTGTCTCCCGATACGACCGCTTTGAGTGCGAGTGCTTCGATGGCTGCACCGAATGCTGTCTTCATCTGGACATCTTTGAATGTCGTTCCGCTTGGATTCGCGTTCACCGTGACGCGGAATGCAGCTGCGATGATTGCCGCGACCTCGGCTCTCGTCGCATCGCGGTCGAGCTGTCGCAATGCGTCCGTCACTGGGAAATTCTCTCCGATTGCTACCGAGACGTACACCGATGACCAGTGCTTTGTACCGCTTGCAATGACGTTTCCATAGTCTTCTTCGTTGTACCCTGCGGATTCACTGGCAATTTTAAAGACCTCGCCGAGTGTGACGTGATTCTCCGGACCAAAGCGACCCGTGAGACGTCCTTGAGCGTCTTTATAACCGTTCACGATGCCGGCTTCCGTGGCACTTTGGACATGGGTCGCAAACCATGCCGATTGCGGCACATCTGTAAAAATAATCGTCTGACCGTTGATGATGACAGGAATGCCGATTGCGCCGGCTGTCAGGGGTAAGAGCATCGCTGCTGCAAACGCAATCCGTTTGTAGGAAGGGATCCGCATACGAATGAAGGGGAAGGAATACAGACCATCAGACGTACGGTTTCGATTGTTCTTACAAGGTACAATGCCTCTCCAGTGTTACAACTTGGCGGTTCTTCCCTGTGTCGATTTTCTGAATGCTGGGTAAAATTAGCCCTTTTCCATTGCAGGGTGTTTCTCTAAAATTCTTCCATGCATGAAGACAGAACTCTGGATCTCCGTGCGATAGAACGTGCTTTCCTGTTTGCGTTTATTGCCCTGCGCTTGCTGCTTTTTGCGCGCATGTTCGGACAATACATCGGATACGATGTTCGCGGTCATCTTCAGGTGGTATCGGCCATCAGCTGGACGCATCCGTTTCTGTCGCCCAGAGCGTTGTATTATGCCGTTCACCCTCCGCTCGGTTTCCTGCTTGCGCACAGTCTTACAATGCTTGGAATGGTGCCGATTCTCGCCGCACAAACTCTTTCATTTCTTGCCTCATTGGTTGCATTTTTCTTTATGCGTTCCACGCTCAAAAGCTTGGGGCTTCTCGGGCATCTACCTGCCGTGGTCTTTCTGTATTTGGCAGCGTCTATTCCCATGCAAATCTATCTTTCGGTCATTGTGAGCCTTGATGTTTTTGTCTTGGCTTGCATGAGCATCATTCTTTTTCTTTCCGTGCAAATTTTCTGGAAGAAGCAATCGATCTTCTCTGTTTTTTTGTATTGCCTTGCACTCACGCTTACCCTCATTCTTGCAAACCTCTTTAAATTGTCCGGTTTTCTGCTCCAGCCAATTCCACTCTTCGTATTACTCTTGTCGAGAGAGGCGTATACATGGAGGCGTTTTCTGATTCTTTTGATCATGGGCTTTCTGTCGGCTGTTGCTACCTTTGTGTACCTTTACTATCGGAATTATATTCCTGAACATACCTTCTTTTTCAGTACGGCCGGTCTCTCGATGTGGACCGATCTTTTCAGGCATTCGGTTTGGTGGAGAGACACTCATCCTTTTTTATTCGTTCTTGCCTACATTTTGCCCATTCAGCACGGCATTCCTCGGCTTTTGCCGACGTGGAATTCGCTTTGGTATATGTATGACCGCGATTTTTTATCTGTTTTTACGATATTTCTGGCAGTGTTGTACAATGTTGTTGCACCGGCTCTTTGCTTCATAGGTTGTATCACGGCATACGGGCAACGCATGACAAAAGACCTTTGGTATCGCTTCGGTGTTGTGCTTCTTTTGACCGGTGCTCTGCATTTTCTCGGCTTGATTGCGTACATGTGGTCTACGCCGTTGCTTGAAGGATATTTATCCAATAAAGGAGTCTATATCGCATCAGCATCGTTTAGCATTGCGTACCTGTTGTCGCTTGCTCTCACTTCATTTCTCCCGCTTCTGAACATCAAGAAGTTTACCCGGAAACAGGCCGAATATTGTCTTCTTTTTTGCACGGCTATTTTCATGATAGTCAATCATCTGATGCCCGACATCGCGGGAAAAACAGATGTGTTGTACTGATGTTCTTGGCTCAGGGCATTACGTTTATTCATTTTTCCTTTCGTATACTACGTAGGAATCTTCTTCAAAAATCCCCATTTTCCAGTACAGAAATCCGGGGATTTTTTTGAGCGGTACATAGTGTTCGATATCTATTGGCATCAGATTGCTGTTCTGTTGGGGTATTTTCAGGTTTAGGAGCAGGAAATCCGGACGATGCAGTAGCATCCACTCGTCACTGATATCCATACCGCTTTTGACTGACCAGTGGAAGTAACTTGGAGGAGTCCCCCCATGCAAATTTGAAAAAATATTACGCTCGAAATACGGCAAAATTCCTATGCCTCCGTAGCTGACGGTGACGATGGTTTTGTCTTCGGCGACATTGTTTTTTATAAAGACTGCTGCATCTTTCGCTCCTGAATACGGACCGTACAGATCATGAACACTTGCGGTGACGGCCCAAATAATGTGCACCGCAGAGATGAGGAAAACCGTCAAATAGAAGGTTTGTTTTGCGATGATATTACGCTCGGATTTATTGCCATATTCTTGCTCATGTTCTCCCGATGCAAGGAGGCAGATAAGCCATAAGATGCCTTCGTGCCAGGCGTTGCTGTAGACCAGAAGCATCAAAAGCAATTGTGGGAATATCAGAACGATCAAGAACAAAACTCCGGAGTATTTCAGAATGATCTTGCGAGCAAGGATGCACGATGCGAGGACGAATATTGACGAGAGAATGACGATGATGGAGCCCATTCCCTTGAGAAGATTGTTCGAAATTTCAGGCGCGATAAAATCGGATGCCGGCCAAAGACTCCGTAAAACAATGAGAAAAAGCACTGATAATACCGTTCCCCAAGCAATGTGTTTCCGTCTGTTTTTCTGAGAAAGAGTCGACCAGTTCTTGGCAAGAAGCAGAAGATGGAGAACAAAGAGGCTTCCGCTCAACAGAAAGCCGTGGATGCTGACGTTCATGAGAAGAAACAGCAAGAGGAAGAATCGTGCGGGTTTTTGGAAGGCATCACGTTTTGCGATCATCACGCTGAAGAGCAGCAGCGGTAACAGCACATAGCATCTTGCGATGACCGCATACTGATAGAAAAGAAAGTACGTGAATGGGATCAGTACTGTCAGCAGCAACGGAAAAGGCGACCAGCGGAAAAACGCAACGATGCCCATGCTTGCGATGATGACGGACAGTACCGTCATCGATCCGTAGCCCAGATGGAGAGACGTGAGGATTTTGAGCACCAAATGCCAGAGCACCGGTCCTTCGTAGTGCATGCGGATCAGCAGGAGATCGCGCACGGAAGAATCGCGTGCGAGAAGCCATGCTTGCGCTTCGTCTGACCACGGTTCGTGATAGAAAGCGACGATGCTCACCATCAGGACATACAGAAGCCATGCGCAAAGAACGAATATTGCTCGATGCTTGTTCAGGGAAATGTTCCACCGGCGAAGTTTGCTTCCAATATCTGCGAAAAATCTTAGCAAGGTTCTCCTCATACATTGGAAGTGCAAGGACACATGATATGAGACTATATTCTTTCGGTTTCCTCATCAAGGTGCGGGGCTGCTACACTGGGTGCGATGTATAGACGATCGTTTTTTCTCACCACGGTGCCCATTCTCGCATTGGTATTGTTGGCGGGATTGAATGTTGTGTACGACATGTTTCTTCCCCGTTTTTCCGATGCCACGATTCGTTTTGAGGAAGTCCAAAATCCCCCCGTCGTCCTCTCGATGCCCGTGTGGTACACGCTGGGACCGCTCCCGCGCGTCGGCAATGTCAGTTTTACGGTCGATCTTCCCGAAAAGCATACTCGGTATTTTCTTCTTCCTCATACGGGAAATCTCGTCACCCTTACGGTCAACGGGCAGAAAGTGTCCCCAGACAAGATTTCGAATGAGCCGGATATGGGAGGCGTGCTGAAACCCGGAACGAATACCGTGAACATGCGTCTATTTTTCAACGATCCTTTCTCGGGCGTGATCGTCGCGTTTTTGCCATCACTTCGCAATATCGTGAAGCTTGCGCATGTGTTTCTCCAGTTGATCATCCTCTTGTCGTTCTCTTTTCTGTTTTACAAAATTCGACGTGCGGTAGTGCAAAGGGAAATTTTTCTCTTTATTGCTCTCGGAATAACGCTCCGGAGCCTCTACGTTTCCGGTTCTCCGTGGTATTTTTATGGATACGATTCTCAGGGCCATGTCGATTATATTTTCTATCTTGTGAAGCACGGAATGTTGCCGGCTGGCACCGCGTTGTGGCAGGCACATCAGGCACCGCTTTATTATATGCTTGCGGCGTTTTTTCCTTGGATTGGGACATTGGTCGGCTGGTCGCCAGAGCTTTCGCTTTTCTGCATTCAGTCTTTTGGGCTTCTCCTCTCGATCGGGGTGCTTTGTACGGGAGTCGGTGCCGTGCATGTGTTCTTTCAAGGCAGAATGCAGAGAGCTTTGGCGGTCGCATTGCTCGCGGTAGCGCCACCGCTCGTGTTTCTTTCTTCGCAAATTTCCAATGACGTTCTACTCATATTCTTCGGTGTTCTTTGGTACGCATCGTTGCAGAAGTTCATGCTGAAGCCGAAAGCAAAGCAGGGGATGATTGTTTCCCTATGGCTTGCATTCGCAATTCTCACGAAGGCGAATGCGATATTGCTCATTGCCCCGACCATTGTGGTTTTTCTGTTTCTCGTCCCTCTTTCTTTTCGGGAACGACTGCAGCACTGCGGTTTACTCTTCCTCACTTCTCCGATTTGGGCATGGTTTTATCTTTGGAGATTTTTCAGCGACCATGCGTACGGCATTGTGGAGAATGCTCATCTGCTCTCGTCGGCAGGTCGCATCGATTTCACTTTGAAGAATCTCTTCATATTCAATCCTTTTTCCTTGCTGCTGCAACCGTTTGTTCACCATGTATCCGGACCTTTTCGTCCGGAATATTTTCTTGAATCAGTGCTCAGGAGCTTCCAGTTCGGTTCTTCGATCTATGCATCGTTTGGTCGATATCCGTTGCTGTTTTTGCTGATGCTTCTCCCGATCGGTTTTTTTGGCATCGAGCGTTTGCTTCGACATCGAAAATATTTCCCCGTCGTCACCCTTGCATTTCTCTTCGCAGGTTTGGTCATCTTCTGTTTCCGTTATCCGTACACTTCATCGCAGCACTTCCGGTACATCGCGATTGCGACATTGCCCATGATCTATTGCGTGATCGAAGGCGTGTATGGTTTCCGGTCGAAGTTTCCTCGCATGTTTTTCGAAGTTATCGTGTTTGTATATGCACTGGTGACGGCACTCTTCTATCTTGGAGCGTTCCTGTCCACGTGGTGATTTATCGTTTGTAGATCTCCGTGACGCTCTCACCGCTTTCGATGTGCCGGATGACGGTGGCCAGCATCGGTGCGATGGGGAGGACCTTGAGTGCAGGGAGCGTTTTCGGGTCCACCGGCATGCTGTCGGTGACAATGACTTCCTTGAAGCCCGCTTTCCGGAGGTTTTTGACTGCGTCTCCCGAAAAGACGGCATGGGTGGCTGCGGCGTACACATCGTTGTTTGCGCCGCGCTTGATGAGCGCTTCTTTGGCCTTCAGGAGCGTACCGGCTGTGTCGATGATGTCGTCGAAGATCACGCAGGTCTTTCCTTCGATATCACCAACCACCTCAAGAATTTCCGCTTGATGATGAGCGGTTCGGTTCTTATGCATGATGGCGAGATCGGCATCCATCAGATCCGCAAGCTTCTTCGCACGCTTTGCTCCTCCGGCGTCCGGGGCGACCACCACAAGATTTTTCAGTTTCTTGGACTTGAGGTATGCGGCGAAGATCGGTCGTCCGTCGAGCGCATCCACAGGGACTCGGAAGAACCCCTGGATTTGCTCCGAGTGCAGGTCGAGCGTTACGACATGGTCGGCACCCGCATGCTCGAGCAGCGAGGCGATGAGTTTTGCTGAGATTGGTTCTCTGGGTTCTGCGACTCTGTCCTGCCGCGAGTAGGGGAAATGCGGCAACAGCACGTGGACGGTGCGTGCAAAGCTTAGTTTGGCAGCCTGACACATCAGAAAGAGCTCCATCAGATCTTCATTGAGATTTTTAGTTCCAGTCTGGAGAATGTAGATGTCTTTTCCGCGGATTGATTCTTCGTACCGAACGTATCTCTCTCCGCAGCTGAAAGCCTTGAGCTTCACTTTTCCGAGCGCACACCCGAGTTCCTTGGCGAGATGCCGAGCGAGCGCCGGATGCGAAGATCCTGAGAAAAGAAACATACTGGCTAACAGTATACCATAGTTGTAGCACTTCTGTCTGTTACACTGATGTTATGCATGTTCGCTGGTCTGACGTCGCAACGCTTCCTGTCATTGATGATCAGGCACAGGAGATTGTCGCTTTTCTCAGTGATCCTCTGATTGATGCAGATTCAGGGCGTATTCTTGGTTTTTACGTTGTGTCCGGTAGCGGACTTCTGCTTCTCTCGACTGCGGATATTTTGAGTATCGGTACAAAAGTGCATATTCGGAGCGTAGAGAAACTTTCTCCGCCCGATGAATTGATCAGGCTCAAGACAACGATTGACGATGATCGATTTTTTCTCGGGCAGAAGATACGGAATCGCGAAACGGGTTGCACTCTTGGGACGTGTGCCGATGTTCAGTTTGAAACGCATCACTTTTCTATCGAATGGCTTTTCCCCCGCAGATTCTTTTTCTTCCGCAATCCCGTTCCTGTCGGCGACATTCTGGAAGTGACGAACGATGCGATCTGGGTCAAAAGTCAGATCCGCTCAGGCAAAGAGCGTGTGAATGAAAAGCTCAAGGAATCGGCATCATTGTTGGTCCCTGAATCGGTACCGTCGATGTAGTTACAGCAAATTATTGACGAACGTCACAATCACTCTTGCCAGGAGGATAATGATCATACCGGCTCCGACGTAGATGATGGTCATCTTTGCCTTGTCTTTCTCTCCTTCGTCGCCACCAGAGACGATGAGACGGATACCGGCAATTATGACGAATGCCACAGCAACAATCAGAATCACATTCAGCACGCTATTGATCAGTTGTGCGATGGCACTCTGGATGTCCGCACTGGTGCTGAGTCCGCTCACAGACCCGAGACCGCTACTGCCGATTGCTGCAAATGATCGTTCAACAGAAATTATGGCAGCACCTGCCAGAGTCACGGTGTTTGTTAGAAACTTCTTCATGCGCGTGATTGGATAGGAAACAGATCTCTACCTCTTACAGCAAGTTGTTGAAGAAGAGGACTATCACTTTTGCAAGTAGGATGACGATGATACCGGCTGCAACGTAGATGATCGTGGTCTTTGCTTTGTCCTTCTCTCCTTCGTCGCCACCCGATACTACGAGACGGATACCCGCCACCACAACGAATGCGATAGCGAGAATGATAATAAAATTCAGGACTCCGTTGATTAGTTTAGCGATGCCGGTTTGGATGTCCGTAGCAGAAGTTAGACCGCTCACGCTTCCAACACCGCAGGTTGGTAGCGCAGCGAGGGCGCTCCCTACAAAAAGTGTTGATGCGCAGATGGCGCCAGTTGCAAGAGAGAGGAATTTCTTCATCATTGGTGCGAGGGAATTGAGGGAAAGGATTGTCTGGTAGTTTGAATTACAGCAAGTTGTTGAAGAAGAGGACTATCACTTTAGCAAGCAGTACTACGATGATTCCGGCTGCAACGTAGATGATCGTTGTCTTTGCTTTGTCCTTCTCTCCTTCGTCGCCACCCGATACTACGAGACGAATACCCGCCACCACAACGAATGCTACGGCTACAATGATAATAAAATTCAGGATGCCGTTAATCAAGTTAGCGATGCCAGTTTGGATGTCCGTAGCAGTAGTTAGACCGGAGATTGCTGAGGTACCGCACGTTGGTAGTGCTGCGAGTGCGCTTCCTACGAAGAGTGTCGATGCGCCGAGGGCGCCGGTTGCAAGAGAGAGGAATTTCTTCACCGAGAGTAATTGGAAATGGTAGAGGAGGGTAGCAATTGAACGGATTATCCGAGCCATGATCTGTTTTTGCAAGAGCATATTTTTGGATAAAAAAAAGCCCCCCCGAGCATCGGGGGGGCTTTTGAAATTCTCTTCGATTAGACCAAGTTGTTCACAAACGTCACGATGACGCGTGCGAGCAACACGACGATGATACCGACGATGACGTAGATGATCGTGGTCTTTGCCTTGTCTTTCTCTCCTTCGTCGCCACCGGAGACGATGAGACGGATACCGGCAACGATCACGTACACCACGGCAATGATCAGGATGAAGTCGAGGATCGTCGTGATCACTTTGATGATGGCTCTGCGAACACCGCTGGTTCCGACTTCCGTCGAAAGACCGGAAATCGTGTCCGGCTCGGAGAGAGCAGCGACTGCCTGACCCACAAAGAACATGGATGAGCCGACGGCGCTCGCGCCCAAGCTGAGAAGTTTTTTCATAAAAATAAATTGGAAAGGGAAGAATAAATTGCCTTGCATTATCCGAGCAGAAATTTGTTTAAGCAAGTGTATTTTTTTTCCTTTGTCAATCGTTCTGTGTGAGTCCTACAGCCACAATCAGGAAGGCTGGAAGCGTAAACCAAATGTCCTGATTCACGGTGAGAAGTTGCAGAAGCATGCTGCTCTGGATCAGCGGCGTGAGGACATTGCTCGTGACAGCGACAGTGACCTGGCCGATACCTCCCCCTGCGGCGTACGACAGGATTGTTGAGACGATCAGTCCGGAGAGCGAGAATCCAAACAGTGCGGTGATGAGGATAGAGAGGACTGTGCCGGTGTCTTTCGTGTGCGTCAGTTCGATGCCGCTTTTTGTGACGAAGATGATCAGGCAGATGGCGAAAGCGAAAATTTTCGCGAGAGAGATCAACGTGATGTCGAGAGGGATGCCGACCGACCGGAAAACGGCATCGCCGTCACCGATCAGACGTGTCAGAATATTGCCGATGCCGAGTGTGGCAATCATTGCAATATAGGCTGCGACGATGAGTTTCGTCGATCTGTCCTTTCCGATGAGGAAGCTGTAGCTCATGACGACGGCGAAGAAGACGACGATGAAAAGATCCCAACTCAGTGACAGTAACATCATGAAGACAGTGTACACTTCCTGCATGCGTCACGGATTCCTTCTCGTTCATAAACCCAAAGGTCCCACGAGTCACGATATCGTGGCTCAGCTTCGAAGGAGTCTCGGAGAGCAAAAAATTGGTCATCTCGGCACGCTCGACCCGCTTGCTTCGGGATTGATGGTGCTTGCGGTCGGTGGCAAAGCGCTCAAGGTTGTCGAGCTTTTTAACAAGTTGCCGAAAGTGTACGAGGCAGGAATTACACTTGGCACGACTAGCACGACCTACGACAGCGAAGGAGTTCTTGAGGTACAGAAGCCAAAGGCCGGGTGGCTTCCTCCGGACGATGCGTCGCGCATCCAAGCTTTGATTGACGATCGATTCCTCGGAAAAATCCAGCAAGTGCCTCCTGCATTCTCCGCTATTCATGTTGGCGGTGAGCGAGCGTACAAGAAAGCGATGCGAGGGGAAGATGTCGAGATGCAGGCGCGAGAGACCACCATTTCCGTGTGCAAAGTGACCGGCTATTCTTTTCCGATGGTGACGCTCGAAGTGCACTGCGACAGCGGCACGTACATTCGCTCGCTCGCGCACGATCTCGGGATTAGTCTTCGTTGTGGTGGTTATCTCTCGTCGCTTGTTCGCACGGCGGTAGGGGAGTGGCGTCTCAAGAATGCGCTCGCGCCGGATGCCATTCGCTGGATCGATGTTGTGCCGCTCAAGGACATTTTGACGGGATTTGTTTCCCGTGAACTGAGTACTTCGGAGTGGGGGGAGATTCAGCATGGTCGACCGATTGAGGGCGATATGGACCCCGAAGTGCCCTTCATTGCTTGGTTCGATGGTCTTCCGGTTGCTCTCCTCGAGAGGTCAAGAAAGAGCGAAGGGATGCTGAAACCGAGGAAGGTGTTTTGAGAAAAATTGACAGAGAATATAAACGATGAATAATGACATTTATATGAGCGAATGTGTTCACGAAAAATCCTGGAGTTTCGGCGGAATTCTTCGAGAACAATGGGGCACTGAAAAGTCCACGCACAAGCAGCAGGAATATCCGAGAGTATTACTGCAGGCTATGGCACAAGTACGCGCGGAGTGTATGGAATTTCTGAATAGGCACCTCGGGGAGGATCAAAATTTTTTTCATACGTGGTTGACGGAAGAAATGCTCATGAATGCCATACATCATGGCAATGATTTCGATCCTGAATTGATTGTTGAGGTGCAGATTGTTGTGAGCGAGGTGATTGATAGTTCGGTTCGTAAGCTCTTCTGTCTTATGCATACCGTCGATGAGGGCATGTTCTTTAATCCTGCGGATGTACCGAAACCGACGAATGATGAAATGTTGGCAAATCCCACAGGCAGAGGAGTGCATGTCACTGGGGAGCTTGCGGAGAAGTATTACGGGCACAAGTCGACGATGAGTGTGGATGCTTCAGTCTTTCCTAAGGGACGCTCCTCCGGAAAGCGCGTTAGTTTCCAGTGGTATCGCGAGGTTCCTGTCGTCGCAGCATCGTGAATCATCACATCGAAGATTGAATCACCATCGTTTTGCTGCTAGGATTTTTCCGCTCCGGATCGGTAGCTCAGTTGGTAGAGCAGGAGACTCTTAATCTCTTGGTCGCGGGTTCAAGTCCCGCCCGATCCACCATTTTTTGTTGGCAGACTTCGCATCATTCCTACAGCTTCGCAGCCGAAGATGATATTGCAGCAACGGATTTCTCGATCTCTTCCAAGAGATCTTTCGCAAGCTGCTTCACGATCTTCAACTGATCTTTTTCCAGTTCCTTTTCGATGCTCACAATCACTTCCTCCGCTCTGGGGTTGCCGCTTTCTCGTGCCGCAGTAAACCACGCGTAGGCCTTGCCAATGCTGGGTTCTACGCCTTCTCCTTTGGCTTCCATGACGCCGAGGTTGAACTGCGCTTCGCTGAAATTTTGCATCGCCGCCTTCGTGAAGAGTCCGTGCGCCTTCAGGAGATCCTGCGTCACTCCCTCGCCGCGGTAGTACATCACGCCGAGATTGAACTGCGCACGCTCGTTGCCTTGGTCAGACGCCTGCTGAAACAGCGCGAGTGCCTTGGAAAAATTTTGCGTCACTCCTTCACCGACGTAGTACATGACACCAACATTAAACTGCGCTCGCGGCTCGCCAAGGGCTGCCGCTTTCTCAAACCATTTCCTCGCGAGTGTCAGATCTTTTGTCACACCGTTGCCGTCATGGTACAGAGCTCCAAGATCGAACTGCGCTTCTCTATCGCCTTCGTTGGCTCTTTTCTCGATTGAGACTCTCGATTCTGCTTTTTTGGAACCTGATCCCGATGCAGGATCGGGGACTTCGGTCTTGCCTCCTCTCGTGCAAGCGACGAGGAGAATGCAGGAGACAACGGCGGCGAGAGGGATGCGGGCGATTTTCATAGTGCGGGGAGCCTACACCAGTCGCCAAAGGCGTGCAAATGACCTTGCGTCAAGAGCGCGGACGATTATACTTCGCGCGTTCTAGCTTCCCCCACCTTCTCGTATGTTGGATTTTGAATTCTCAGCTACTTCCTTTGGCGGTCGCGGTGACGGTGACGATGACGATGACGACAAGGTGCAGGACATCGATGATGAAACCGATGACGCAGATTTCGAAGACGATGCCGATGATCTTGATGAAGAGGATCAGGCGCTTCGGAGTCTCAATGAGGCGGCGGATGACGACGATGACGATCTGTAGTCACGGTTCGAGACACACTGATGTGTTCCTCACCGTGACAGCTTGTTTTGTGTTGTCATGCTGAGGAGCGCGAACATCAGTGAGCGCGTCTCGAAGCATTACTCTTTTTCGTTCGTCGCAGTCTTTCTGTCCATGCTCTCGATCGCATTTTTTTGGATCGTCCTCCAGTCGTAGGGGAACTTGAATGTCTCGAGTGCTCTGACAAGAGAGCCGAAACAGAGCCAAGTATTCGCGTGCTCATACACGAACGCATTGCCGCTTTCCTGCACTGGATTGTAGTTTGCAAGGAGTTCATCGGGGAGCGAGACCGGTATGGTTCCGTAGCGCAGTGCATTCTCGATGTCGGTTGGGTCTGGTTCCGAGAAGAACATCGCAATGTCCGAACCGGCGAGCATAGTTCTAAGATGCTCCTCGTCATCGGGAACGATTGCCACACGGTGACTGTGTTTTTTTGCAAGTTCCAGAAAAAATTCTCCATACTTCTTCGATCCTCGTCCACGAATCACAATCGAGACTGGTAGTTCCAACATGCCCTCCATGACTGTTTCCATAAGCGGACCGCCTAGGATGTCCGTCATTCCGGTGGAAATGCAAATGACCGGTTGCTTGGGTTCAGCAACCCATCCGAGCTCTTCTTGGAGAGCTGTTTTGTTCTCCATCTTGTGTTCGATGGTGCGAGCCGAGTATTTGCGCGTAATTTTATTGTCGTACGCGGGAGAGAGAATAGCCATCTCCTTATGATACCATATTTTGGCTTCCGGTTCACGTCTCAGGAGTTGTGAAATTTCGATATTGTTCTGCTATTATAGTTTTTCCGGAAGAGCTTTCGACACAGCTCAGAAGCCTTTAAGCTGCACGCATGAAGCATCTCGTCATCGTAGACGGCCACCACTTGTTGTATCGAGCTTACTGGGCCATTCCACGTACGATGAAGACATCCAAAGGCGAACAGGTGAATACGACGTTCGGTCTTGCAACGATGCTGCTTCAAATTCTGAAGACCGAGCAACCGGACTCACTTCTTTTTTGTTTTGATGCCGATGAGAAGACTTTTCGTCATCTTGAATACGAGGATTATAAAGGAGGAAGGGCGGAAACCCCCGATGATTTCTATCCTCAGGTGCCGAGGGCTCTCGCATTCATCGATTCGTTTGGGATCAAGAGTGTTTCTGGCAATCTCATGGAGGCGGATGACTATGCTTGCACCTATGCAAGGCGAGCCGAGGAGACTGGTGATCGGGTGACGATCGTCACGGGGGATCGCGATCTCTTCCAATTGTCCTCCGAGCGAATACGCGTCGCCATTCCCCATAAGGGATACCAAATGCCCGAGTATATGGGTCCCGCAGAAATCTATAAGAAGTACGGGGTCACTCCTGTACAGATTCCCGCATACAAAGGCTTGGTTGGTGATGCTTCGGATAATCTGAAGGGCGTCAAAGGTATTGGACCGAAGGCGGCAGAGGCATTGCTCCAGGAATACAGGACACTTGAAAATATCTATGAGCATCTCCCAAGCATCAAGGGATCCAGAAGAGCGCTGCTCGAGTCGGGGAGAGAACAAGCTTTCTTCTGTCAGCGCATGGCGGTGTTGAAGTGCGATATTCCTTTGCCGGTTCCGATGGATGATCTGCGGTTTAGTGACATTGATGCAGATCCTGTTCGTGCTTTTCTTTCTGAGCTCGAATTCGTATTGGTTCTCAAAAGGTTTGATGCACTTCTTTCAACGCAATTCGGCCTTTCACATTTCAAGAGCAGTTCGGATACTGTTTTTGCTCATCAAGAAGGGCTCCCTGAGAAAACAGTTCGTTCGAAACCAATGCAGGAGAGCGCACAACTTTCTTTGCTCTAAACAAAGAGATCGTATACTTTTTGTATTCATATATTTTTTGATGAACACAAAATTTGAAATGCGATGTTTTTTTTCTTTTCCTGATTCACAATCGATAAAATTTTAGCAGTCGCTTTTTTCACTGCGTGAATACCAAACGTAGTCAATCCGCTATTGCAGCTATTTCCACTCTTTCTCTAGACTTCGAGACATTACGCAGACGGAGCATTTTCCTTTCCTCACCACCATTTATTATGGCCAAAGAACGCGTTGTGTCAAGTCTTGATATCGGAAGTTCTAAGATTCGCATCATCGTCGCTGTTGTCGATGATAAAGACGGTGGTCATGTTCCGAGCGTCATCGGCGTCGGTATTTCGCCATCGCTTGGGATGCGTAAAGGTCACGTGATCGACATCGAAGAGACGATCCATAACATTATCTCCGCACTCGAAGATGCCGAGCGAATGGCGGGAGTTCCCATCAACCATGTGTTCGTCGGCATGAGCGGCAGTCATATCGAGGCATTCGACAGCCGCGGAGTGATCGCGATCTCCGGAAGCGAAATTACGGTGGAAGACATTGCGAGAGTGCTGGAGGCTGCACAAGCGGTCAGCATCCCCAGTAACAGACGTATTCTGCACATCGAACCCAAGTCCTACGCAGTGGATGAACAGCGAGGCATCAAAAATCCTGTCGGTATGACCGGGATTCGTCTCGAGGTCGAGGCGCATATTATTACCGGGCAAATCCAACACGTGAAGAACCTCGAGAAATGTGTGGATCAGGCGGGAGTCGACATCGATTCACTCGTTCCGGCGACGATTGCTATCTCGGAAGCCGTGCTTACGAAGCGTCAGAAAGAACTCGGCGTTGTGACGATCGATATCGGCGCAGGATCCACCAGCGTTTCGGTGTTCGAAGAAGGCACGATCCTTCACTCTGTCAGCCTCCCGGTTGGAGGAGAGAATGTGACGAATGACATTGCCATTGGACTCCGCACCTCGATCGACACGGCGGAGAAGATCAAGATCGAATTCGGGTCCGTTCTTCCGGCGGAGATCCAGGAACGCGAGATGATCGATCTCTCCACGGTAAGCAAAATGGACACGCAGACTGTCAGTAAGAAATACATGGCGGAGATCATGCAGGCGAGGTATTACGAAATTTTCTCACTCGTGAAGGAGGAACTGAAGAGGCTCGGCAGAGATGGCCTGCTTCCTGCGGGGGCTCTTCTCACGGGAGCCGCTGTGAAAGCTCCGGGTGTTCTCGACATCGCACGCGAAGTTCTCGGTCTTCCGGTACAGATGGGCTTCCCGGTCGAGATCGGAGGTGTCATCGAGAAAGTCGACGATCCAGCGTACGCAACCGCACTCGGAACACTGCTGTGGGGTGTGCGTGAAGGTCACCGTCATTCCGCGAGCTTCTCGATGGCGGACTTCGACGTGAAGCGCGCATTCGGTCAGGTCGGTTCGTGGTTTAAAAACTTACTTCCGTAATAATTTTCTCCCCCTATCTATGTCAGACACACTCCGCTCACTCTTCTCCGGTTCCAAGAATTCTTCTTCCGGTTCACAGCCCAAAAGCTCATCGGGTTTTGACGATGCGGGCAGCACTCCGTCAACTGGATATCAGGAAGTGCGTCCGGATATTGCTCCGAACGCAATCATCCGCGTCATCGGTGTCGGTGGTGGCGGAACGAATGCGGTCTCACGCATGATCAGCAGCAAAGTGGGAGGTGTCGAATTCATTGCAGTTAACACCGATGCGCAGGCGCTTTTCCACAATGCAGCGCCCACAAAAGTGAATATCGGCAGAGGAACGACCAGGGGACTCGGTGCAGGTGCCAATCCCGACATTGGTTTGCAGTCTGCAAAGGAAAGTTCCGAGGAGCTCAAGAAAGCGATGGAGGGTGCGGATCTGATTTTCATCACCGCGGGACTCGGAGGCGGTACCGGATCGGGTGCAGCTCCGTACATCGCTGAACTTGCCAGAAGTATGGGCATTCTGACCGTCGGTGTCGTGACGCGACCTTTCAGTTTCGAAGGTCTCCGTCGCCGCAAGCAGGCCGATGAGGCTCTCGATGCACTCCGCGGAAAAGTCGATACGCTCATCACGATTCCGAATGACAAAGTTCTCTCGCTCATCGACAAAACAACTCCTCTCACCGAGGCGTTCCAGATCGTCGACGAGATCCTTCGTCACGGTATCGAAGGCATCGCAAGTCTTATTACGGTGCACGGTCTCGTGAACGTGGACTTCGCCGACGTTCGGTCTGTCATGCAAGATGCAGGTTCCGCGCTTATGGGTATCGGTTACGGTACGGGTGACAGCCGTGCGTCCGAGGCCGCGCGTGCTGCGATCGATTCTCCGCTCCTAGAGCTTTCGATCAGCGGTGCAAAAGGCATTCTTTTCAACATTACGGGTGGCAACGATATGTCCATGTTCGAGGTCGACGAGGCCGCACGCATTGTCACCGAGGCTGCCGATCCGGAGGCAAATATTATCTTTGGTGCCGTGATCGACGAGGCGTACACGGGACAGGTCAAGTGTACGGTGATTGCGACCGGTTTCGACGAGAAGAAAGACTCTGCCATGTCTTCTTCTTCGAACTCGATGCTCAAAGGGGTTCCTACGTTCAAGAAATTGCAGGATCAGGCAAGAGCAGACAAGCCGGATGACGCTGTTTTGAAGCTTGCAGGTCAGCAGCTCAATGAAGAAGAGCTGGAAGTTCCGACCTTCATGCGCAAGAAGATCGGGAAGTAGAGGTTCGCTTTCGGAAGGGAAGGCAGGCGGGTGATCCCGCCTGTTTTTTTGAGCCTCACCCCAACCCCTCTCCCAGCGCTGATGCGCTTGGGGAGAGGGGGAGCTTCTCTTTGCTTCTGTCTTCGTAGGCACCTACCATAGCTTTCATGAAAGTATCTATTCAGCGCATCGACGCAACACTCCCGCTTCCGTCGTATCAGACCTCCGGTTCCGCTGCATTCGATTTTGTGACTCGCGAAACGACCGTCATCCAGCCAAAGTCGATGGGGTTGGTGCCTGGCAATGTGGTGGTGAAAGTGCCTGAAGGGTATGCACTTCTCGTCTTGCCGCGTTCGTCGCTTCCGCGCAAGAAAGGCCTGATCTGCCCGCACTCACTCGGGCTTATCGATCACGACTATCACGGTCCCAAAGACGAGATTTTCGTGCAGGTGCAGAACGTGACGGATCTCCCGGTGACAGTCGAGAGAGGGGAGAGAATCGCCCAGGGGCTATTCGTAAAGATAGATCGTGCGGAGTGGCAGGAAGTGGCTTCGCACGGCGCAGAAACCCGCGGTGGATTCGGGAGTACGGGCTGATCCTCTTTGAGGCTTAATGATGCCCTCCTCCGTGCTCGGGTTCTGCTTGGACCGGCTCTTTGTCCCAGATCTGCTTGACGTTTTTGAGATTGAAGTCTGAGCTTTCAGGAACAAAAGATTCCTGAGATTGCTGCAGTACAGATTTGAGAATATCCGGTCTCTCAATCAGTTTCTTATTGAGCGTGTCGACGAATTCCTGCGTGCCGTTGTTGATCATTGCATAGACTTCTTCCGGCTTGGTGATGAGACCTTTGTCTTTGTATTTTTTGACGATTATTTTGTCTGCACCGCTGTACCTGTTGACGCCGATGAAGTCATCAATGTCGATGCCGTTGATTTGCGAGATCCCAAGTGAAGTACAGAGTTTCAATGTGAATGCATTCATTGCGTTTCGGTACGTTTTCGTCACTTTGGAGCCCGAGACCGGTGCCTGATTGTTGATTTGCTCCCAGCTGAGGCGAGGTCTTTGGTCGCCGACGGTGCTGTGTCCGATTGCGTGACGCGTGATGGTGTTATCCCAAGCAGCGTATGCACCGAGTGTTTCTGAGATCTTGTCGATGTCTCTCTTGCTGATTGGCGGATGACCGATCGTCGCTTTCATGCCGAAATATTTCATGAACGAGTTATATCCCACATAGCCGTTCATCATGGCAGCAGCCGATACTTTGGCTTGGCTACCGGATGTGAAGTTGATGATGTTGTTGACTCCTGCGAAGTCCACTTGCGTGAGAAGCATCGGGATGTCTTCGTGGTCAATCTTTTCTGCTCCCTTCAGTCCTTTGTTGACACGAATTTTGACGCTGTTGTCGAATGCGACCACATCCAACAGGAATTTGGTCATGCCGTTGCCGGGTGCGAAAGGATCCGACCCGGGACCCGACTCGGTGATTTGCGCGGAGATTTTTTTGATCTCGTGCATCGAACAGTTTTGTCCGGTCGAGAAGAAATCGATGAAGGGGAAGGTATTCAGGATCCCGAAGTTCTCACCGGAGAAGGCCCGAAGACGGTCGACACTGATGAGACCGATTTCCACGCCTTTCACGAGATAGAAGAATTTCTCTTCCATGCTCATCTTACCATTGCGCATCGCGTAGAAGATGATTCCTTCATACAGGTGAGGGTTCACCTCTTCTTCTCTGGAGATCGGTTCGCCGGCTTTTTGTCTCTTGAAGTTGTAGAGAAGTTTTCGAAGTTCGGTGTCGAGCGTGCTTGCCGCAGAAAGTTCTTCTACGTAGCTGTCCAAGTGCTTGCGCCCGCTGTCGATGGCGCCGTCGTTCTCGGCTTTCCAATGTTCGAACTGGTCTTTGTCACGCCAGATATCGGCGATCATCTTTTGCAGCCACTGGTTCCGGAGACGAGCGTCGCGTTTGCAGGCGTCGCGCGGCATCTTGTAGCCGGAGAAATACTCCAATTTTGGCCACAAGCCATGATCATCATCCCACTCGAGACGTCCTTTCTTCGAGAGTACGTTGAGGATTGCCTTCAGCTGATCTTTGCTGACGACGCGGGGGAGCATCTCATGCTGCAGAACGTGGGTGTCGATTTTATCAAGACCTTTTTCCCAAACACCGACTTCCTCGAGTTCGGATTCACGCTCGCTTCGTTCGAATTCATGCTTCAGACGTCCGAGGTACGGGATGCTGTCACTGATCTGTTCTGTGATGTCTCGTCCGAGCTTCTTGCGTGCAGTTTCACCGCGACGTTTCCACATGCGTGCGATGTCGGTGCCCGCGTCTTTGAACATCGCTGCGATATCGTAGGCGCTCACCCAGGTCGTATCGGTGACCATTTGCTGCCAAAGACTCCGGTTTCCTGTTTTGTTTGCGTACGTGAGATCGATTTGCTCAATATCTTTCTTTTTTCTGTACTCCTTGATCTCCGCCATCTTCTCTTTCGCTTCCTTCAGAAACTCATGAAAACCGGGGAGATGATTGACGTACGTTCCTTCCTGAAAATCTTTCGCCGCATCCGCCACGCCTTTTTTGATCGTTTCATAGCCGTACTCTGTGAATTCCGGCACACATTCCGGATATGCCGTGAGGAAGGTATTGGTGTGCAGCAATTCCACTTCCAACTCTCTGATCGCCGTTTCTTCGTAGTTTCTTTCGTCGTCAGTCTGAGGAGCCGCTGCTTCCGCTCCATCGTCTCCATGCCCGGCAATATCATCCGCCAGCAAACGCACACCTTTACCTTCAAGTTTTCTTGTCGGAGCGACCTCAGGTACTTCCTCGCGTTTGTTGAAAACATTGAAGAGTCTGCGTTCGTTCGGCGTCACGGTGGGTCGTCTGTTCTTGTCCCAGAGCGCATATTGGTTCACGAGTTCGTCCATCAGTTGCCAGCGTTCATCATCGGAAATTTCATTGCGATGAACGATGCTGATTCCCCATGAGTCTGCGACTCTCAATAACAGCTGATCGAACGGTGTACCATCGGCTGCCTCTTCATGCTTGAGCCCTTCGTAGACCGTATCCATGAGATTTATGAAGACTCCCGTACGGCGGAAGGCATCGGGAATTGCATGACCGAGTTCGTGTTCGGCTACTTTTTTTGCTGTCAGAGTTGGCGTGAGTGCGTTCTGGTTGATGTAGATCAAGCCTTCGTCGTAACTGTAGTATCCGACGGTCACCGTATCGCCGTGTGCTGGCACGTGCTCGTAGAATTGTTTCTCGGGCAGTACTTTTGTTTTCCGTCCTGAGAGAAGATCATCGAGCGTTTCTTTGCATTCCTTCAGTCGCTTTGCTTCGAGGGATGCTCTTGCGACCATGCGTCCGTTTCCGGAGTCTAGGCTGTTTTGAATTCTCCGTTCAACCGTTCGGATTCCCTCATCCAGTTTGAGGACGTGTGCCGTCGGATGATCGATTTTTTCGAAGATCGTCGGGAAGATTTCTCCTAGGAGATTTCTCGTATCCTTGATGACGGCGTCGATCTCCGTATCGGGAGTGATGAGATCGAGTTCCTCGAGCTTCATCAGTTCGAATGCTTTCGGATTCTGCTCGATGGTCCTGATCGACTGGAGAATGTTCTGCTGTCTCGAGAACTCTGTCTGTCGCATGGCGATGCGCTCATCATCTGTTGGCGCATTACCTGCCTTGAAGGGCGCGAAGAACTTGATGAATTCCTTTATTGCAGCCGCCGCCTTCGGGTACCGTTCGCTTGGAGGAATTTTTACGGTGCGTAGACTTTCTGCCATTTGCTTTGCCCAGTCGAGCGTCTCGAGCTCCCGGATTCGTTTTTCGACGAGCATGTTCGGCAGTTCCTGAGGATCATTCGCATTTTTTTCCAGAAGCTTCGAGACGACATCGAGCCTTTCGATCGCCGCATGGGCTTCCGAGAGCCCCTTGGAAGCGACGATCGGAGCTCTACCGTCCGGACCGTGGTACCGATTGATGTGCTTGAGCTCCATGAATACATCATTGAAAGCATCCTCGATGCCGTCTTTCGTGATGTTCCAAAGGTCCTGCGGCTCGTCGACGTTGAACTGACGGAACAGATCCTTCGACTGATCGAGCATTGCAGTCGCCCTTGCATTGATGCGCGCATCGAGATACTCGGCGATAGTATCGGCTGTTCCGTTCAATTCTTGAAGGAATTGATTACGGGCTTTGCTCCTGGCAGCGTCGTTCTCGGGTGTTACTTTTTGACCGAAGGAACGTCGTACCTGGTTTCCTCTCGACATATTTTCGAGGATGCCGAGGAATACTTTTCGCTGTTCGAGCGTGAAATCACCCTCGATCTTCAGGATGCGGCAGATATTGTCTTCGTCGATGAAGTTTTTTGTGATGTTTTCCAAAATTCCTTCGCCGTCGTTTTTCGTTTCGTACGTCGAGATCGCGGCGAGTGCCGGTTCGATGGCACTCGGGTCGACGTTGAGACGGAACATGTGTTTGATGCTGAGCTCGACATTGCGTGTTGCATCTTCGTATTCGTCAACTTTCTTTCGGATGGCTCCGACGGTGCTCCAAATTCTTTCGTCAGGCAGATTGTCACGAAATAGGGATTCGACGGTAGCAGATGCCTGATCCTGATCTGCTGACTTTTCGATGCCAAGTGCTTCACGTTCTGGTTCCAATGCATTGGCTCCCCTTAGAATTTCGAGCGTGGATATGCCGTTTTGTTTGAGACTTTCGATCAACTGCTTCGGATCCACGGCAATCATCTGCTCTTCCGTTCGCATGCGAATACTCTCCACAGGACTTACGAGCGGTGCCGTCTGCTCCACGCCTTCCAGAATATTCTGTGATTCAGCGTTGCCTATTTTGTTTTGGTCTGCGGCGTTCGGATCGATCGGATCGGCAAAGAGGAGACGCTGCTCCTTTTCGGGAGAGTGCTCGAGTGCAAAGTGCGCGATATGTGTCCTGCGCAGCATCTATAGTTTACAGAAACGAATAATGGCGTCAAGTATTTTTTCTTTTTTTGAATCTATCTGCAGCACGTACTGGCCGAGAATTTCTCTGAGTTGATAGGGATCGATCTCTCCGAGTTGGATGACGAGATCAGGTACGAGGTATTTTCTCGACTCAATGTGGAGCTCGTAATAACCCTTTCCGCAGAGAATCCAGAAGTGTTTCCAGCTGGACCAGGTACTCTTTCGACCGTCGAACTCGATGCCGGTTTCAAGAAGTTTGATCGCGTGCGTGCTTGGTTTCTCGTTTCTGATCAGAAAGAAAAGTCCCGCGAGCATCGCAAAGCAGATGCTTAAGCTCCATGCTCCAGTGAGGATCCCGTAGATAATCATTGTGCCGCAGGCGAGACCGCTCGCGATGTACCACTTTTCCGATCGCACAGGTGCAACTTTTGCCGGAGCCTCCCACTCGAGGAAAATGTGTTCGATATTTGTTTGCATAAATCTGCTTATTATAGCAGAAAAATGAAGTTTTTACGATCGTTGATAGTTGCATAATTCAATAAATATTATGATTTATCTTTTGGGGAAGCAGGGAACCTTGTTCGGTTCCCTAGCTCCCCCAAACCCCATTACCCTCCTAACCGTACCGCATTATTCTCGAATCATGGCTTATCCATATGCAATAACCAAGCCGACCACATGTTTCACCCCCGCCTTCTTCAGCGTTTTTGCACACGCCTCAAGTGTCGCTCCAGTCGAGCTGATATCATCGACCAGGAGTACGCAAGGTGGGGGATTTTTCGTGGTGGAGGTGAACGCATCGAGAACAGCCGTCAGTCTCTCTTCTTTGTTTCGCCATGCCTGGTGACCTGTGCTCCGTGTCCGTCTCAGCAGAGATTGCACTGACCATTGTCTTTGCTTACCGATTTCCTCGGCAAGAACTTGTGCCTGGTTGAAACCGCGCTCAAACATTCTGGTCCAGTGGAGCGGGACGGGACAGAGGACAGTCTCGGAGTTTTTCATCGTGCTTGGCAGTAAGAGAAGCCCGGGCAATGATTTGACGATGTGAGAGGCAAGTTCCGGTCCGAGTGCAGCAATTCGTTTGTACTTGAACGTGCGGATGGCTTTCTGGAGGAGGGGAGAAGATTGATAGCTCCCTGCGGCAATCAGGCAATCGAGAGAGCGAATGCCTTTTTTCAGAAGCAGCTGCCGATCGAGTCGAATAGGATACAGCCGAAGGCGCTTTCGTTCCTCATCGGTGATCCACTCGCCTTCGTCACCCAGAAGCGAGTGTTTGGGGAAGAGGAGATCGAGAAAAAACTGAAACATACTACTTAGTATAGCGTTGTGCTGTGTTCTTATGGTGGGCAATACAAGATTCGAACTTGTGACCTCCACAATGTCAATGTGGCGCTCTAACCAGCTGAGCTAATTGCCCGATTTGTGAATGAAGAAATGCCTGCAAAGGGTACGGACTAGAACTCGGTTGGTCAATCGGTCTCACTGTGAAAAAATCATCGTACTTTCTACTACTCCGTCATAGCTTTTTCAGTCTGCAAGACAGAGCAGTGTGGAAAACTTTTTTGTTATGCACAGGTCTGGTAAGTTCCCCTCCACTATGACTCTCCTGATTTCGGTCCTCGCGTTTGTTCTGCTTCTGACACTCCTCATCATCATTCACGAACTCGGACATTTTTTTGCCGCAAGATTCTTCGGAGTTGAAGTCGAGGAATTTGGCTTTGGACTTCCTCCGAAGGCGAAGACGCTCTTTCGCAGCGGTCTCACTGAATTTACTCTCAACTGGGTGCCGTTTGGAGGATTTGTCAGGTTGAAAGGCGAGAATGAGATCAATACGGAGAAGAGGTTTGATCCCGGCAGTTTTGCGAGTGCCGGATTCACCGCTCGCATTCTGATCCTGTGCGGAGGAGTGTTTATGAATTTCATGTTGGCCTTCCTGCTCCTCACTCTCGGGTTTTCCGTAGGCAGATGGGTGCCGAATTTCTACCAGAGTATTGAGGAGATGCAGGAAGCGTCGATGAGAGGGGAGATCGTACTTGAAACGGGAGTCTATATCTCCGATGTGATGCCAGGTGGCCCGGCCGAAAAGGCCGGAGTGATCAAGGAGAGTGCGATCCAGTCGGTGGATGGCATCTTGGTGCACAAACCGGATGATGTTGTAGCACTCCAGAAGGGAAAATCTCGCGTGACGTATGTTCTGATGGAGGGAGAGGAAAAGAAGATCCGTTCGGTGGACGTGAGTCTTGACAATGGGAAATCGGGTATCGCGATCTCTCCATTTGCTGCCAAGCTTTCGGCTCCTCTCCGTTCGGTTCCAACCGCCGTCACTCTTGCCTATAAGGAAACGGTGTTCATGACGTATCAGACCGTGCACGGCATCATCAATTTGTTCAGCACGCTTGCGACGAAAGGCCATGTTCCCGAAGGCATCACCGGCATCGTCGGGATTGCCGTGCTCACTTACAGTTCGGTGCAGGAGGGATTCATGACGTATTTGCGCTTGGTTGCACTCCTGAGCCTCAGTCTTGCGATCCTGAATATTCTGCCGCTGCCGGCGCTTGACGGAGGCAGGCTTCTTTTCGTGCTCGTTGAAATGGTGATCCGTCGTCCGCTCAATCAGCGCTTCGAACTGGCCGTGAACGCTGCGGGATTCTTTCTCCTGATCGGACTGATTCTCATCATCACGTTCAATGACGTCATCCATCTCTTTTAATGACGACCGCTCTCAATCTCGATCTCTGGCTTGGGGTTCTTCAGATCATTGAACAGAAGTTGCAACGAGGACAGTTCATCACGTGGTTCAAAGACACCACGGTTCTCGGTCGGGAAGAGGCAACGGTGGTCATCGGGCTGCCACTGCCGATGTTTTTGAACTGGCATCTCGAACACTATCGAAGCATGACACTGGAGGCGCTTCGGGAGGTCGATCCGACGATCGAGCAGATCGTGTACCAAGTTGATACGGGACTGAAAGACGACCATGCACGCACGCTCCGATTACTCGAGCATTTTCCGGAGAAGAAACCGAGAAAAGTGCCGAATAAATCCGAAGTGAGGATTGCAGAAGGGCTCACGAGCAAAATGGCGAATTCTCGTTACACACTCGATAATTTCGTCGTGGGTCCAAACAATCGCCTTGCACATGCGGCATGTTCGGCAGTCGCTTCGGATCCCGGGGGAAAATACAATCCACTTTTTCTTTATGGAGGAGTGGGACTCGGAAAGACACATCTTTTGCAGGCGACCGGCAATGCAATCCTCAAAACGCTTCCGAATGCCGCGATTCTTTACACGACGACCGAAGAGTTCACGAATCAGGTTATCGAAGCGATCCAGCACCAGAAGATGGAACAATTTCGGAGGCGTTATCGCGAGGTCGATGTGTTCATTCTCGACGACGTGCAGTTTTTGGCAAACAAGGAGCGCACGCAGGAAGAGCTTTTCCACACGTTTAACACGCTCATTGAAGACAGAAAGCAGATCATCATCAGTTCCGATCGTCCTCCGAAAGAACTCTCGGGATTGCAGGATCGTCTTGTTTCCCGTTTTGAGCGCGGGATGATTGCTGACGTCAGTGAACCGGACTACGAAACGCGCCATGCGATTCTCTCGGAGAAAAGCAAAGAGTACGGACTTCTGCTCGATCAGAAAGTCATCGACTACATCGCACAGTACGCGACGAGAAGCGTGCGTCAGCTCGAGGGCATCCTCATGCAGGCGGTTGCTCAGTACGAACTCGAGCACTGTGTTCCGACAGTTAAATCTATTGCCGAGATCATGCGCAAACTTGGTGACGAACCTGCGAGACTGCAGGAAGATGAAGTCGGTTTCATTGCACCGTCACCGCACGCAATTTCGTTTCAGGATGTGCTTGAGGAAGTGAGTCGTTACTATTCCATTTCGGTACCCGATATTCTCGGCCAGTCACGCGTTCGGGAGGTGCTCGTTCCTCGGCACATTGCGATGTATATCGGTAAGACGCATCTCCGGATGAGCTATGTGAATCTTGGAGAGTCGTTCAGTCATCGCGACCATACGACCGTCATGCATGCAGTCAGGAAGATCACAAGCAAGATGATCGAGGATCCTCAGTTGATGCGCGAAATCAGGACACTCGAGAAAGAAGTCGGACTTGTTACGCAACGCTGAGAAAGATCTGCTACTCTTTGCCTATGCCAGATTCTGACGATTCCCTCGCAATACTCCGACACTCACTTGCTCACGTTCTTGCGCAGGCGGTGGAGACGCTTTGGCCCGGGACAGAACGCGCAATCGGACCTGCCATTGATACAGGGTGTTACTTCGATTTTCTCTTCAGTCAGCCGATCACTGATGCCGACTTTCCAAGGTTGGAAAAAGAGATGCGATCGATTATCAACAGAGGACAGACTTTTCGTTGTGATGAACTGAGTGTTGCGGATGCGAAGAAGTTTTGGCGCGAGCGAAAGCAGCGCTTCAAGGTCGAGATGGTCGAAGATCTCGAGAAGAAAGAAAAAGTGAAGACTGTCACGAATTATGCGAACATCGATGCGCAAGGCAAAGAAACCTACGTTGACCTCTGTCGTGGCGGACACGTCGAGAATCTGAAAGAAATTCCCGCGGACGGTTTTAAGATTATGCACCTTGCCGGTGCGTACTGGCGCGGAGATGAAAAGCGTGAACAGCTCACGCGCATCTATGTCGCTGCGTTTCCGAGCAAAGAAGAGCTGAAGGCACATCTGCTGATGCTTGAAGAAGCGAAGAAGCGAGATCATAGAAAGCTCGGGAAAGAGCTCGATCTCTTCACATTCTCCGAGATGGTGGGCCCCGGACTGCCTCTTTGGACACCCAGAGGTACGGTGATTGTCGATGCGATCGAGGAACTCGCGCACGAGATGGAAGCCGCTGCCGGTTATGTTCGCGTGCGAACGCCGCACATCGCCAAAGGAAAGCTCTATGAGCAGACCGGTCACCTCGCGCACTACCAAACGTCTATGTTTCCACCGATGAAATTGGACGGGGAAGAAGAATATTATTTGAAGCCAATGAACTGTCCGCACCATCATCAGATTTTTGCGTGTCAGCCGAGAAGCTATCGCGATTTACCGCTTCGACTTGCCGAGTATGGTCAGTGTTATCGTTATGAGGATTCCGGAGCTCTTTTCGGATTGATGCGCGTTCGCTCACTCTCCATGAACGATGCGCATATTTATTTGCGTGAAGATCAATTTGAGGAAGAATTTAATTCAGTGATCGATCTGTACATCACATACTTCAAACTTTTCGATATCAAGAAGTACGTCATGCGTCTCTCGCTTCACGATAAGGCTGAACTTGGAAAGAAGTACGTCAATCAGCCGGAGCTGTGGCTGAAGACAGAAGAAATGGTACGAAATGCCATGCGCAAGAAAGGCGTGAATTTTGTCGAAGTTCCGAACGAAGCTGCGTTCTACGGTCCAAAGATTGACGTGCAGATTTGGTCTGCCATAGGCAGAGAATTCACGCTCGCTACAAATCAGGTCGACTTCGATGTGCCCGGCAAGGTCGGACTGAAATATGCAGACAAAGACGGTACTGAGAAAGTGCCTCTCTGCATTCACAGAGCCCCGCTTTCGACGCACGAGCGCTTGGTCGGCTTCCTGATAGAGCAATTCGCAGGTCTCTTCCCGCTTTGGCTCGCGCCTGTGCAAGTCGCACTCGTACCGGTTGCTGCAAATCACGAGGACTATGCCAAGAAACTTGCCGCAGATTTGAAGAAACTCGGCATGCGAGTCGAATTCATGTCCTCGGAGGAATCACTCGGCAAGCGCGTTCGTGAAGGAGAGAAGATGAAGATTCCCTACATTCTCGTGATGGGAGACAAAGAAGTAGGGGGGACGTCAGTGACCGTTCGTAATGTGAAGTCGAAGGCGCAGGTGACGGTTTCTGTCAGTGAATTTACGTCAAAGACGATGGAAGATATCAAAGAGAGAAGGCTCGAGGCGTCGATTGGATAGACTTGTCCGTTTCCTGCTATTCTTCCTTCGATGTTTGAAGCGATCGAATTCGGCCCCGTGATCATCTGGATGCGCATGGTGTTCCTGCTTCTCGCAGTGTGGATGTCCACTGAGTTTTTTCTTAGACTTGCAGGTTCCGCGAGTCTCAGCATTCAGAGCGTCAAAGACAATGCAAAGTGGCATCTGATTGCCTTTCTCGCGATGGGCAGACTTCTTGCCATTGTTGGAAACTATCAGTCGTATCTGAAGAATTTTCTTCGTATCTTCATCGTCTGGGATGGCGAATTCAGTTTCCTCGGCGGCGCAATCGGTATTGCCATGGTGCTCTTCTGGTCAACTAGAAATCAGCGTGCAACGTTCCTGCAGTGGCTCGACGTATTGCTCCCCGCCACCACATTCGGTCTCGCCTTCGACTGGATCGGCATGTTTCTCGCAGCTCAGTCGTACGGCAAGCCCACGAACGGGTCTTTTGGCATCGTGATGGATTCTTTCAACGTGCGATACTCCGTTCCGATTCATCCGGTACAGCTCTATTATGCGCTGTTCTATTTCGCGCTGACGTTCGGACTTCTTCTCATCCGCAAGCATAGCAAGCGTGCCGGAGCCGAGACGCTCCTCGGGATCATCGTCGCATCGCTCACCGTGTTTCTTCTCGAGTTTCTCCGTGGAGATTTCGGAATACCAGTCTTCGCAATGCTAACGGATTTTATTTTTCTCGGCAGTCTCTTCGGCAGTCTTGGCGTGCTTGCGCTCATTGAGCAGCGTTTGAGTGAACGCAGCAACCTGATCTACGGTGCGTGCGTTGCGGTGCTGACGATTGCCTACGTTCTCAGCAGATCTTGGATTGATTTACCGCAGTATCAGCTTCGGTTTAGCCAAGTGCTTGCAATTCTCGCGCTTCTTTCGACGGTTGTGTATGTTGTTGTACACCGACGAAAGTACCCGCACCTGTGAAAAAATCCAAAAAATAAAAACCAAAATCCAAGAAAAACTGCTGGAATTTGGTTTTTGGCTTTTGGAATTTAATCAGATACACTTTCAGAAATTCCAATCTTCTTCTCGTTTTTCATGAACTTCTTCCCTCCGTTTCTCGAAAGTTTCTCGATCCTCTTTTCGTCGGATCCTTCCGTTCTTCTCGTACAATCGCTCTTGGTTTTTGTCGCCTGCGTCATTGTTTTTCTCGTACTATTCGCCACGCGTGACATTCTCCTCCGATCGTCGTCGACCGCATATCAGATTTTTTGCATTTTTATCGTTGCTGCATTGCCTGTCGTCGGCTTTTTGCTCTATTTGCTCATTCGTCCCTCCACAACCATTTCTGAGAGGAGAATGGAGAAGAGGGTGTTGGAATTGACGGCGGCGCTTCATCGCAAACATCAGGAGAAGAAGAAATAATCGGATTGGATTTGGCTTTTTTCTCTCTCTGCTTTATCCTCCGCGCATGAAACAGTTCTTCTCGTATTGGTTGTGGCCGAATCCTGCAGGTTGGCATTATGAAGACAGCCGTGTCATGGCGCTTCTTGCCCTTTCCATTGGTTTGATTGTTCTCTGCTTCGTTATCGGTCGCGTTCGGCATCGCATGAAGAATCCGATTACGAGGAGCCTTACGGCCGGTTGGCCGACCGCTT
Source organism: Candidatus Peribacteria bacterium (assembly GCA_943350395.1). Taxonomy (GTDB): domain Bacteria; phylum Patescibacteriota; class Gracilibacteria; order Peribacterales; family Peribacteraceae; genus SICN01. Next base: position 40,970 of record CALRAD010000003.1, read on the forward strand.
CGTTGTGGTTCGGGATTGTTGCGCTTGTTCTTACAGTCAGCCGCGTGGAAACAATACAGTTTCTCTCGATGCGTTTGATTTGGGCATTTTGGCTTCTGTCTCTCGGTCTCTACATTTTTTTCCAGATGTTGCAGTTTAGGCGTCGTCACTACACCGTTATTCAGCAATCGCAGGTCATTGATGAACGGGAGAAGTATTTGCCGAAGAAGAGAGTTCGGTAGGAAAAGTATGTATGGAAGGTTCTATTGACATGCTTTGCTGACTCGGGGAGAATCCGCTCCCTGTGCCTCTGAAGCATTCCACAGAAACGGCGTATTTGGTTTTTTTGGGTCTCCTGATCTGTATCGCAGGGTTTATTGTTTCTTTGATTCCAGCACTGCCCAGAGGTCTTCCGTACTGGATGTTTGGTTTCACGATTGCGTGCCTCTATCCGATTGTTCTCATGCCGACATTCCGGAGCAATCGTGCCGATTACGAATTTCGTCTCTTCCATTGGTTTCCGGCCGGCATCTTTGTTTTGTGGATGCTCTTTCAGGTCATTGATCCGTACTGGGAGTGGTTTCATATCCTCAACCTTGGATTCTTCTCTTTTTGGTCTCTGCCGGTCGTCGCTCTCGGTTTAGGTCTTGGTGCTGCTTTCTCGATCCATGTTCTTCGTCGTCGCAACGTTCGTGTCACATTGCTTACACTCCTTCTTGTTGCCTTCACCGTTGGTGCAGCATTGGCTGAGACGACGCACGGTGTGAATCAGCGTTTGCAGGCGAAGATTTTTACGGGAAATCCTGTCACCTCACTTCGTCCGGTCATGACACGCGTTCGCTCGCTTCTTGTAAACCTCAGATACCCTCAGAGTTCAGGTAGCACGATCATTGCGGTAGGGAGTTCATCATCCTCGGTGTCGTCACGCTCCGCTCGCTCTCAGATTTCAACATCATCCGTTGCATCGTCTGTCATTGCGGAACATACACCGAACGGACTGCCAAAATCCGGTCCGGAAGCTCTTATGGTACTTTTTGCAACACTTGTCGCTCTCTATACGGGAACATTGCATGTGCGAGGCAAGAAACGAGCGTAGAGTACTGACATGAAAAAATTAACTCTTTCTGCAGTTGCACTGCTTGTATTTGTCGTTCTTGTCTTTCAGGGAGTTTCTTTTGTGCAAGAACGGTCTCTGAGGCAGAGGCTCATCGCGGAGCAACAGGTGATCGAAAAACCCGTCGTCGAGCGACCGGCATCTCGGTCGTCGTCCACCGCAACATCTGCGGCAGCATCTGTGAGTGATCTGCGTCGTGACGCAGTGAATTGGGATGTGCCTTTCACGTCGCAAGCACCCTTTGGTGTCTGGGATGAACTTCACGGCGAAGCGTGTGAAGAGGCGAGCGTTCTGATGGTCATGCGTTACTTTGCAGGCAAGAAGATTGCTTCACCCGATGATGCAGACAGCGCACTGCAGCATCTTGTCGCAGCGAACACGGCGCTGGGATTCGCGGTCGATGATACGGCAGCAGAAATCATTACGTTGCTTCGTTCGGAGGACCCGTCGCTTTCCGCTGTACTCCTTAAAAATCCTTCCATTGACGATCTGAAGTCAGTGCTCTCGAAAGGATCGCTCGTCATTGTGCCTGCTGCCGGACAACAACTCGGGAATCCCTATTTCAGGCGTCCGGGACCGCGATATCACATGCTCGTTCTTCGCGGATACACGAAAGACGGTTACGCAATCACGAATGACCCAGGTACAAAAAACGGTGAGCAGTACGCGTACAGATGGGAAGTTCTTCTGAATGCGATTCATGATTGGAATGGGGGAGAGGTGGAGAGTGGAGAGAAAGTGGTGATTGTCGTGAGCAGGTAAATCCCTGTACCATTCGCGCCATGACAACCATCACCTCACTTCACGCACGCCAGATACTCGATTCGCGCGGAAGTCCCACACTCGAAGTCGAGTGCTTCCTCAGTGACGGGTCATTTGGACGCGCAGCCGTGCCGTCTGGGGCATCGACCGGATCACATGAGGCGCTTGAGCTTCGGGATGGTGACAAGAAAATGTATTTTGGTAAGTCGGTGTTGAAGGCGGTGAACAACGTGAACGATACGATTGCCAAAGAATTGTCCGGAAAGAGTTGTGGTGAACAGAGAGCCGTTGATCAGATCATGCTTACGCTCGACGGCACTCCCAATAAATCTTCACTCGGTGCGAATGCAATGCTCGGAGTATCGATGGCAGTTGCGCGTGCCAGAGCAGCGAGTGAGAAGCTTTCACTTTGGAGGTCCTTGGCTTCGCAGGCAGGCGTCACGACGATTACGACGTTGCCCGTTCCTTTCATGAATGTCATCAATGGAGGTGCGCATGCGGATTCCGGACTCAGTTTCCAAGAATGCATGATCGTCCCCACCGGATTCGATTCTTTTTCGCGAGCGCTGCAGGCAGGTGCCGAGATTTTTCACACTCTCAAGAGCATCCTCAAGGGATTGGGACATGTGACAGCTGTCGGCGATGAAGGAGGATTTGCGCCGCATGTGAAGAGCAGCGATGAAGCGCTGACGATTCTGGTGCAGGCAATCGATAAGGCCGGATATGCGGGGAAAGTGCAGCTTGCACTCGATTGTGCGGCATCGGAATTTTATAAAGACGGTGCCTATGCGGTTGACGGAAAAACGATGAACAGCACCGAGCTCGTCGATTTCTACGGAGAGCTTCTCAAGAAATATCCGATCGTTTCGATCGAGGACAGTCACAGCGAGGACGACTGGGAGGGTTTTGCACTGATGCAGCAGAAGTATGGAATGAAGACGCAGCTTGTCGGCGATGATCTGTTTGTGACGAATACCAAGCGCATCGAGCAGGGGATAGAGAAGCGTGCTGCGAATGCAGTGCTCATCAAGCTCAATCAAATAGGCACGGTGAGTGAAACTGTCGATGCAATCAAGATGACACAAGATGCCGGGTGGAATGCCGTTGTCAGTCATCGAAGCGGCGAGACCGAAGACACGTTTATCGCTGATCTTGCAGTTGGTCTTCAGACGGGTCAGATAAAAACAGGATCGCTCAGCAGGACAGATAGGATCTGCAAATACAATCAGCTCCTCAGGATCGAGGAAGAACTCGGGTCGAAGGCTGTGTATCGGTCACCGTTTGCTATCTAGACGTTGAGAGTACTTTGCTCCGGCAACCTGACCGTCTGGATGTCGGCGCCGTTTGGTCGTACGGATGGTCCCGTGTATCTCGTCACGTTTTCCCAGCGCTCATTCACGGATGTCGTGATCTCCTCGGTCTGCCCAAGCGTTGAGAAGAGATCTTCGTCGTTTTCCGATACCCCCGGTTTCGGATGCACGGTGAAATCACGAAGCTGATGGAGAAAATCTCCGGTCTCACCGAGTTTCTGCAAGCATGCATCCTTAAAGCGAAGACGTTCGCTTCGTACACTTCTTCCGATAACTCCGACTCGTTGCCTTTCCATAAAACCGCCAGCTTTTATCGATTCCAACTCAGTCGACTGTTCTTCAAGACGAGAGCGGTGCAACTGATGATTGAGAGAGGTTTTCATGAACTCATTATTACATATGTATAGAATATGTCAATGGTCGGGATGCAGGGACTCGAACCCTGGGTCTCCAGACCCCCAGCCTGGCGCTTTACCAACTAAGCTACATCCCGAATTGCAGGAATCTTAGCGTTCATTGATTGATGCTCAAAGTTATTTCTTCTTCGGGGCAAGGGAACCTTGTTCGGTTCCCTATGCCCCCAAACCCCTTTACCCTCCTAACTGTACCGAGCTTCACTCGCATGATGTTCACTGGCATTTTTGCCTCGACTTGGCATATACTGACACCCTTTTTCCTATTACTTGACATAAGTTACTCTTGATATTCTTATAATAATATGATACAATAATAAGAAACATTAGCAAATATGCCTCTCAGCCCCTCAGAACTACAGGCAGCAACCAAGGCAATCGGGAACGCGCAGCGTATCCTGATGGTCCCTCATGCAAATGTGGATGCCGATGGCCTCAGCAGCGCGCTTGCGTGTTACTCCGTTTTTACGCAGCTTGGGAAGGATTGCACGGTAATTTGCCCCGATACGCTGCCGGAGTCTCTGGATTTTCTGCCGAACTTCAAACATCTCACGCAGTCGATCAGCAGTGACCAGCAGTTTGTCATTACGCTCGACACAAGCGGCGGGATGGAACTCGACACGCTTCGCTATACGGTCGAAGAGAACAAAGTGAATATCATCGTGACGCCGAAGAAGGGGACGCTCAAGGAAAAGGACATCAGTTTTCTGAGTACCGGATCGTCCTTCGATCTCCTTGTTGTGGTCGACAGTGCGGAACTCTCGCTCCTCGGTTCCTTCTACACTGACAATATCGATTTGTTTTCAACGACACCGATCCTGAATATCGATCATCACATCAGCAACACGCGCTTTGGACAGCTCACACTTATCGATCCGACCGCGGCAAGTGCTACTGAAGTGCTCTACTCATGGTTTATGACGGAGCCGAAATGGAAGGAGATGGTGACCGCGGATATTGCGACATTGCTCCTCACTGGTCTCATCACCGATACGCGAAGCTTCCAGAATCCGAATACCACGCCGAGGTCTCTCGAGGTTGCGGCGAATCTTCTCGATCTGGGCGCCAGACAACAGGAGATCATCCAGCATATTTATAAGACCAAGCCGCTCTCGACACTCAAGATCTGGGGTAGAGCGTTGAACCGGATTCAGATGGATCCGGATGCAAGAATCGTTTGGTCATCCGTGAGTAGGGAAGATCTTACGGAGATGGGTGCAACGTCGAAGGAAACGGCAGGACTTCTCGACGAATTAATCTCGACGATTCCGGATGCCGACGTGCACGTGCTCTTCACCGAAATCGAAGAGGGAGGGTTCAAGGCGAGTATGCGTTCATCAGTTACTGTGGATGTGAACCGTGCAGCGGGAAGACTGTTCGGCGGCGGCGGACATGCGCGCGCCGCTGGGTTCAAAGTGAAGCAATATGGAAATTTTCAATTGAAGGTCGTCGAATGCATTCAGCAATTGAAGACCGAGATGCAGTCGCAGAGACACGAGGCCGACAGCCCTGAGCGCGCTCTTCCCGTACCTATGCGCACCGGTGAGGCGCAGAAACAAGCCATAAAACCCGATGCAACGACGGGTGAAACTGCGAGTGTCGAGATGAAGAAAACAGAATCTGTTACGACGGATATCGTTTCAAAGCTCGCTAAGCCCTAAGGTTCTGTGCTAGGCTCAATCGGCTTTTTCATGTTGCTATGCGACTCGTACAGGTTGCGAAAATCTTAGGCATAACAGGTCAGGAGCTTCGAAAGGAGCTGGAAACCGTTGATTTTGGCGTGAAACCCACGGATCGCGAGGTCTCTGACAATCTAGCGATGGGGGTAATACGCTTCGTCGCAAACAGGAGGAAGATCACGGTGGACTGGGATGCAGTCGAGGCGATGAGGTCCGGTATCGGTGTCGATACGGACGACACAGAAAAGCCGACGACAGCGTTATCACCCGAAGTAACTGTGCCTGTTACGGAAGAGAAGAAAGCAGGAGTGAAACCCGAGAACTTAAATGTACTTCGAAAGCTCACACTCGAAGGAGTGTCCAAAGAAGCGATCGACCGCCAGAAAGTAGCGCTCGAGAAACAGAAACCGAAGATTCTCTCGAAGGAAGAAATGGAACAACGTAAAGTTGAGGGGAAGCTCTTGCAATCTCTCGAGAAGAAAGACAGATCGGTGCATCAGGAGCAGATCAAGAAAAAGACAGGCATTGTCCTTATACCGTCTCAGATTTCCGTGAAAGAATTTGCGGAGAAGACGGGTATTCAGGTTCCGAAGATCGTCTCCACACTCATGAAGAACGGGGTGCTTGCGAGCATCAACCAGCAGATCGATTACGACACGGCTTCGGTGATCGCTCTCGAGCTCGGGGTTGAAGTGCAGAAAGATGCGGGAACCGTGTCCGTGGAGGCGCTCCTCAGCAACGACCTTGCAGAGCTTATCAAAGACGATGCGACGGTTCTGAGGCCTCGCGCTCCGATCGTGACCGTCATGGGTCATGTCGACCACGGAAAGACTGCGATCCTCGATGCCATTCGCAGTACGAATGTCGTTTCCGGAGAAGCAGGTGGCATCACGCAGCACGTCGGTGCGTATCAGGTTGTGCATGACGGCAAATCGATTACGTTCATCGATACGCCCGGTCACGAAGCGTTCACTGCCATGCGCGCACGCGGTGCCCAGCTCACAGACATCGTGATTCTCGTCGTGTCTGCCGAAGAAGGCGTGAAGCCCACGACCATCGAAGCGATCAATCATACGAAGGATGCAGGCGTGCCGATCTTGGTCGCACTCAATAAAATCGATCGTCCGAATGCCGATATCGAGCGCGTAAAAGGGGAGCTTGCTGCGCAGGGGTTACAGCCCGAAGATTGGGGAGGAGACATCGCGATGATTCCATGTTCGGCGCATACCAAGCAGGGGATTCCGGAGCTTCTCGAGCACGTGCTCCTGATGGCCGAGCTGGAGGAATTAAAAGCAAATCCCGATCGCAATGCCATCGCAACGATCGTTGAGAGTCATCTCGACAAATCGAGAGGTCCGCAAGCAACGGTGATTGTGAATACGGGTACACTTCGGATCGGAGACATCATCGGATGCGGTGGCGCATCGGGCAAAGTAAAATCACTGACGGACGCACTCGGCGTGCGCATTGATACGGTCCTTCCCTCGGGTCCTGCCGTGATTTCCGGTTTTGACGAACTTCCGGAGCTCGGAGAAATTTTGCAGGTGTTTCAGACGGATCGCGAATTGAAGTCGTATCTTGAAGCGTATCAGCAATCCCAGGGACAAAAGCAGAAGCGCGGGTTTGCAGATCTCGTGAGCAGATTATCCGAAGGCAAGCTCTCGCAGCTCAAGATCATCCTCAAAGCCGATGCGCAGGGATCGCTGCAGTCGATCACTGAAGCGCTCACGAAGTTGACGACGGAGAAAGTGCAGCCGAAGGTCATCCATGCGGCGATCGGAGACATTTCCGAGAGCGACGTGATGATGGCGTCGGCCGGTGAGGCGGTGGTCATCGGGTTTAATGTTGAAGCGTCTTTGGCAGTCGGTCGTACGGCGGACAGAGAGGGTGTGAAGATCAAGCATTACGACATTATCTACAAGCTGCTCGAAGACGTTGAGCTGATTTTGAAAGGCCTGATTGAACCTGTCGAAGAAGAGAAGATTACGGGTCATCTCGAGATCAGGGGCGTGTTTCTCACCAAAAAGTCCGAGCAAATTGTCGGTGGTAAGGTGATGGATGGCGTTATCAAGCGCACGCCGTTTAGGATTCTGCGTGCAGGAGAGCTTGTCGGTACCGGTCGCATCACCTCACTCAAGAATGTCGAGAAAGACATCAAGGAAGCCAAAGAAGGAGCCGAGTGCGGCATGCGCGTCACGGTCTCTATCGGGCTTGAGCTTGGGGACATGCTTGAGGGGTTCACCAAAGAGTTTACGAAGGTAGGGTAGCACAGCCCTCACTCCGCCCCGCCGAGCGGGGCACCTCTCTCCAACATTTGGAGAGAGGAAGATTTGTTTTGAGGAAAGCTCGGGCTCCCCCTTCTCCGGCGGACGGAGAAGGGGCTAGGGGATGAGGACCGCTACCCCTTCGGCAGCTTCGCTATGTCCGTTGCATTTGCGAGAAATTTCTTCGGTGCTTTCCATAGCTTCTCAAGTGCCCATCTCTTCTCATCCCGATTGAGCGTTTTGAACACCTTCGAGAGTTCTTTGTTTCCGTCTGTGATCAAACCGATATCCGCTTCCGTGGTCAGGTCTCTCCCCACAAGTATTTTCTTTGCTTCACGCACATTGTTTGCATTTACACTTTGCAGTTCTTCGATTGCCGCAGGAGTGAACTTTCTCACGAACTTCAGATCTTCCTGATTGAATTGGTCGAAAGCCGCAATGGCTTTCTTCGCTTCCGGATCCAGTGCGTTCGGGTGTGCCATGAGGTAGGCGAGTCCGGCATACGTCAGTGTCAGCTTATTGATCGGACTCTTGCTTAAGAGGCTATAGGCGACACCGACCATGGCAAGTCCCCCGAAGCCGATCATGCCGAGTGCGCGAAGCGGTCGCGTGTCCATCGAGTTTCCTGCATTGTTCTTTCGCCATGCATGTCTCATTGCTTCGACCGGATTCACTCGCTTCAGTTCCTGCAGTCCCTTCATGGTGTTTGTAATGGCTTGGAACAGCTGACCGTTTTTTGGGTTATTATTTGCCGGATCTTTCACGAAATCTCTGAGCACTTTGCTGTTGCCGATCGATTGGATCCTTTGGATGTCTGTGTCCACCGCTTCCTGTTTGATGTCGGGAATCGAGCCGCGATTGTACCAATATCTGCTTTTTGCACTTCTGCCGAGAACATCAGCCGGGTTTTCGGCTAGACCAACGGCCATCAGAGAAAGGTCTTTGCCAATGCTTTGCAGATCTTTGTTGTCACTATCGAGCAGCGGCCCGAAGTTCTTGATGAGCGCTTCGTCGACGGTCATTTTTCCTCTGACTCCGACGACTGTTTTCATGACATTCGGAAACATGTCCGCTCGGATGACGATTGCTTCTTTGTAGAGATCCCCGAGCTCTTCCATCAGTGCCTTCACTGCATCTGCTCCATCCTCGCGTTTCTGTGCTGCTTCCATGCGAGCAACGATGCCGCGTCCAAGCACACCCATTTTCTGGAACTTTGGGTTGCTTGCAAGCAGGCCTTCCATCTCGGTCCAGAGCTTCTTCGCTTGTACGACATCACTTGGCTTCTCCTGCTGCTTCGGCTGAGGGAGATTGACGCCGCCGCCTTTGAAGTTGATGCCGCCAACCATAGTGTGGATTTAGGTTCGAGGATTTTATTTACGGAGCGTTTGCAATAGCCTTATTGAGATCTGCCTGATTGATTTGCCGTTTTACATTGGCATCGAAGCCGCCTTTGTTTATTTCTGCGTGCAATGCTTGGAGCAACTGTTTTTCGTTTAATGCCTGTCCGCCAATCGTATTTTGGAGATCCTTGATTCCTGACTTATCGTTGAGGTGTAACTTATTGATCGCTGCAACAATATTGGCGGTATTTCTACTATCGGCAACAAGGTTTGCTTGAACGGCAGGATTATTTGCTCCTGGAATCGGAACTTTATTCGGTTGCACAGGTGCTCCTCCATTATTCGCATTCCTGAGCTGATTGAGAAACTTCTGCGGACCACCGAGTACCTGTCCGAAGTTGACCTGCTTGCCACCAATCGGAACAGGGAACGGGACTGCAAGTGGCAGCTGGTGTGCGATACCGAAGATGACATCGCCGAAGCCTTTGATTTTATCCGTGATCTTTCCGGTGATCGCACTTCTCCGAAGAGCCGTAAAGGCTCCGATCCAGATGATGCCGATGGCGGCAAAGATCCACATCAGTTCCCACCAGATATTGACTCCCGCAAGAAGCGGAACGCCGAAGGCTTGTCGGAACCCGGGGGGTGCCGGGATGACTGCGACAGTCGACAGCATGATGAAGCCGATGACAAACGGAATACCGACGACTGCAGGCAGGAACGCTGCATTGATGAATTCCTTCCAGAGGTCGATCTCGAAGCCGAAGAGATTCGTTCCAAGTTTTCCGGTGATCACGTATCCGAGAAAGGTAAACGGCATGAAGGCGATCGTCACCCAGAGGATGATAATGCGGATGAAGAGACCCACCACCAGTCCGAGGAGTGGCAGAACGAGGATCGCCTGGATCAGGGCCGTCATGAAGATATGAAGCACGAGGTTAAAGGTCGTTTGGAAAGCGGCAACGGCGCCACCTCCTCCACCCGCTCCGCCTCCGATACCTCTTGGAATTTGTCCGAGTGCCTGCACTTTCACGAAGCTTGTGGCAAGTCCGCTGACCATCGCATGAGCATTACCTTTTGTTAATTTTGCTTTTGTGTAGGGGATTTTTTGAAAGCAGAATGCAGGTGCAAAGTTACAGTTGCACGTTGGTGCAAGTGCAGGGGTATTACAGCCATTGAGGTTTTTCCACGTATTGATTGCTTGAGGAGGATTCGCCGGCAGCAGCGTATCTACAATCACATCGCAGGGTGTACCATCGAATTTTGTGCACGCAAATCCCGGGAGCATATCAGGGACGGAATACACGGTTGAGGTGAGCACGTTCGCTGCATCGATGATGACTCTGGGGAAGAACCACGAGAAATTGACGAGGACGACTGCAACGACGAACTGCCCCCACTTGTTTTTGATCAATTCGGACTTCGAGGTGACGATGGTGTAGAGAGCGACTCCGATCAGCATGAGCGCGAAAATGATGTTCATGATGTTCCGAGACAAGATCCAGATGCTGTTGAGTGATCCCATCATGATCGGATCATTGAAGAAGTTAGCCTGCAGGAGGTACTGCAGGAAGTTGAGCACGATAAAGATCAGAATTTGCAAAAAAGCATTGATGAACGCCAAATGGCTCATCATGTAGATAATCGGGTTTGCGCCGGGCGGTGCACCGACTCCGGCAAACGGTCCTGCGAACTGCGCAAGGGCGACTGGGATTCCCGATACCAGAGCAAGGGAACAAGCGCCTGCAAGGATGCAGAGAGTCAGTCCGCGATAGAAGAGTGTTTTGTGTGTGAACATTTCTCCTCATTATAGCATAAAAAAGTGGGAAGGGAAAGGTTGAGGGAAGCGATACAGTTAAGACTGACGCAGATTATTTTCAGCAAAGAAATACTGAATACATTATTTGTTCAATAAGTAGTAAGATAGAAGGCTAAATAATCAGTCAAATGGCTTGCACAAAACAAAAGAATTTGTATACAAAAGTAGTACTAATAGACTGTACAATTTTCTTGCACTATCCTCCTTAGGTGAGTAACATTTGTGAACAGATGGTTCATGACGCACTTAAAGCACTGTTCTCCTCCCAGACAAGAGTGAAACTCCTCTCTGTGTTCCTTCTCCATCCGGAGGAGGAGTACTTCATCAGACAGCTTACGAGACTCTTAAATGAACAGATCAACTCGATTCGAAGGGAGCTCGAGAATCTTCGTCGTATCGGACTCGTGAAGTCCAGGCACAAGAACCGGAAGAAGTACTACAAGGCGGATACGGATTTCCTTTTCTTCAATGAGCTCAAGACGATGTTCGGCAAAGAAGTGAGAGGAGGGGAGAGTGCGACCGTGGCATCTCTGAAGACACTCCCCGGATTGAAGTTTTTAGAGCTTGCCGGCAGTTTCGTCGGTACGCATAGCAAAGTGGACTTGCTTGTGGTCGGAGACATGAAGAAGGACGTTATCGAGCTTTTGTTGACCCAGGATCCGACGATGCGAAATGTGAAGTACTCACTGTTTTCGAAGGCGGACTTCCTCTATCGTCTGAGCCTTAGGGACAGGTTTATCCTCGAGATTGTCGATGACCCAAGGCACCTCGTTGCGCTCAATCACATCGAGAAGGAGATGGAAGAGGCGAGGAAGTAGCGTACTTCTCGATACGCCCCGCTGATGCGGGACTACTCGAAGTGACACAGTGCTACATGAGCTTGGATGTGTCAGTTCGAGTAGCCAGAGCCGAAGCGAGGGCGTATCGAGAACCCCTTTACACTTCTTTCTCTATTCTCTAAAATCCTTCAGCTCATGACAGGTATCGCACTTTTTTCGCAGGCTGAGAAGATGATGAAGGGTCGCCCCGAGATTCGTCCCGGGTTTACGGTTCGTGTTCACCAAAAGGTGCAGGAAGGCGACAAAGAGCGTATCCAGATCTTCGAGGGACTCGTGATCGGCATTCACAAAGGTCACAGTCCGTCTGACTATAATTTCACGGTTCGTCGCATCGCTTCCGGTGTCGGAGTCGAGAGGATTTTCCCTCTCCATTCTTCGATGATCGAGAAGATCGAGGTGAAGAAGATCGCCAAAGTTCGCAGAGCGAAACTCAACTTCCTGCGCGCAAGGAGCAACAAGAGTGCGCGTCTGAGCGAGCGATTCACGAATTCCGAAGATTTTGCGGTAGCAGCAGCACCGGCAGCAGTCGTGGAGGTTCCGAAGGCGGAAGAGATGACGGAGGCTGCGAAATAGTTGCTGACTCTATGCACTCGAGGGGTGGTAGACTCTTTGCATGCGTTGCATCCTGATTGGGAACTACGGTGTCGGCAATATCGGTGACGAAGCATTGATGGCGTACTTCCTCCGTGCATTTCCAGACATCGATTGGATCATTGTCACCGCTTCTCCAAAGGGAGAGAGAGAAGTACCGCGTTTGCCGCTTGGTTTCCGTTCGTTCTTCAGACCGTGGGGGAAAACACTGCAAGCGATAGCGAGAGCCGATGCTGTTGTTTTTGGCGGAGGATCGCTGTTTACGGATAGCGAATCGGTCTTTGCATGCGTGCTCTGGTGGTGGCATGCATCGGTTGCTCGTCTCTTCAGGAAACCTGTATTTCTAGCTTTTCAGGGCGTTGGACCGTTTCGGACATCATTTGCGGAGTGGCTTGCACGATCAGCATTCAGGTCAGCTGCGTTCGTTTCCGTTCGTGACAGTGCTTCGTTTCGACGAGTGCAATTGTGGAATATGCATGCGACTCCGGTACAGACTTTTGATCCGGTTTTTATGTTGTTCGCGCGAAAGAAGCCCGTACCATCTCCCAAAAAAATTCTCACGATTATTCCGCGCGGACGCTCGAACGACGCATTCTTTACGGAAGTCAGCTTGGTTTCTCGGCGTCCGTTCGATCAGCTTCGGATTGTACTGATGCAGCCGAGTGCACAGGAGCGTGCGATGGCTGAGAGGATCAAAGCAGCAGCGCCCATTGAATCCGTTGTTGTTCCCGTACTGTCTCCAGAGCAATTGCTCGACGAAATTTCGATGTCGAGTCAGGTGATCACTCAGCGATATCACGGTGCACTTGCAGCTCTCGCCGTTGGCATTCCCGTGACGATTGTGCCGCAGGTGAGTGGTGACAAGCTTTGGGAGCTTCGGGAGATGCAGCATGATCCGCAGAAATTTGCGGAACTTCTGAGGCGCGGAGAAGACGCAATGGCAAAGGCGCTCCCATGTGCTGTACACTTTCTTCAATGAATACGTTGTATTTCTTACAGATCTCGGAGAAGGCAGCATTCGATCGTCTGCCGGATGCTTTGAAAGAAGGCTGGAAGATTGCGACGAGTGCGGGAGGAAAGACCGGCGATACTCCGGAGAGATGCTTGCTGCGTGCAAGTCTGATCCGCCTGCATGATCCTGTCCTCAGAAATTTCCTAGACAAAGCAAAAACGTGCAACACCGAGAAAGAACTTGCAGTCCTCTTCTCACGCATCGATCTCGGATCGGTTCATCCTGATGATCTACTCGAACTTGTCTTTGCTCTTGGGCCCGACGCACTTTCCGGCATCATTCTGCAGCTGCTGACGTCTGCGAAGACCGATCAGGATGTGCTCGGGATCGCAGCGCTCTCGTTTCTTCGCGAAGAACTTTTTGCCGCTTCCGCCGCTTCATGAGTCCTTCCTTCGATCAGCCTCAGGCAGTTCCCGAGCATTTTGTTCCGACACCCGAGAGATTGTCTGGGTTCTCGTTTCTCGAACTCAAGCAGGAAGAGGCACGCGATCTTCTGATGAGTGTTCAGGGGAGAAAAGAATTGCTCGAAAGAATTTTGCCTCATGCGACCGACATCAAGAATCTTCATCCGGATTTCGACCTTCAACGTCTGCCGAAGCAATTGGAAGAGGTTTCACTCTTGATGAATGAGCACACAAAGCTCTTCGAAGCTGCCAATTCGAAAGAGAAAAAATCGCTGTTCCAGCGTGCGATACAGACCATCAAAGAGTTTCCGAAGAATCATCCGTTTCTCACGGCAATTCTGGGCATTGCGCTTCTGACGGCAGGCTTGATCAGACTGGGGTATATCAAGCTTCCCAATTTCAGCGGGGGCTTTGGCTTTGGACAGAGCGGTGGAGGCGCACTGAGTGCAGAAAAAGCAGCCGATGCCACTGCGAATGCCCTCGGTGCTGCCGAAAATGCCGTAGGTCAGCAAGAAGCTGCTGCTTTGCCTGAGCTTTTCCAGCGTGCCATCAAGGCAGCCGAGGCTCTTTCTCCCGGCCCCAATGACTTTATTGTTGCGGATCGTCAGATTCTCTTCGGCGGTAACGTCTATGATGCTTCGAATCTGGAGTCACTCGCTGAAGCGCTGCAAACTTCCGAGATAGGAAATGCGGCAACCATTCGTATTCTTCGGGATTCTTCCGCACGTGTGACGGCATGGCAGAATCTCCAATCATTTTTGGTGAACGATCTGAAGATTCCGTCTGAGAAAGTGGTGCTCGTCAAAGATCTTTTGCAGAGTCCGGAATGAAGCTGTAGTCGCTGAATTTTCGCATATTCTTGCGGTGCAGGACATGCTATTCTTTCGTCATGCATCGCCGCAACTTCTGCATTATTGCTCACATCGATCACGGGAAATCGACGCTGTCCGATCGGATGATGGCGATGACCGGGACATTGCAGAAACGAGAATTGAAAGAACAACACCTCGATTCCATGGATTTGGAACGGGAGCGCGGCATTACGATCAAACTGACGCCCGTGCGGATGAATTATAAAGGCACAGAACTGAATCTGATCGATACGCCGGGACATACGGATTTTCGGTATGAAGTGAGCAGGTCTCTTGCGGCATGCGAAGGAGCGATCTTGCTTGTCGACGCTTCACAAGGCATCCAGGCGCAGACGCTTGCGGTGCTGTACATGGCGATGGAACACAATCTTGTCATTATTCCGGTACTGAACAAGATCGATCTGCCTGCATCGGATCCCGAGCGAGTCAGCAACGAAGTCATCAAGATGCTTGGCTGCAAAAAAGAGGATATTCTGAAAATTTCCGCGAAAGAGGGGACGGGAGTCGATGCCGTTTTGCAGGCAGTGATCGATCGTATTCCGGCTCCTCCCGGCCAAAACAGTAATGCGACGCAAACTGCGCGCGCACTGATTTTCGATGCTGTGATGGACGAATATCGCGGTGCGGTTTCCTATGTCCGCGTCGTCGAAGGTGAATTCAGGAAGGGTGTGAAGGCAAGATTGCTCGGATCGAAAGTGGATTTCGAAGTGCAGGACGTCGGTTACTTCTCGCCGAAGTATATTTCGGATTCTTCGCTCATCGCAGGGCAAATCGGGTACATCGTCACGGGACTCAAGAACGTTGCCGAAGCGCGAGTGGGAGACACGATTTCATCGAATCCCGAATCGCTTCCGCTCCCCGGTTACAAAACTGTTCAGCCGATGGTGTTTGCAGGCCTGTATCCGATTCAGGCTGACGATTATCCGAAACTCCGAGACTCGCTTGAAAAACTTTCCCTCAACGACGCGGCGGTCGACATCAGTTACGAACACAACACAGCGCTCGGAAATGGCTTCCGTTGCGGGTTTTTAGGACTGCTCCACATGGACATCATTCAGGAGAGACTCGAGCGCGAGTACGGATGCGAGCTCATCATCACCGCACCGAGCGTACTGTATGAAGTGAAACTGAAAGCCGCTCGGCCCGCTTCTGTTGTGCGTGCCAGTCTTCTGCAGGTCGATGATCCGACTGTTGCACTCATCAGCAATCCGGCTGAGCTTCCCGATCCCACGTACATCGACGAAGTGCGAGAGCCGTGGGTGCGACTCGAGATCGTGTGCAGAAGACAGGATGTGGGACCCGCGATGCAGTTGGTGCAGGATCGCCGCGGTATTTATTTGTCGCTTGAATACATCGATGATGACAGAGCGCTCATGCATTTCGAGGTACCGCTCGCGTCGATCGTTCTGGATTTCTTTGACAAGCTGAAGTCGGCATCGTCCGGGTACGCGTCTCTGAGTTACGAACATCTCGGGTACAGAGCCGGTGATCTCGTGAAGATGAGCATTCTTCTTCTCGGAGAACCGTCGGATGCCCTCAGTCTCATCATCCACCGGTTGGAGGCGCACGATGTCGGCGACAAAATCTGCAAACAGCTGAAAGAGGTGATTCCGAAGGCACAGTTCCAAATCCCGATTCAGGCGGCGATTGGAAGCAAGGTCGTTGCGAGAGAGGACATCGCGGCTCTCAGGAAAGACGTGACAGGGTATCTCTACGGAGGTGACCGCAGCCGCAAAGACAAACTTCTTGATAAACAAAAACGAGGAAAGAAGCGAATGAAACAGATGGGGAGAGTCACGCTCAGTCAGGAGGCGTTTTTGGCTGTGCTGAAGAGGTAGAGACGCCCCGCTGGGGCGTCTAAAGAACAAGCTGCGAGCACTGTGAGACGCTCCAGCGGAGCGTCTCTACAAAACGATCAATCCTCTTTACTATTCATCTTTTTCTTCCTCCTGATTCGGATTCTGTTCTTCTCTGATTCTTGCAAAATATTGCTCCATCGTTTCCATGTGCGGCTCGATGACGTCTTGAAGAATTTTGATCGTGAGCGGTTGAAGTTCTTCAAAGGGGATGAGCATTTTCTGTTGCTCGAAAAAATCCACGAGCACGAATGTCGAGAGCTGGAGCACCGTTCCGTCGATGTTGTCTTCGTCGACCATCAGCTTACTGAGGATTTTCTCCGTATCAGTCGTCATCACGAGGCTCAGGCGCCCGATCCAGAGAAACAGCTCGTTTCGAACTTCCGGACTGAGATCATTCTGCCCGTCCCGAAGAATGCGGCTCTCCGGCAGATCGAGGACGATCTTGTGTTCGACGATGTACTCCTCCACTGCTTCTCTCGAGGGTGGGTGGATCAGAGAGAGGATGGCGAGAATAAACACGGACGGACAGTCGCGTGCGGCGAGGCGTGAAATGAGCTGGAAAAAATGTGCGTAATGTTCGTCACTGAGAAACTGACGGATGGTTGCCGCTACACGGTCGTCACGTTTCCTCGCCTTCTTCTCGTCTCGAGCCATTTGCTTGCTCTGAGCAGCACCCGCAGCAAATTGTTCTCTGGCCTGCTCGGAAGCCTGCTCCGATACATGACCGGTGCCTTCATCCGGCGTTGCCGATTCGGGACCTGAGAAACCTTGCATAGGGAGTGAGTTATTTCGCTGCCTCCTCAGCTCTGATCTCAACGGACATCTTGATAGTCTGCGTTCCAACTGTCAGTTCCACCGAGTGCATACCAATTGCTTTGATGGGGTTCTGAATGACGATTGCATCGGCAGCAATAGTAGCACTGTGTTCTTTCTTGATGGCCTCCGCGATGGCAGATGCCGTCACGGCTGCGTAGAGCTTTCCAGCGGTGCTGACCTTTGCTGCAATGTGCACCGTCTTTCCGCCAAGAGCAGAGGAGAGGGACGATTGCATTTCTCTCTCCTTCTCACGTTCCAACGCGCGGACTTTTATTTGTTCAGCGTAGCGCTTTCGCACGTTTGGAGTGACCACGAGAGCCTTGCGACCCGGGAGGAGAAAATTGAGGGCAAAGCCGCTCTTTACGATGATGAGATCGTTTTTTTTACCGATGCCGAGTATGTCGGTGAGGAGTAGAACTTCCATTGGATGATGATGCAAGCGATTTCCTCGCCTGAAGCCGAAAGATCATAGGCAAACTTTGGTTCTAGCACAAGGGAATCATTTGCCCCGCATGACCCCGAGGAGCCAGCTCGGGAAATGAAGCCAGCTTCTTCCTTCGAGAAATTGACGTTCTGTGACGCTGTACCATTGATCCGATGTCGCAAACCGATCCGCATGGAGAGCAAGCCTTGTTTGTGTCATGCCGTGAATGCTCTGGTCTGCGCCGTAGATAGAGAGCGGGGAATAGAGCACGATGGCGGGGATGTCTTTTTTGAACAGATTCTTCAACTCCGATAGCGCATTGGTGCGGGATTTGACGTTACTGGTTTCCCGGATGCGCACAAGCTCACTGTCGGCTTCAAAGGAGGTGTACTGCGACAAGTTGAATGCGTCCAGTTTCATCTTCTTTGCATCTTTGCTGCGATCCTGAATCTGGCTGCTATGCCAGTAAGGGTAGCTGTCCAGATTGTCGAACAGCGATTGTCCGAAGAGGAGGATGTCGTAGTTTCTTTTCAAGAGTTTTTCCTCAAATTCGCGTTTGGACTCCGGAATATCGAGTTTGATCTCGACGCCGACACTCTGCCACTGTTTTTGGATGATGGCGGCGACAGCGGGATAGCTCGCCGGCGTCGCACTCGTGAGCAGTGTGAGGAAGAGGGGATTACCTTTTCCGTCGATGCGCGTGTGCGGCTGATCTGTTGCGGTTTTGCGTCGCAGAAAGCGGTGATCGAGATAAAGGTTTCCGATGCCAATGAACGTCGGGTCGGTTTCTCTCAGCTTCTTCGATCGCAGGAACTCCGTCACCAGTCTCTGTTCCTCGGATGCCAGTGAAAATATTCGCGCATCGGTGATGCGATCCAGGAACGCCGTATCGATGATGTCATTTTTGCCGTCTGTAAGCTGCACGATGTTCATGCCCATCTTCAGCGTTCCGCTGCCGCCGTTTCCGGCCTTCAGACGGACGATCCAACTTCCGGACAATGTCTGGACGGTGCCGTCTTTCAAAACCACTCCCGTTTGCACCTGTGTTCCGTTCACGGAAACCGGCATCTTGATGCCTTGCATCGAACCTGTCACCGTCAGGATAGAGCCGCTCCCGAGCAGTGCAATTCGGGGAATCGAGGAGAGAGGTCCGACTGCGTTCGCTTCATGTTGTTCGAGGAGTCGTTGCAGATGCACTTTCTCAGGAATGTTCCAGCTGGATTCGAAGAATGCCCCTTTTGCTGCGGCAGCATCGAATCGGTATCGCCAGTCACCCGTGTCGAGCTCGAGCAGGGGAGTATCGATGATCTGCGTTTCATGAATCGCATCGGCGACCTCCTGTTTATTCACTGCAAGTTGCAGCCCGAGCCTTACACCTTTGTCTGCGGGAACGTCACGGTCGAGATTGAAGAAGAGAGCGACGTACTGCGGCAACGTGTAGGGCATGGGACGGAAATGCCTCGGGAGAATGGGGAGACCTTTCTCGTTTCTCGGTACGACACGTACCCCGTTTAAGTTTGTGATGTCCGTGAGGAGTGCCGAGTAGTCTGGAAATACTCGGAGTACCATGCGGTCGATTTTATAGTCGGGCATGCCCGGTCTGTCGAAACGCTTGATGGTAATTTCGGTCGAGAGGTCGGTCTGGAGCATACTGACAAAGCCATAGGGACCGGCGCCGATGGGGTGGAAACCGAAGTCCAGTGTTTGGTCCAGTTTGCCTGCGGGGACGTCGACGAAGGATGCGGCCGGCAGCAGTCCGAGCGTCAAGTTGCTGGTGAAGAACGAGTAGGGTTTGCTGAGTCGGAAGCGGACAGTGCGTTCGTCGATTTTATCGATTTCGATGCCTTGGAAATTTTGCTTCAGGATTGGATTCGAGAATTCGGGATTTTGGATTGTTGTAAACGTGAAGACAACGTCGTCCGCCGTAATCGGATGTGGTTTTTCTTTCGTCGAATCGTGCCATACCAAGTCCGGCTTCAGTGTTGCCGTGAAGACGCGATTGTCGCTGCTGATCTTCACTGTTGCGAGGTCGTCGACGATTTTTCCGGTTGCCGGGTCGTACTTCATCAGACCTGAGAAGATCAGGGACACGATGTCCCTATTCACGTCGTTGCCCGTGACGAACCAGGGATTCAAGGGCTGGAGTTCTCCGACCGATCCCTCGATGTACGTTCCTCCTCTTACGGCCACGAACATCGTGTTTTGTACGTAGAATCGTCGCAGGAGCACGACGAAGCTAATAATGAGAATACTCAGGAGCACCGACAGAACGATGCGTTCCACTTTGGTCATTGCCGAAAGAAGTCTCAGAAGAGAACGCATGATTTATCTGTACCGAGCACTATACCAGCACTTTCGAGCAACCGTGAGGCTTTAGATGTACATCAGTGCGATCGCGATCGCGAAGAAGGCGACGGAGATCCAGACTGTCAGCGTGAAGAGAACTTTCTCAGCTCCGCGACGCTGAACGTACGCCGTTCCGCCTCCTCCGAACGTGGCGGAGAGACCCGATGCTCGGTGTTGCAGGAGGATCAGGAGTGCAAGAAGCGACCCGAGAACCATTTCGATGACGAGGAGGATCTGTGACATAGCGGAGGTATGGTAGTGGAGAGAGTGGACAATTGACAATAGACAATAGACAATCGTCGTACGTCGGGCGCCTAGCTCAGCTGGTTAGAGCATCTCGCTTACACCGAGAGGGTCGGGGGTTCGAATCCCTTGGCGCCCACCAATTGCAAAATAGTGTTTTATCTGTTAAAATAGTAATGTGGCTCCTGAACAAACAAAAAAAACAGAGATTTCCTCGGAGGATCCGAATGAGACTGCTCGTCGCAAATCTGAGCAGACTGTCTATATGGGGAAATTACAAGCGATGCAGCTTCAACAGCAGAATGCCATTACCTCTAACGCAGCAAAGGTTGTGGTGAAATCTTTGGACATTCCATATGATCAGATCAGAAAATCTTTGTCTGCTCCGCAAAAGAACCCGGAGCAACAATCAATCGTCGATCTCTATACACAGGAAATCATACAAACAATAAAATACATCGAAGCAAGCCAGAGAAATCTTGATTCAATAAAGGAATGGCGAAAAACCAATAGAAACGCTGAGGACTTATTGGCTGATGCGCTGACATCTGTCAGTAAAAAGATAAACATGCCGGTTGATACTCTGCGCTCGATCTGCGAAGCTAAAAACTTCTTTGAGGAACAAAAGGATTTGCCAACAGGCTTACTCCTAGCTGAGAAAGCAGAAGCGTTAAAAACTGTCGTTGATACATATCTTAAAACGGAGAGATCTGTTATTGAAAATCAAAAGTATCTTACTGTGCTCAAGGGATGGCGAGGCATCGAAGTGCACAATGGAAGTGCTGAGGATTTGTTCACTGAAGCGTTGGCTGATGTGAGCAAGAAAGCACGCATTGCCCCAGAAGTTTTACGTGCAGTCTGCGATGCAAAAAGCCTCTATGAGCAACAAAAAGACTTACCAACAGATTTATCGCTCGCCGAGAAAGCAAAAGCAATAAAAACTGTCCACGATACATTCGTAGAGCTCGAGAATAGATTCAGATCTGAACAGGCACTGGAAACTGAGGTCTTGGATATTGATGCACTAATAGCAAAAACGAATGTCAGTGCGGAGCAAAAAGCACAGTGGAAACAGATGCTCACCTTGGATATCCCCAAAGATGCCCGGATCAAAGTAATCTCACTCATCGGGGGAGCGGGACTTTCCATGAAAGGCGAATTGGATCACGTGAAGAGTGGCTTGAAAAAAGCAAAGGGCACATCGACGGTGATATATGCGAGCACAATCGATAATACAAAACTCACAAAAGAAGAGACTCTTGTGGCAATGAAAAGAGAGGAGGAAGCCGACGATGCCGATTTCATCATCGTATATGCGTCGAGTCATGGTTTAACCCCAAGCATTGACACCCCTGAATTACCAATGCGCCTAGGATTTACAGAGCTCGGCTCGAAGGATGATATCTTCCATATTCAGAATGAAAAGGCAACTGATACAGCGGATAGTAAAATGTACAAATACTATTCAGAAGCAACAGAGGCTGTTCAGGCCTTATTGAAGGAAAATCCGAACTTCTTCAAGGACCGAAAAGGGCAACCACGAGTGATCAAACCCGGCGAAATTGTAACAATCGGAAAACATAACATTCGTATCATAGAGGATACGAAGGAACCTGATGAATTAATCAAGCGTCTTTTGTTGTACTTATACGTTCAAGATATCGCGCAACACAGCGTGAGCTCGGATGATCTGTTAAAATTGCAGCAGGAAGCGGTCAGCAAAAATCCAAAAAAAGAAGTTCTGTATATACTGGATAATTGCTTTTCGGGATCGGCAACGGACGATCGGCTGGCATCACTCCCCAGTACAAAAGCGATTCTAGCAGCTTCATCAGCAGACGAGCCTGCCCGTGAAAGCTCCAAAACTCATCGCGGAGAATTCATGGAAGAGCTGTTTCACAATTTAGAACTGGGAAATTCTCTCGGAGAAGCTTTCATTCGAGCGGATATAAAACTGAATTTTAGCGCTCATCCACGTTTCAGTCCGTCATCAGGAGCAAAACATTGGCAGAATCCATCTGGTGCCGTCAAAAATGTAAAGGGTGAAACCATCCGCGTAAGTTCAGTCTCAGATTCTATCTTTCCGATAAGAGATAATTCTGATGAAAAAGACAGGGTTGCCCAGTCATAACGAGGTTTGCACTTCCACAACTCCAAAACAGTTTTCGCATGAAGTTTGAATTTGTTTCTCATCTATTATTTTTTTGTGGAATGGGTTCTGGAATTGATTATTCCCCAAAAACCCCACCTTCATCCTAAACCCAAACAAATAGTAACCTAGGGGCAAGCACGCACCAACTTTTGGCTTCGATAAGACATTCCAGCGTTTCGGCTGTCTATTTTCTTTGACGACGCTTGACTGAAGGGGATAGTCGCATCATGCACATGGGTCATCTTGAGCATTTACTCCATTTTGAGTCGGATACGACAGCCTGCCCCGATGTGGCAGTCGAAACGATAGCAATGAATACCGTCTCAGGCGTGCAGGAAGTGGGAGCTGATGGATTTGCCTTGGCTCAGACTTTCGAAACGCGGTCGGAGACTGTGTTGCCGCATCATGAATTTCTTCACACTCCCGAGCAAATATCTGTCGATTGTATTGCTGAGAATATTGTAGCCAGAGCGCGTCGTTCTTCTGGTTCACTTTTGAACGATAATTATGCAGAACCTCGAAAACCAAGGAGAAGCCATAAGATCCACAAGGTTGTCGTTCGTACGCCACTCAAGTGTTCCAGGAGGAGGTGAAAGTTGTGTTGCATCGCCTCCCTTCGCCCGCTACACTCCCCGAGCTCATGTTTGCGTTCGTCAACATCGCCGGCTTCCAGGAGAAGGTGGAGAAGGGTATGAAAATGCATGTCCCGAGTCTTGAAGCAAAGGACGGCGAGACCGTGACGTTTGATCAGGTCATGCTTCTTTCGGAGGACGGAAAAACTGCGATCGTCGGTAAGCCGTACATCGCCGGAGCGAAGGTCGAGGCAAAAGTGCTGATGCACGGACTCGACGACAAGATTGTCGTTCGCAAGTTTAAGCGTCGCAAGCGTTACCACAAGACACTCAGAGGACACCGACAGGGATATACGGAGATCGAGATCACAGCGATTTCGAAATAGGTCGCTTCTTCATCTCGATGAAGATTATATTTTTTGTGATGAAATTTCTTTTTGCAAATTTCGCATGTGTTTCAGAATCACCCCCATATTCTGCAAGCACGCGAGAGTTTCTCCGTAGCGTTCGCCGATGCGAAGCAGATGATGCAGGTAGCTTTTGAGATGTTTGCGGCTTGTTGGAGCAGGTGAGTCTTGGTCGATCGGCGTGTGATCATTCTGGAATTCCTGACGACGGATACGGAGTTTCTTCCCTTCGGAAAGCCATACGTTTCCATGCCTGGCTTCGCGCATCGGAGAGACACAATCGAACATATCGATCCCGAGGCGCACGGCTTCCCGTATTTGATGCAGTTCGCCTACACCCATCAGGTAGCGTGGTTTATTTTCGGGAAGCAGAGGACAGATTGCTTGCAGCACAGCGACCATTTCGTCTTCTGTTTCCCCGACGGCGAGTCCTCCGAGTGCGTACCCGTCGAAGCCGATTGCGATCAGTTCTTCTGCACATTTCTTCCGGAGATCGAGTTCGAGACCGCCCTGCACAATACCAAACAGCATCGGTGAACTTTTTCTCTCGACCTTCAGCCGTTCATGTTCCTCTTTGCATTGCTTCGCCCACTTGAGAGTTCGGTCGACAGCCTTGATCTGATCTGCGCGAGGTGCAGTGGACGGTGGGCATTCATCGAAGCACATGATGATGTCCGCACCCAGTTTGTGTTGGACATTGGTCGCTTCGATCGGACCCAGAAAGAGGGGATTTCCGTTTCGGTGATCTTTAAATGCGACACCTTCGTCCGTGATTGAACGAATATTCTCGAGAGAGAAGACTTGAAATCCGCCGGAATCAGTGAGGATAGGCTTCTCCCAGCGGATGAATGAGTGCAGTCCGCCGGCGTCGCTTACGATGTTCTCTCCCGGAGAGAGATGCAGATGATATGTATTGCAGAGGAGGATGTCAGCACCCAGACCCAGAAGATCATCGAACGTAATTCCCTTCATTGCTCCTGCCGTAGCGACCGGCATGAAAAACGGCGTGGGTATGTTGCCGTGAGGAGTTTGTATTTCCCCGTTTCTGCCGCAGGAAGTGCTCTTTTTCAGATCGAACATGCAGACAGTGTACCCTTGTTTTGGTTCCTCTTGCCTCTTCGGATTTTTATCACTTTTTATTATTTTACTGTGCGATAATTCCTCCGAATTCTTTCCCCCTTCCCTTCTATGTCCTGCTGTTCTTCTTCCGCGCCATGCTCGTGTGGCAGCACCAAGT
Organism: Candidatus Peribacteria bacterium; assembly: GCA_943350395.1. Taxonomy (GTDB): domain Bacteria; phylum Patescibacteriota; class Gracilibacteria; order Peribacterales; family Peribacteraceae; genus SICN01. The sequence continues at coordinate 65,424 of CALRAD010000003.1, forward strand.
GTCCTTCGAAGTTCTCGTGCTGGATTCCGCGCATTGCGTTCGGTTTGGTTCTCGCCGGATACGGCGTCAATCATTACCGCACACTCAGTCAGTTTGTCGGCATGGCGAAAGGCGTGTTCCCGACTGTCGCTATTCTCGGTATGCTCTCTGGCATTCTCGCGTATATCGTTCCGGCTCTCATGATCGTCGGAGGCGTTCTCTTTGCCATTCGTCAGCTTTGCTGCCTCAGCAAGATGTGCATCCTCGCTTCTCTCGGTGGCATCATCGGTTGGGCGGGTCTCGCGGTTCTTGTCGGTGATGGCAATGCAGCAGGCGCCATGATGCCGATGATCCAGAACGCATCGATTCTTCTGATCCTCTACTACACGATCAAGAAGAAGCCTTCTTGCTCCACTGGTTCTTGCGCAGGCGGTTCCTGCAAATAGTTTGATCGTTTGAATATTAAAAAGGAGAGAGTGATCCTCTCTCCTTTTTTGTTGTTTAGATCAATGCAGTCTTGAGATTATTCCTAATGTGAATTTCCATTTCAGTAAAGACAATCCGAGCATCTGCAGTTCCTGCTTCCGCCTTTATCAGAGCTTGCCTCGGACTGATCGATTCATTACCGATCCTGATGCACTGAGCATCAGGTGCAGGTGAAGTAGCGTGGTACTCCCGTAACAGAGCGATTTCTGTTTGATTGAGCGGTTCCGAGTTAGTTGCATTCATGCAAATAGAGTACAGAATGCTATTCTAAATGCAAGCCTATTTTCTCTCGACCTTCGTGATGATCTTGTCGATCAATCCGTATTCGAGGGCATCTTTCGCCGTCATAAATTTATCGCGCTCCGTGTCGATCTTTACTTTGGCGAGTTTTTGTCCTGAGTGCAGTGCGATCAATTCGTTGAGGAGTCCCTTGGTCTGGATGATGTGTTCGGCATGGATTGCGATATCTGTTGCTTGTCCTTCGGTACCTCCGAGAGGCTGGTGGATCATCACTTCGGAATGGGGGAGCGCAAAGCGCTTGCCCTTGGCACCGCCCATGAGGATGATCGCGCCGCCGGAAGCAGCCATACCGAGACAGACTGTTGAAACATCGGGTTGTATCAATTGCATCGTGTCGTACATTGCCATCGTCGAGGTGACCTGTCCTCCGGGAGAGTTGACGTAAAAGATGATGTCTTTCTTCGGATCCTGCTTCTCGAGGAAGAGGAGCTGCGCGATGACCGAATTTGCGACGTCGTCGTTGATCTGCGTGCCGAGAAACACGATGCGTTCCTCAAGGAGTCGCGAGTAGATGTCGTACACGCGCTCGCCGAATTGTGTCTTCTCGATGACGGTCGGAATGAGCGTTGCTTGCGGATAACGTCTCGAAGACATGCTCCTGGCAACGGATTGGATCATGGGATGCATACGGAAGTGAGGAAAGAAATTCAGTGTCTATGTTGTCATTATTATAGCGAAAATCATGAGTGTGCGGCAGTTCTCGTAATGTTCATAGTATGTTTTTTTGATGTATTGAGTAGTTTGGTTGTCATCACCCCCACCCCTAACCCCTCCCCCGAAGGGGAGGGGAATGTCGTTATTATCAAATCAGAGCTTCCTTCCCCGTCGGGGGAAGGATTGAGGATGGGGGTCCGCTATGATCTCTTCGATGCAATACTCCGTTTCTTCTCACACATGGCAGCAATATCTCGATGATTTTCTCGTAGTGAAGCCGGAAAAACCTTTGGTTGTTCTTCTCGGTCCTACGGCAAGCGGTAAAACTTCGCTTTCGATACATATGGCAAAGTATCTAGAATCTCAAAAACAATCTGCCGAGATTATCAATGCCGATTCGAGACAGTGTTACAAATTTCTGGATATCGGTACGGCAAAGATCACGCAGAAAGAAATGCAGGGCGTTGCGCACCATCTTCTCGATCTTCTCGATCCTAAAGAGGATTGCACGATCTCGTGGTATGCAAACGAGGCAACGAAGGCGATCGAGGCAATTCTCGCACGAGGCAATCTGCCAATGCTCGTCGGAGGTTCGATGCTCTATATCAGTGCGATTATCGACGGACTCCAGTCGATGACGGCATCGGATCCTGCAATTCGAAAACGATTGTCGGATGAATATGATGTTGATCAAGGGGCTGCGTTGCATGCGAAACTTTCGAACGTCGATCCGGAATCTGCAGCGATCATCCCGAGGCAAAACAAAGTGTATCTTTTGCGTGCTCTCGAAATTTTCGAGACCACGGGCAAACCGAAGTCGGCTCAGAAGTTGAAGAGTGAATGCCCGTACGATTTGTTGTTGCTTGGTGTCGAAGCTGACCCCGAGGTTCTTCGAACGCGTATCGATGCTCGCACTGCTGCGATGCTGAAATCTGGTTGGCTCGAAGAAGTGAAGTCGTTACTCGATCGTGGGTATACGGCAGCAGATCCTGGGATGAAGAGTCATGGGTACAGAGATATTATTGAGGCACTGAACGGTCCTCATCCCCCGACCCCTTCTCCATCGGCTGGAGAAGGGGAGCTCTGCGAAAAAATCGCGAGTCAGATTCGTCGCTACGCAAAAAGGCAGCGAACGTGGTGGAGAGGGGATGAGAGAATCAGGTGGATTGACAAAAATAATAAATAGAGTTATTATAAATTATATGGCAACAGAGTATGACCCAGGGACTCCAGCGGCCCGTTGCAAATATAGGCGTCTATCATCCAATGAAAGTGAGGTTGTCGCAAAATTTGCGGCATTAACGGACGAGGAGAGAACACAGATTCGGGAGTTGTTCGGATCGAGAGATTCGAGAGCCAGAGAGATTGTTGAATGTAGAATTCTCCACAATCCAGATCGCACGCTTGAAAGTCTCGGTGAACAATTCGATGTCAAAGCGGAACGCATTCGTGTCCAGCAAAATAATGTACTGCATCAGCTTGATGATTTTTTACTGCAGCGAGAATATGCACTGTTGAGAGACACACCTGAACAGGTGTCTGTACTGAGTATTCGGTCGCTTGGTTTATCCAACAGAGGATGTCAGATTCTTCAGCGCTTAGGGTATGTCACGGTCGGTGATCTAAAACCACTGCAAGGGAGCCGTTATATTTGCCCCGCTTTAGGAAAGGACGATCAGGAAATTTTTCGAACCAAAATGACCGAATTAGGTTACATGCAGTATCCCGTTCGGGTTCATCAAATGCCGGAGCAGGATCCGTACAATGGTCCGAGACAACAGGTGCTTGATCGGGAAATTTCGAGATTTCCTCTGTCCGTTCGAGCACGGAGAGCTGTCAGTCGGAAGAGTTGTATGACCGTTCGTGATTTTCTTGCTGTGAGTTCTTCTGATTTTCGTTCCCTTGCAGGAATCGGAGATACAACACAGATGGAACTTGACGCTTTTCGTCAGCAGGTTCTTTCAATCCCGGAATAGTGATTCTTTTATCAGCGCGCCCCGAACGGGTGCTCCCATTGATGAATATTTTCTTCAATGAAAGAAAATCTTTCTCTCAAAGGAGAGCGGGCATTCTGCCCGCGGTGTTTCGATCAAAACTTGAACACATCCGCATGGCTCTCGATTCTCTGTTTCATCTCCCAGAGCTGTTCGATCATGTTCGCAAGCTGTGGGCAGGCATCCGGAGTCTGCTTGGATTTGTAGAAGCCGTAGATATGCTCCAGAAGCGTTGCGATATTCAGCATCGCGAGATCCGTCTTCGTTTTCCACTCGGGAGCGAGGGTGTTGTACACCTCTTTATTCAGAAATGATTCCGGCTGCGTGATGTCGATCTCACCGTTCTCGAAGAGCTTTGTGATCGTGATGCAGAAATTCTTGTGCTCGTCTCCCATATCGCCGCCCATGGGTGTTCCGGCTTTCTTCTGCTCCGCTTCGGAGAGAGGCGAGGGGTTTGCCATAGAGGAAGCGAAGTCGGACATCAGGAGAGAGTGTATCATAATTCTACGTGCACTTCTCCGATCTCCTCACTCCGGCACGTCTCAGGACAACGCAGGCATTCGTTGATGCACTGGAAGCGATGAATATAAAAACCGTTCAAGACCTCCTGCTCAATTTTCCAAGAGCGTACGAAGATCTGAGTCAGGTCACGACGATTCTCGATGCGCCGCTCAATGAAAAAGTCACGTTACGGGGCACGATCGGCAACCTCAAGCTCGTGCGGACGAGAACCAGAAAGCAGCTTGTGCAGGCGAAATTCAGTGATGAGACGGGAGAGACGCTCGACACCATTTGGTTCAATCAGCCACACATTATGAGGATGCTTTCGGAAGGTCAGTCGGTGACGCTTACGGGCAAGATTTCAGAGAACGGATACAAGCTCCAGATGCAGAGTCCGAGTTTCGAGGATGGCAGTCGCCAGATGACGCTGCACGCGGGGAGGATTGTCGCGGTGTATGCGCAATCCGAACAGATCACGACACGGTGGCTTCGGGAGAAAATGGCGCTCGTCAAAGATTGTATTCAGGAACTGAAGGAAACATTGCCAGCAGACATTGTTGAATCCGAGAAGCTCCTTCCGAGAAGTGATGCGATTCTCGAACTTCATTTTCCGACAACTCCTGAAAAATTGGAGGAAGCGAGAGCGCGTATGGCATTCGAAGAGATGTATGCTGTGCAGATCGAGGCGCTCGAGAGAAAGAAAGTGTGGCAGGGGGAGAAGCAGGAGAGACTGAAAGTTCCGATGGACATCGAACTTGTGAAAGCGTTCTTCGCGTCACTTAATTTCACACCGACCGGAGGCCAGAAAGTTGCCATCTACGAAATTCTCAAGGACATGGAACAAGACCGACCGATGTCACGGCTTCTCGAGGGTGATGTCGGATCCGGAAAGACGCTCGTCGCCGTCGCCGTCATCGAAAATGTGCTGAGTAGACGCGGTCAGTGTGCCATCATGGTGCCGACTGAAGTGCTCGCAAGGCAACACAGCGCGACGATCACGAGGTTACTTCTCAATTTTCATACGTACATTCAGAGTGATGCTTGCTCGAGTGCAGGGATCAAAGCTGAACATCTCAAGACAATGCGTGCTCCGAGCGTTGCTCTCCTGACGGGTTCCGTCCCGCAGTCCGAGGCGGAAGAGATTCGGCGCAGGCTCGCATCGGGTCTTATCGATGTCGTCATCGGCACGCATGCACTTATCGAAGATACGGTGCAATTCAAAGATCTCCGCCTTGCGATCGTCGACGAACAGCATCGTTTCGGTGTGGCACAGAGGCAGCGCCTGAAAGACAAAGGCAATCCGCATTTTCTTGCGATGACGGCGACCCCGATTCCGAGAACACTCGCTCTCACGGCGTACGGAGATCACGATCTGTCGGTTCTTCTCGAGAAACCGGGACAGCGTAAAAAAATCATCACGAAGGTCGTTTCCCCAAGAGAGAGGCATACGGTCGATCTCTTCATCGACCATCAGATCGGGGAGGGGAGGCAGGCGTATGTCATCTGTCCTCTCATCTCGGAATCCAAGGCGGACGAGATGGCAGAGATCAAGAATGTTGAAGCTGAAGAGAAGCGTCTGAAGGTCGAGTTTCCGAGGCGCAGAATCACCAAGCTGCACGGCAAGATGTCGCCGGATGAAAAGAATGCCGTGATGGCGGAATTCAAGGATAGGCAGTTCGATATTCTCGTGTCTACATCAGTTATTGAAGTCGGCATCGATGTTCCAAACAGCACAATCATTGTGATCGAAGGAGCGGAGAGGTTCGGACTGTCGCAGCTCCATCAGTTTCGAGGACGAGTCGGAAGAAGCGATATCCAGAGTTACTGCTACCTGTTCACAACGTCAGCCTCGCAGGCGCATTCCGAGCGTCTGAAAGCCATGGAACAGCATGATTCCGGCTTCCTGCTTGCGGAAATCGACCTGAAGATCCGGGGACCCGGGGAGCTCTTCGGCACGCGCCAGAGTGGCATTCCGGATCTCCGGTTCGGCGGACTGCTGAATGTCGATTTGGTGGTGAGAGCGAGAAAGGCGGCGCAGAAAATGCTATCATGATGTTATGCCGATTGAACTCACATCCACACAGCTCGATCTGGCGGAGAAGCTGTCGCAGCACTCGAAAGATGCCTGCGAGCTCGTGGACCTCAAGTGTCAGAAGTGTGAGCCGAAGAATTTTTATCTGACTGTGCACCGTTATTACGGCAGAGTGCAGGGGATGACGGCAGAAGTCGATCGTTGCATTGACTGGTGCATGAGCAAAGGGAAGATGGTCTTTACCGCACAGCGTTTCGGCAACTGGTGCCAGAACAAAGTGAAGTGGGATAGGGAGGAGGAGATCAAGAAGCAGGAAATGGCAAAGCTGAAAACAGGAACTGTCTATCAGCAGGAAGATTACGCAAGACGGATGATGCCGAGAGGTTAGTGCTCTTCTTTTCGTGCAAACCACACGCAGACCGTGAGCATGAGCATCGCCGCCGGGATCATCATCTGTCTGTAGTACGATTCTGCGTTCAGAAGAAATTGCACATTCGGAGTGAAGAGGTACACGAAGAGCACTTCGACAAGGACGATAAGCCCCCATACGATTGGCAGAAGTTCTCTGCGATGTTCATTCTTTCGAAGCACTTCGACGATCATCCACGGAATTGCGACCGCTAGTACGGTCCATGCGATGCCGAACGAACCGCGATCGAACATCCCGCGAAGCACCTCCGGGATGCCTTCCGGACGGAAGGCGAAGAGCGTGTCGCTGCCGTGTGGCGTGAGCAGAAGTCCTTTGCTGATTGCGAAGAGGGGCCAGGCAATGGAGAGTACGATCGCGAGTGCGCCGCTCTGCACTGCTTCTTTTCTCTGCTTCTTCATGAACATCAAAATGCCGAAGATGAGGAGCAGCCACGGCAGCAGACCGAAGATCAATCCTTCGGATTTCGTCCACACGCTTGCGGCGACAAAAATACCGGAAAGCCAAAGCCATGCAGGATCATCCTTCTTGTTCCATGCCAGAAGACATGCAAGCGACAGAAGAAGTTCCTGCACCAAAACAATATCCGCGTAGCCTTGCCCCAGATGCAGCGAGAGGAGGGGAATACCGAGGATCATCGTCAGTGTGATCAGGGCATTCGTTCTCGTGAGGAAGCCTCGGAGGATCAGGAAAATTCCAAGGAAGCTCGAGAGAGACAGGAGCCAGAGGATTGCATTGGCGGCCGTATCATGCCATCTCGGCTGTCCTTGATTCACAGTGATCTGCAATGCATGAAACAGGAATGGGTACTGCGGTTTCGCCATGCCTCTCACTTCGTCTTTGTCGAACGCAATTTTTTGGTCAACGAAAGAAATCTCGGAACGCATTGTCCAGTTCGTCGCACTGTCATACTGGAATGTCGGGAGTAGCACCGCGTGCGCGAAGCTGTAGATCATCGTGACTGCGATGAGTGTAATGCAGACAATGCCGAGGATGTTCTCGCTTTTGTCTTCTTTTGATGTCGGAAGATGCTCATGTGTTCGGCTTGAGACGGGAATTTTGCGAGCGATGAGAGCCAAGATGCCGATTATGATTCCATGAGGCAGCAGAAGACTCATCGGTGTCAGCGCGACGCCGAGCAGAGTCCAGTCGAAGACAATCAGGACATTCAGGAATGCTGCGATCGGAAGGCCGAGCGAGAGAAGAAGCCACAGTCGATTTGTTCTGAGGATCACGCGTGCGATCAGCGCTCCTTCCAAAAGCAAGAGCAGCGTGATATCGGTGAAGAACAGAAAAGACGTCATCATGTTTTCGGGGGAGGAGACAGTTTGAAGAGTATTTCACCGCTCGGGTACGTACTCAGCTTCTGCGCTTTGCTGTTCATCTCTCCGCATTTCACCGTCATCATGGTCTCGTCTTTCGTGATAGAGGTCTCGAAGCTCCATTTGAATTTATCCATCACCACCGCATAGTCGGCGGAGTCTGCTGCGTCCGGCTCCGATGAAATCCGGATCGGGTAGCTGAAGTACCGGAGCAGCTTCTCTTTGAAGTTCGTTCCATCGCGACAGACGTAGACCGTCGTGTTCTTCGGTTCTTTCGCCAGCGACAAGAGCACCTCTGCAAGTGAGTGGACCGATCCTGCTTCGTCGTACGTACCTTCCGCGTACTCCCTCGTGTGTTCTACCGTGTACTTGAGAAGATCGATGGCAAATCGTGCCTGATAGAGAAGGCTTCCGACGATCAGCGTCATGAGAATGGTTTTTCTGCAGTGCTTGTTCGGGCTTAGAATACAGCAGAGAAGCACGACGATGATCGTCAGGATTGCAAGCATCACCGTAAACGAACGTCCGAGCATTCGGTAGCCCCGAAGCGCGTGATAGCTGCTTGGCGTATAGAATTCCTTGGTGAAAAGATGTCTGGTTGCTGCGATTGCGATGTTTTGTGAGCCCTCGGTTTTGAATTCAATCGAACTGAATGCCGCGTTTGTTTTTTCTTCTTTGCCAAGCAGATTGATGAGCCATTTCTGGTTCTTCATCGACCAACCGGGAGACACCGTCAGATCGATTTGTATCGTTCCTTCCTCCGCGGCAGGCAGCGTAAATCGCATGTAGTCCGTCGGCACATAGCTTTCGTTTGCCTGCATCGGCACCATGTAAATCTCGAGCGGATCGCTGCTTTGGTATGTGATTTCGAGGATTCCTCCCAGACCTTCGACGGTGGTCGAGGCACTGCTTTTCATCGTCATCAGCGCCTGTTCGAGCGTGTGCGATTCGTCTATCAACGCTGGCGTAATGTGCAGTGTCTGTGCGTGCACGAGGAAAGGCACAAACGCAGCGCAAAGCAGTGCGAGTGAGCCGGTGATGGTTTTCCCTGCAGGCATAGCCTTGGGAAGATTGTACACTTTCTCCAGACTTCGGCTACAATGCGTTTCACTCTTCATTTTTTATGCCAACCACCAAGCAAGATCTTTCGGCTCTTACGAAACTCGGCAAAACTTCGGCTCCTTCTCGCACACTCGAAGTGTTCCCGAGTCACGGAGCAAAGAATATGGAGGTAACGTTGCATTGCAGCGAATTCACCTGCGTGTGTCCGCTTACGGGTCAGCCGGATTTCGCGACCATCGATATTTCGTATGTTCCGAAAGACTTTATCGTCGAATCGAAGTCGATGAAGCTGTATCTCGAGACATTCAGGAGCGTCGGCATCTTTCATGAGCACCTCGCTGTCGACATCGGCAAAGATTTTCTGAAGTTCGTGAAACCGAAATCAGTGTCAGTTACTGTTCATTTCAACGTTCGCGGAGGTATTGCGATTGATGCGAAATGGAGCCATGGATATTAGTATCGTAAACCGCTACTCTATGCGCGTTCGGGACGTAGCTCAGTTGGTAGAGCGCCTGGTTTGGGACCAGGAGGCCGCGAGTTCGAGCCCCGCCGTCCCGACCAAAGACATTAAAACTTCTGCTTCTCCCACAGCTCAAAGAACCTCCCTCTCTTTGCGTACAGTTCGTCAAAGCTTCCCGATTCGATGATCTTTCCGCCCTCCAGGACGAGAATGCGGTCCATTTCTTTGATGGTCGTGAGTCGGTGTGCGATAACGACCGCCGTGACGTTCTGGAAGAAACGATGCAGCGAATCTCTGATTTTCGCTTCGGACTCCAGATCGAGATGCGAGGTGGCTTCGTCGAGGAAGAGGATCTCCGGCTGCTTGAAGACTGCTCTCGCGATGCCGACGCGCTGCTTCTCGCCACCGGAGAGTTTGATGCCTTTCTCTCCGATGAGTGTCGAGAGTCCGTTGGGCAAACGATCGAGGAAGTCTCGCACGTGAGCGGTTTCGATTGCCTGCGACAGGAGTGTTTTGTCTTCCGCATGGGAAATATTGGCGAGCGTGATGTTATCGAGCAGCGTGAAATTGAAGACTTCGGTGTCTTGGAGAACGACTGCGGTCTTCCGGAAGAAATCACTCCGACGGATGTCTCGAAGCGGTACGTCGCCGATTGCGATATTGCCAACGTAATTTTCGTGTTCCTTGAGAAGCAATTTGAAGAGCGTGGATTTGCCGGCGCCCGATACGCCGACGATGCCGATACGTTCGCCTCGTCGTATCGTGAAAGAAATTTCGTCGAGTACTTTCTGCTTGCCGTACGAGAACGAGAGATTCGAAACGGCAATGCTGTTCCATGACACAGGGAACGACTGCTTGCCATGCTCTTCATCGATACGGACAGGCTCATGCAGGATATCGCGCATTCTCGAGATGCCGTACTTCGAGACGATGAAATCAAGGGAGAGATCCGAGAGTTGCTGGATCGATTCCCAAATGTAGTTGAAGTAGTTGAAGAAGAGCACTAAAAATCCGACGTCGCGTCTGCCATGAAAGACGTCGAGAGCGATGAAACACATGATGCCGACACGGAAGCACTGCGCCCAGAGATTGAGGACGATGTTTCGGATGCGGAAGCATCGAATGCGTACGAGGATTTTTTGGAAGAGATATTCGATATTTTTGCTGATGATGCCGAGGAGTCCTTCCTGCATGCCGAGAACTTTGACGCTCCGGACATTGCTTAAGCCTTCGAATACGACACCTTGTAGTTCTTCATCAGCCGTATTCACCATGTGCTCTGCCCGCCCCGCCCGCCCTGTAAGAACGTACGAGAATGTAAAATAGGTGAGGAGGAAGAAAAGCGTGGCTGCGCCCACGAACGGATCGAATGCGGCGAGGATTGGGATCATTCCTCCGAAGCGCACGAATGCAGGGATGCCGGTCCGAAACCAGATGCGAGAAAGTCGGTTTATTCCTTCTGTTCCTCGTTGGATCTTCTTGAGCTTCGATCCTGCATTCTCTCTTTCATGCCATGTGAGATCGAGCCTGAAGAGGTGAGCGATTGTCGCAAGTTGCATGTTGAGTGCCGTACGCTCCGCGATGCGATTGCCGATGGCATCGACGACCTGGTCACAGCTGTAGTGCCAGATTGATACGAGGACCCAGAGGATGAAGATTGTTCGGATCTTCTCCATCGTTCCTGCTCCGATGTCCTCGGTGAGAAGATTCACGAGTGTCGCCATCGCAAACGGCGGATAGAGCCAGACGATTGCGCCGGTGAGTGCGAGCACGCAGGTACCGAGGAACGTCCAGCGACGTTTGCCCAAAAACTCCCAGAGATCGCGGATGAGCGCGATTGTCGAATATGCCGGCGTTTCAGTATTTTCCGTCCTCATGCACCGAGTCTACAGCAAGGCGCGAATGCCTGTCTGCGGCTATACTGAGCCTATGGTCATCTCCGAAATTTTCCACTCACTTCAGGGCGAAGGACGAACAGTCGGAACACCGTGCGTGTTCGTGCGACTCGGCATGTGCAATTTGAAGTGCAATTTTTGCGATACGCCGTATACGTGGAAAGAAGGACATGAGGATTACAGTGACGAAGCGAACGAACGTATCATGGAAGCTGTCTCAAAAATTCTAGAGGAATTTCCGTACACCCATACGATCGTCTGGACCGGTGGTGAGCCGATGATGCAGCAGCGCGATATTGTCGCCGCGATCGATTATCTGAATCAGCGATTTGCTTCCCGAAGACTTGAACACGAAGTGGAAACGAACGGGACGATTCTCGCGCAGCCCGTATTCGATGAGCGCATCGATCGCTACAACTGTTCGCCGAAAACCGCGATGTCAGGGAATTCGCAGTACTCGGTGAAGCTGAAGAACTTCGAGAAGACCACGTATAAGTTTGTGGTCGGCGACAAAGATCATTGCGCCGAGGCTTTAGCGGAAATCGAGCGTCAGAAACTCCCGAGAGGGCGGTGCATGTTCATGGTGCTCGGGACGACAGCGAAAGAGATGCAGGAGCGTTCGCCAGCGATTGCCGAAGTCTGCAAGAGAGAGGGGATAGCGCTGTGTCTGCGACTACAGTGTATTATTTGGGGTGACAAACGCGGCGTATGAGAACGATCAACGAAATCCTCACAGGCTACACCGATGACACGCTTCTGCCTCCCGTAGGCAGCAGCGGAGTACAGATACTGTCAGGCGGAATGGATTCGGTCACGCTCCTGCATTTTTTGGTGAAGCACAGAAAGTGCACGATGAAAGCGCTGTCGTTTGAGTACGGACAAAAACACTGGAAGGAATTGGAGTGTGCGAAAAAGAATTGCGAAGAACTCGGGGTAGAGCATTCTATCGTTGCGTTGCCGTTCATCAGTGCACTCTTCCAGAGTGCGCTCCTCACGGGAGGCAGTGATATTCCGGAAGGTCACTATCAAGCCGAAAACATGAAGCAGACTGTTGTGCCGAACAGAAACATGATCATGAGTTCTATTGCCGTTGGTTTTGGCCAGAGCTCCGGATGTTCGTTTCTCTCCCTCGGTGTGCATGCCGGAGATCACGCGATCTATCCCGATTGCCGCAGCGAGTTCATCGATGCCTTCAGAGCTGCGGTCGAGCTCTCAGATTGGAATCCGTTCACAGTCTTTGCACCGTTCCAGCGCATGACGAAGATCGAGATTCTCGAGATCGGGTTGCAGCTAAAGCCTCCCGTGAACTACGGCAGCACGTGGACGTGTTATAAAGGAGAGGAAAAAGCTTGTGGCAAATGCGGAGCTTGTCAGGAGAGGCTTGAGGCATTTTCCGTACTCAAGATCGCTGATCCGTGTGTGTATGGAAAATAGAAACATCATTCCTATCGGTCCCTATTTTGCACATCCGCCTCCACGGCAGTCGGTGCATACGCCTCGACAGGCTCAGTTGCCATTTCCTATTACCGGAAGTCCGGTAAAACTGCTGAGTGTGAGAGACGGAACCATAAGAGATTACCGTCGTCTTATGGCGTATACGCAGATCGATGTTTCATCGAACGGAATCACCATTGTGGAGTAGCGACTGGTGTATCATCGTTTTCCAATGGACTCTCATGCTCCTCTCGCATACCGGCTCCGTCCGAAAACTCTTGATGATTTTGCAGGTCAGGAGGAAATCGCAGGACAGGGAACTCCTCTTCGGAAAGCGATAGAACAGGACATCCTCTCATCGGTTATCTTTGCAGGCCCTCCAGGAACGGGAAAGACAACGCTTGCAAAAATTATCGCCGAGGCGACGAAGGCAAACTTCACTCAGCTGAATGCTGTGACAAGCGGTGTGAAAGACATCAAAGAAGTGTGTACGCAGGCGGCGGCACTTCGAGAATCTGTGAAGCATGGGGGAGCGATGTTTCCCACATCCGGGCGAACGGTACTCTTCATCGATGAGATCCATCGGTTCAATAAATCGCAGCAGGATGCGCTTCTGCCATCGGTTGAGAGCGGAAGCATCATTCTGATCGGTGCGACGACCGAGAATCCTTATTTCTCAGTCAACAGTGCGCTGATCTCGAGATCGCAGGTCTATCTGCTCAAGCCGCATGCAGTCGAGTCTCTCGAAAAAATACTTGAGCGAGCATTGAAGAGTAAAGAAGGTTTTGACGGAAAAATCCAGATGCATCCGGATGCCATCAAAAAAGTGGCAGAGATGAGTAACGGCGATGCGCGCATTGCCCTAAATCTTCTGGAGCTTGCAGTGCTGATGATTGGCACGAAGATCACAAGAGAGGATGCGGAAAAGCTCTTACAGCAGAGGTCGATGCGGTACGACAAAAAAGGCGAAGATCACTACGACACGGTTTCCGCATTCATTAAAACGCTTCGAGGAAGCGACGCGTCGGCTTCACTTCTTTGGATGTACAAGATGCTACAGTCGGGAGAGGATCCGAATTTCATCTTCAGGCGCATGGCGATCTTTGCAAGTGAGGATATTGGCAATGCAGATCCACATGCGCTTGTCCTCGTGACCTCTGCATGGGATTCTTTTTTGAAAGTGGGTCTTCCGGAAGGCGAGTATTTTCTGTCACAAGCGTGCACGTATCTGGCAAACGCGAAGAAGGGCGATGCCGTCAAAGTCGCGATGATGGAGGTAAAATCGATTATTGAATCGGGTATGCCGCTCGAGGTGCCGATGCATCTTCGGAATGCTCCCGTGAAAGCCATGAGCGAGAAACACGGCTACGGAAAAGGCTACAAGTATCCCCATGATTTCAAAGACGCAAAAGTTGATGAGGATTATTTTCCGATTGGGTACGAAGGCAAGAGAGCATTGTATCGAGTGATATGAAGAAACATGCGCAGTGCAAGACTTGCGAAAAATATGAAAATGAAGTATAATGTAATCAATACAAACTTCCTTTTCTCTTCTATGAAGAACTTTTCTTTCGCGGAACAGCGTTTGATCGGCTATGAACAGGTGCAAAGAGAAAATCTATCGGTTGCTTCCGAAAAAGCTGAAGTCGATCCCCGTGATCGAAGTGTCGAAATCAATGATGCTCGAGCAAAATTGCAGAGGCAGATTAAAGAATTGGAATCAAGAACAGGCAAGATGGGTCCGGATCTTGCGAACAAATGGCAGAACTATGTTGGGAATCGCAGGGGTGAGATTGAAACAGCAATCAAGAAAAGCAACGATGGAACCGGGACGCAGCAGGCTGCTCTCGACGCGATTGAGAGGTGCTCGAAGGGGCTGAAGCCTGTTCTCGAGTACAAGTTTGAGGATGCTCTTCGGCAAGCTCCCTACACTATCGAGATGTCCCGCGAGGGTGTGCGTGTGACGGTTCCGAATACAGGAGGAAAATACAAACCGTATTTGCGTACGGACAGGGGATTCTCTCAAAATGGAACGCTCGATGCATCAGGCAGGTATGAGTGGAAGATTCCCGGACCATTGGCAACTGATGCTGTGCTTGTGGGATCCTACAATGATGCAGGAGTGGCGACGGAGACCCAGATTGATGCAAGGAAATCGACTCCGACCGACATCGCGAAAGGTCCAATGATTTCAATCGACAGTACGATTTCGGAAGCAAAGCCGAAGTTGAAGGAAACGGCTCCCGAGAAAAAGCGGATGGAGGAAGTAAAGCAGGCAGTGCCTCTTTCTCCTGGCGAACAAGTGAATGCAGACCTTTCCGATGATGAGAGAAAAGTCATGAAGCGATGGGATCTTGGGCCACTTCAAAGCACCACGGACGGTGAAAAGCTTGTTTCAAGCTATGAAAGAGCGGGCTTGAGATTGGATCAACTTCAGAAGCAATTCTCAGACTTGAAATTGGGAGGAGTTGCTCCTGTCAGGGAAGGCGAAAAAACTGAGGACCAAAAAGCAATGGAGGCAGTTCAGGCCAGATATGCTGCCTTTCGACAAAAGAGGGCAAACGTAGAGACAGCGTATCAAGCGAAAGATAATGCGAGTAGATACGTGAATCAGGCATTGCCTGAAACGAAGGCAGCTTTTGATCAGGCTGCATCTGTTTATACAGAGCGTCGAGCAGAGTTGCAGGATGAGCCTGGCAAAATTATTGCAGAGATCCAACGAGTTTCAGAGCAGTTTGCAAACACTGTTCAGAGTACTTCGGAAGGAAACAACGTTGCTAAAAAAATTGAGGCTGCACTGAAGTTACCTGCAGCTGAAAAGGTTGATGCGCTCGTGAATGGATTAGAGCTACCGGATGAGAAACTCATTCTTGATTTGAAGCAGATACTCAATGCATGTGACGACGAAGTGAAGACAGATGTTCAGCAACCCGATCTCAGTGAACTTCATCCCGATATGGATTTCGGCGGAAAGCTGATCGTTTACGATGCAGCAGTCTATAATCTCCGCGAGAAAGGAGGCAGTTTCACCAAATTAGATCCGATGGTTGCAAAGGCTGAGAGAGTTGCCAGCCAGTTGCAAAAAACGGAACGCCCCGAAGAAATTGTTGCTCAAACTTTGAAATTTGCTCGTAGACAAATGTATCTGGAGGCTCTGAAGAAACTTGTTAAGGAATTGAAAACTGCGAGACAATCGAGAGAAGATCTTTCGGTTGGTACGCTTGATAAGAGAATGGAGCAATCCATGACCGATGCGGAAAAATATCGCTTCTTTCAAGTGAAGAATATGGGCGAATCCGAGATGCAATTCTTGGGACAAAGAAGGGGGGATCAGACAAAAATTGAGGAAATTCAAAAATTGATCGATAAGCAAAAGAAAGAAGAAAAGAAATCCTGATCAGCAAAATTTCTACCATTTATCCGATGCACACCCTCACACACCGTCTCCGGCTCTTTGCCCATCAGCATGACGATATTCCTGCATTCCATGCGGCGTATCTCGTCACGACGTTTCTTGTGGCAGCGGTGTTCAGTCTTGGTTATTTCGCGATTCTTATCGTGCTGCACATGATGCTCGATTACGTGAAGTATCGAGATTATTTCCGCTTTCCGCTGCGGTTGACTCTGAAGGCGATGATGCTCGAGAGCATCGTCGACATCGCACTTCTCTGTCTCTCGCTGACCCTCTCGGTGTACCTGAGCACGGGTCTCGCCCTCTCTCTTGTCTCCGGCGTTTTTCGCTCGAGTCTCACGCTCATCGCCGCTCTTGGAACGATTATTCCGAAGATTCATATTCTCGAGCACCTTCTCGCCGTATTTCTCGATGTGCATTCGTACATGTATACGCCGCATGCCGACATTCGGCGACCGTTGTCCAAGATCAACAAGATCGCGCTCGGAACGATCATCGTGACTGTCCTTCTGCTCCTCCTTTCGATTGCACTCTTTCACGGACGAGAAGCAGAACTTTTGGATCTGATACTCAGTCGACTGTCTCTGAAGCTGTAACGTCCGGGGAACCGTCTGGAAAGTACTCCCGCTCGATTTCTTTGATGATGGAGAACCATTTTTTATGCAATTCATTTTCCACGCCTTTTCCGTAACGCTTGATGAAATCGGCATACCGCTCGTCGAGTGTCACGATCCTGTCGAAGAGCACGCGTTTGTCCGCATATGTCAGAAGTTTCTGTTCAATCGTTTCAGCGAGTGGCGTGCCGGCAAGTTGTATGCCGCTGTGCGTCGAGACGATGTTTCCGATGACCGAGTACCCGCGCTCTGCAAGAAATTTTTTCGCAGCTTCTTCGTGCGGAGTTCCGTATCGATTTCTCAGATCCGTCCAGATTTCTTTCTCATGTTCGCTTGGGTTGAAATCGCCGTCGGGCTCGTACGTTTTGAAATCGACGAAGCGAAGGAGATCGTGTGTGCGAGCGGCGGCATGCAGCGCCTGTCTTCTCATGAGGATGGGAGAACTTTCAGCAAGCAGCTGCATCAACTTGTCAGCGACCGCCGTCACTTGACTGATGTGTTTCTGTATGTGAACGGGGAGCCGTACATCCTGGATCCATGCGTCGATTTCGCCCTCACTTGGAACCGGGTGATCGAGAAAATCGCAGCGGATGATCCGCTTGTCTCTTTGGTCGTCAATATGCACATGGATGTGCGGGCCGATGCTGCTGCTGTCGATTCTTTCCGCCCACTCAATCAGTTTGATGCCATGGACATCGTTCGAGTGATCGAGAAATTGTTTGGCCTGCTTGGTACTCAGTCGGTAGAGATCGATGTGCGTGAAGCGTTCGTATCGGTTTTCGAGTGCGTACGTTGGGCTTTGGACCCTATCTTTTACTCCGAGTCCTTCCGCAAAACCCTGTGCAAAGGTTGTCTTGCCCGCTCCCAGTTCACCAGTCAGTAAGACGATGAGATTTTCGTCATAGAGAGACTCTGCCAGCGATCGTCCCGAAACCCTTGTTTCTTCGCTTGTAAGAGCCTCTAGAGTGCTGTCAGAGTAGATTGACATTATATTATAATAACACTATAATAGTTACTGTAAAGATCTCACAAACTCACACTCATCCTATCACGCCTTCATGATTGCTTCCCGTCTCGGATTTAGGGCACAGTCGATCTATCAGCTGAAGAAGCCTTCGTTACTCAAGGCTGCGCGCCAGCAGTTCTCGTTCATGATTGCATCGTTATCTCTTTTTGCATTCGTGGTCGGCAACATGGTGGGGCAGCACGGCTGGTATTCTTTTTGGAAAACGGTGCTCGGCAAAGAAGAGGATGTTTCTATTGCATTCGTCGGAACAGTGTCACCCATCGAGAAAATTCCAAATTATTCCGAATGGGCCAAGTATGGAGGCAGCAAGAAGCTGCACACCTTCAGTCAGGTGCCGGAGCAGGTGCTCTATGCTCTTCCGTCGTACGATCAATCGGCACTGTCATCCGGTGCAGCATCATCGTTTGCGTTGCAGGTGTATTCCACACTTTGGGCAGGCGGCTACGATTCTCCAAACGGCAGCCACGCAGGTGTCGATATTGATGCGCCACGCGGCACGCCCATTCAGTCGATTGCAAATGGTATTGTCGAGCGGGTGAGTATGGGAACGACGGGATTTGGGCACTTCGTGATGATCAGACATCCGAATGCTCCGGACTCGGGAAGCCCGGGTGGCATCACGACGCTTCGTTCGTCGTACGCTCACATGGATGAGGTATCCGTGAGGGAAGGTGAGATTGTCCACAAGGGACAGCGCATCGGCACTGTCGGCAATACAGGCCTCGTATTCGGTGCTACCGGCTACCATCTGTACTTCGAAGTCGACAGAGACAGCGCCCCGTACCACCCGTATTGGCCGTTTACCAGTGGGGAGGCGAGCGAGGCTGGACTTTCGTATGTGCAGGCAGTGAACAGCCCTCGTTTTCAAGACAGGCTTCTTCAGTACACGTTGAATCCAATGGCGTTCGTGCAGCAACACCGAACGTACGTCCCCGTTTCCGTTCTTGCAGCGAAGCCTGCCGCCGAATCTTCTGGAAGCAACCCCGAAGTTTTTGTTCCGTCTCTCTCTGCAGGAAACAGGCTGAAGCAAGTGGCTCTGAACCGTCTGCGATCCCGCATTGCGAGGTCATCGACGGCTGTTGTCGCTCAAATATCGCCGTCCCCGTCGGCTCCTGTCGTTACGACCTCTGTCGTTGAGGTGACGCAGACCGTGTCGACGGCCGATACACCTTCCGAAAGTCCGATCATCGATCCTTCAACGAATACGGAAGTGCACTCTCTTTCGATCAGCCATTCGGGCAAACTCGGTCGTACGTGGCAGAAGATTCAGATTTCCGCATTGAATGCAGCCGGAGTTCTCGTACGTTCACCGTCATTTTCCGGTCGACTCTACGTGCTTCCGGATTTTGGCGAAGCGGAGATTCGTCCCGCAGAACTCTCGTCTCTCGACTTCGTGAACGGCGTTGCAACCATTCATCTCCTTGCTCGCAGTCAGACAAAACCGGTATTCGTTCTGACTCGGGGAGCGTTTGAAACGAGAAGCACGCCGCTGGAGCCGTCGAGATAACCGCACGAAATACCAATGGTCATTTTCAGGAATTGCTCTTTATTTTTTGGAATGTATCCAAAAGTGTATCGACCCAACAAGAACGATGAGCATGACGCCAGCGATCGCTTTCTGTGCAGTCGAGAGAAACAACGCCCCTCCACCGAATGTCGTAGCGATCATCGCGGTCAAACAAACGATATGGCGTGGAGACCAGCCGCGTGCGAGAAGCAGGTGATGCAGGTGATCCTTGCCGCCGCGAAACGGCGAGTGTCCGGCGTGTATTCTCCGGAGAATCACGAACATTGCATCGATGAGCGGGATGCCAAACGCCAGGAACGCAGTCGCCACTTTTCCCCCGTGATAGACGCCGAGAAGTCCGAGCATCAGACCGAAGAACATCGAGCCTGTGTCGCCCATCAGCATTTTTCCGGGCGGGAAATCGAATAGGATGCCGGCTCCTGCAATCGCCGCGAGCGAGAAGCAAAGCAGTGCGACATCGGGCTCGCCGTTTCGAAAAAGCGCAAGAAGGCCGAGCATGAGAAAACCGATCAGTGCAATCACGTTTACCTGTCCTGGGATGCCGTCGAACCAATTGAGCGCGTTGATCGTGAGGAGAAGCCAAAAGATCGTGAAGATGCCACTCAGGACAGGCAGCGGTCCAAACATGCTCGTGTTCAGAAGAAAGCTGTCGAGTTTCAAAAATCCGCCGAATGGATTCGTCAACGTGTAGATCTGTGAACCTGTGAGGAAGATGACCGTAACGATGACAATCTGGATCAGAAGTCGCAGAGACGAGGGGAGGGGAGTGCGGTCATCGATGAAGCTCGTGACCGAGAGAAGGGTGACGGCGATGAGCACGCCGATTTCTTTCTGTCCGTGAGGCAGGAGAAAAAATCCCGCGAGGATAAAGACAAGAACGGCGACGATGCCGGTAGGGTAGGGGAGTCGTTGGCGTTTGAGGCCGTATCGCTCGGGAAAATCCAGAAGTCCGAGTACTGGAAAAATTTTCAGTGCCGCCCCGTAGGCGATGACTGTGACAAGAAAGACGATGGTGACGGGGAGAATCATCGCTAGAATTGTAGCATGCATGAATTCGTCTGCGGTCTCATCGGTTCCTCGTGCACGTCGCATGCGCGCACGAAGTGGAATGCGCTTTTTCTGAAGCACGGGTATTCCGCATTTTTTGATTTTTACAGAACCAAGACGAAAGAGGAATTGGAGCTTCGGCTTTCCGAGATGTTTCTGCACGAGAGGAGGGGATATATCGTTGCACCCGATTGGCAGACGATTATTCTGCCGCTTCTTGATCGACTGGATGCTTCCGTACAGGAACATGGCTGTGTCGATACCGTCACAAATGAGAGGGGAGTACTCGTCGGATTTTTTTGTGGAGATGACGACGAAGCGAGGATGAAGGTGTGGTTTTGAAAAGGCGTTTTTTCTTGCTTTTTTCCGTCCAGATCTTAGACTTGTCGCATGCAGTCCTATCGCACGCTCGATCAGGCAAGAGTCAAAGGGAAGCGTGTGCTTCTGCGTGCTGGTTTCGATTTGCCAATGAAGAACAGCAAGGTCACGGATATCTCGAGAGTGAAAGCAATCGAGAAGTCGATGAAGTACGTGCTCAAGGGTGGAGGTATTCTCATTGTAATGGCGCATCAGGGACGACCGAAGAATGGTCCGGAGGCTCAGTTCAGCCAGAAACCGATTGTTGCGGTTTTGAAGAAACTTTTGAAAACCACCGTGCATTTCGCGTCAGATTGTATTGGTCCTGAAGCTGAAAAAGCCGTTGCCAAAGCAAAGCCCGGGGAAGTGGTTCTTTTGGAAAATCTTCGGTTTCATCCCGAGGAGAAGAAAAACGATTATGCTTTTGCGAAACAGCTCAAGAAACTGGGGGATCTGTACGTGAATGATGCGTTCACCAACTGTCACCGCGAGCACGCCAGCATGCTTGCACTGCCGAAGATGATGCCTTCGTTTATGGGATTTTCTCTTACGGAGGAAGTGAAGCATCTGAGCGCCGTTCTCAAGTCTCCGAAGCGTCCGCTTACGCTCATCGTCGCCGGAGCCAAGATGGAAACGAAGGTTCCGGTGATTGAACACTTCTTGAAAAAAGGCGATCATATTCTGATCGGGGGCTGCATCGCGAACACCTTCATCGCTGCGCGCGGTTTCTCCGTCGGGGCTTCGAAGTACGACGAGGCGGGTATGGAACAGGCACAGGAGCTGATGCTGAAGAGCGAGAAGCCCAGGCGTGCGAAAATTTACGTGCCGCCTGATGCGGTTGTGGCCAGTGAACTCAGCGAGAAAGCGACGAAAATTGATCTCCCCGTTGAAGACATCGAAGGGGACATGTGCATTTTTGACATCGGAAAAGTCACGGTAAAGCGGTACTGCGACCTGATCTCAGCCTCGAAGATGATCGTCTGGAACGGACCGCTCGGTGTGTATGAATTCAATCGTTTTTCTCATGCGAGCAAGCGTATTGCAGAGGCTATCGTCAAGGCAACTAAAAGGGGAGCAGTGTCCATCATAGGCGGAGGGGACACGATCGATTTTCATCTGCGGTACAAATATCCGCTTTCTGCCTATACATTCGTGAGCATGGGCGGAGGTGCGATGTTAGAGTTCATCGGTGGCAAGAGATTTGCGTCGCTCAAGGTGCTCGAGAAATAGAAGGAAGTCAGGCATACTCTTCGTCGTGCCGCAGTCGGAGAAAACACCGGTGTCGTTGCTCACCGTTTTCATCACGGGTGAGCATGCATCGCCAAAGCAGCTCCTGAGCGCCGTGCGAAAATCTGCAGGTCCATTTTTGATGGTTCTCGGTCCCGAGAGTCTGCTTGGTCTTGATGATGATGCAATACGGAAAGTCTTTTCGGATTCCAAAGCGCTCAATGCGGATCGGCGAATCGTGCTTGCCACGAAAGATGTTCGTGCGATCGATGCTGCGAAGGAGGCAGGCTGGCAGACGGTTTCCGGCATACGGGAACTTAAAATGCTCCTTCGGTCTCATTCGTCGCTACCGGAAGCAATTCGCGCATTCAGCCCTGTCTCATGGAGGAGAGACATCCGTTCCAGATTGCAGCTTGTCGGACTGCTTTCACTCCCGAAACTTCGCATCTGGTCACTGCTCATTTTAAGTGCCGTTGCATTCCTGTACGTATTCTTCCGTTTTCTTCCGTCAGCGACGATCCGCATTTGGTCCAATCAGGAGACCGTAACTTTTACAACCAACGTTTTTTTGGTTGAGTCCGGCGCAACGCTTCCAGTTCCTCCCGATCGGGTGAAGTCGTTGCCCCTTCGCAGGCTCACCGTTCATATCGACCGCACGATCACCTACGATCAGATCAGTAAGAATTTCACGGGAACGAATGCTCAGATGACGGTGACGATCT
This sequence comes from Candidatus Peribacteria bacterium, assembly GCA_943350395.1. Classification (GTDB taxonomy): domain Bacteria; phylum Patescibacteriota; class Gracilibacteria; order Peribacterales; family Peribacteraceae; genus SICN01. The sequence continues at coordinate 87,904 of CALRAD010000003.1, forward strand.
ATAACGAAGCAGACGAGTCATATTCCCTTCGAAAGCACTCAAGGATCTTCAATCAGGCAGGCATGCGTTTTCGACTTCAGGAGGATCTGATCCTTGCGCCGCACACTAAACAGGAGGTTCGTACAGTTGCGGATCCCATCGATCAGTTTGGCGAAGTACTCGGAGAGCGTGGTAACGTTCCTGCGGGCATTAAGTGGGATTTCATCGGGCTCTCCGAGAGGGAAAGAGCACTCGTGTACGGTAGAAATGAGAAACCTGCGACCGGCGGCGTGACGTCGTACGTCAATACGCTTTCAAGAGATGATATGATCGGTTCCGCGAAGCATCCGGGAGCGAAACAACGTCTTGAACAAGAATTGCTGATGGTAGCAAAGCAGCAGGTCGAGGATCAGCGAATTGGAGACAATAATCAAAGCGGTACTCACTATGTTCAATTGCAGAGGGAAGACCTTACGAAGACCGTTTTCAGCAATTTTCAGTTATCCGAGTCGTTCATCGGTCAAAACGTCAATTCAGTGCCTGTTTCAGGGAGCGTCGACTATACGGTCGTTCTTTACGACGAAAACCTTCTTTTAGAACTTCTGAAAGGGGAGGCGACTGACCGAGTGCCAGCGGACAAAACCATTTCGCTTCGTTCGCTGTCGAAAGACAATATGGATCTGCATGTCATCCCACCGTGGGATGATGATCTGCTCTGGATTAAGATCACTGCAGATTTGACGTACACGCAACGCTATGTGTTAAACCCTCTTACGCCGGTCGGTGCAAAGTTCGGGAAATATATTCGAGACAGTGTCGAAGGCAAAGACATTACCGAAGCGAAGCGGGTGATCAAGAACCTTCCGGAAGTCAGCAAAGTCGAGATAAGCATTTGGCCGCCGTGGGCATACACACTGCCGGAGATTGGTTCGTCGATCAGCATTATTGAGGAAGAGGAATAAAAGAGGGCCATTGAATGATGTACAAGATACATTGTGCATCATTCAAGAGACAGGCTGATTCTCTCCCCTTTCTATGGTTTTCTCAGTCTGAGATTCAAAAATAAACAATAATGCGTTGTATTTGCAGCAGTACTTGTTGTGCACAGACATGTGGATAACCCGGAATCGACGATGTGGATTATTAGTGTCCGATGCTATGAAGTCTGATCCCCTTTTCTTCTGTCTTACAGTACTTTTCAGAGGCCAGTTCCAAGGATTAGGCTGAGAAGAAGCAGTAGAACCGGCTGGTGAAGCATGTAGATAAGAAGTGATTGTTTCGAAATCGCTTCGATGATCGCTTTCTGCTTGGTTTTCAAACCTGTAGGAACAAACCATCGTGTCCCGGATGTTCCGTAACCGTATCCAAGCGCCATACCAATAAGACTGATGCCAAACCAGGGTAGAAGAGGAAAGTAGTCCACGGACTCGAAACCTGCGGGTAAAAACCCAAGAGGAAGAAGCAGCGATGTGTCGACTGTTGTTCCTTTCGTAGAAATCCCAACCCAGAGGATTAGAAGCCCGATGAGGAGGTTGAGGCGTCGAAGCGGGGCGAAGAGCGGGAGAAGCACCGTCGTGCCTGCGATGAGATGCAGGATGCCGAATCGAACGTAGGTTGGAGGATCGAAGGCATACGTCACGATGCTGATGACAGCAGCGTAGGCGAGGATACGTAGTCCCCTTTTCAGGAATTTTCCGTACTGCGGGCTTGCTTCCCATGAAAGAGTGAAACAGAGTCCGGTGAGCAGGAGAAACATCCCTGCAGAGATCTTTTCGAGCACCGACCAAAACATTCCATACAGATTTGTTTCAAACTCATAGTAGATCTGCAGGTCGTACGCGAGATGGTAGGCGACCATGAGCACGATCGCGATGACGCGCAGGCAATCTATTTCGATGAAACGCTCGCGGGGTTTTTGCATCACCAGGGGATTGTAGCCTTGTATCAGGATGCAGATGTTCTCAGGTGTCTATTTCTTTTGATTGCTTTTAGGGTGTACGAGTGTACACTCATGACATGACGATGACTTCGCGGATTCCACAGGCTCTCGACCGCAAGAAGATGATTCTCGACTGCAGAGACATGAACTTCGATATTCCCTCCTCCGAAGGAATCGCGGACTCCGTGATCGCCTGGGTCATGAGTTTTCCGCAGAGGAATGCGATGCATGTGTATCTCCCCTCCTCCGCTCCTTCGGTGCGCAGGCTCCAGTGCACGCTGCAGGGCCTCGGATGCGCCGTTTCCCGTGTAACAAAATGTCTTCCGTCCCGTTTATAAGATCCAATGTCAAAAAAAGCGTACACCGCCGTCGGCAAAGCATTTCTCCTCTCAGCGGCCCTCGTGTCCGCACCGGCGCTGATGCTCAGGTTTTGGGTGATGTAGACGAGGATTATTGGAGAACAAGGAGGGTGGGGGTGATTTTTGAGTTCCTTCGGTCTGTTTTATGAAGCGCAATCATCAGTATTGGATTTACATGCTGCAATGCAGTGATGGGACGTATTACACGGGAGTGACAAATAACATCGAACGTCGATTCGCTGAGCATCAGAACGGTTTGCATGTTGAATCGTATACGTTTATGCGCAGGCCTTTATGTTTGGTCTATGCTTCTGAGTTTCAGTATGTTCAGGATGCGATCTCTGCAGAGAAACGACTGAAGAAATGGAGTCATGCGAAGAAGCAGGCTGTTATTGATGGCAGGCTCGAATTGTTACCGGATTTGGCGAGGAAAGACTTCTCGATACGCTCCGCTGCGGCGGAGCTACTCGAAGTGACACAAATCAGTACGCCCTTGCGGTGGGGCTACTCGAAGTGACACAGTCATAGGTGTCTCAGTTGTGTCAGTTCGAGTAGCCCCGAGCCTCTGCGAGGGCGTATCGAGAACCGTAGCGGATTTATGTAATAAATCCCCCGCTCCCTCGTCTTCTAGGGTATGCGTACTCATGCATACCCCCACATCGGCGGACTGGCTCTCTTCTTCCTTATTGCATTCGCGGGTGCACTTGCACTCGTTCTCGGCGGTATTTGATCCCCCTATGATCATGTCCACACGTGCATACAGAGGCATTGGCATAGCATTCGGTCTTTCGCTTCTCATTATCACCGCTACCGCGGTGGTTTTGAGGGGGTTGGTGGGGTAATCAATGTATTCTTATAAACTTCCTCTTCCCTACCTTCACTACCCCTTCTTCTGCTTTTGCCTCAACAGATGTCACAACAACTTCATTTACCTTCACTCCTCCCTGTTCGATAAGTCTTCGTGCTTCGGATTTGCTTGAAACGGTGCCGCTTGCAAGCAAAGCATCGATCAGCGACTCCCCTTTCTTCGCCTTATATTCAGGCATGTCTTCAGGAACGCCTTTGTTCTTGAAGACATTCTCGAAAGCCGTTTCTGCAGCCTCCGCTGCCTCCGCGCTGTGGTACATGGTTACGATCTCGCGTGCGAGGCGCATTTTCAGATTTTTTGGATTTTCTTTGCCGTCTTTCAGCGCTTTCTCGGCTGCTTTCACGTCCGTCATTGGCAAGTCTGTGCAGCACTCCATGTACAAGGGAATAAGTGCGTCGGGCATCGACAGGATGCGACCGTACATTTCTTCCGCAGAGTCCGTGAGGTATACGCAGTTGTTATAAGTTTTGCTCATTTTCCGGCCGTCGGTGCCTTCGATCAGTTTTGTCGTGAGGACGAACTTGTCGCGTTTCTTGTACTTTTTTTGCAGCTTACGGCCACAGAGCATATTGAAAAGTTGGTCATTCCCTCCAATTTCACAATCAACATCAAGCATAACGGAATCGTAAGCTTGGAACATCGGATACATGATTTCCATTGAAGTGACAGGATTTGGAGGTGGAATAATCGTTTCTTTCGTGCAGAGAGTCTTTTTCCCGCAATGACTGCATACAATTTCTAAAGTTTCAATTTCTGCATTCTCTTTGTCTTCGGTGCTTTGGAATTGAATGGGAGAGTCGCTAAGTTCTTTGCAATGTTGACAAATGACTTTCCATTTCATTCTTTCCCTAAACATATCTCTTTGCATCATTTGCTGCACTGTAAAATGGCTTGCTAGACGCATGAAATCGAGAGCAGTTTCCTTGTCATACCATTCGCTGTTGAATCGGATTTCGACTTTTGAGAAATCAAGAATTTTTCCTGCTTGTGCTTTGTAATCCTGGAAATTTTTCTCAATCTGTTCACGAGTCAATGTTTCACGCAGTTCACTTCTCCCTGTCGGATCTCCTATAGTTGCCGTAAAACTGCCAATCAAAAAAATCACCTCGTGTCCCGCATCCGCGAAGGCCTTCAGTTTGCGGAGAGGGACTGAATGTCCAAGATGTAATTTGGTGCCAGTCGGATCTATTCCGAGGTATAGACGCAGCGGCTTGCCGGATTTCAGCTTCTCTTCAGCGAGCTTTCTTGGCACAACGTCCGATACTGCCCGTGTTAAAAGTTCATCATTGGATGTCATTACTCCCTAGAGTGCGGCATAGTAGGCCCATGCGTCAAACTTCATCATCAATTCCGACCGAAACCGAGTGGCTCGAAGCGCCTTCGGGCGGCGGTATGCGCTTAGATCTCCTCCTTGCGACGATTCCGGAGGTCAAGAGCAGGAATGCCGCGCAGAAAATGATCGAAGCCGGGCGGGTGCGTATCAGCGGAAAGAAGGAACTGAGGTCGTCACGGATACTGAGAGCAAACGATTGTGTCGAATACATGTTGCCGGCACCTGATGCGGTTCCGGCGGAAGCAGGAGTCGATCTGCACTTGAGCGTGCTTCATGAAGACGATGATTGTTTCGTGATTGAGAAGCCCGCAGGGATCGCAGTGCACACGGGAAACGGAATGTCCCGGAATGACACGACGATCTTGGACGGTCTTCGTTTTCTCTTTCGGAAACGAAAACTCCCTTTCTCGGTTTCCGAAGTGCTGGTCCATCGGCTCGACAAAGAAACGACCGGGTGCCTTCTCATCGCAAAGAATCCGAAAGCGCATATGGCGCTTCAGAAACAATTTGAGAAACGCACGGTCTCGAAGTTCTATCTTGCACTCGTTTCCGGCGTCCCCTCTCCCGCGGCCGCAATGATCGATGCGCCGATTGGCAGGCACACGGGTGACCGAACCAAAATGTCGATCATCCAGACCGGAAAGACGAGAAATGCCGCGACGACGTACCGAACGCTCACGACGTCGAATGGCATGTCTCTGCTGTCCTGCGAACTGCACACTGGACGCACGCACCAGATTCGCGTTCACCTCCTGAGCATCGGTCATCCGATTCTCGGGGACGCAAAGTATGAAACGATGAAGTCACTCAAGATGACGGCTCTGATGCAGATTGATTTTCTCTGTCTGCACGCATGGAAGCTGAGCTTCGTATCACCGACGTCGAAGAAAAAAATCTCCGTGAGCTGTCAGCTTCCGAAGAAATTCGAGAATTTTCTGTCGGAACACGACATGAAACTTACGGTCTGAAATTAATCGTGTACTCGAGCACGTCTAAGATCTCGCCGTCTTTGTTTCTTGAGACGATGCGGTAGACGTTTCTGCCGCGCTTCATGGTTGTAAGGTCGGTCGAGGCGATGTAGTTCCAAGTTGTTTTGCCCGGAAGGTAGAGGGACAGCGTGTACCCGTTAATCGATACGGAGTAAGTCTCGGCAGCCGTGCTTCCTGCGAGTATGACTTCTTTCTGGTCGGTGGTTGCTTCGTTTCCTGCAGCTGGCGTTTGTACCGAGAGAGTCCCAGGCATCAGCGGAGCGTTCTGCTTGAGCGGAGGCTCAGTGGTTCCGGTGCCTGTTAAAGGTCCCGAGAGACTGAAATTGATCGTGATGCTACGCGGCTGACTTCTGTTGCCGTCGGCATCGAGTACGTAGACTGTGTAGACGTTCTTTCCTGCGACCATGTTTCCGAGAGCCGTGCTTGCAAGGTAACTCCAGGTGCGGCTTCCCGGTTTGAAGAGCTGCAGTTTGTAGTCATTCATCATGATGGCGGCGGCTCCCGCAGGAGCTTCACCCGTGATTTCGATTTCCTTGAGACTCGTGTTCAGCGTGCCGCCGGAAGCGACCGGAGATTTGAAGCGGACGGCCTCGACTAAAGGCTTGTAGTCATTGGTGATGGTCCGCTCGATCGAATCGAGCGTGATGCCTTGCATGTCTTGTGCTTCGACTCGCAGGTTCATCGTCTCTTCTTTTCCGAGACTCATGTCCACGGAGAAGCTGAGATCTTTGCCGAGAGGTACGCTCTGTCCGTCCACGAGTACGAGTGCGACGCGATTGCTTACTTTTCCCTTCACTGTCACGGTCTTCGTGACGATGCGTGCATGATTTTCCGGCGCAGTGACGGTGAGATCTACTCCTTCTATTTCGCCGGCAACGGCGGTGCCGCTTCCAGATACGGGTGCGGGAGCCTGGCTCAGCAATGCGTAGCTTTCGGTCAAAAAGAGCTCTTTCAACATTTGCTGCGTTACGGGATCGCGGAAATCATACGGATCTGTCCCTGCGGAGATCGCCTGCATTGCCTCTTTAGAGAGGCGCAGATACTGGCCTTCTCCGACGATCACATGTTCGTTGTCTGCTCCTTCGATGCTGACATCCAGTCCTTCTCCAGCCGCCTTGAGCACCGTGATGGTACTTTCGGAAATCATGGCTTGCGTGCTCGCAGGAATTTCCGTTGAAGCACTTTCCGTGATGACGGTTCGTACGATGACCCCGGAATTTGTCAGGATGGACGGTGTGGCAATCCAGATTCTTCCGGAACGCAAGCTGAGTTCTAAGGAAGAAGTGCCCCTTTCGATGTTGTCGCTTCTTTCGATTTTTGCATCAGTGTTCTGATCCAGACGCACCCGCGTTCCATCGAAGAAGGTCAGAATTGCATCGGCACTTCCACGAACCGCAACTGCGTCTCCGCTGTAGAGGCGAAGACTCGTATCCGCATGCTGCCACTCACCGCCCTGCAGAGAGACTTGAACATTTTGGTCTCCCGAACGAACCGTAAGCATCGTCGCAGTTTTTCTGCCGATTGAATAATCGAAGAGTGAGAGGACTTTGGTCACGAGATACCAAGCAATCATGAGCGCAAGCACGATGATCATCAGCCGCATGAGGGCACGCGGACGCCTCGGCTCTGTCGTGCCGATCATGGAGAGACGTCGTCTGTGTCTTGGAAGCATTGGTTCGTCATGATAGACGCACCTTTGGATGTGTTGCAAGTGCTGCTGAACTCGTTTTTAGATCGCTGTGACGCGATCAATTTCGGTCTGCGTCGTCACGTGATCCGAAACCATGACCTTGCCCCACTCCGACATCGTCTTGAAACCTTCTTTTTTCGCCTGTTCCAGAATTTCTCCTGTCGTGCCCTGGTTCAGGATGAGACTTCTGGTTTTCTCAGAGGCTACGAGCAGTTCCGGGAGAGACAGCTGTCCGGTGTAGAACTGGGGTTCGCTTTCCGTGTGCATGGTTGGCGTTTCCCGCATTGCAGGATTGATTGAGCGCACGAGTCTCTGCGCCAAGATCGCGCGCAGTGCCGGAGCAAACGTGTAGGGACTCACCCCCATCGATAGAAGTCTTGGGATCGCTTCGATGGCGGAATTGGTGTGGAGTGTTGCAAGCACAAGGTGACCCGTGAGCGATGCGTCGATTGCGGTCTGCGCCGTCTCCTGATCTCGGATCTCACCCACAAGGATGATGTCGGGATCATGTCGGAGAATCGCACGGAGTCCTGTTGCAAACGTGTACCCGTGATCGACGTCGATCTGACTTTGAATGATGTTCTTCAATTCGTATTCGATTGGATCCTCAAGCGTGATGATGTTTCGTTCTTTGCCGGCAATGGTCGAGAGCAAGGCATAGAGCGTCGTCGTTTTTCCGGATCCTGTCGGTCCCGTGACGAGAATGAGTCCGTTTGGAAGTTCCACCAATTCTTGGAGTTTCTTTCTGATTTCTTCGGGGAATCCAAGTTTTTCAAGAGGGACGATGCCGCGTTCCGGATCCAGCAAACGGAGCGTGTACGCTTCGCCAAAACGTGAGGGAAGGCTTGCGACACGTACGTTCACCATGCGCCCGCCAGTCGGGAATGTGTACTGTCCGTCCTGTGCGACGGTCTCAAGATTCAGTTTCATTTTTGCTTTGAATTTGATGCGTCTTCGCATTGCTTCAAAGATGTCCGGAGTGATCGTGAGAACGGTCTTCAGGATCCCAAGTTCTCGCCATTCGATCTTGATGCAGGTCTTCTGCGGGTTTAAGTGAATGTCCGAAATTCCTCCACGCACGGCTTCCTGCTCGAGTGTTGAGAGAAGTTCCTCCCCCTGCAGCCGTTCAAGCTTCTTTGGGTCTATCGGTGTCATCTCATTATTATAGCAGATTTTGGTCTGTTTTTCCAGAGCTCGCTTCGAGATGCGCTCGCTGAAGCAAGCGCTCCTCAGCATGACAATCAGTCCTCGTTTTCCTTGATGGGAAGCCTCTCCCCCCACTTCAGCTTCGTGCGCAGCGTCGAGAAATATGTTTCCTCGCTTCGTCTCAGGAATTTTACTGTTTCTTTCGCAATTTTCGCACGTACAACGTCTCCCTTTCGAAGCGTCACGTATGTCTGCCCGTCCAGCGTCAAACTCACCTGCACGTCTTCGAATCGGTTCTTCTTGGTCAGGATGTGAATTTCCACTTCATTCTCTGCAGGCAACACCAACGGTTTCTGAGTGAAACTGTGAGGGTTGATGGGCGTCAGGATCGTTGCTCGAAGTTTTGGATGCACAATCGGTCCTCCTGCAGCGAGCGAGTACGCGGTGGAGCCGGTGGGGGTAGCGATAATCACACCGTCGGCATGAAAGACTGCGAGCGGATCGCCATTGACACTCGTCTTCAGGTCGATGAGTCGTGCGATGGCACCTTGCGCAATCACCGCTTCATTGAGGACTTTCCCCTCAAACAGCTTCTTCGTTCCTCGAATTGCTGTCACATGGAGAAGGCTTCGCTCCTCGATCGTTCCGTGTCCCTCGAGAAAATCAGTGAGCATGTGAACGCTCTTCATTTCCATTTCCGTTAAAAACCCGATCGTGCCTCTGTTGATCGACAGAATCGGTACGCTGAAATCATCCATTTCCCGCACCGCTCTCAAAATCGTGCCATCTCCTCCGAGGATGATCAGGAGGTCTAGGTCCTTGGTGTGTTTGAAGCACCCGAATTTCTTGATTGACGGATCTGTGCAACGTTCGCAGTCGAGAAGGACGTTTGCTTTCGCTTTCCTCACTATCTCTGCAATCAGCGTCACGATTTCACCGAGATTCGCGATATCGGATCTCGCGGTAATGCCGACGGTTCTGTAGGCGTGCTTCATCATTGCCATTCTAGCACTTTTGGTGGCAAAAGAGCTTGTTTTTTGATAGTATTCGCCCGATGTTTGAAAAACTCTCACGCGTTCTTCGGGTCATGGAATTGGAGGAAAAAGTTTTGCATGTCGGGCTGATGCTTTGCGTACTCGGGTTGTTCGTTCCGTGGATCGGCGGTCAGTGGGCGGGAGAAGCAGCACAGTGGAATGGATTCGGTTTCTACACCGGTTTCATCGGACATGTTGTTTTCCTGATTGTGCTCTTCATTGTTGCCATGACGCTGTCACCGCTTCTCGGCGGTCCCGTCATCGTTCGCAAGGCTTCCAAGAATTATCTTCGCCTGCTGCTTTCGGCCGCGAACAGCGTGTTGCTTCTGGGCTGTTTCACAATTCTTTTACGTCTCACGTCGCAGGTTTCGGGCGTCGAGATTCGCTTCGGGATCTACGTGTCGATCGTCGGCAGCGTTCTTGCAACGCTCTATGCCTTTCTCAAGTATGATGAGCAGCGAAAGAGCGAGGTTCAGCAGCTCTTTCGTCATCCCGATGACGAGCAGGGACAAAAGAGAATCGATATCGCTCCTACGCATGAAGATCGTCATCCCTTGCCTCCTCCACCTCCACCGATGCCTGCCGAAGATCATTCCCTCTTTAAGTCATGACGTCTCCATCCACAGATTTATCGCAAGCTTCCAAGGCGCCGTACAAAGATGATGATCTTGTGTACGTCGACCCCGAGACACGTTCGGTAGTCGGAATCGTCGAATGGGATAAGACCGGAGAAAAACCACTCTCAAAAGCATATGTTGCTCCTGTTATTGCCGTTGATCCTTTGAAAGCAAAAGGAAAAGGAAAAGATGAATCCAAGAGATCGTTCTGGCGCAGGATGTATCCGTGGGGAACGTATCGGAGCATGAAGAGGATCTTCAAAGTTGAAGGCAAGATCAAAGATGCCGAGCCCAATAAGACACTTGAGGAAGTGCTGCCGAAAGCCTTGAACGAAGCGTTCTGGAAGTGGTAACTTCTCGATACGTGCGCTCGAAGCGCACTACTCGAAGTGACACATTACGTGTGTTCGGTGTGTCTGTTCGAGTAGCCCGAGCCAGAGCGAGGGCGTATCGAGAACCGCATTAAGCACTCAAAATCTTGCTGACCCGCTTCACCTCTTTCTTCGCACCGATGATGATCGGCGTGCGTTGGTCGAGATCGGTAATCTTCACGTCGAGAATCGACTGTGTGCCGTCGGAGGAGGCGCCTCCTGCTAGTTCCATCAGATAGGCGAAGGGTCCGCATTCATAGAGAAGTCGGAGTTTGCCATGCGGATACTTGCTGCCGCCGATGTTCGTAAAAATGCCTGCACCTTTGATGAGCATATGATGAATGTCCGGAACCATGCCGCCCGAGTACCGCAGCGTTAAGCCTTCATCGAGCCACAGATTCATCATTGCGCGGTAGGACGGTGTATCGACGACGGCGCGCAGATTGCCCGGCGCGTAGGTTTTCACCTCGTCTTTTATCGTCAGATTGTTCTGAAGTAGCGTAAATTCCCCAACTTCATTGAGGTAAAACGCGTGAACGCCTTTGCCAGTGCCGTAGACGAGAATCGTCCTCGGACCGTAGACGAGGTACAGAGCTGCGACCTGATCCCTCGGACTCTTTCCCATCAGCTTTCCTTTGCTTTCGTAGATCCCGAAGATCGAGCCAATCGCGAGATTGCAATCGAGAAGCGAACTGCCGTCCAAAGGATCGAAGACGACGGTAAATGGAGCATCGGTGCGAAGTTCGGTCATTGCACTCGATTCTTCTTCCGAAGCGTAACAACAGACGAGTCTGCTTTCGCACAGTGCATCTTTGACGATCGTATTGCTGAGGACGTCGAGCTTCAATTGTTCTTCGCCAAAGGTATTACTCGATCCTGCGAGTCCAAGATCCGTCGTTCGAATCGCACTGTGAATATACTTCCCTGCTCTCGCGATATCGTTGATGAGATGGCGTAGTTCATCGGGCACGCCCGATTGGTACAGGTGATTATTCAGGGAGATTCTTGATGGAATGGGACAGGATGACATAGGTGGTGGATTAGAGAAGTGCTCCCATCTTCAGCGTCATTTCTGTGACACGCATCGCGTAGCCCCATTCGTTGTCGTACCAGCTGAGGATTTGAGCGGTTTTGCCGTCGATCACTTTTGTTGACGGCGCATCGATGATCGACGAATGTGGATCCGTCTGGAAATCGATCGACACGCACTGATCGTGTGAGATCGAGAGGATGCCCATCATCTGTGGTGTTTTTGCAGCCGTTTCCAGTGCCGCATGAATCGCTTCGACACTCGCCTCTTTTTTAAGGGAGAACGCCATGTAGGCGCAGCTTACGGTAGGGACCGGAACACGAAATGCCATGCCGTCCATTTTTCCTTTCAGATGCGGGAAGATGTCGGCGCAGGCTTTTACTGCACCGGTCTTGGTAGGAATCATCGAGAGGGTTGCGGCTCTGGCTCTCCGGAGTTCGCCTGCTTCTTTTGGTTTGTTGTCGAGAAGGTTCTGCGTTGCCGTGAATGCATGGACGGAACTCACAAGCAAATTCTGCACGCCAAACGTTGCATCGATCACTTTGATGACCGGTGCGATGCAGTTTGTGGTACAAGAGGCGTTGCTGATGATGTGCATGTCTTTTGTGAGCGCGTCGTCATTCACGCCCATCACGAACGTCGGCGTCTTGTCCTTCATCGGTGCGGTCACAATGACGCGCTTCGCACCTGCAGTGAGATGCGCCTCCGCCCCCTCTTTCGTGTCGAAGTGGCCGGTAGACTCGATGACGACATCGACGTTTAATTCTTTCCATGGACATTTGCCCGGCTCACGTTCTTTGACGACGCGAACTGTTTTTCCGTTCACGACGATATTCGCTCCTTCCACTTTCACATCAGCATCAATTCTCCCGTGCAGAGAATCGTACTTCAGAAGGTACGCGCGCATTTCTGCGTCTGACGAAGCATTGATTGCGACGACCTCGACTTGGTCTCCGTACATTTCCACGAATTGCCGGTGCACGTTCCTTCCGATCCTTCCGTACCCGTTGATTGCAACGCGGAGCATGCTCTGATCCTACACTTTTTATCCGTAAATTCCAACGAGGACTCCGAGGAATGCGAAGAACACGCCGATGATCCAGAGGCGCATCGTCACTTTACTCTCGCCCCAGTTCAGGGCTTCCAGATGGTGATGGAGAGGAGCGGAGATGAAAATTTTTCGCTTGAAGTATTTCTTGCTGGTCAGTTGCAGAATGACGGAGAGCATTTCGATGACGAATACGAAGCCGATGAGCGGGAGGATCAGCACTTGGTTGATCATGAACGCCATCACGGCGAGCGTCCCTCCCAGTGCCAGCGATCCCGTATCGCCCATGAAGAAGAGTGCAGGGGGTACGTTGTGCCAGAGGAATGCGGCAATTGCACCAGCAGTGACTCCGCAGAAGGCTGCGAGAACGTAGAGATCCGAGACGTATGCTGTCACTCCGAATGCCGTGAACGCGATGATCAGAAGCCCGCTCGCAAGACCGTCGAGGCCATCCGTCACATTCACCGCATTTGCCGTGCCGATCACAACGAAGAGAAAGAATGGAATATAGAGCCAACCCAATTGCCACTCATTGCTCAAAAGTCCGATCGACGTGCCGAATGGAATATGAACCGATTGGTAGTTCAGGCGAAAGTAAAACCAGCTTGCCGCTGCGGCACTCATGGCAAGCAGGCAGAGCAGCTTATGTGACGCATTCAGTCCCCTGTTCTTTCCGATACCATTGATGTTGCAGTAGTCGTCGACTGCTCCGAGGATTCCGAAGCCGAGCAGCATCGCGAGCGGGATATACACCTGCCCGCGTTGCAGTAGCGAATGGTCGACGGTGCCGAAATACGAGAAGAGACGTGAAAGTATGACCGTGAGCACGATCGATCCCCAGATCAGGATCCCGCCCATGGTCGGTGTCCCCGCTTTCTTTTGGTGATACGTGAGAAACACGCTCGCAGATCCCCCGTCGACGGCTTCGACTCGGAGCTGTTTGCCGAGGCGATACCGGTGCAGGAATCCAAGGAATGGCTTCGTGAGAGCTAGAGCGATCACAAATGCGAGGAACGAGTACAGGAGAATTTCGCTGAGCGAGATTGACGGTCGAATCGGAAGGGTGAGCATCGGGGCAGATGGAAAAATGAGACTGAGCTGTAAGAGAATCTTATTCGTCGTCGACGATCGCTCGTCTCTGTTGCATCGGTTTCATTTGCCCGATCATTTTGCCGCTGACTTTCGAAGCGAGAGACTGAGCCTCGTGCGCTTTGTCGATATCGTAGAAGCGCATTTGCTCTTTCTTGAACATCAATTCAACTCTCCCCGTCGGACCGTTTCGGTGCTTCCGGATATAGATGTCCGTAATGCCCGGTCTATCGGAGTCTTCCTCGTAGTAGTCTTCGCGGTACATCATCAGCACTACGTCGGCATCTTGCTCGATCGAACCCGATTCGCGGAGGTCACTGAGCTGCGGGATATTGCCGGGTCTGTTTTCGACGGCACGAGAGAGCTGGCTGAGAGCCACGATCGGGATTTTCAGTTCGCGTCCGAGCATCTTGAGAGAGCGCGAAATCTCGGAAATTTCTTGCACTCTATTCCCGACGTATCCCTGGTTTCCTGTGCTCATAAGCTGCAAGAAGTCCACGATAATCATATCGAGTCCATGCTCCATCTGGAGACGGCGGGCTTTCGCTCGCAGTTCCGGGATCGACGAGCCCATGGAATCGTCGATGAAGATGTTCGCTTTGTTCAGGTCATCCATGATGGGTCCCATGTTTTGGAAATCTTTATCATCAAGTTTTCCTTTTTGCAGCTTCCACGAATCCACGCCAAGCATTGAGGCGAATAGACGATCCACCAGCTGTTCTTTGCTCATTTCGAGAGAGAAGATGCCGATCGTCTTGTTGTTCTTGATGGATGCATTCTGTGCGATATTGAGCGCGAGTGCCGTCTTTCCCATGCTCGGTCTTCCGGCGATAATGATGAGATCGCTCGGTTGGAAGCCAGACAACTTCATGTCGAGTGCCGTATAGCCGGTTGCGACTCCTTTGATGGCGCTGTCTTTCGACTCGTGCATCTCAGCGAATTTTTCGTAGCGTGCGCTCAGGATGTCACGGATGTGAATGAATTTTTCTTTAAGGAATGTTGCGGAAATATGAAATACGGTTTTTTCGACCTGTTCCAAGAGATCCGGGATTTCTTTCTCGACTTCGAAACCGAGTGCTTTGATTTCCTCTCCCGCCCGAATGATTCTTCGATGCACGGCTTTGGTTTTCACGATCTGTCCGTACTTGTAGACGTGCGCCGACGTCGGAACTTTCGAAGCAAGTTCGGCAAGGAGCGCGCTTCCTCCGACGTCTTGGAGTTTCTTGTTGTCCGAGAGCTTGTTGCTGACGGTGACGATATCGATCGGTTGGTGTCCCTGATACAGCGCAAGAACGGCTGCGAAGATCATCTTGTACGTCGGATCGTAAAAATCATCCGGCACGAGAAGGTCCGATACTTTGATGATGGCTTCCGGATCGACAAGCAGTGCTCCGAGCACCGTCTGTTCGGCTTCCAAACTATGCGGCTGTACGTCGAGGAAGGCTTGAGCCATAGGGGGAAAGTGTAGCTGAATTTCCCCCCGAGGCTAGCTTGTTTCTAAGAGTCCTTCATGATGAGATCACCTAAATTGCACTCGCCTTCATATACGCTTCTCGAATCTCTTTCTCGAGCTTCTCAGCGAGTTTTGCATGCTCTTTCAGGTACTGGCGTGCCATTTCCCGTCCCTGTCCGATCGTTTCTTCTCCGTGACGGAAGTAAGCACCGGATTTCTCGATGATTCCGTATTTCACTCCAAGATCGAGGATGTCTCCTTCTTTCGAGATTCCCTGTCCGTAGAGGATGTCGAACTCTGCTTGCCTGAACGGCGGAGCGATCTTATTTTTGACAACTTTCACGCGTGTGCGGTTGCCGACAATGGTTTGTTCATCGGCACCTTTTTCGGTGATCTTGTCGATTCTGCGGACGTCCAATCGGAGTGAAGCGTAAAACTTGAGTGCGTTGCCGCCCGTTGTGGTTTCGGGATTGCCGAACATTACACCGATCTTCATGCGCATCTGGTTGATGAAGACGACCGAGCAGTTTGTTTTGCTGACGATGGACGTAAGCTTTCGCAGTGCTTGGCTCATGAGGCGCGCCTGCAGACCCATGTGGCTGTCGCCCATCATTCCTTCGATCTCGGCTCGTGGGGTGAGGGCTGCAACGGAGTCGATGACGATGATGTCAATGCCGCCGGACCGAACAAGTGTTTCGGTGATTTCAAGTGCCTGCTCGCCGTCATCGGGCTGAGAGACAAACAGATTGTCGATGTCGACACCAATTCTCTTGGCATATTGAATATCGAGTGCATGCTCCGCGTCGATGAAGGCG
Organism: Candidatus Peribacteria bacterium; assembly: GCA_943350395.1. GTDB lineage: Bacteria > Patescibacteriota > Gracilibacteria > Peribacterales > Peribacteraceae > SICN01. The sequence goes on from CALRAD010000003.1 coordinate 103,664, forward strand.
GCTCTGCCTCCCCTCTTCTGGATCTGCGCGATTGCATGCAACGCAAGCGTTGTTTTGCCGGAGGATTCCGGACCGAAAATTTCGATGATTCGACCGGTAGGAATGCCACCACCGAGGGCGAGATCGAGGCTGATACTGCCGCTGTGGTATGTATCGATTTGAACCATCTGTGCTTTGCCCATATTCATGATGGCGCCTGCTCCGTACTGTTTTTCGATGTCTGCGATTGCGGCTTTGAGAGCATCAGTCTTCGCATTATCAAGTGCCGTTGCGACCTTGCCTTCTTTCGTCGCGGCAGGTTTTTGTACAGGTGTGACTGCTGCTACTGCGTCTATCGGGTTTGTCTGTTTCGTCATGGGAGAGAAGGAGAAAAGAAATAGGTGTACGAACGTTCACAAGCACTATCTCTTTTCTGAGTGTACGCGTCAAACAGAAGGACTTGAAAGTGGCTGAGAATGTTATGGTGTACAATTGTACACCTTAGAAAGGTGTGGATTTTCCGTTACGGCTGAATAGACCTGCACTTCCCTATCTTCAGAGCAGGATCAAACACATCACAGAATGAACCTTGGGGGCAGAGAATATTTGCTGCTCCTCCGCATGGAGCTGAGAGCAAATCACCGGAGCCTGTGTTCGTCCCTCTTTTATCCGAGAGAAATTTTATCGAATTCAGTGCGAATTCGAATTCACTCTCGAGGAGTTTTGCATCCTCTACCCGCTCGATCGATCGTTGCGTCGACACATCGAAACGAATATGGAGAATCGAATCGTTGTCTTCCACAAAGACGTCGGCTTTGCCGCTTCCTTGCGTTCCGATGCGCACTGTTCGGTGACCGCTCAGGTAGTACTCGGAACCGCCTGTCGGCAGCGAACCGCTTCCGCTGATGCGGATGATCAGGAGAGGAATTTCTTCTCCCGGCAGCAGGAACGAAGCAACACTTTTTTGAATGTTTCCTTTCCAAGCATTCGGTGTTTGCAGTTGTATGTCGAGTGCAGGGATATTCCAGAGATGAAGCCCCGAGTCCCCTTTTACAGAGGTGAGTTTGCTGATGATCAGTACGGGTAAATGATTTTTCGAAGTGTTTTTTTCTGCGATGCCTTCGAGGTACACGGTTTGTCCTTCGACTGCGACAAGATTCTCGGTCTTGCTCTCAACGTAATAGGTTTGCTTCCCGTTGATCAGGAAGAGATGAGATCCGCGCCTGAGGAGTGATACGTCAGCCGGGATCAGTGTTCCTGTACCGCTCACTGGACCGAGAGGAGACAGGCTGACTGTGGTTTTGGTGCAGGCAGCAACAGAGAAGAGCAGACCTGCAAAAATGCTAGCACAAAGAAATCGTTTCATAGGTGATGAGTATAGCACTATCCCTATTTCTTCTTGCTTGCATCGAAGTCGTATACCGCACGACCGACACGGACGAAGTACGGCATCTTCTGGAGGTTCAAGCTGATCGTGCCGACTTTCACGGTGCGCTGCTTGCTGACCTCCTCGATGATTTGCTTCTTCGAGAGAGCTCCTTTCTCCTTGAGGATCGTCTCGATGACATCGGCAACCGTACCTGGCTCGAAGCCCCACTCACGCAGTGCGTAGAGACCTCTGCCGACGAGGACGAATTGCGGATAGCGGATGAGTTCGTTATGGACGGCTTGGACGGTGACGTTCTTGTGGTCGAAGTGAGCTTCTCTGATTTGGTTCGCGATCTCCATGAAATGGAGAGGGTGTCCGATCTTCTTGAGAACGATCTCGACTTTGTCGCGGATCGAACGAGGACGCACGAAACGCCACTCGGTAAGTCCCCAGCCTTCAGCAATCTCTTTCAGACGTTCATCGATTGCGAGACAGCTCGTAATAAGTTCTTGCGATGGTACGCGTCCTTGGAATGCAGGCATCGCCTGGATGGAACTGATGAGCTCGACAGCTTTCATGCATGAGTGACGCTTGTTGAGGAACTTCACTCCCATGTCGACGATCGTCGAAATGTCCTCAAGTCCGAGGTTCGAGAGTCTCCAGAACGGCTTATAGGTCATGCTGTGACCTTCGGATGCCATCTCGGTATCGATGGCAAAACTGAGACGAAGCACCGTACCGTCGATCACTTCTGAGCCCGGCAAACGCTTGAGAACCGTCGAGACGAGTTCGGAAGAAAGCATGAGTCCGCCGTGGGTACGGAGAATCCCCTTCGCGATCTCGTTTACCTCGTTGAGTCGTGTGGTTCGAACCGTTCTCTTGAGCTTGCTTAAGGCAATGCTCTCGATCTGACGAATGCGCTCCCTCGTCACGTTGAAGTGTTTACCGATTTTCTCGAGTGTCTGTTTTCCCTGACCCGTCAACGCAAACCGACGCTTGATGACTTCGGTTTCCTTCTGCGTGAGTACGAGGAACAAATCGCCGAGAAGATCCTGCAAATTCAGATTCAGTTGGGACTTCTGTGCGGCGTTTTGTGAACCTTGGGCGGTTGAGGGAGACATACGCGAGAGAGGTGGGGAATAAAACTATCTTGTTCTACCAGAACGTTGACAGAAAATAAAGTTAAATTTGCTTTCCTGTCCGGACCGGCGGAGATTTGCTCATTTTTTCTTCGAGTGAGCGGAAAAGAACAAGACTGTTTTCCCTATGAAAGGGAGTTATTATAGAATATTAGAATTAGATGTCAATAGCATTCTTTTTGTCCATCCAGACTGTGAGAAGAGCACATGCTGCAGTCGCATCAGAATCGCTTCCCTTAGCCGTAAAGTGAACGTTTGTCGTGTACCGTTCGTCAAGAAATGCAGGTTTCAGCCCGGTTGAATGCTCAATCATTTTTGCAGTCTCTTTGACGAGGCCAACTTGCTCCCCTTCCGCTCCCGAGGGAAGCAGAGGAAGACCGATGATCAGCTGATCTATTTTTTTACTCTTCGTGATGGAAGTCACTTGCCTTGTGAGTTCTTCAGTCGTTCTATGATGGATTGTGTCCAGTGCAATAACGATGCCGCTCTTTGTTTCTCCATACGCAACGCCCGTGCGACGAAGACCGATATCCAAGGCGAGAACGTTCATCAACATGATTGTAGCAGGCAATATTTTATCGCACGAAAAATTTGAGTATTTTGTTTCAGGCATCGCGACCACGGAGGGTCGCTATTTCTTTCGAACGTTCGTCAGTCTGCTGAGGAGAGACTTCTTGTTTGCAGCGTTTTTCTTGTGAATGATCTTCTTCTTTGCAGCCATGTCGATCGCCTTGAATGCGACCGGCAACACTTTGAGTGCTTCGTCGATCTTTCCTGCTTTTACGAGATCACGGACTTTACGCATCTGCGTTTTCATCGAAGTCTTGAATGGAAGCCTGCGAGCAGCACGAACTATATTCTGGCGGGCTGCTTTGATGGAGGAATCAAGAATCGGCATAGAGCTGATTCAGGGTAGGGATACAGATGTGCGGTGTCAATGGAAGACTGATACCATGCGAGTATGTGCGGAATCTTCGGATACACCGGTCCCCGGAAGAATGCCGGTGTTGTTGTGATCAAAGGCCTCAAGAATCTTGAATATCGAGGGTATGACTCGTGGGGAGTTGCCATGCGCCTCAGTGATGGATCGCTTCGAACGTCGAAAGAGGTCGGCAAGATTGGTGCTGTCAATAATGAGGACTTTGCGGATGAGAGCAGTCTCGCCATCGCTCACTCTCGCTGGGCGACGCATGGTGGCGTGACGAAGGAGAACGCACATCCGCACTTCAGCGGCGACCAGCGCATTGCCGTCGTGCATAACGGCATCATTGAAAACTTCGAGGCTCTTCGAGATGAACTGAGGGCGAAGGGTCACGTGTTCGCATCGGAGACCGATACCGAAGTCATCCCCCATTTGATTGAAGAATTGTTGAAAAAGAATGGTACGACATTGAATGAAGCGGTGAGAGCTGCATGCAAGCGTTTTGCAGGCAGGTATGCGATTCTCGTAATGGACCGGACATCTGAGACGCTCGTAGCGGCGCGTACGGGCTCTCCTCTTATTGTCGGTGTCGGAGAGAAAGAATTTTTCATAGCGTCCGATATTCCGGCATTCCTCGAGTATACGCGCACGGTCGAATATCTTGATGATGGAGAGATGGTCACGGTTGAGAATGGAGCGATTCGTTTCCAAAATATCGACACGGGAGAAGAGAGAGCGAAGCGTCTCGTGACGATTGACTGGACTGTGAAAGATGCGGACAAAGGAGAGTACGAGCACTACATGATGAAAGAAATCATGGATCAGAAGCAGACGATCCAAAGAGCCGTGCATCAGGACGACGAACAAATTATGAAGGTCGCGAAGGCGATCGAGACGTGTCTCGGGTGCATTCTGTGCGCGTGCGGCACCGCAGGGAAAGTCTGCATGGCTGCCGATTACTTTTTTTCGGTCATCGCAAAGAGGCACGTGAACTTCGCACCTGCGAGCGAGTTTCCGATTTACCATCACTTCTTGAAGCCTGAGAGTTTGATCATCGTCGTATCGCAGTCCGGAGAAACGGCAGACGTTCTGGAGGCGATGAAGGTGGCGAAGAAAGCGGGATCGAAAGTGCTCGCGATCGTGAATACCGAAGGCAGTTCGATCGCGCGTGCCGCGGACTTCACTCTTCTGATCAATGCCGGCCCCGAGCGCGCCGTCGCATCGACGAAAGCGGCGACCGGACAGATGGCTGTGCTCCTTCTTATCGCACATGCGGTGGCAGGAAAACTAAACGTCGGTCGTACGCTTCTCCTCGAAGCGAGCGGACAGATCAACGATATGCTTAACCCACGTTATATCGATCACATTCAAGGTATTGCGAAGAAAATCTGCACGCACGAGAATATGTACATCATCGGCAAAGGTTGGAACTACCCGATGGCACTCGAGAGCGCGATCAAGATTCAGGAAGTGAGTTATATTCATGCCGAAGGTTTTGCGGCAGGAGAGCTGAAGCACGGTCCGATTGCGCTTATCGAAGAAGGAACGCCGTGCATCGCGCTCCTTGGCAATGACGAATTCACGTCAGATATTCTCAGTAACATTATGGAACTGAAGGCGCGAGGAGCATTCATTATCGCCGTCTCTCCTGTTCGTCATGAGATGTTCGATCTCTGGATCAAAGTCCCGGACGCGGGTGCTGCGCAGCCGATTGTGAACATTATTCCTATCCAGATTTTGGCTTATTCTCTTGCTGTTCTCAGAGGCAAGGATCCGGATATGCCACGCAATTTGGCGAAGTCGGTGACGGTGAAATGACAAGATTTGTTCCAATTGCAGCAATTAGGGTTACACATTCGTAGGTAGGGTGAAGTCATGAAATCTCACACCTCCTTCCGTTTTGCTGCCATGAAAGCTTCCGTCGTTGAACAAGTTCTCTCCGGTGACATCTCCGTCTCTTCTGCTGCACGA
>CALRAD010000004.1 GCA_943350395.1 Candidatus Peribacteria bacterium
GCGAATCGGGCAGCAGCGCATCCACCTCCTCTCGCATGTCGATGATCTTTCTTCATTCTATCGCTCCCTCGATGTATTCGTTCTCCCGTCATCCGATCACGATCCCTTTGGACTGGTTGCAGCTGAGGCGATGGCATGTGGTATCGCGACGATCGTCACAGACGCTTGTGGCATCTCCGGATCACTCGAAGCTTCGAGAGAGGCACTTGTGGTTCCTGCGGGGCGTGCTTCCGAGCTCTCCGTGGCTCTTCGTAGCCTTTTCGATCCGGAAAGACGCATGGAACTCGGAGAAGCAGGACGGGCGGGGGTGCTTTCGCGGCTCAATGTTGAGACGATGACGAACGCGTACGAGCGAGTGTTGCAGCAGTGACATTTCCGTTCTAGCATGTCCAACCGTCCATGCTCAAAGCATATTCAACCGGCCCCACTCATACGATCGTCCACTCCGATCGACCTCTTGACGACGATGAACTCGATCGCATCGATGCGTTTCTCGGAGAACTCGGACTTGCACTCGAAAGGCAACGCGGCTCCGGTCGCATGAATTTGAGTGCACTCTTCGGTCCTGCCGCCGAAACGGTTCTGCAGGATTTGAAAAGTAAATTCAACGTCGGCATACGGCAAATTTTTGATGCCGATGATCAAAATTTTTCTCCTGCGATTCGCGAAGAGAATGACTGGTTGCTTCATCGGAATGATTATCGCAGAGACAGAAGAAACGGAGCGCGGTAGAATGTGCGTCCATGACGCACACACGTTTCGCTTCCGCTATGATGTGTATTTTTTTGTGCGGCTCTTTACCGGGTATGTATCCCGTTTTTGCAGCGAACAATGCCGGCGATTCGAGTGATGCTCTCAACATTCTTACGAGACGAGAATGGGGAGCAGACGAGACCTACCTGTTCGAGTCACCGAGAGAGGACGTCGGTTCGACTCCGGACGTCGATGTTCCCAAAGGGGACAATGGCATACAGGTGATCGCCCCCGGTCAGCCCGATGTACGCGTGAGCGATTGCAATGCGGCGGTCAAAAACTACGCGAGTGAATTCAAGATCAAATCGACCATGACGAAAGACCCGAACAGTGGACGAGTCTACCGTTGGGCTCCGCAGTACAGCTCTTCGGTGAAACTCCTCGTCGTACATCATTCGGCTCTGGTTGTCAGCGGTGATCCCCGTCCTGCAGCAGAGCGTGTGCGTGCACTCTATAAATATCATGCCGTGAACAAAGGCTGGGGAGACATCGGTTATCACTTCATCGTTGACGAAGACGGTGTTGTCTACGAAGGCCGTATGGGAGGAGCCTCGGTCGTCGGCGGTCATGCCTACTGTAACAACATCGGAACAATCGGGATTGTCCTGATGGGAAATTTTGAGCTCGAATCGCCGTCGCAGAGACAGGCGCAGGGGCTTCAGAAACTTCTGAGTATCCTCGCATCGCAGTACGGTCTCGACGCGGGAAAGAGCGTGCAGTTTCACGGAAAAACATTTTCGTCTCCGATCGTCGGTCACGGAGATCTCCTCTCGACGTTGTGCCCCGGATATTCTCTTTCTTCCGGAATGTCTCAACTCGTTGCAAATGTGAAGAGTGGTAATCTCACAGGCTCGGTTGGGTTTGCCGCTCCGCGCATTGCGTCCTCTGCGTCATCGGTCGCTGCGACCAAGCCAAGTTCCGGCGGACTTGCCGAAGGGTTGTCATTTGTCGGTCGTACATCGATTGCGATCAACCCCGGCGGGAAGCAGCGTCTCAGTTTCAGTTACACTGCAGGAAAGACCGGCGCGTATGAGGGCAAGAAAATCGCAGACGTTCGTCTTTCTTCTCCGAAAATACAGCTACTCGTGGACGACGGTATCAACTGGATTCCCGTCACCAAGGGTGTTCTTCTGAGTAGCGATCTCCCCGCGCATGAGACAGCGAACGTGCAGCTGATCGTCGTTGCACCGGTCGACAGCGGGACTTTCTGGATGGAGATTGGCGGACAGCGTTTCGAGATCAAAGTTGCCGGTCGCAGAGCGCGTACGGGGGAATACATCAATCCATTCTCAGGGGATCCCGCCCGTATCGTGCGTCCTGCAGTGGAGAAAAAAGACACGAAAATAGATTCGAGGATTCGTCCGCAATCAAGACAGCCATCATCTTCTTCCTCTCGCCTCACCCCCGACCCCTCTCCCGCGCAGATGCTTGGGAGAGGGGAGAGAAATAGTGAAAATTCCAATTATATTCGTATCCGCCTGAGCGCTTCCGCAAGCCCTGTGCTTACCTTTCCGCAGAGAGGAATCGTAGAGGGCACGAATATTCCTGCCGGAACCGCACTGACACTACTCAGTAAAAACAATGAATGCATTGCGATGAAGAACGGTGAACGTTTTGCAGCAAACAGTATTCTCAGATTTTCTTCCGTTGATGCAGAAATCATCAATGTGAACGGCATTGCGGGTAAGAATCGAACGTACAAAGGCACGCTCGAGTGTCGTATCATTGCAGGCGCACTCACGCTGATCAACGAATTGCCCCTCGAAGACTATATGGCAGGTCTTGCAGAGGAACCTGATAGCGAGCCCTACGAGAAGCAGCGTGCCTTTGCGATCGCGGCTCGCACCTATGCGGCGTACTACATGGAGAGCGAACACAGAAAGTTTCCGGGTCTTCCCTACGATGGTTCGGATGATCCTGCCGTCTTCCAGGCATATGCAGGAGTCGAATTTACGGGGAACAATCCACATTGGCAGAGAGCGGTAAAAAATACCGCAGGTAGCGTTCTTCGTTTCAATGGAGCATTGATCAAGCCACCCTACTTCTCTGCTGATCCTGGTCGCACGCTAAGCCCTCTGGAAGCAGGATGGAAGAACTTTCCGTTTGCAGAGATCTTCTCGCCAAAAGAAGATCCGTGGTGCAAAGGCCAGGCACTTCGAGGCCACGGCGTCGGTATGTCGGGGTGTGGAGCAAAGGGACAGGCACTAGAGGGACGGAGTGCGGAACAGATTCTGCAGTACTACTATCCTGGAGCACGTATCTGAATTTATGGCGGCAGCAGTCGTGGACACTTCCGTAGACGAGTGACCGGCAGGCGTGCCGTGAGCTGTTTGCTTCTCTGCACCAGTGTTGCCAGAGCGCTCGCTGATGATTGTGTTTGTCATGGATATAGGCTTCCTCCCGAAGCTCGAGAGCCAGTTTCAATTTCAATTCGATGTCTGCGGCAATGAAATCCTCTTCTTGCCAAACTTTGATGTTGAAAAAGCTGCCAAATGAATCAAGAAATGCCGGCTGGAAAAAGCGGTACCGTTGTAAAAATTCATCGGACACTTCATACATGTTTCCCATGCATTCACTCTAAAACTTTTTCAGCAAATGCCAAGAAAATCGCTTAGGTCGCTTGCTGAGTGAGTGACTGCAGTCGTTCTTTGAGTAACAATTTGGCTCGGAATAATTGCGATCGTACCGTACCGATTGGAATATGCAGATGATCGGCGCACTCCTGATACGGCATTCCATCGATTTCAACATCTTGCACCACGTTTCTGAATTGAGGAGGCAGTGTTTGAATGGCTTCTCGGATCTTTTGAACGGTTTCAGAACCTATCAATTGTTCTTCCGCTTCGGGTTCACGACCTCTCAGAGAATATTTACGTTCCTCCGCGAGATTTACTTGCCCGGTTATTTTTCCTCGAAATCTGTTCTGTGCTTGATGATACGCAATGGAACAGAGCCATGAATCAAATGACGATTCACCACGAAAAGTACTGATTTTCTTATGTGCCAGCTGAAAAACTTCCTGCACGATATCTTCGGCATCGGCGTATTGCAGAGTGCGAAATTTTGCTCGAACAAAGCTAAGAAGCAGAGGCTGATAGTGTTCATAGAGCCTGGTAAAGGCTTCATCCTCGACGTCGTTTCCGTCTACGCATATTCGGATGTCCTCTGCATAGGTTTCCGCTTCTGTTGCCGTAGATTCTGCTTCGCGAGTTTCAGGCATAGACAGAGAATATGCCGGATTCTTTTCTGTGCCATAAATTACTCATATGTCACATTTTCATCGCAGAAACATGCTGAAAAGTCATTCTGTCATCCGTGATACGTTCCTGGGATTTCCCGAAGGATCGGTAGCCGTCCGCATCGTTCCTTAAATATTTCTAAAGCCAGGAGGCGATTCTGTTCCACCGTTACATCGAAGGATGACGTTTCGACGAGAGTGCGAAAAATTTCGTTGAAAACCTCGGTATCATGGATTGTTGTTTCTGCAAGTGACGAGCGGTCTCTTCTGAACAGTAGAGCGGCGACTTCACCATGTTTTTTCTCAACAATTTCCGTCGTGAACAGTCCGCTGTCGATGCCTCTTCTTTGCCTTCTTTGTTCCAGCCTTTGCTTTTCTTGCTCAGAATTCGCTTCGAAAGAGATCGTATCACGAACGCTCAAAGTGGAAGGCTTATTCATTAACACGAAACGATACTCTCACTTTTTTTCTATGCAATCAAAAGAAGAGCCCCTGTCATCGGAGCCCTTCTCTCTGCCGAAAGATCGACGTCTTTATTTTGCTTTCACTGCGTTCAAAAGCGCATCGAGTCTGTCACACTTCTCCCATCTCACATCAAGATCTTCACGGCCCATGTGTCCGTATGATGCGACCTGACGGTACTGAGGACGTAGCAGGTCGAGATCCTTGATGATGGCGGCTGGGCGGAGGTCGAAGATCGCAGAAACGGCTTGCTCAAGGGCTCTGTCACTCACCTTTCCGGTACCGAACGTGTCGACGCGAAGCGAAACAGGAGCGGCGACGCCGATGGCGTAGGCAACTTGTACCTCACATTTCTTCGCGAGCCCTGATTTTACAATGTGTTTGGCAACCCAGCGAGCTGCGTACGCTGCGCTGCGGTCGACTTTGCTCGGATCTTTGCCCGAGAATGCTCCGCCGCCATGCCTGCTGTAGCCACCGTACGTATCAACGATGATTTTTCTTCCGGTCAGACCGCAGTCGCCGGGAGGGCCTCCGATGACGAAGCGTCCTGTCGGGTTGATGAAGTACTTCGTCGCAGCATCGAGATACGGTCCGCACACCGGTTCGATGATGTGCTTCTTGATGTCTTTGGTGATCTGCTCATGACTCACGGAGTCGCTGTGCTGTGTTGAGATCACGACTGTCTGCACTCTCTTTGGCGTGCCGTCATCATTGTATTCGATCGTGACTTGGCTCTTGCCGTCTGGTCTTAAGTAATTGAGACCTTTCGCCTTGCGCACTTCTGAGAGCTTTCGCGTAAGTTTGTGTGCGAGAGAAATGGGCAGAGGCATCAGCTCCGGTGTTTCGTCGCACGCAAAGCCAAACATCAGACCCTGGTCCCCTGCTCCCTGTTCTTTCGTTACGGTCTTCTCGGCGGTGACACCTTGGTCGATGTCGCTGCTCTGCTCACCGACGCAGACCATCACGGCGCACGCCTTATGGTCGAAGCCAAAGATGCCGTCGTCGTAACCGATCTCTTTAATCACATTTCTCGCAACTTGTGCCATGGGAATGTACGTGTTCGTTGTAATTTCGCCGGCAACAACAACAAGACCTGTGGTTGCCAAACATTCGCAGGCAACATGAGATTTGGGGTCTTTGCTGAGTGCGTAGTCGAGCACGGCATCGCTGATTTGGTCGCAGAGTTTATCGGGGTGACCTTCGGTGACGGATTCTGAGGTGAAGAGAGAAGACATACACAGGAGTGGAAAGTGATAAGTGGAAAGTTGAAAGAAAAATATTGATGATCCAGCGCGGGTCTACTGACCCGCATGATTGACCCGCGGTCAGCATGTACGAACAAAGAGCTCTCCGTCAGGGAAAGCAGTTCATGGTTGCTATCGTCCCCTGATGGGGCTGGATGTACCACCGTTCCCGTCGGGGAGGGTTGGCGGACGCGTCAGTCGAGCCAGTACTCATTCGCGTCACTCTTGATAGTCGATGATGTGGCGAGAGTCTACAGACTCAAGAACGGTATAATCAAGAAGATTTCTGTCATTGTCTGTCAGTTCAGCTCCGGATTCTCCGCTTCGTCATTCGTCAATGCTCCGTTGATCAAATCTGTATTATCATCCGCATTATACCGTGAGATGACGAGGAAGGCGTTTCTCAGGAGGATTCGTATGTTTTCAGTATTCTGGATTGCGATATCGTTCATGACTTCCTCCCGCGCTTGCGAAAGGGTTACCTGTCCGGATCGGATCAGTTTGTCCAGTATGGCAATCTTGCAGACCGTATCTTTCCGAAGCATTTCGAGATTTGGGTCCCGATTAATGGCTTTCAAGCGATTTTGGTAGATGATCAATTGCGCACGCAATCGTGGGGCGATGCTTTGGTTCAAGCGAATCTCATCTCTATTCCTCGGTTCGCCACTTTCTTGTTCGGATAGATTCGTCATTGATTTATTATACCATAAAAAACAATTAAAGCCAGAAGTAGCCATCTCGTTATTGCGGAATCTTCCTCACACTGAAGGCATGCCCTGTATGTTTTAGAAACGTCTCAAAACTTGCTTGATCAACCTCAAGCGTTGCCGTATTCACGAGCGGGTGAAAACAAAATTTCCCGACGGACCATGCGTCTTCGTCGACAATGACGTTGATCTTGCGATCTTTGTCGAAGATTAATCCAAACGGCGTGACGGAACCCGGTGTCACCCCAAGCATCTCTTTTAGTTTCTCGGGTGACACGAAGCTGAAGCTTTGTGCGCCGAAGTCTTTGGCAAGCGCTTTCGTGTCGACACGCTTGTCGTGCATGACGATTGCAAGCACGTAGATTTCTTTGTTTTTGGCTTTCATCAGAAGTTGCTTCGTGTGTGCTCCGTCCATCTTGGGACAGAGCCTTTCGGACTCTTCGCAGCTGAAGACTGCCGGGTGATCGTGGCGGCGATAGGTGATGTTTAGTCGAGCAAGAAGTTTTAGAAGGTCCTCCATATCGCAATTATCTCCTTCCTCATTCAGAATTCCTACTTCATAATTCACCGTACCTATGCTTCGTGCCGATCACCCTTTCTCGTTCATCCTCTTCGGTGCCTCCGGTCATCTCGCGCGCATCAAGATTTTTCCTGCTTTGTACTTTCTGGCACTCAAGAAACGTTTTCCCGATACGTATAACATCGTCGGTTTTGCACGGACAAAGATGACGGACGCCGAATTCAGAGAACACGTTGCATCGGCCATTCGTGAGCATGTTCTTGAAGTGAATGAAAAAGTTATCGAAGAGCTTCTGACACATTTCTTCTATCATGCGGGTCAGTACGACAGTGTCGACGATTTCAAGGCTCTTGCAGCCAAGCTTAAAATCCTTGAAGGATCGGGAGAAAATTTTGTGCGCCTCGCCTATCTCTCGATTCCGCCTTCGGCGTTCGGGGCAACGCTCGACAATATTTGTGCCGGCAATGTTCACGATAAGGAAATCAGTTTCCGGTGCATTGTCGAAAAGCCTGTTGGAAGTGATTTGCAGTCATTCGAGGAAGTGAATAAAAAACTCTCGTCGTGTTTCAAGCCTGAGGAAATTTATATTCTTGATCACTATCTTGGCAAAGAGGCCGTACGCAATATCTATTACCTGCGTCATGCGAATCCTGTCATCGAGAGACTGCTTAAAAATACTCTCATCAATTCCGTGCAGATCACGGCATCGGAATCTGCAGGACTGGAGGGACGAGCAGGATACTTCGATGCCGTCGGAACGCTTCGGGACATGTTCCAGAGTCATTTAATACAAATCGCGGCGCTTCTTATGATGCGCCTCGTCAATAATCCCGACGACATCAAGGCTGCGCGTCTCGATGCAGTGAAGAAATTCTATCTTCCTCCCGCGAGCGATCTTTCCGAGATTATCGTGCAGGGGCAGTATGGAGCGGGCGACGTCGGAGGAAAGAAACTTCCTGGATACAGGGATGAAGAGGGGGTTTCCAAGAAGTCCCGTACGGCAACGTTCGCCGCACTTCGTCTGATGACGAGATCCTCGCGCTGGGAAGGTGTTCCGATTTTCCTGCGCTCGGGCAAGCGTATGAAGACGAAAGAAACGCGCATTGCGATCGAATTTCAAGAGTCGGCAACGCTCGTCGGGAAGAACGAAACCAAGAACAGGCTCGATATTATTCTGCAGGGGGAAGCCGGAATGAAGTTGTATCTGCAGACAAAGCTTGGCGGCAGCGAGCCGAAATTCCGACCGCTCGTCATGGAAGACCCTCTCGTGTGCATGGGCGATTGTCTCGTGGAGCACAGCTTGCTTCTCCTGGAAGCAATTGCTGGGAATCAGCAGTGGTTTTTAGACAGTGAAGAAGTCCGTGCGTGCTGGAGAATCATTGATCCGCTCCAGAAGTATCTGGATGATCCGAAAACAAATTTGGCTATGTATGCATCAGGGACATCCGGTCCCAGTGAAGCAGATGCGTTTATTGCGAAGTTTGGGGAGAGGTGGCTGTAGCCGCCGCCTCATCCCCAGCCCTTCTCCCAGCGCTGATGCGCTTGGGGAGAAGGGTGCGCCGTCTTGATGGAAAGGACTTTTACTTTCTCATTCCTTGGCTTTCTCTCTCCCATTTTTTAGGGAGAGAGATGTCGCCGCAGCGACAGAGTGAGGTGGCAGAGTTGAGTGATGGCCGTGCTATCATCCCCTCATGGATATCCTCAAAACTTCCTCTGCTGAAGCATTCGTCAGTACCGCAGTGCAGACAATCATCGAAGCAATTATCGAAGCACAGAATGGAGGAAAAACCGCAACTGTCGGTCTCTCCGGTGGCTCCACGCCGAAGCCGGTGTACGAAAAACTTTCGCTAGAGAAGACTATCGACTGGAAGCGCGTCACGTTTTTTCTGCTCGATGAGCGATATGTTCCAACTGGTCACAGTGACAGCAACACGAAGATGATTCGTGAAACACTTCTCAAAAATTCTGCAGCGGATGCAGCGTTTCTTTTTCCTGATACAACGTTGCCGCTTGAAGATTGTGTTGCCGATTACGATGCAAAAATTTCCGCTCGGTATCCCGATCTCGTCATTCTCGGCATGGGTCCTGACGGACACATTGCATCGCTCTTCCCTCCCGTATCGCCTGATGCATTCGGACCTGCGAGTGTCATTCATACAACCACTGATAGTTTTGCCGTTCGAGACAGAATCAGCGTGACATTTCCCGTGCTCGAAGCCGCAGTGAAGCGCGTGTTTCTGATTACAGGAGCCGAGAAATATGCACTCCTCCAAAAAATGCAGGACGGCAATCAGGATGCGAGTTTATTTCCTGCATCAACATTGATGGATGAGAAGACGACGTGGATTATTGGCTAGGGGCAGGGAGTCCAGCCGTATGGAGAAGGATCGGTATGGAAACAGGCTTTTGTTCCGCCATATTCAAAACAGCGCGTGGCAGTAGCCCATCCTCGACTGAAGTAGGACAAGCAACTTTGCCCTGGAGCAATCCCCGGTGCACAGGCTCCATCTGGACCGCAATTGCTGGTTTGCCAAAGATCCAAATTTGCACACGATGGCGTGGAATCTGAGGCGCAAATTCTAGAGCAGACGTAGGGATACGTTCCGCAATCGCCGCCAGATGGCATGGATCCAGAGGACCCTGCAGAACCGGAAGACCCCGTTGACCCCGTAGAACCGGAAGATCCTGTCGAACCCGATGAGCCGCTGCTTGCCGGTGGAGGTGGAAGCTGGCACGTTCCCCCCGTACATGTCAGCGCCGGAGAAGTAATGCAGCAATCAGCAGTCGTCGTGCACGCTTCTCCTTCGTTTTTACAGAGTGTCGCTGCCCCGCACACCGTCGGATTTGTTATCTGCACTTCGCTGCAACCCTTGGCAATATAACTGGTGCCCGCGCCTGCGACACACGTCGTAAGGTCTACGTTGTCTGTGCAACTGGCACTTGTGCAGCACGCACCATTTGTCGAAATCGTATGTGTATGTCCGTAGATCGACTGGATACCGGCGAGGTCATCTGCACTCGGCTGCTCATTCATGAGTCCGCCTCTTGTTGCACCGGTCGAATCGTCCGTGTAGTCCATGCAGCTTCCGAAATTATTATTGGTGAATGCGGTGTCCTGATGATCGAGCCCGAGTGAGTGTCCGATTTCCTGACAAGCCGTGTATTTCTTCGTTGATACATCGCTGATGCTGAGTGTGTTGTCATTGAGAACGACTCTAGCCATGTAGACGTGACTCGTAAGACTGTCTTGGAAAACCTGCGCCATCCCGAGCCATCCCGTGTTTCCGTAGTCCGCATTGCACACTTCGATCCTTCCGGGGACAGCATTGCACGCAACAGGATCGCCACCACTCGAGACTTTCGTGAGCGTGAGGACAGTTGGATCACTCGACCAATCACTGATGGCGGTGTCGAGGTAGGTATCCCAGTCGGGTGTCACATTGGCTCCGACATCGAGCGAGAGCGGTTGCGTGGCAATGGGCCAATGGAGACCTGCCCACGTGTGACCAGCCTCCGTCCTTTCGACGGTAGAAGCGAGAAGCACACACAAGAGCAGCAGGGAGAAGAGCCTGTGACGAACGAAGAATCTCAACATGGATGAGCAGGGTCGGGGTAATGAACATCCGTGATCATCTTCTTGCCGTTCCCGAGATCACGCTCATAAACACAGTGACCGATATCAGGATCGTCATCTCCATGATCATCCTCCGCCACGAGCATTCCCCAGTTTTCCCGTTGGTTCAAATCCCCGTAGTCCATCGGTTCGATGCGGCACGCAGAGCTGCAACCGTCTCCCGGTGCTGTGTTCCCGTCATCGCACTTCTCCCCCGCTTGGATCACGCCGTTGCCGCAGACTGCCGTGAGAAAGCCTCGAATGCTTTGGAGAAAGAGCTTCAGATCGAATCGGTCCGTTCCCGAACTTTGGTTCAAATCATAGGCAAGATTATTGCTGAACATTCCCTGAAACACAGCCGAGATTCCTCTGCGCATTTCGCCGACAGACAGCGTTCCGTTTTGGTTCCGATCGGTAAGGCTTAAGACTCGGTCATCGAGAACGGAGCCACGAAGGGAACCTCCGGAGAAGAGAACAACCATCGTGACGATAATGATCCCGACAGCGGCAAACAGAATCCAATGCCGACGCGAGTTCTTGTTCTTGGTGGTCATAACAATCTAAGTAAGATTCTGCGCTCTTATTGTTGCAAATACATCATCGGATTTTTTTTGACGCCATTCACGTGCACTTCGAGATGGAGGTGGATGCCCGTTGGGCCGTGCACGCGTCCGGTGTTGCCCATGAAGGAAATCGGTTGTCCTCGCGTGACGCGATCGCCCTTCTGCACGTAGATCTTTTTGTTGTGTGCGTAGAGAGTTTTCAGTCCGTTGCCATGATCGATCTCGATCACGTTGCCGTAGCCGCCGTTCCATCCGTAGTCTGCTCTGGTGACGGTGCCGGCTTCGGTAGCGAAGATTGGCGAACCTCCCCGATGTTGCATATCGACACCGAAATGCGTTCGACTGAAGTACTGCGTGTAGAAGCAATCACAAGGGATCTGGAAGATGCCGCCGCTCGGCTTGATCGCATACTCCTTGAGTTCTGGGAACGATACGGGACCGGAGCCGACCGGAGCTTTGATGGGCGGTTTCTGTGTCTGCACTGGCTTGGCAGCGACGGCGACAATCGGTTTGCCATCGGGGATGATCAGCTCTTGTCCTGCAAGCAGATAGCCTCCACGGATTTTGTTTTGTGCGGAAATGCGACCTGCATCGATGCCGTACAGATCGGCGATCATCTTGAGATTCTGGCCTCGTTTTACCGTATGCAGGATGCCATCGACCGGAAGGATCAATAACTGCTGTCCCGGCTTCACTTGATCTTTTTCACTCAGACCGTTCACGAATCGGATCGTCTCCGGTTTCAAGAAATTTCTCTTGGCGATGCTTGCGATGCTCTCATTCGGTTCGACGGTGTGCAGAATACCCTGACTGTACGCACTCCTCGCACCCTGTTCGGTCAGTGCGGACGTCTTCATCAGGAATCCGTCTTCCGCGAGCAGAAATCCGTACGTTTCCTCCTGCAAATCTTCGGGTGCCGCGATGCTCGTTTCCGGGGAGTAGGTTGGCAGGAACAGAGACACGACGAATACACCGATGCAGAGGATGCGGATGCGGGTAGCTAGCCAGGAATGGGCTGGAGAACGAGAGAGTCGCATACGTGGCTTCTTTTACTGCTCCAAGGCGACATTCTCGGAGAGAGCCTTGCGCAGTGCTGTGAGGAGATAGAGGCTGTCAGTATAGCGGTCATTCGAGCCGATGAGGACCAGTAAGTATGGACGATGCTCCTCTTCAAAGAGGACGATCAGACATTCGCCTGCCAGGTCCGTGGTTCCCGTTTTCACGCCGAACACATGCGGGTTCTCATGCAGCAATTCATTGGTATTCCTGAGGTCGAACGATTGTCCGGTCGTTGCTTCGATTGTGCCTGATTTGGTGCTCACAATTTTCCGGAACACGGGGTGCTTCAAGGCCGCGATCGTGAGCCATGAAAGGTCTCGTACGCTGGAGTATTGCTCTGTGCTATCGAGCCCCGCAGGATTGGTAAAGTGTGTGTTTTTGAGTCCCAGACTGCTTGCACGTTTGTTCATACGTTCTACGAACCGAGAGACGCTTCCGGCATCGTCGATGGCGAGCGCATACGCCGCATCGTTTGCGGAGGGAATGAGCAGAGCCTTGAGGAGGTCGCCGATCCTGAAAAATTCTCCGGCCTTCAAACCGACAGCGCTTCCCCTGATGCCATCCGCTAATGTTGGAACCGGTACGATTTCATTGAGGTTATGATTTTCCAAGATCAGCAATGCCGTCATGATTTTTGTGAGGCTGGCGACTTTCCGTCGTTGGTTCTCATTCCGAGACAGCAGAGTTTCTCCGCTTTGCAAGTCCAGGAGAAGCATGCCCGACGCAGAGAGGCGCTCGGGGAGAAGAAGTGGTTTTCGTTTCTCCGCGGGTGCGGCAATCGACAGCACCTCGATGCCGGGCAGCGGCCGCAGGACGGGGCCCGCTGCAGGAGGAGAGATTGCGCCGAGCAGCAGCAGTGATGCGAGAGAGGAGAACATGATGTGGTCTTATTGGAAAATGATTTTATCTGCGATTCGTAGATCAATATAGATCTTTGCCTGATCGAGTGAGAGTGTTTTCAGAAATTGCCTGAAACGCTGGAATTGCTCTTGGAGGGGGCTTTTCAGATCGAACCAAATCGACAGCTTGTTGGTGCGGATGTGAAATTCCTGCGCACGGACGTAGACGACGATGTCGAGAGTGGAGAGTCCGAAATCCGTGCGAAGGATGTCACGTGCCGTGAAGATGCGCTCGATGAAATCGGGAAGAATGACGCGCGTGCGGTTTTGAGGGCGAAACCCCCAGTCCGTGAATCGGAGAATCGGTACCGGAGTCTTTCCGGAGAGCTTGATTGGAGAACTGACGAAATAGCCGCTTCTCGTGATGTACGCGTAGGACCCCGAGCCGATCATCGCTCCACTCTGCGTGTCTTGCGAGGAGTCATCGCTGTCGACGAGCACCCGTGCGACGACCGGTTCGAGCGAGAGAAAGACTGACAGGGTGGATGGATATTGCTTTTCAATTTCGATGCGATCGATGTCGGGGTACTGCGTTTCGAGGAGAGAGGCGATCTGACTTTTGGTGATGAGAATGAGGCGCTGACGGAAGAGTGGTGCGAGGATCTGTTGTACATCGGACGGATCGATGCGCGGGTCTTGTCTCTGGATCGTGATTTGTCGGACATCGAAGAAAGGAGAGAACAGGAGTGCCAGAAGAATACTCACGGCGATCGTGCCGATGCCGATTGCGATCCATGTGCGGAACTCGGATGCGACGAGAGAGGAAAGTCTCGAACACTTTTTTGCGAAGCGTACCCAGCGCTCATGCCGCCGCCGCGCTCTCCGATCGACGGTGTGGTAGCGCGCGCGAGCAATCGAACGAGAGAACAAACTTGTTTCCCTGTTCAGGAAGCGTGGCAATCTGCGGGGGGACCGTAGTGGCATAGTGTAAAGTATAGAGCATCGATGAAACTCGCAATTGTTGCCGACTGGCTGCCGACCTACGGAGGTGCTGAACACGTCATCTCCTCCCTCCATGACGTGTGGCCTTCTGCACCGATTTTCACAACCATTGCAAGGCACGGTGAGCTTGGACCGCTTCGCAGTGCCGATATTCGCACAGATTCTTGTCTCCAGCGTATCTTTATGCTGATGGGTCGCCATCAGTATTTATTGCCATGGATGCCGAAATATTTTGAATCGATCGATCTTACTTCTTACGATGTTGTACTCACCTCTTCCCATGCGATTTCCAAAGGGGTCATCCCACACAGTCGAAGCGTGCATATTTGTTACTGCCACACGCCGATGCGTTATGCGTGGGAAATGGAAGACGAATATCTTTCCGATTTTCGCATTCGCGGTCCACTCAAGTGGTTCGTAAGGCGCGAGCTTAAACGTTTGCGTCGCTACGATCTGTCAACAGCGAAGCGTGTCGATCTCTTCATTGCAAACTCGACGGAAACACAAGAACGCATCAAGCGTATCTACGGTCGCGAGAGCGTCGTCGTGCATCCTCCCGTCGGCTCACGCTTCTTCGATTTTCCCCTAACCTCCACCTTCGCCAAGGCTACGGCGGACAGGCCCGCCCCCTATTTTCTCGCCCTCGGTCGTCTTGTTCCCTACAAGCGTTTCGATTTGCTGATCGATCTTGCGAATCGCTTGAAACTTCCGCTGAAGATTGCGGGAACGGGCAGTGATCTTCCGCGTCTGAAGCGCATGGCCGGTCCGACCATCGAATTTCTTGGTCACGTCTCAGATGAAGCTCTTCCCTCGCTCTACGCACATGCAGAATGTTTGCTCTTTCCCCAAATCGAAGACGCGGGCATCGTGCCGCTTGAGGCGCAGGCATGCGGCATTCCTGTGATTGCGTTCGGCAAGGGCGGCGTGCGAGATGTCGTTGTTGATGGCGAAACCGGTTTGCTTGTTACAGAGCAGACGGTCGATGCATTTTGTGATGGCATTGCGATATTCAAGAATAGACAGTGGGATCGGCAGAAGATTCGCGAGCATGCGAAGAAGTTTCATGTTGACGTGTTTCAGGACAGGATGAAGCGTGAGGTGGAGGGTGCGATTTGCAAATACAGAGCAGGCGTTCCCGCCTGCGGAGTACAATAATTCCATGCGCTCTCCTGTTTCCCACAAAGGCGAAAACGGATCGGTTGCGATCATCGGTGGATCGACGTTTCAGCACGGTGCGCCGCTTTTTTCGGCGCTTGCAGCTGAGGCTTCGGGTGTGGATTTGGTCTTTATGTTTGTTCCTGCATGTCACAGAGAGGTCGCAAAAAATACGTCGTTGAATTTTCAAATCCATACGTTTGGCTCTGAAATGAGTGATGAAATTTCTGCGAGTGATCGATCGAGAATCATCGAAATGCTTGCAACGATGGACAGCGTTGTGATCGGTCCCGGACTTTCGCGAAGCTCCAAGAACCTCGCATCGATCATGGCACTTCTCGAAGAGTGTCCGTGTCCGCTTGTCGTCGATGCGTCGGCGTTGCAAGCGGCAACGCTTGCGGCATTGAAAGACAAACATGCAGTCGTGACTCCGCATCTTGGGGAACTCGAGCGCATGCAGCTCACACCGGAACAAATTTCTACTGCGGCAAAAAAATTCTTCTGCACTTTTCTTCTCAAGGGTCCGGAGGACACGATTGTGAATGAAAAAGGCAGTGTGAAAAAAATCAGTGGAGGCAATGCAGGCCTCACCGTCGGCGGTACCGGAGATGCGCTTGCAGGGCTGCTGTCTGGGCTCATTGCACAAGGATATGAGCATATCGAGGCATGCAGTATTGCAAGTACGTGCATCAAGAGAGCGGGAGATATTTTATTTGCGAAGCAGGGGTATGCGTACACGACTCGTGAGGTGATCGCACAGATTCCGGAGATTCTACGGGATTTGGTTTCCCGCACATGATTACGCATCCTTTCAAAATTTTTGAACCGTATCGCGATGTTCTCGATGTTCGCATGCTGACACGCAGCGACGATGTCGCATCGGATGAGGAGACGCAGCGTGCGCTCGGGACGACGAACATCGTTGTGCTTGATCAGGTGCACGGCAATCGGTGTGTCGTTGTTCGAGAGTCATCGCATCGCATCGAGAAAGCTGATGTTGTTGCAACAGATCAGACAGGTCTCACACTCACAATTCGCTTTGCGGATTGTCAGAATTTCATCGTCTTCGATCCGAAGAAAAAAATTCTGTGTCTGATTCACGCAGGCTGGCGCGGTGTGCAATGCGAAGTTCTCGCACAAGCGTTTCTCTGCATGCAATCCGAATGGGGGGTGCATCCGCAGGACGTGTGTGTCGGTGCAGGTCCGTCACTCTGCCGCACGTGTGCCGAGTTTACGGATCCAGTGACCGAAGCTCCAGAGCTCTCTGCGTACGCTCGAGGACGGTGCATCGATTTGAATCGTGCCGCGGATGATCAATTGTTTGCTCTCGGCGTGCTGCGCAATCACTTCGAACGCATAGGAGATTGCACGCTCTGCAGTCCGGATTTGTACTGGACGTACAGAGCAGGAAAAGACGAAGTGGTCAAAAAAGGGAAGAGAAATTGCTTGGCGGCAACACTTCTTTGAGCTTATCCTTCTCTGTCTCGACGACTCGTGAGTCCGCTCTACGCTTTTTTCCTACTCTTCGTTACGGGAGGCCTGAATCTCTCCGCCCCGTGGGGCGGGGATGGGGTCACCCACCTAGCACTGCTAGGGACGAGCCAAAGCGGATAACGGTCGTCTTGATTTGTTTTTTTGCTATACTCATCTATCAATGCAATCTCTTTCTGATCGTCTGTTTCAGGCAAACTCTCTCTTCTCCCCCTATGCCGTGCCACACGGAGGCGGACTCGGTCGTGCGTTTCCGGAGTCCGAAGACAGAACACGTTTTCCGTTTCAGCGTGACAGAGACAGGATCATTCATACGCAGGCTTTTCGGAGACTCAAGCATAAGACGCAGGTATTCGTTTCGGGCCTGCCAGCCGTAGCCTTGGCGAAGGCTGGACATGGTGATCACTACAGGACACGCATCACCCATACGCTCGAGGTTGCGCAGATCAGTCGTGATATTGCCCGTACGCTCGGGCTGAATGAGGATCTCGCCGAAGCGATCGCTCTCGCGCATGATCTTGGTCATACTCCGTTCGGTCATGCAGGAGAAGAGGCGATGAATGCATGTATGCAGTCATGCGGAAGAATGTTCGAACATAACGATCAGTCTCTTCGGATCGTCACATTGCTCGAAGATCGTTCGGCGAATTATCGAGGTTTGAATCTTTCGAAGGAGATCCTCGAAGGTCTGATGAAGCACCGGCCTTCGCCCCGCGCGGCGGGGCTTCGGTCGGCAAGTCGGGCTCTTTCCCTCGAAGCACAGCTTGTGAATCTCGCGGACGAGATCGCCTATACGGCACACGATACGGATGATGGTCTACGAGCCGGTCTCTTCACGCTCAAGCAGGTTCGCGAAACAAAACTTGGGTTCTTGGCTGCGGAAAAATCGATGGAGAGGAAGACGGAACTCCGAGGTGCGATCGTCGATCTGCTCGTTACGGATCTGTATACAGAGACGGATATGCTTCTGGAAAAACACGCAGTATCTTCCCTTGAAGATGTGTATGCGTCGCAGCATGATCTGGTTTCTTTTTCCGAAACAATGACAAAGGATCTCTCCGAACTCCCTACATTCCTCTGGAATCATCTCTATAAAAGTGATGCCGTACAGGTGCAAGCAAAGCAAGGGCAGAGAGTGATCAGAGATTTATTTTCCGCATACCTCAAAACTCCACCCGAGAAAGTGTTGGAGTTACAGCAAAAAACAGGAGGAGCCCTCGAGGAAGCCATCAAAGACTATATCGCAGGCATGACGGATCCGTATGCGCTGCAAATGCATACACTCATTGTCTGATCGCACGTTGAGGCAAATACTTCATCGGATCAACAAGTACGCCGTCTTTACGAACCGCGAAGTGGAGGTGAGGACCCGTGGTCATAAGACCGGCACCCATGGTGCCGGGTTGACCTCCGGTGTGACCGATGACTTCTCCTGCTCTTACCGTTGCCCCCTGCAGAACGGTCGCATCCGTCACGTGTCCATAGATTGTTTGTAGTCCTCCGTCGTGCTCCAGCACGATGGAGCTGTACCCGAGGCCGTTCATCGAAATTTTTGTGACGATGCCGCCGGCAGGAGATCTGACTTCTGTGCCCTGTTCCGTTGGAATGTCGATTGCGTGGTGAGGAAATTTGAAGAGCTTTTCATACTCCGCATCCTCGAATGTTGCGGAAAGTCCGAGTGTAGGCGATACCGGCCACAAGAGGACACGGTCGCCGATCACGCCTTCGGTGCGATAGGCAGTGCCTTCCGCTTCCCACAATTGCTCAAGCGAGAGAAGCAGAAGCTTTTCTGACTGATCTCGTTCTTGAATGATCGAGAGAAGGATTGCTCTCGCATCGTTGAGATTCCTGATGTCTTCCGGCGACTTCGTAATGAGCGCAGCGCGCTCGAGAACACTCAGGTTATACCGGAGAATTTCCTCGCGCTTCAGAAGCACCGCTTGCGTCACTTGCTCCCGATTGATGTCGCGGCGCGCATCAGTAATGACTGTTGCCGGGTGTTCCCCTCCAAGGGCATCGCCCCGTACTTCGCTTCCCGGCCACTGAATCTTCACGATTCCGGTCGCGTAGAGAATGACAGCGACGACAATTCCGATCGTCAGCAGAGGCCTTGGGAGGTGGATGCGTATTTCCATCGGAGAGATGGCTCCAATCATACTCCTTTTCGATCTTCTACTATGTAATATTCTTATGAATAGGCAAAGAGTAGATGCGGATTTTTTGGCATATTTCTGCTATAATATCAAGATTTGGCTGCACAAAAATATCCTCAAAGGCTCAAGCGAACAGGCGCACTGATCCTTGCGCTGATCCTCGCATCAGGTACCCCCGGTGTGCTCGCGAGTTCTTGGAGTCCAACGCTGCTCGTGAATACCGAATCGTTTCAGATGATTGATCCCGGTAGCGGCAGCACGACAGTGGATATCCAGTTCGGTTCTTCTTCCAATACGCTCAAGTTACTGACAACCAGTGCTTTTCAATTCAATAAACCTCTTCGTGTCGTCGGCAATATCTCAGGTTCTTCACTCACGGTTGATGGTGTTTCTTCGCACTCGGGTGCGGCAATGTTCAAAACGACCGTTACGGCGAGGAGCACGGTCTCGGGTGCCAACCTCACATTCATGGGTGCCACAAGCTCCTACATTCTCGGATCCCTTGGAATCGGCAACGCAAGTCCGAAGGCGAAGCTGGATGTCTCCGGAACGCTTTCGGGAAAGACACTTGTCATCAGCAATAACGGTTCGTTCTCGGGTGCCCTCACGGTGCTTCGAAATCTCAATATCATGGGAACGCTTACGGGCAATATCATCCATGCTGAAAAATCACTCACAAGCTCCGGGCTATTAATGGTGTCGCAGAGAAGGCCTCAGGGATCGGGTGCACTCGTTGTCAGACAGTTGACCAACTCAACAGGTGCATACATCTTCGGTTCCGGCGCACACATCACAAGTCCGCTTTTGGCACTCGACAGTTCCACGGGATCCGTCCATGCCCCGCATATTCTCTTCGGATACAAAGGAAACTTCGATGTGGCGCTCTATCGCACGACCGGTGCGACCCTCAGAACCAATGCTACGTCCTTCACTGCGAAGAACAACTTATCCGGTGCCACGCTGAACATCGGAGGGAGCGGCATTGTTCCGAACTCCGTTCTCTGTATGAAGACCAATAGCCGTATCGGTTATTGCTCCGGGGCAGTAGGTGCGGGCGGTACGTGCACATGTAACTGAGAAAGGAGCTTGCCTCTTTCTTGCACTGTACATTATAATAGCCATATGAATAAGACCGTCACTGCATCGGAAGCACGGAACGGATTCTTTGCCATGCTGAAGGCAGTCAAGACACCCGGAGTGTCTATCACGATTACCTACGAAGGTCATCCTGCGGGGGTACTTATGTCTGCTGAAGAATTTGATGGATGGATGGAAACAATGGACATCATGGCTCATCCCGAAGAAGCAAAGGAAATTTTGGAGAGATTGCACAATATCGATCATGAGGAAACTGTAACTTTTAAGGAATTTAAAAAAAATCTTGGTACGAAATGATGTACAGGATCGTCATCCTCAAAGAGGCTCAAAAAGAAGCAAGGAAACTTCCTCAAAAAGATCAGCAACGTATTACCGCAGCTATCGCTTCTTTAGAAACTGATCCGTTCCGAGGAAAGAAGCTTCGGGATGATTTTCAGGGAACATGGTCTATTCGTGTTTGGCCATACCGCATCGTTTATGTGATCGAGAAGGAAATCGTGACCGTGATTGTTCTAAAAATCGGTCACCGGAAGGATGTGTACAGATAAAAATCCCCCTGCACCTGCAGAGGGAAGTCTCGTCTGAAGATAATGTCAGCGACTTACGATTACGGTGTCGTCGTTTCGAAGTTGAAGTTGATGAATCCGACTTCGGCGAACTTTCCGGTAAGTGCCGCGAGTTTGATGTAGACCGTGAAGTAGCTTTTGGCAGTAAACGTTCCCGAGGTCGCAGGTGCTGTCAGGTACGATGTCTTGAAGGAGGGGCTAAGCATCGAACCGGTGAGTGCCGCAAGATAATTGTTGTTCGTGTCTTTCATGAGGACTTTGATGTAGTTATTGGCGGCGACTCCGTCAGCTGTTTTATAGCGGATCTCAACCGGCTTTACCGGATCCCAGCTTGAGAAGTTGTCGGGCACGCGCACGCGGATTGCGATCCAGTAATCCTGCAGCGTCGCACGCGTTGTCGTCCAGTGATAGAAGTTTTCATTGAGAGCGGATGATCCGGATGCCGAGAGCTGGCCTACAAGACTTGAACCGCTCGAGAAGTAAATTGCATTCGGATACTCCGGATGCAGCGAGAGAATGCCTCCGCTGCCGTTGCCGACTGCCGCAGATCCCCATGTGAGGTTTCCTGCACCGTCGTTTTTGAGGAACGTGTTTGCGGCTCCCTGGCTCACAGGTGCGCTGTAGGTGATGCCATGCAGCGTCATGTTTCCGTCGACCGTAAGGGTTGCGCCGGACAAGTTTCCTTTTGTGCGGATCGCACCTGTTGCCGTGAGAGAGCCTCCGATGGTTGCATTTCTGTCAACGTTGAGAGACGAACCGGAGAGCGTTCCGAGAATGCTCAAGGACTTGGTGAATTGGAACTTCTGCGTTGTATTCAAGAATTTGAGCGTTTGGTTTCCCGAAGAGTTGCCGAACGTAAAGACTGCGTCACTTGCTTCCGCATCATCGTTGATAGATAAGTTGCCATCGGCATGGACGGCTCCCGTAATGGACAGTATTCCAAGCACATCGGCATTGCCGGTGATTCTCAGTGTCTGACCCGAGAGTGTTCCTTTGACGGTGGCGTTTCCGACTGCCGTCACCGCACCTGTTACTGTTAACGTTCCTCCAACTGTTGCATTCCGATCAATGTTGAGAGACGAACCGGAGAGCGTCCCGAGAATACTCAAGGACTTGGTGAACTGAAATTTCTGCGTTGTATTCAGGAATTTAAGCGTTTGGTTTCCCGAAGCGTTGCCGAACGTAAAGACTGCATCCACGGCTCCGGCGTCATCATTGATTGTAAGATCACTGTCCGTTTTCACGGCGCCGGAAGCGTTGAGCGCTCCTTGCACGTCTGCTCCTCCACTGCCGATTCGAAGCGTCGCACCCGAGAATGTTCCCTTCGTGCTGATCGCACCGGTTGCGGTGAGCGTTCCTCCGACGGTCGCATTACGATCAACGTTGAGAGACGAACCGGATAACGTTCCGAGAACACTGAGTGCCTTGCTGAACTGGAATTTCTGAGCCGTGTTCAGATACTTGATCGTGACGGTGGACGTGCCGAATCGTAGTTCGATATCGGTCGAGCCGTCACCTGCATCGATTGTTTGGAATGCTTCCGTATTCACGAGCAGTGTCGGACTCCACGACGATGCGGCATGTGCTGATCCAAATGTGAACGAGTTCACGATGAGCAGTACTGCGAGTGTCAGCGATAATGTTTGTGACAGCCGTCGAGTGTTTTGAGAGTGCATATTTTTTTGTGTTCCGATCACTATAACATTTTTTGTATTTTTTTGCACGTGTCTAGAATTGATCTTCTGTAAAAAGATTATATAATAATAAATCACTGCAAAGCACTTCGTGATGCAGAGCAAAACACTCTTCTTACTGTCCGAGCAGTTCAATGCCCGTCAGTTTCAGTTCTCCTATGTGCACAGCGAAGCTGTCTTTTGCGGAAGGCTTCAGTTTAATGATCATGCTCTGTCCGGCCGTCCACGCAGGGCTCCCTGTGAATTCAATCTGTGTTGTTGCCCACGCAGTTCCGGAAAGCCCAGTGACCGATCCGGAGAGCGTGACTGCCGATCCCGCGGTGTCGTAGACCGCAATATCGAGTTTATTATTCAATGTACTGCCGGTGAGTGAACGATAGGACAGCGTGAGGGGGTTGGTGCCGCCCGTCGTCTTCCATCGTACGAACTCTTGCGTGACAGGGACGCGAAGCACAATGTCATAATCTTGGAGGCTCGTTCTTGTACTGGTCCAGTTGTAGTAGTTTTTAAGACTGCCCGAGTCGTAGAGCACCGAGAGTTGGCCGACGTTGCTCGTTCCATCTGCATTGAAGCTCGCTTTCTCATACGACGGACTGAACGTTTGGACGACGGTGTGCTCGCGATTGTCACTCGAGAGTGCACGTCGATCGAGAACGGAGGTGACCGATCCCGCCGATGTCACGGCGATTGCTACCGGGATAAAACTTTCATCCGTGGGGAAGCCCGTACTATTTTTTAGCAGTCCGCCTGATCCGAAGAAAACGTAGTTTGTGCTGCTTGAGTGCAATGCAATGCTGCCTCCGCTGTAGACGCTGAGTGTACCGTTGAGGCGATACGTGCCATTACTGACGTTTAAATTTAGTCCTCCTCCCGATGCTGCTTTCAGCGCACCCGTGGAACTCTGGAGCTGGGTGAGGTTCAACCCGTTCACGAGTCCGGTGACGGTCAGGTTTCCTTCCACTCGGAGATTCGTGTTGAATTTGAAGGTGCTGTTTGTGATGTCATAGGTCAGTCGCTTCGCGAGCGTCGTTCCGAATTGCAGATTGATCTCGGAGCTTTCGGTATTGTCGGCATCGAGCACGAAACTGCCGCTATTGGTGCCGCCCGGCACGACACTCTTTTGGAATTGACCGTTCGGTCCGAGGACGGCGATCGAACCGCTGCCTGTGCCGATCTCCCGCTGATCGATCGTATCGGCGTTCGCTGCAAACGGTACCGAAAGCACGCCGGAGCGATCGATCGTACTGTCGGTACTGTCGATGTCCAGTATCTCGTATGCAGTGTTTGCGTCGGCTGATGCCTTCACTTCGACCTGCAGGAAGAGACCGAGGAGCGTGGCAGTTTCAAGATTTTGGTAGGTCGGTAGAGCTGTGACGCTTCCGAGTTTCACGGAGAAGTATCCTTGCGCATTCGGCGTCACGGTATGGACTTCCTGCCACGACGCAAAGTTTGTCGCTCCGGTGTTGATCGAGCCCGTACCGGTGATGTCACCTGAGACGGCATCTGCACTCTTCCAGTAACTGAAGCGCACCGAGTGCGCGGTCGTGATCGCCGTTCCTGCACTCGTGAGGAGCCTGCCGTTGTAGACGTGCGTGAGCGGAACCGATTGTGCTGCCGATGCCGATGTTGCGAAGAGCACTCCACCGATGCCGAGCACTGTGAGTAAGATTGCAAGGAATAGATGTTTCGAAACACTATTCTTCTCTCTTGTTTTTGTACCCATCATTTTCAGCGACGTGAACGGCGCGAACAGACGCCATGCAATAAGCAGATAGATCACAATGAAGAGCAGTGTCTGCATCCGCATGGACAGACCTGCATCGCTGTCTTCCGTGATCGGATCGATGCCCTCGAAACGGTGCAGAGTTTCCGTGGTCTTCGTGCCCTGCCGTTGATACTCGCGATCCCTTGGGATCGTGTCCTCGGCTTTTTTGTTGAAGGAAATAGTCGGGAATGAAAGTGCCGGGATGCCCTCGATGATTGGCGCAAATGATGATGTTGCTTCATCAGCTCCGGAGGTTTCTACATGGTCGGTCGGAGCGGCATGCAAGGTTTTTCTTGAAGAAGATGACGAGGAAGAAGATGAAGGAGCGAGTACGAATGCACCGGCGATATCAACGCGCGGTCTGCGGCTGCCGCTTGTTCTACCGTTGCCTCCGGAAGAGGCGGTCGTAACGGTGGAGCTTGATGAGCTGTTTTCGGAACTCGCAGCATTCTCCGCGTTCATCGCCGGCACGATTTGGAAGTTGCCGCTCGCAGCCGGGATTTGATACCAAGTGATCCCCGATTCATGCAGCGAGTAGGACGTCGAATTTCCGGATTGCTGCGTAACCACATTGAGGGAATCACTCTGCAGAATGTACGAACTGCTCTCTGCGGCAAATCCGGATGCTGTGGAAAAAAACATCGCACACAGAGATGCAGCAATTGATGCGATGCGTCCGATGTTGGAGTGACAGGTGATCACAGAATTGATTTTTGTATTAAATGAATTTTAATATAACTATTATACAATATATTTATATATTTTACAATATACCTCGCAGACTGGTTTTTTGCGCTACTCAGCCGTGAAATCGCATGGTACGATAGGGCACATGAATCGTTTCTTCTGGCGACCATTGCTCGCATCTGCATTGCTCGGTTTTTCGGTGACACTGCATGCCCAGACTCCGATGTTCACGGATCTCCCGAAGGACAGTCCGATTCTTCCTGCGGTTCTGTACTTGCAGGAGAAGGGCATTGTGCAGGCGGCTCCGTTATTCAATCCGAACGGAAAACTCACGCGAGCGCAGGCAGCCAAGATCATCGTTGCTCCCCTGGTCTCATCCGAAGAACTGAGGAAAATTGTGTCGTCGCAGTTCAGTGATGTGCCTGCGGACCAGTGGTACATGCCGTATGCCGAAGCAGCGCGCTCGCTCGGGATTGTTGACAGCGCTCCGGCGTTCAAGCCGAGCGCGAACGTAACGAAGGCAGCATTCATCAAGATGCTTTTATCTTCAAAGAAGATCAGTGCGTCCTCAACATATTCTGAATTTATGCTCCCGCTCAGCGCCGACATCGCCGACGCAAAGGCATGGTTTTACCCTGTGATGCGTTATGCGCTCTCGGCTTCGTTAACCGCTGTCGGTCAGGACGGGATGCTCACCCCCAACAAAGAAATTACACGCGGTGAGATGGCACTTTTGACCTATCGTCTTGCGATGTACAAAGAAGGTCGAAGAACTCAGGCACTACTTTCTCAGACCGAGACGGAGATCGCGAATGTCCTCAAAATGCTGGATGCAAAAAGTATCGAGCAGGCCGAATGGGCTTCCGCACGATCGATCATCACGGTACGTGGCGCTCTTGCTTCTCGCCCCACAGAGCCTCTTGTGAAAGGTGCGGTAAAGATTGCGGAAGGATTTCAATCGCTTGTGAAGGGATACAAAGCCGGTGTCACAGGAGATCTCGATCTTGTCCTCGTGCTTGCAAAGGAAGCGTACGCCTACGGTGACAAGGCGATCGCATTCGCACCCGGGCTCCAGACGATTGCCACGCAGATGCAGGCAATCGCCAAGAACATGGCGGATCAGGCGAGGGAGACGAAGGCATCGCCAGCGCAGTAATCACACGGAGATGTACCGTGCGTACTCCGTTTCCAGATACGCATCGAAATGTTTCATGAGCTCTTTCAGTGTGTCCGGAATTTTGATCACCGTGTTGTCGATACGATGAATCGGCAGAATTTTATTGGAGGTGCTCGTGAGGAAAAATCCGTCGTACTTGGAAATATTGCTCAGAGGAATCGGCTCTTCCTGAATGTCATAGCCGTTCTTCTTTGCAATTTTCAAAACATTGCTGCGCATCACACCCTCAAGAATGGCTTCTTTTGGCGGAGAAATGATCGTGCGATTCTTCATCGCAAGAAGATTCGTGCCGGTTCCTTCCGTGATATTTCCGCTTCGGTCGATCAGGAGCGCATCATGGCATCCGGCTTCTTTTGCTTTTTTGTAGAAGAGGTAACTCGGGAGCATATTCAGCGTCTTTGCATTCGGCAGCAGCCTTTCGTACTCTGTGGTGATCACCGCCACACCGTCGCGGAAAAGTTTTTTGTCCGGGAATTTTGGTGTGAGGGGAAGAATGAACAGGAGTGCTTCTTCGGCAGTTTTTGCCCCGATCAGAAGAATTTTGAGGTTGCACGTGTCAGCAGAAATTTTTGTGAGCAGGGCAGTCATCCATTCTCCGATCATTACTTCATTGAGTGCATGTTTGAGCTCTATGGCTGCAGCCGATGTCATCAATCGCTTGAGATGCTCAGGAAGAAACACCGGCTTCCCGTGCACGACGCGAATTGTTTCGTAGACACCGAAACCATACGCGTACTCGATATTGGAAACGGGGATGACGGCGTCTGTCATCGGCAGAACAGAGCCGTTTTTCGAGAAAAAGTCGAAAGGCATAACGACATTGTGTCATGAGTATTCTACAAATGATACAAGGGCGATGTCTACGAGGCAGGAGTCGGGGGTTGATTGTGCTCGAGTGATTTCTGAGTCCGCATTCTTACGGCGGCAGCAAGGTAGACAGGCCTTGTGAACAGTTGTTCAGCTTCCCGATTTGCCACAACGCTCGATTGTCTGCTTTCGATATAGGCAATGCATGCTTGGATTCTTTCTTCGGGCAAAGGTACATCCTGCAGTTTTTCTTTTGCCGGCTCAGGTTGTTCCGCCAAGTCTTCTAGACGCAGAAATTGTTCATCGACGCTCATAGGATACAAGTATCACCTTTTTGGACTCTTCGTCAAAGTGACGGCATTCTTCCATCGGTTTTTTGATTCTGTCATTGGTTATTCCATCGCCTTGTGAAGTGCTGCGATAACGGCGATTTCCTTGTTGCATATTTTTTTAACCGTGTACACTGAAAGGAATTCTCCCTCCTCTTCCCATGAACATCCGTCCTTACGCCGCAGAACTTCTCGGCACATTTCTTCTAGCACTTCTTGTGCACCTCTCGATCGGTGCAGGTTTCCCTGTTCCGACACCCGTCATCGCAGGTCTCACGCTCGGCCTTCTCGTCTACATGCTTGGTGGTATCAGCGGTGCGCACGTCAATCCTGCAGTGACGATCGGACTGCTCAGCATCGGAAAAATTTCGTGGTCCGAGGCGGTTCGGTACATTGCCGCTCAACTTCTTGGTGGCTCACTCGCTCTCATGTTTGGCAAGGCTCTTCTCGGTGCTCCTCTGGCTCTCACGGCAGGGAATTCAATCATGATTCTTGTTGCCGAGGCACTTGGTGCAGCGATTCTCGTCCTTGGTGTTTCCTCCGTGGTGCATGGAAAAGCTCCGCACGATGCGTCCGGTCTCACGATCGGTACATCGCTCGCACTCGGTGCCATGGCGGCATCGGTGCAGGCAAATGGTGTCGTAAATCCGGCCGTCGCCCTTGGCATCGGCTCTCTTTCTGCCGCCTATATCATCGGTCCGATTGTTGGCGGCGTGATCGCTGCACAGCTGTATCAGGCTCTCTCGAAGCACGCAGCGTAGAGAGGTGTTCGATGTGGCAGGCGCTGTAGGGATCGAACCTACGACCTTCGGTTTTGGAGACCGACGCTCTACCGACTGAGCTAAGCGCCTAGGTGAAATGATTGTATCGGATTTAGAGCTTGCAGACAGAGTAAATGCAAACCCTAACCCTTTTTCTTTCCCCACCCTCCTCTTCCTTTCCATTTACTTGGAGGAGCCTCGCGCTTTTTCTTGAGGATCTCAGCAGCGTCTTCGTTCGTAAGTGTTGCGGCATCATATTTCTTGCCGACGGAAGCGTTCGTCGTGCCGTCCGTGATATAGGGGCCGAAGCGACCTTCTTTCAGAAACATTTCCGACTTTGTGACCGGATCGATGCCAAGTGATCGTGCGGCTGCCGCTTTCTGTGCTTTGTTTGCGATCATCTCCAGAGCCATTGGAAGATCCACGCCGAGCGGGGAAAGATCTTTCGGGAGTGAGACGCTTCCGGTCGGTGTCTTGATGTACGGACCGAAGCGACCGAGGTGCAATTCTACTACGCCGCCCGTCGCGTCTTTGCCGAGTGTCCTCGGGAATGACAGAAGGCCTTTTGCTTCCTCAAGCGTGACGGTGTCCACGGACATTCCTTTGAAGAGTGACGCGGCTTTCAATTTCCCTTTTTGCTCTTCTTTGTCTTTCTTGCTCTTCTTCTCTTTGTCCCAGAGCCCAAGTTGCACGTATGCTCCGAATCTTCCCGTACGTACGACGATCGGAAGACCGGTGGATTCATCGATTCCGAGATGTCTGTCCTTCATGACGTCTTCCTTCTTGATGTCTTTCGTTTTCTCGGCAACCAGTTTTTGAAACGGCTGAAAGAAGCTCTTGATGAACGGCACCCATTTCTCCGTGCCTTCCGCGATGTCATCGAGACGATTCTCCATGTGCGCGGTGAACTTGAGATCAACGATATCCGGGAAATGCGCGACGAGGAGATCCGTGACGGTGAAGGCGATGTCTTCGGGGATGAGTTGCTTTCCTTCTTTGCGGACATAGCCGCGTTGTTGAATCGTTGAGATGGTCGGTGCGTAGGTGCTTGGCCTGCCGATGCCTTCCTCTTCAAGTTTCTTGACGAGACTTGCTTCCGTGTACCGCGCGGGCGGCTTGGTGAAGTGTTGTTCGGGTTTCACTTCGTTGCACGAGAGTGACTCCCCTTCTTTCAATTCTGGCAGGAACTTCTCGCCGTCACCTGCTTCTCCTTCCTGCTTCTCCTTTTCGATCTGGTCTTCGTCTTTGTCTTCGAAGTAGACGCGGAGGAATCCATCGAAGAGCACCGTCTGACCTGTGGCACGGAAAATATACGCATTACCTCCTCCACTTACCGAAATATCCGCGCCGATGCGCTTCAGCTCTGCCCCTGCCATCTGCGTTGCCATCGTGCGGTTCCAGATCAAGCTGTAGAGCTTCATTTGCTGCTCGTCGAGCACGCCTTTCAGCGACTCGGGCGTACGGCTCACTTCAGTCGGACGAATCGCTTCGTGCGCTTCTTGTGCGCCTTTACTTTTGGTTTTATAGATTCTCGGACTTGCTAGCACGTATTCGCGACCATACAATTTTTGCACGGTCTCTTTCGTGTCGGCGAGCGCTTTCTCGCTTAAGTTTACCGAGTCTGTTCGCATGTAGGTGATGAGACCCGAAGACCCAGCCCCTTTGCCGAGGCTTACTCCTTCGTAGAGTTGTTGTGCGACGACCATTGTTTGCTTCAGCGAGAAGCCGAGTTTCCGCCCTGCTTCTTGTTGTAGCGTGGAAGTTGTAAACGGTGCAGGCGGAGTTTTCTTCAGTTCTTTCGTATCAATTTTTGTGACGGAGAATGCTTGCCCCGTGATGTCTTTTACGACTGCGGAAGATTCTGCTTCCGAGTGAGGAACAAATCCTTCACCATTTTTTTCTTTCAGGCTTGCCGTAAATTCCTCTTGCCCTGAACCGGAGCCATCAGGCGACTGGTGCGGGGTTCCCTTCCTTAGATCGACCTCAATGCTCCAGTACTCCTCTGCATTAAATGCTTTGATCTCGCGCTCCCGGTCGACGATCACGCGAACGGCGACGGATTGCACGCGACCTGCGGAGAGTCCGCGGTACACTTTTTTCCACAGAAAAGGAGAGAGCGTGTAACCGACGAGGCGATCCAGCACTCTTCGTGCCTGTTGCGCATGGATAAGTTTGAAATCAAGTGTTCTTGGGTGTTCGATTGCAGCCTTGATCGCACTCTCGGTGATTTCATGGAACACAATGCGATTGATCGTCTCCGGATTCTTGACTTTCAGTGCTTCCAGTAAATGCCAGCCGATGGCTTCCCCTTCGCGGTCTTCATCAGTTGCGATCCAGAGAGTTTCGGCTTCTTTCAGGGCTTTCCTCAGGTTTTTGACCGTCGTCTCTTTCTCCTTCGGGATCACGTACGTCGGCTCGAAGTCGTGCTCGGTGTCGATGCCGATTTCGGAGGTCGGAAGATCTCGGATGTGTCCCATGCTCGATTCCACAACATAGTCTTTTCCCAAAAATTTCTTGATGGTTTTCGCCTTGGTCGGGCTTTCGACGATAACTAAGTTCTTGGTCATGGTTGGCAGAGAGGATCGTTGATGAATGATTCTTTGTCAAAGGGTGCGGTGCGTTTGCGAATATTTTTGCGCAGAATGCACAGCGGAAGATAATCATTGACCAATCAGTCATTTAGTCTTTTATATTAAGATTATTTTTGTGAAATGTTCTCACACTGTACTCAGAAATTTTGGCTTCCTATAGCCATTTTCACGATCGCATGCGGAAATCAAGGGATTCTCTTATGAATTTTGGCTTGCGGCTGCGATTTTCATCGGTACAATTTGAACCATCTTATTTCCTACTCCCCCCTTAGCTATGTCTAAGCAAGAATTGATCGCCGCGATCGCAGACGCCGCCGGCATCACCAAGCGCGCCGCTTCCGACGCCCTCGAGGCTCTGATCGGTACGATCACCAAGGAACTGAAGAAAGGCCACAACGTCACGATCACGGGCTTCGGCACGTATAGAGTCTCCAAGCGTCAGGCTCGCATGGGTGTGAACCCACGCAATCCGACCCAGAAGATCTCCATCCCTGCGATGAAGGTTCCTTCGTTCAAGGCTGGAAAGACACTCAAGGACGCTGTCCGCTAATTGAGTTCGCCATTTTGACATTCAAAAGAGACCCCCGTAAGGGGGTCTTTTTTTGTGCGGTCCTCACCTCCCCCACTCCCTAACCCTCTCCCCCGAGGGGGGAGAGGGAAATGTATGCTTTACTAAAAACAGAGCTTCCTTCCCCGTCGGGGGAAGGACTGAGGATGGGGGAGCGGATGAGAATTATATTATTTTCT
This sequence comes from Candidatus Peribacteria bacterium, assembly GCA_943350395.1. Classification (GTDB taxonomy): domain Bacteria; phylum Patescibacteriota; class Gracilibacteria; order Peribacterales; family Peribacteraceae; genus SICN01. The sequence continues at coordinate 31,022 of CALRAD010000004.1, forward strand.
CTGTGCTAGTATTCCCTCATGCCCACAAATACTTCCGAAACAGAACTCATTATCTACGAATCCAAAGACGGAAAAATGAAGCTGAGCGTGAATGTCGACGGTGACACTATTTGGTTGCCGCAGCAGGACATTGCCTCTCTTTTTGACGTGAATGTTCCGGCGGTTTCGAAACACATCAAGCATATCTACGAAGACGGTGAGCTGAAAGAAAAAGGAACTCTTTCCAAAATGGAAACAGTTCGCAAAGAGGGGAAGAGAGAGGTGAAACGCACGGTCGAAAGTTACAGCCTCGATATGATTCTCAGCATCGGGTACCGCGTGAATTCGAAGCGTGCAACACAGTTCCGTATCTGGGCATCGCAGGTCTTGAAGCAGCATCTTCTCAAGGGATATACGATCAACAGGAGTCGCCTCGAGAGTGCCAGGCATGACGAGCTCAAGGCTGCGGTGCATCTCATCAAGCAGACGATCGAACGGAAGCAATTAACGGGTTCCGAATCGGAAGGACTCCTCAAGGTGATTACGGACTACGCACACACGTGGTCGATGCTCGACCAGTTTGATAAGGAGGAACTCACTGCTCCGAAGAGTCAGCGTGGCAGTCGTTTTCAATTTGGCTACGATGACGTGCAATCGATCGTGCGTGCGCTCAAGAAAAATCTGATGCGTCGTCGCGAAGCGAGTGATCTGTTCGGACGGGAGAAAGGCGACGCTGTACAGCGTATTCTCGGGGCGCTTGAACAGACGTTTGATCAGCAGGAATTGTACGATTCGATCGAGACGAAAGCCGCGCATCTTCTCTACTTCATGATCAAGGATCATCCGTTCGTGGACGGCAATAAGCGTATCGCTGCGTTCCTCTTCGTCGTATACCTCACGCGTACGAAATACTTGAGTGACTACGATGGCGAAAGAAAGTTCAATGATAATGCACTCGTGGCTCTTGTCCTGCTCGTTGCCGAGAGCAATCCGAAGCATAAAGATTTGATGATCAAGCTCATCATGAATTTCGTGCACGGTTAGGAACCTCTGAAAAATGCATGCTGCTTCGTCAACAGCGCTGAAATTTTTCTCAACGTATACGAATACGCCTTGAAAAATTTCAGCTTGTTTCCTCGCATCCTGCAATTTTTGAGAGGTTCCTTTGGCTCGTGGTCACTAATCACTAGCCACTAGCCACTCTTTTCTCTATCCTCTCCCGCACATGGACAAGGTCATTATTGACACCCTCGGCCAGCTTCTTACGTTCTTGCAGATCCCGTTCACGGCGATTACGGTCAAGCAGGAAGGGGACATTCAGCGCGTCGATGTCGTGTCGCCCGAGGCGAGCCGCCTGATCGGCTGGCACGGCGAGACGCTGAATTCCGTGCAGCATCTCCTCAAGTCGCTCATCCGCTCGATTCAGAAGACAGAGCGTGCACCGTTTTTGGTGGTCGATGTCGACGGCTACAGACTCATGCAGGAAGACAAAGTGAAGAAGATCGCAGAAGCAAAGGCGGATTTTGTGCGTCGCACAGGTAGCCGCGTGACGCTCTCGCCGATGAGTCCCTACTTCCGCCGCATTGTGCATATGCATATTGCAAGCAACCCTGCACTTTCTGATCTCGCGACCGAAAGTATGGGAGAAGGGGACTACCGTCAGGTAGTGATTCGCCTCAAAGAAGAGACACAGGGAGACGAAACGGTGAGCGAAGAGCTTTCACCGGTGATGTCCGATGGGCTTGAGAATTTGGATGTGTAATCGATGGTTCATACCTTCCGCAGCTCCTCCCAGAGCCTCTTTTCCTCACGGCTTAGTTTCGTCGGCACAACAATATCAACAGTCACGTAATGATCACCCGTTCGTGAACTGTTCACGACTGGCATGCCTTTGCCTTTGATGCGGAGAATCTGTCCCGGCTGTGTGCCCGCGGGGATCGTCATCGTGACGGGACCATGAACGGTTTCCACGCTTACATCTGCACCGAGTACCGCATCGATCAGCTTGAGAGAAAGCGTTCCCCTTATGTCATCGCCATCACGCTCGAATCTCCTGTCGGGTTGCACACGCACACGAACCAGCAGATCGCCGCTTGCACTCCCGCGCTGTCCTGCTTCACCCTCTCCTTTAATGCGCAGTGTCTGACCGTCGTCGATGCCTGCGGGAATATGCACGCTTACAGTCTTCTTCTCAAGAACTCGTCCCTCTCCGTCACATTTCCTGCATGGCTTCTCGGGGATTTTCCCGGTTCCTTTGCATCGAGAGCACTGAACGCTTTGGCGTATCTGTCCGAAGAGCGAATTAGTCGTGCGTTGCACCGCTCCCGTTCCGCCGCACTCGGAACACGTGACGAGCTTGCTCCCCGATTCATTCCCGGAGCCTTCGCACTCGGAACACGCAACCTGTGCTTTCATCGAAATCATTTGCTCTTTCCCCGTCACTGCTTCCGTAAAATCGATGACAACTTCTGCCTGAACGTCTCGTCCGCGAGGATCGGCAGTTCGTTGTCTCCTGCCTCCTCCTCCCCCAAAAAAGCTTTCAAACAAGTCAGAGAAATCACCTCCATTAAACTGAGACGGATCAAATCCTTGTCCGGAAAATCCTCCGAAACCTCCGCCGCCGAACGGACTGCTGCCGTCGGTTGATCCGAATTGGTCGTAGGCTTGTTTTTTCTTCGGATCGCTTAAGACTTCGTATGCTTCATTCACTTCTTTAAATTTGTCTTCTTTGCTTTTATCTCCCTTATGTTTGTCGGGATGCAATTCTTTCGAGAGTTTTCGATATGCCTGCTTGATCTCCGATTCGGAGGAGGATTTCGAAACGCCGAGGATCGCGTAGTAGTCCTTCGCCATAGTGTGCATAGTTTAGTGATTTTTTGAGATCACTGACAGCCCTCACTTTCCGTTCGCTCTCTTTTATGTATACAATGAATCGATGCGTCACTACATCGTTCACGCGCTCAAGTATGCAACACTCACGCTTGCTGCTGCAGTGTTGGTGATTGCCGCTGCCGCCCTTCTGAAGGGAACGCAGACGTCGTCTCTGTCCGGACGTCTTGTAGCGCCTCAGCAGGATACAGAAACCCAAACGATGCATTTTTCAGCCGATCGCGCGGTGGACGGTTTTTCAATTCCTGCTGACGTTAACGTTGTCTTCACCGTGCCGAATAATGTGCGTATCCCGCGCATCACGTTCCTTGGGGGGACTGACAAAGATCAGACCATTCGTTACTGGGGATACTGTTATTCGGGAAACGAGGCCGCCAATCGTACGGCAGGCAAGATAGGGAATGCCATCTATGACGGGCAGTTTTTCTACTCGCTGGCCGAGCGGAAAGCGCAAGAAGAGAGGCCTCAGCCGACGGATTCCGGTCTACTTGGCATCCTGAACAGCAGAGATCAGGCTTCGCCGCAGGCACGCGCTTCCATTGCAGAAATTTTCCACAGCGGCCGGACTTGCTACGTTATGAGTTCTGCCGAACTTCCGGCGGCCGTCGATACCGACGGCGATGATCTCAATAACAAACGAGAGCAGCTCGTCGGTACCGATCGCAATAACCCAGACAGCGATCGTGATGGGATCACCGATGGCAGTGAAATTTTTGTCACGAAGACCAATCCGCTTGCTTCCGATACCGACAATGACGGCTTGGATGATCGTTGCGAAGACAAGAACACGAACGGCAACACCGAGCAGAGCGAGACGAGCGCTCTTGTTGCCGACACGGATAGGGATGGACTCTGCGACGGTAACGGTTCTGGTTCCGGCTGCCCCGAGGAGAAAGAGAATGTTTGTTTCCTCGACCAACTTCTCGGTCAACGCGTGTGCGAGAGCAAGCTGACGACACCGGTTTTTGGCGAAGACATGAACGAGGATTGTGAAGTGGGTGACGGAGAAACCGATCCCAGAAAGTTCAACACATTCGGAGGAATCAACGATTGGGATTACAAGTGGAGGCTCCTCGGAGGCCTGCCGAATCCGGGTAAAGTTGCGCCTCTCTTTCCGATTCCCGATATGCCTGCTCGCTAAGGCACTTGTCTAAAAATCAATAATCAGGTACAATGGTGTCAAATACAAATAACCATCTTCTCTATGCGTACTTTTTCCGCAGTCGGTCTGAGTGTTGCGTTCGGTGCATCACTCCTGATGCCCCTCACGACGTTTGCGTATCTTACGCCGGATCAGGTCTTCGGCGGATCCAGTACCATCACTGCTCCTCCTGCGCCTCCGACACAGCGCGAAGGTGATGCGGTCGTGCAGCAACAGCAACAGCAGGCGGCAGAGAGAAGGGAAGCAGTGCAGCACCAGCTCGTGCCGAACTATGCCGTTCCCGTCGACACCTACGTTCCTCCGCAGACTGCGAGCAGCAAGGGATTGTTTGATCAGAATGCACAATATGAACTTCGTCAGGATCGCATCGCAGACGAGAAGGCATCCACGCCAACGATTATCATCGGCGACAGCGTGCTCCATAGCGGTGCACCACGCGTTTCAGACACGGGACCCGCAACGGTGCTCGGCGGAATCGCCATGATGCTTGCCGCAGGATCCACATTTGCATTTGCTCAGCTCCGCACAAAAAGACTTTCTGCTCTTGTCTAAGTCCCCATTTTTTCTATGAATACATTTTCCACATTGCAGAAAGGATGGCAGCGGGCCGTCTACGCAGCGGTTGCGATCAGCGTTGTCCTGCTCTCATTCGTTCTCCTGCATTCTCCCAAGCAGTCAGATACTCTCATGCTTGGAGATATTCCCATTCCGTTCGGGATGAACAACTCGTCACTGAAGGGTTCCATTACGCTCTTCGGACAAAGAAATGGCATCAGCGTGTTCGAAGTGGAATTCAATCACGGAGAAGCATCTGAACATTTGACTCCGAATAAAATTTATCTCGTGCGTGTTCCGAATGCCACGGGAGTGTCCGATGTGCCGCTCGATCTGGCGCTCACGCTGACCGGCACCGGAGGCCATCTCGTCGATTACTACGGTTACCGTTACACGGATGCCGCAGCGACGATGGAGCGCAGAGACATTCAGGCATTCTTGTTTAAGGATCGTTTCCCAGGTCAGTTCTTCGCGTCAAAAACGGCCAGGGACGGTGATATCGCACACGGTCGTTCGATCGCCGCATTCGAGGCTGCAAACAGAGTCACATTCCTTCCGACCGACGGTAGTACCGGAAGCGTGCGTCTCGATCCGGCAGGAGCCCTCTACGTCTTCATCGTGAACTCTCCGGCAGGTGCCGATCTTGCGATCCGGAATCTCGTCGGTTGTGGCAATCATATTCTGGAATCTGCCGAACAGTGTGATGACGGAAATTCCATCGATACTGACAATTGCAAAAACAACTGCACGATCGGTTTCCCGATTCCTTTTGACGGCGGTCCGAACGGGAACGGTGCCAGTCTGACGCTCACGCAGTTCTCGGGAAGCACCGGTTCCGCTCTTGCGGGTGCAGTGTCTATTCCTCTCGTGCGCTTTACGGCGATCGCAAGCGACCTCACCACGATCAAGCATCTTGCATTCGCTGCAGAAGAAGGCTCATTCACAACTCTTGAGCGCTATCGGCTCTGGCAGGATACGAATAATGACGGTGTCACGGATCTTCCGATCACGCTTGCCGCCGTGCCAGTGGGTAATAATATTACGTTCGATTCTCCGAGCAACTGGAGCGGCGCATTGGCGCTCTCTCATTCCGGAACGATCTTTGAACTGAAGGCGGATGTGCCGGCAGGTTTGCAGGGTGTATCTTCCATTCGCGTTGGATTTGCTCATACACTCCAAGACTTTGTCGGAGGGCAGAGAGTAGCAGGCACATTCCCTCTCTTCGGCATCAAGAAGAATGGCGTGTGCACGACCGAGATCTGCCAGATCTTCGTGACGACCGCAGTATCGCCTCTCTGGAATCTCTCGGGTGCAACCGCATCGTCAGAGTCTTCAGCCGCAAGCACAACTTCCGCTGGATCTTCAACGTCTTCAGCTGCAAGCACAACTTCCGGCGGATCTTCAGCATCGTCGACGGCAAGTACAACTTCTGCTGGATCCTCAACGTCTTCAACTGCAAGCGCAACCTCCTCAGCTTCATCTCCCACGTCACTCTGCGGTAACAGCGTGATCAATGCGGGCGAGGAATGTGACGATGGCAATTCGGTGAACACCGATGACTGCGACAATTCCTGTCAGCTGAGCACTCCAACTCCCGGATTCAATGGTGGTGCACCTTCTCTCTGTGGCAACGGTGTACCGAATTCCGGCGAGGAATGCGACGATGGCAATTCGGTGAACACCGATGACTGCGACAACACGTGTCATCTTACTACCCCAACTCCCGCGCTATAATTTTCGATATTTTTTTCTCTCTCCCGTTATGCAACACTCCACTTCCCTCCGCTTGGCAATCTGTGGGTCTACGGCGCTCGTCGTCATAGCAGCAGCCAGCATTCATCAGTATCTCACGGGAATGAACGATATTCCTCTTCCCTTCGCTCAGAATGCAAGTTCTTCACTGACGGGAGATCTCACCAAAATTGGTCGTCGTGTTGCCGATGTATACAAAGTCACGTTTCCGACCGGAGTGAATACGGAGACGTTGACCGAGGACAGGATTTATCTTGTCTATATTCCGGATGAAACGGGCATCGAAAACAAGCCGTTCAGCGACGTGCTGACGCTTGACGTTGATGGCAGTCACGATGTGGATTTCTTCGGATACAAATACGTGACGGCAGATGCATCCATCGAGAAGCAGAACAAAAACGAACTGCTACTCGCCGATCGTTTCCCAGGTCAGTTCTTCGCTTCGCCCAAGGCGCGTGCAGGCGATGCGCAGTACGGAAATTTCCTCGCAAATTTCGAAGCCAATAACGACATTGTAATGGATCCGACGAATTCACCGACGGGAGCACTCTTTCGAAAAGGATCTCTCTATTTCTTGATTGTGAATGAAACAGGAAACGTTACGATCACAGTGCGTACGCCTGCGGCTGTTGCCTGCGGCAATGGCATCAAAGAAGGCACCGAGGCCTGTGACGATGGAGACACGACCGGCGGCGACGGTTGCAGTGCGACGTGCACAGTCGAGTCGAACTTCAGCTGCAACAGGGCTACTCCAAATGTGTGTATCACCTATAACCAGTTCGTCAAAAACCTTGCCGATACCGCTCCGACAAACGGCACCGTGTCCCAAAACGAGGCGCTTCTTGTGACACTCAGGATCGGCGATGCAATCAGTAATCAGCAGTACGATGCAGGACTCGACATCAACGGTGATGGCGTTTTCAACAGCATCGATTCGAGTGCCATCTTCACGGAGCTCGATATTCTTGCTCCTACTCCCCAAGAGTAATCTATGGAACACACTCAGAACATTCATGCCAGAGTTCTTGTGATCGCATTTGCGCTCACGATGTCTGCTGCCCTTCTCTTCTTTTTCCTGCGCGTGCCGGCAGTATCGCAGAGGCAAGAGAGCCTCTCTGTGTCTGATACTGAGGTGCAAGATCATGCAGCAGCGCCGGATAGTTCCGGTGTTCAGGCACTCGCCGACATAAATCAGGACGGCAACGTCAGTGAGAACGAAGCGCTTCTCCTGACGCTCGGCGTCGCGGAGGCTTTCGGTCAGCCGTACGAATCCATCCGGAAGTACGACATGAATGCAGATGGAACAGTGGATAGCGCGGACACGACAATCATCTTCTCTGCACTTGATGTTCTTGCTCCCTAATCGCACATGTTGCCGAAGCCCAGTATCCATCGATACCGATTGCTGGGGGTCTCTGCGGTGCTTGCTGTTTTTATCATTGCGGTGCCTACGGCATCCCGTTTTCTAAAGGGTTCCCTCATCGATGATCGAGTCGTTGCAGTCTCCGACACCAATCATGACGGCGTGTTTTCGATCAGAGAAATGCGCAGAGCACTCACGAATATGATTCGTGCCTTTGCAACGAACGATCTTGCGTACGATCTCGACCGCAGCGGCACGGTCGATCGCGTGGATTTAGGATTGCTGATCGCGAGCATTCGACTCGCACTTGCCCAGAATGCTCCGCATGCGTACATCGTCAATGCCGGAAGCGAGACGCTGCAGATCTATGACACCACGAATCCGCTTGTGCCGGTGAGTGTCGGCACTGTCAGAACGGGATCGGAGCCGACTGGTGTAGCGGTCCGAGGTTTCTACGCGTACGTCGTGAATCACCGAAGCAATACTCTTGAGATCTTCAATATTCTCGATCCGCGTACTCCCGTGAGCATTGGGACGGTTCCGACGGGCTCCTATCCGACGTCCGTTGCGATTCGCGGTCTTTTTGCGTACGTGACGAATATGGGAGACAGGACGCTCAAGACATACAGTCTTTCAAATCTCCGTACGCCGACGCTTCTCAGCACGGTGGCAACGGTTGCCCCTCCCGCACGCATTTCGATTCGGGGTCGCTATGCATACGTTCTGGAAGACACTCCCGGAACGACCGGGGTTCTTCAGATTTTCGATCTCGCAAATCCACAGTCCCCCGTTGCTTTGGGTTCCGCACTGACTTTTCATTCTCCCCACGTTTCGATTTCGGGTGACTATGCTTACGTCGCAGCAGGTGCGTATTTCGACGTCTACGATCTTAGGAATCCGCAGGCGCCCGTCGACGTGAAACAAGTGGCGACCTTGATGTCCGATCTGCAGGGGCTCGCCGTGCATGATCAGTACGCATACATCGTCGGCAGTGACGGACCCAGACATACGCTTCAGGTTTTTAGTCTCACCGATCCCGCTGCTCCCGTCAGCGTTTCTTCCGTCTCGATGATCGCATCATCCTCCGATATTGCGATTGAAGGATCGACGCTCTATGTGCTTCACGGTGACGCAAAAACGCTTGAAAGTTTTGATCTGACGGATCCTGCTGCTCCCGTGAGCAGGGGAACCGTCGCGACGGGAATTTCTCCTTTTGCTTTGCTGACGCAGTCTGTCTTCATGCCTTCCCCCGAGTGCGGGGACGGCGCGAAGGAAGGCTCGGAGCAATGTGATGATGGAAATTTTATCGACACCGACGACTGTACCAACAGCTGCAAAAATCCCGTGTGCGGTGATCATGCAGTCTGGTCCGGTCATGAAGAGTGTGATGACCAAAGTAGCGCCGATGGCGACGGCTGCAGCGCCTTGTGTACGGTCGAGGAGACCTACGCGTGCACAGGCAGCCCCAGTGTGTGTTTGCCTCCTTCGACGCTTGCAAACGGGCTCGATGCATACTGGAAACTCGATGAGACCGGTCGTGACTATGATCCGTCGCGTTTTTCTTTCGTGGATCGTCATCCACTCTACGTCAATAACGGACCGACACTTTTCTCGGCACCGGGTAAGATTGGCAATGCGTTGTTGCTCTCGCCCAATCCTCAGATTTTTCAGGGGTGGTCCACACTCACAAATATCGGCACGATCAATCGTCTTGCCAATGCCAATCGCACGTTCACGATCGGCGCATGGATCAACTTGGGTCACTTGGGAGGCTCGCGCTTATTGCATGCAAAAACCTACGACGGAACGGTAAGTAGCGGTCCGACATGGACGCTCCGACACCGAGGAGGAGTCATCAATCGTTTTTCTTTTACGATTCAGACCGCGGACGGTGTCGATCACGAAGTGAGAGCAGATTCTTTCGGTGCTCCAGAGATTTCGACGTGGTACTTTGTAACGGGGACATTCGATCCCGTCAGTAAAGAGCTTTCTCTTCGCATCAATGCAGGCAAACCTGATAGCGTCACGGTTTCCGGAACGGCACGTGGAGGGAACCTGAACAGTTACTACCCTCAGGGTTCCGATGATATTACGGTTGGTCCCGGCAAAGGCCACAAGATCGACGAGTTTGGCATTTGGTCGCGTGTACTGACTCCACAGGAGATTTCTGCGCTCTATCGCAGTGGCGAAGGTCAGACTCCGCGTTTTTACCCCGTCCTCTGCGGCAACGCATCACCGGATGCGGGTGAGCAGTGTGACGATGGGAATCAGGAGGAGACCGATGATTGCACGACCAGTTGTAAGTTTCCTCTCTGCGGCGACGGATATTTGAATCAACTGTCCGAGGTGTGTGATGATGGAAATCTTTCTGGTGATGACGCCTGCACAAACAGTTGTGAGTATGTGCCATGCGGCAATGGACAGGTCGATGCGGGCGAACAGTGCGATGACGGCAATCGAAACGACAGCGATTTTTGTACCAATGCCTGCGTTACGATCACGCCTGTGTGTAGAGATGGCATCAAACAGGGTGATGAACAATGCGACGACGGCAATCAGATTGAGACGGATGCCTGCACCAACAATTGTCGCGTACCTGTCTGCGGTGACGCGATTCTGAAGACAGGCGAACAGTGTGACGACGGCAATGATATCGAGACGGATGCGTGTACGAGCTTATGCAAAGCTCCCTTCTGCGGGGATGGCTTCTTGCAGGGCTCGGAAGAGTGTGATGACGGTAATGGAACAGACACTGATCTCTGCAAATCCTGCAGAAATCCGGTGTGCGGCGACGGTTTTAAGCAGGGTGGCGAAGGTTGTGACGATGGCAATACAGTCAATGGTGATGTGTGCAGTTCAACATGCATGGTCGAACAGAGCGGCCTCACGGCGTTCGCAGGAAACATGTACGTCCAGCTGACCGGAGTGACAGGGCCGAACGGGATGTACGGTCTCACTGTGCAAAGAGCTCTGTCCGCAGCGGGTCCATGGTCGACGGTCAGTCTGACGACTGCCGCCATCGACTCCAATGTCAGTGGCGGAGTGACGTACTACTACGATGCCGGAGGTGGAAAGCGCACCCTCGTGACGACACCTTTTTGTGGCGATGGCAGAGCGTTTGGAGAAGCGTGTGATGATGGCAACAGAGTGAATAACGACGCATGTTCGAATCTTTGCACGCCTGCACGATGCGGTGATGGCGTCAGGCAGACGAGCGAAGAGTGCGACGACGGCAACCTGACCGATATCGACGCATGCGACAATTCTTGTTATGCGAACTCGTTGGGTTCATGGGTTCCAAACGGTTCATTCATCGGCAAGTTTCAGAGAGTCAACTATTCGTACGGCGTGATCGGGACGTTTCAGCTCGATCTTGGCGACGGCACGATTGTCGTACTGCGTCCGAGCACATCGGGAATGCAGCTCGAGAATTACAATAATTTCATCGTTCAAGTCAGAGGCTCAGTAAAAATTTCGCCTGACGGCAGTTCTACGGTGATGAGCGTGACGGAGGTCACTATTCTCGATCCGGGACTGTAAGCGTCCTGAGAGGGTCTTTTCGTTGTTTTTTCCGCTTATTTCTGCTATAATAAGAAGATTATTTCTCGTGCAAAACACACAAGAATATTCCATGACGGTTCCCGCACTCCTTCGCTCGCGGCACGTGCTAATCTCAATCGCTTTCGCTGCGGTACTGGCGCTGATGTTCACGTTCGGTTCAACGACAAAATTTTTGCGTGGCTCACTCCTCGACGATCGTGTGCTGACGCTCTCCGATACCAATGACGACGGCGTGTTTTCCCTGCGTGAAATGCGCAGAGCGCTCACGAACATGCTCCGTGCGTTTGCTACGAACGATCTCGCGTACGATCTCAATATCAGCGGCACGGTCGAGCGTGAAGATTTGAGGCTCCTTGTCAGGAGCATTCGTGCCTTCCTCAGCGCCGTATGTCCCAATGCAACGATTGAGCCGGGCGAACAGTGTGATGACGGCAATGCGACGGACAACGATTCCTGCACGAATCTCTGCAAAATTTCTGTTGCAACGAATGCAGACAGTACCTGCAAGAAACAAGATGAACAGTTTAGGTCCGAACACGGAGGTTGCTTGAACGTCGCAACAAATATCACATGGAGCAGCCTCCAAACAAACATGCCAAACCAACAGAGTGCGCTGAATCTCTGTGACAACTTGATCTCAAATGGCTTCGACGACTGGTCACTGCCGACAGCGATCCAAATTACGGATGTCGCGCTTCGCTACGCACCTGAGTACTTCGATTTTAAGACGAATCAGCTGTTCTGGTCATCGAGTCTGAGCAGTGGCAGCGGCGTGATTGCGAATCTTTCCAATACATCGCAATTTATTGGCAACCGCAATGTTTCCTACCCCGTCGTCTGTATCCGAAGCGGCATCTGCGGCAACGGAGTGAGGGAAGGCACCGAGCAGTGTGACGACGGCAATGAAGACAACACCGATGACTGCATCGACTCTTGTAAGTCATCTGTCTGCGGCGATGGTTTTGTAGCGACGGATGTCGAGCAGTGTGATGATAAAAATTCAGTGAATACCGATGCATGCACAACGCTCTGCAAGATCCCTGTCTGCGGTGACGGTTTCAAGCAGGCGGAAGAACAGTGCGATGACGGGGATTCTGACGAAACGAATACGTGTACTACTCTCTGCAAGAACCCAGTGTGCGGCGACGGCTTCAAACAGGGCTCGGAACAGTGTGACAGCGGCCTTCAAAATGGGGCGCAGTGTACGACCGAGTCCGCAAATATTGCGTGCCAGTACTGTTCTTCCGCTTGCATCCTCACGATGTACAGTCCGCCTCCGGTGTGTGGCAACGGCATCGTGGAATACGGAGAGAGCTGCGACGATCACAATAATGTTTCACAGGACGACTGTTCTGCGACCTGCAATGCAGAGTCGCACTACGCATGTGTGGATTACGCTTGCACTCAGGTTGAAGGATTCGGACCGAATACATGCGGCGAAGTGGCCGATAGTTGTCTTCCGTCGCCGAATGACGGCATCCAGGCGACGATGACGTTCTCAAAAAATCCGATCATCACGTACGAGCCTGCCGTCACGACGATCGTCATTCATCCGGACAAAATTCGTACGGGAGTGGCTGCTGATATCATCTTGAATGTTTTGAACAGGGATATCGACGATTCATTCCGCGATCCGCGGTGCACGAGAGTGAACGATACGGGGACTTACCCACTCTTCCATCTATCGTGCGCACTCGGAACGATCAATCCGGCGACCGACATCACGATCGTCATTCCGTTCACGACGTACCGATGTCAAGGAGTCACGTCCGCACCTTCTGGGATCTTCGATCTTTGGGGGTCGCTTCTTCTAAGGGATTCTGCCGCGCGTCCGGCCGACGCTCCTCCTCTTACGCCCCTCAAGGTCAAGTTCCCGTACAAATGCAAACCGATGCCGGCAACGATGGGTCGCAGAGATGCATCGTGCACGGCAGGATTTTACGGGTTCTCATCGAACGATCTGTACATCGAAGGTACGAGCACCGAGAATCCCGTGACGCACGAAACGTATATTTTCGGACAACGAACGAATACCATCGCATGGTTTCGCTACACTCCGGGAAACAATGTGATCACATCCGAGTCGATGATACCGCTGCCTGGTCTTGGTTTCGTGAGCGACGCCCGTTTCGATAATTTGCATTCCGTCGTGTCGTTCATGTTTAGGTCCTACGATATTCTACGGGGGCAGCTAGGTAATCCGGCACCGCTGTGTCTAGATCCTGCCACAAGCCAAATCAATGGCGGGGCTTGTTTGAGCGCTTTTACCCCTCATGCCGCACTACCTGTTTCCGTCACGGCGATTCGTGATCCAAACCCTTGGAAACGGTGTTTTTATAGGCCGTAAACCCATCGGTCATCGGTTTCTTGAGTGATCCTGAAGAGTGATAGATTTTTCGGCTTATTTCTGCTATAATAAAAAGATTATTTCTCGTGAAAAAACACACAAGAAAATTCCATGACGGTCCCCGCAATTCTTCGCTCGCGGCACGCTCTGATCTCAATCGCTTTCGCTGCGGTACTGGCGCTGATGTTCACGTTCGGTTTCTCGACGAGGTTCCTGCGCGGGTCACTTCTCGACGATCAGGTGTTGACGCTTGCGGATGGCAATCTCGATGGCGTGCTTTCCATCGGAGAAATGCGCAGAGCAGTGACGGACATGATTGGTGCAACAGAGACAAACGATCTTGCGTACGACCTGAGCGGCAACGGCACGACTGATCGTACGGATCTCACGCTCCTTTTGCAGAGCATTCGTGCGCATCTCAGCGCCGTGTGCGGAAACGGCATCGTCGAGCCGGGCGAGCAATGCGACGACGGAAATCAGAGCAATACCGACGCCTGTTTGAATACGTGCAAACTGCCGGTCTGTGGTAATCAGGTTCTCGAGGGCACCGAGCAGTGCGATAACGGACCCCAAAACAGCAATACCAGTTCCTGTACGCTTGGTTGCCGCCTTGCAGCGTGTGTCGACGGATTTAAGCAGGGCGCAGAAGAGTGTGACGATGGTGATCAGCTCAACACAAATTCATGCACAAATATTTGCAAAAATGCAGCGTGCGTCGATGGATTCAAACAGGGCACCGAAGAGTGTGACGACGGAAATCAGGTGAATACGGATTCCTGTACCAGTCTCTGCAAACTTGCGAAGTGCGTAGATGGATTCAAGCAGGGTACCGAAGAGTGTGACGACGGAGACCAGGACAATACGAATTTTTGCACGAATAGTTGTAAGAATGCGAGGTGTGGCGACGGATTTAAGCAGGGTGCCGAAGCATGCGATGACGGAAATACGGTGGATACGGACGATTGCAGGAATACGTGCATTCTCCCGCGCTGCGGCGACAGTATCGTGCAGGGAACGGAGCAGTGTGACGACGGCAATACCGTTCAAACGGATCTGTGCATGAATACCTGCATTCTTCCGATCTCCGATACAAGTATCGAACAATTCTGCGCAAACAATTCGGTCTACGGTGATCTCACCGGCATTTTCGAATCGGCATTCACGTATCCTTCGACGATCACGCATGCAGGCGAAGCGTACGCGGGTGTCGGTGTCATCACGACGAGGACAACGGGGACGATCTATCGTTCTGTTCGTCAGGGCAACACCAAAAGATGGCTCAAAGAAGCACAGTTCCCGTCGATCAATTCTCCAAACTATGCGAATATCAGGTTCTTCTCAACCGCGAATAACTTGGTTGCAACGTTGGAAGCAAGCAACACCGGATCGATGATCTTGAAACGCGAACAGAACGGAAAGTGGGCGAATATCAGTTTCCCGGTACCGACGGCTCTTGGCATCGGTTCTCTGATCGAACATGACGGAAAGATCTATTTCAATTCAAGAAATAACGGCATTGTCTATCGGCATGATGGCGGAAGAATCTGGACACCGATTGCGACTGTCATCACCGGCTTGAAAGGTATTGCATCACTGAATAACACGCTCTACGCGATTTCGATCAGCAATCTCTATCGCTTCGACGGAGTGTCATGGGTGAACGTGCCGATTCAAGGCGTTCCTTTTGCAAACAGCACATCATTTGTTTCCTTCAGAGATTCTCTCTTCGTCAATGGCTTCGACGGAACACTGAACAAATCGATGGTCTACAAATTCAATCCCACGTCACTCTTTACTCCTGCGGAGCGTATGCAGGTGGGCAATCCGCCAACGGGTATGTCTCAACTCAGTCTGCAGGTTGCAGGCAGTCATCTTATTGCAGGGGCGTACGCTTCTACGACAACATTCGGTCTCTTCCGGTACGTTTCCGATTCGAATACTTGGGTGAGTGCCGGCATCAACTATTCAAATGGTCAGAGTATCAACAGCGCTCTCGTTACTTTGCAGTCCGCTTCTCCTCCGGGCTCCTGGTATGTCAACTGTGCGAAAACTTCCATCTGTGGAGACAGTGTCAGGGAGGGTAGCGAACAGTGCGACGATGGGAATGCGATTGAGACTGATTCCTGTTTGAGTACTTGCACCTTTCGCTGTGGAGATGGGGTGAGGCAGGGGGCAGAACAATGTGATGACGGAAACACGGTCGAGACCGACGAGTGTTCAAACCTTTGCAGGCTTCCGGCATGTGGGAACGGGGTCGTGGAAGGATCAGAGCAATGCGACGATCAGAACACCACACTTGGAGATGGCTGCAATGCAACATGTGTCGTGGAAACGAATTACACATGTTCCGGATCACCGAGTCGTTGTGAGCGGGTTGCCGCTTCGTGCGTGAATAGCCAAGTTGTCTGCAATAACGGCGTTTCTCCACTCTGCAATTCCGCTTCTCCGAACGCAACCTGCGTTGGTTATCGATTCAATGCTTCGGATCCATGGCAGTATGCTCCCTATTGTTGTACGACTGATTCCGGTGATTGCCGAGGAGGTACGCCGAGCTGCAATGGGGTTATTCCTGCTCCACCTCCCACTCCGGTCTGCGGCGATTCCATCGTACAGATCGCTTCACCGTACAATGAGCAGTGCGATGACGGGAACAGAACCTCAAACGATGGCTGCTCGGCGGCGTGCAGGAATGAAATCTGCGGAGACGGCGTGAAACAACCGAGTGAGAGCTGTGATGATGGCAATACGATCAACACGGACAGTTGCACCAACGCGTGCGCTCTCCCTGTCTGCGGCGATGGATTCACGCAGACCGGCGAACAGTGTGACGATGGGAATGCTCTTGTCAGTGACGGATGCACACCGATATGCACAACGTCCCCCGTTGTTCCTTCGCTCTGTGGAGTCGGCAGCTTCAAGGCTGTGACATTACCTTCGCCGACCGCAACGCAACGATATCAGTCGATTTCATTCTTCTATCCGACGACGAATCTTCTCTTCCTCGCTGACGATGCGCAGGTTTCCTACTTCAATAACGTCTCATGGAGATCTGCCGGAGTAAAAGAAAATATCATCGATCCTAGCGGTTATAGTACCAACATACGGGAGATTACGACGCAGACGGCATTGTATTTGGATGAAGAAACGCAGACGTTGTATTTGGGAACCTATAGCGGCGATACGTGGAAGCAGCAGGTGCAGGGAAGCAACATGGAAGGGGTGTGGCACTTCCTCGGAAGATTACCGGCAAGCATCGCTTCTCTGAGCAAGAAGAATGGGAAGATACACGCATTCAGTGGCAGAGGAGTCTATGAATTGTCGACGTCGTGGGATTTCACTCGCGGGTATTGGACAGGAAAAGCCGCTTTTCCGGTCGCTTCCCCGGGGGCGAAAGCATTCTTCGCCGATCACGATACTCTGCTTTTTGGAGGAGCGATCTACGCATGGAACGGCACGACTTGGGATTACTACAATACGTACCCAAGCGTGGCAGAACCCTTTGGAGCCACACTGAAACACGGTGTCGTTTTCATCAATATTCTTGGCATCACCACTGCGACTCCGGCGAATGTCGGTGGCAATCCTATCACGTTCGTTCCGTATGGAGGACTCAATAAGGGTATGTATCGTGCGCACAATGTGACCGGAGAGGGAGTGTTCTCTTCGCCTCTTTGGCAAAAAATCCAAGGTATTGAGCCTTGCTCTGGTGGAACAAGCACACTTGCCTGTATCTCCAGTGATGACTTCACCGATTGGAAGGGTGAGTACTGGAAATTCAATGCCGATGCGGGTCTTGGCTGTATGAAAATGCCGTAATTATTTCTCAGTTGCTACAGAGCCGGCTTCTTCGTGTGCCACTCTGTTGCTTGTTCGTACGCATACGCAGCACTCAGTAGTCCTGCTTCTCCCCACTGCGGTCCCATCATCTGGAGCCCTATGGGAAGCCCTTCTTTGCTTATGCCACAAGGCACGGAAAGTGCGGGGATCCCGGCCATCACTGCGCCGTCCATGAAGACATCTTCCAGATACATTGCGACAGGATCATTGACGTGAGCACCGACTTTGAATGCGGGAGACGGTGCAACCGGTGAGATGATCAGATCAAAATTTTTGAAAGCATTCGTAAAATCTTCACAAATCAAAGTTCTCACTTTCTGCGCTTTCAGATAGTACGCATCGTAGTAACCGGCCGAGAGCGCGTACGTCCCGATCATGATTCTGCGTTTCACTTCCGTACCGAATCCTTCACTTCTGGCACGCTGATAGTAATCGAGAAGATCTTTCGGTTTGCTCACGCCATGCCCGTATCGAATGCCGTCGTAGCGTGCCATATTGGAACTCACTTCGCAGGGGCAAAGCACGTAGTAGGTTGCAAGCGCGTACTTCGTATGCGGCAGACTCATCTCGGTGACAGTTGCTCCAAGTGACGCAAGAATTTTTGCAGCCTCACGGATTGCGTGTTCGGTGTCGCTATTGAGCCCTTCGATGAAGTACTCTTTCGGCAGTCCCACTCGTACCCCTTTCAGGTCTTTTTTTAGGGCTCCCGAGTATTTTGGTACAGGACGATCGGACGTCGTTCCATCCATTGGGTCGTGTCCTGCAATTGCCTCAAGAACGATTGCAAGATCTTCGACTGTCTTGCATATCGGTCCGATGGTATCGAGTGAGCTTGCCATGCTCATCACTCCATACCTGCTTGTTCTTCCGTATGTAGGACGAATGCCTGCAATGCCGCAGAAACTTGCAGGCTGGCGGATCGATCCTCCTGTATCGGTACCGAGTGCGAATAATGCTTCATCCGATGCAATGCCCGCCGCCGATCCTCCGGACGATCCACCTGCAACACGGTTCGTATCCCACGGGTTTCTCGTGACGCCGTAGCAGGATGTTTCTGTGGATCCTCCCATCGTAAATTCGTCGGTATTTGTCTTCCCGATGCTGATGGCACCTGCTGCGCTGAGTCGCTTCGTAGTCGTAGAGTCGTAGGGTGGGATGTAATCTTTACTTCGCAGCATGTTGGAGCAACCCGTCGTTTTTACCCCCGCTTCGCAGTACACATCCTTTGCAAGGTAGGGGATACCGGTCAGCGCGGAATTCCATTCCGCGGAATCATCAACTTTTTTGGCTTCCTCAAGGGCTCGATCGAAATTGCGATGCACGACGGCATTCAATTTCTTATCGATCGATTCAATGCGATCGATGCATGACTGCGTGAGTTCGACAGAAGTAATTTCCCGCTTCTTCAGTTTTTCATGCGCCTGCGAAATCGTCAGAGAGGAGAGCATATTATCCGTGTGCATGTGGAGCTTGTATCTGGTGTTCGGTGATTGGGAGAGGGGAAGCTCCGAGAAGATCGTCGGGTTTTGCTTCACTTGGCTTCACAGCATCTTCACGAAGTGCGTTCGTGATGCCTGTGACTTGTGCAGTCGGTTCCACACTCGTTGTATCCACTTCATTCAGGATTTCTATATAGTTCAAAATCGAGGAAAGTTCTTTTGTCATTTTGTCCACTTCTTCTGGCGTCAGTGTCAGCCGGGCAAGCTTTGCGATGTGCAGAACCTGATCTTTGGTGAGCGTGGTCATCGTTCTGAGCATACTGCAGCACGTTCTTTCTCGCCAGATCAGCGCGCCCCGCCGTGCGGGGCGCGCCGCCGCCAGGATGGCCGCGCTGGATCAAATCAAAAGTTTGCTCGAAACTCTGTTATCCTCTTTCCATGCTTCTCTCTCGTCTTTCCGGCCGCAAAGTCTGCGAGCGTGTCAAAACAAAAGGCATTCTCTGGAAAGGCAAGCATATGCAAGCGAGGATCATGCACGGTCTTCCGAGGAATTTTCCTGTCACGACTCCGCCAAGTATTCTTGTTGGCATTCTTACATCGACGAGGCTGCACAAATCAGCGGTGAAACGCAATCGCATGCGCAGGCGTTGCAAGGAAGCACTGCGAGTAACGTTAAAAAACCAAATTCCAAATACCAAATTCCAGGGATCATCTCAGTTGCTCCTTTTGCCCCGCTCCTCTAGCCTGTCTGCGCCTTACGGCGAGATTCTTGCCGACGCAGTGTCTCTCATTTCCTTCCTCTCACCCCGTGGCTGAACAGAAGTCCAAACTGTCGATTCTCGAGTTCATCGTGACTTTCATCGTGCTGTTTTTCGTGACGAACACGATTCTCAAGTATCTCTTTCCTCAGCAATTTGGGAACAAGAGTCTGGAAAAGCCGAATGTCATTCTTTCCGTTGAGAAAGCGACGGTGAGAGTGGGGAACGATCCGATCGTTCTCATTCGCAACGATCTGGATAAAGATCTTCCTCTTCCAAAGCGGTGCCCACAGCCCCCGGTCGATATTGCCTACATCGAACACAGGTCAGATGGTACGGAGCAGCGCTCCGACCTCGTAGCAAATGATTCAGTGGTGCCGTGTACAGAACTTCTTGTCATCAAAGCTCATTCGACCGAGAAGGTGAATCTTGCGGGGTGGAAGTACTCACTCTTCGAGCGCGTCGGTTCATACGAGGCGAGTCTCGGTTTGCCAGATAATTTTGTCTCCGAGGGAACGGGAGCCAGATTGACGGCAACACTTCGCATTGCCGAGCCCGGTTTCATCACCAAAGTGTTTCGAACATTTGTGACAAAGCCTCTCTTCAACGGGCTCCTCTTCATCGCCTCCTTCACACCCGGTCACAATCTCGGTCTTGCGATCATCGTGCTCACGATTCTCGTGAAACTCATTCTCCTCGTCCCGAACCAGCATGCGCTCGAAGGGCAGAAGAAAATTCAGGACATCCAGCCGCGCATGGAGGAGATCAAGAAAAAGTTTCCGGGAGACACGAAGCGAGTGCAGGAGGAAACCATGAAGCTCTGGAAAGAGATGAAAATCAATCCGCTCCAGTCGTGCTTGCCGACACTTCTTCAGTTCCCGATTCTCATCGGGCTCTTCTACGTCATCAGCAACGGCGTGACGATCGAGACGTCGAGGCACCTCCTTTACTCTTTCTATAGCGATCTGCCTCTTCAATATCTTGGCAATACGCTTCTTGGTTTTGATTTATTGAAACCGAGTCGCATTGTCTTTCCGATCGGTCTCGTACTGTTGCAGTTTTTGCAGATGAAAATGATGATGAAGAAGAAGCGTCTGACGAATGAAATCGTCGTGAAACCTGCTGCAAAAAAATCATGGATGCCGACAATCGAGCTCGATCAGCAAACAGTGATGACGTACATTCTTCCTCTGATGATCGGGTTCTTTGCTCTGCAATTTCCCGTAGCGGTGTCTCTGTACTGGGGAGTGTCAACACTCTTCGGCATTGGACAGCAGTGGTTTGTCATGAGGAAGAAGGTGTAAGCGCCTCATCCCGTCCTCCGCCTCACTCTGTCGCTGAGGCGACATCTCTCTCCCTCAAAAATGGGAGAG
Organism: Candidatus Peribacteria bacterium; assembly: GCA_943350395.1. Classification (GTDB taxonomy): domain Bacteria; phylum Patescibacteriota; class Gracilibacteria; order Peribacterales; family Peribacteraceae; genus SICN01. Next base: position 52,037 of record CALRAD010000004.1, read on the forward strand.
AGAAAACTTAGGAATGATATAAAAAGTTATGTGTTTATCAAAGCAGTGCACCCCTCTCCCCAAGCGCATTAGCGCTGGGAGAGGGGCTGGGGGTGAGGTGCATGTGTTATACTCACTGCAACCTCCCCCGTCTTCAATGCTCTCCTTCTCCGACATCCAATCCATTCTCGCCGATCAAGCCGAATCTCTGCTCGGCTTCTCTTCGCCAAAGATCGCCCGTGATCGTTTGCATGTACCTCGTCCGACATTCGTAAAAGACATTTTCAGTCAGTCGGATCGCAGCATCGCAGTGCAGAAAAATCTTCAGCAGATGATGGATACGGGCAATCTGCAGGGTACGGGATATCTGTCGATTCTTCCGGTGGATCAGGGTATCGAGCATTCGGCAGGAGCCTCATTTGCGAAGAATCCGGACTATTTTGATCCCGAGAATATCGTGAAGCTCGCAATCGACGGCGGCTGCAATGCAGTCGCTTCGACATTCGGTGTGCTCGGCATGGTGTCGAAGAAGTACGCGGACAAGATTCCTTTCATCGTGAAGATCAACCATAACGAACTAATGACCTGTCCCAACAAATTCGACCAGATCATGTTCGGTACCGTGGAGGAGGCGAAGAACATGGGTGCACTCGGCGTCGGTGCGACGATCTATTTCGGTTCCCCTGAGAGCGGCAGGCAGATCGTCGAAGTGGCGAAGGCTTTTGAAGAAGCTCATAAGCTTGGCATGTTTACGGTGCTCTGGTGTTATCTTCGAAACAGTGGATTTAAAGCAGATGGAAAGGACTATCATGCTGCAGCCGATCTCACCGGACAGGCGAATCATCTCGGGGTCACGATTCAGGCCGACATCGTGAAGCAGAAATTGCCGACGACGAACGGCGGGTTTAAGGCTCTCAATATGGGTGGCAGTTCCTACGGGAAGCTCGACGAACGTATGTACACGGATCTCTGTTCCGATCACCCGATCGATCTCTGTCGTTATCAGGTGGCAAACGGCTACATGGGTCGCATCGGTCTCATTAATTCCGGCGGCGAGTCCGGGAAGAACGATTTGCAGTCAGCGGTAGCGACAGCCGTCATCAACAAGCGCGCAGGCGGCACAGGACTGATCTCCGGTCGCAAAGCCTTCCAGAAGCCAAAGAAGGACGGTATCGAGATTCTGAATGCGATACAGTCGGTGTATTTGTGTGAGGAGGTGACGGTAGCATAATTCATCTATGGGTCTAAAGCTCTACAACACCTTCAGCAAACATGAAGAGGATTTCGTGCCTCTCAAGGAAGGTGTCGTTTCGATGTATACCTGTGGTCCGACTGTGTACGGTCGCCCGCACATCGGGAACTATTCGTCGTTTCTGATGGCCGATCTTCTTCGAAGATGGCTCGAGACGGGGCATGGATACGCAGTGACACACGTGAAGAATATTACAGATGTGGGGCACCTGATCGCCGATGCGGATACGGGCGAAGACAAAGTGGAGAAACAAGCGAAGACGGAAAAAACCGATCCTCTTGCTATCGCCAAACGCTATACGGAGCAGTATCTGGAAGACGAGAAAGCACTCAATATGCGTGAGCCGCAGGAGCGTCCCCGTGCGACGCAGTACGTAAAAGACATGGTTGCGATCATCCGAACGCTTCTTGCGAAGGGCAACGCGTATGAAACTGAGGACGGATTTTATTTCTCCGTTGAAACATTTCCGGCGTACGGGAAATTGTCCGGCAATACGCTCGACAAGCTCGATGCGGGTGCACGCGTTGCGATCGACGAAGCGAAGAAACATCCTGCCGATTTTGCGCTCTGGAAAAAGTGTGTCGCTCGTAACAGCCATCATCTTCTTCGCTGGTCATTCGAATCAGGAGAGAGAAGTAAAACAGAAGGGGAAGATGCTTCTTCCGGTTTTCCGGGATGGCATATCGAATGTTCGGCGATGAGTGCTCGCATTCTTGGAACCGAGATCGATATTCATACCGGAGGTGAGGACAATATCTTCCCGCATCACGAATGCGAGATCGCGCAGAGCGAGTCGGCGAACGGTCACCGGTTTGTTCGCTTTTGGCTCCATAAGCGTCGAATCGACCTTGCAGGCGAGAAAATGTCAAAGAGTCTTGGCAATGTGTTAAGTGTTCCTACAGTAGTCGAGAAGGGTTATTCGCCTCAGGATCTTCGGTATTATCTTCTTTCAGTGCATTACAGAACGAATCTAAAATTCTCATGGAAGGGGATGGATGATGCACGCGATTCGAGACGTTCGATCTGCGAATGGATGGAGAGAGGAGGAGAACCGGCATCAGAAGGGACGAAAAAATTACCATCGGTTTTCTCTGCAGATATTCAAAAATTTGATGCTGATTTTTCTTTGGCAATGGATACGGATTTGAATGTTTCGGGTGCACTCGCAGCGATTCACAATTGCATGCACAAAACAAATGCATCAACGATGGCGGATTCGAAAGCATCGATGGCACTGCAGAAGTTTATCGAGAAGATCCGAAATACGTTCGGTTGTTTCGATGCTGCTTCAGAGGGAGAGATTCCCGCAGCAGTGCAGGAGCTTGTCGATGTGCGTGCCGTCGCGCGTGAGCAGAAAGATTTTAAAGAGTCGGATAGGCTGAGGGATGAAATAAAAAAAATGGGATACGAAGTGAGGGATGAGATGAAGGAACAGAAAATAAAAAAGCTGTAGTTTTTCTATGAAAGAATTTGTTTAGTATTTTCTTTCTGATTTTCTCTTGAAGGAACAGGGAACCTTGTTCGGTTCCCTAGTTCCCTCAAACTCCCATTACCCTCCTAACGGTACTTTTCTCATTCGTACACAAACATTCATCTATGTGGATACCGAATCAGAGCATGCGGTAAGTTTTTATTGTAACGATATCCAAAGGGATGGCGTGCGCCACCGGTGGGGGTCTACTGGCGGGCATTGGCGCACGCGTTTTCTTTCGCCCTTTCTTTTGCGCGCCAAAAGAAAGGGCAGGACATGTTTCTCTGACATTTGCTCACTTTCGCATTCTTTTCGCGTATACGCGGTCGAGCAAAGTAAACGATGTCTTCTCCGAAGTGAACTCTCCTCGACGCTCCAGCGCTCTAAAAGAGGCCTTGTTTCCGGACTTCACCTATGGTGATTATATTTTTGGCTAAGGTTAGCCAAAATACGGCAAATTAGTTTATAAAAATTGTCAAGAAGTGAATAGTTCTAGACATTTCAGATCGTTCTTTGCACGTAACAATTTTTTTCATTGAGTGATCACAATATAAAAACAACATGAACACTATCTTTGATCAACCCAATTCACTATTTTAAGAGTGTGAAATTTTGACGTATTTTTATCGTTTTCTCCGCAGACTACTGCGGTTATTTGGCATCTGAAAGCCCTGTCTCGCCCCAAAGAATGTTGTAACAATCGATCATGTTTGCCGTTTCCATAGATACACGCAGGAGAGCCTCTAGGTCTTGCCTCTCAGGGGTAAACGCCAGTAGGATCTTCCCGATCAGGCTCCGAAAGGACGTGATCCGTGCACGCTCATTCACGTATCGGCCACCCCATCTCCCGTTTGACGGGAATATCCGGGGTTTCACAGACGCTTCTCCTTAAGAGGAGGGCGGATCGTGCTACGTCATCACCAACAGTGTTGTCGGTTCGTATGTCCTCTTTATACCTAATGAGATGTCTTCCGCTCCCTTTAAACGGACCGGGAAGACCCTTAATACGTCGACAACCGCACGTTCAGGAAAGCGTGCTCCTTGACAATTCATTTTGTCTTTTTATTTATCTTTCCTTTCTACACCTTATTTCTATGAACATTTCTCGTTTGAAGAAAGCGTTCGCAGGAGTATCGGCTGCAGCCATCATGTTGTCGCAAGTTGCGACGGCTATTGCTGCTTACTCCGATGTTCCGGCTGGCGTTTGGTACGAGGGTGCTGTCAGCGCATTCGTTGATGCTGGCTACCTCGATGCCGCACAGACACGTTTCCGCGGTACGGATAACGCAAACCGCGCAGAGTTCGTCAAGCTCGTCGTCGAGCTGAACGGAGGTGTCATCAACACGGCTCCGGCTACGCCGAGCTTCGATGACGTTTCCACCGGCGCCTGGTACTACAAGTACTTCGAGGAGGCCGGTAAAGAGGGTTGGGTTCGTGGTGACGGTTCTTGCTACGGCAAGCACCCTTGCTACTCCCGCCCAAGCGCAAACATCAATCGCGCTGAGGCTGCAGCGATCATCGTTCGCGCCTTCGGTCTCGATTCTTCCGGTTCGGCTGCACAGTTTGCAGACAACCCAACCGGACAGTGGTACACGTCTGACATCCAGACTGCTGCCGATCACTGCGTACTTCAGGGTGACGATTCCACGGGACGCGTCCGCCCAAGCGACAACATGAACCGCGCCGAAATGGTCGTCATGTTGCACCGCGTCGATCAGGGTCTCACGTACGGCAAGGACTGCGGCACAACCGCTTCCACGATGCCAAGCGTGAAGACTGCGATGGCTATCTCCGCCACGGTTCTTGAACTCACGTTCAACGTATCGTTGGATGAGACGGCTGCAAAAGACAAGAGTCACTACACGGTCACCGGTTCCCCGGAGATCCCTGTTGACTCCGTCAGTATGACCAGCAAAGACACGGTCGAAGTCACATTGGCTTCCGCCATGGACGCAGGTCACACGTACACCGCTACCGTTGTTGACATGCTCACGACGGACGGCAAGAAATTCTCTGATTCCACGACATTCACCGGTTACACATCCCTCGTTCTCGGAAACGGAAACCTCGAGGCAACGCTTTCCGCAAAGAACCCTGTCGGCGACACGATCCCGAAGGGTGCTCAGGGTGTAGTCTTCTTGAGCGTCGATCTCACCGCCACAAGCGATGACGTCGTTCTCGAGAACCTCACCATGTTGCACGAAGGTTTTGGTGACAGTGCTGATTTCTCCGGCGTATACGCCGTTGTTGACGGTGCTCGCGTTACACGCAAGCGCACGATCGACTCTCAGAGTTACACAGCAACGCTTCGCTTCACGAAGCCGCTCGTCATCATGGCCGGCAAGACTGTGACGCTTCAACTCGCTGGTGATCTCAAGACCACCGCTACGGTTTCAAGCGAGCACGCTTTCACGCTCGAGCTTCCGACGGATTTCGCAAGCAACGCCAAGGCTGTGACCGGTAACTTCCCTCTCAAGGGCAAGTCCTTCCGCGTCGCTGCTGTTGCTTCCGGAATTGTCACGATCTCGTACCGCTCTGTCACCCCGTCCAGCATCAAAGTTGGCGACAAGGGTGCAAGCATCGGTAAGTGGGAGGTTTCTCTCGACTCTACCGAAGACCAGACAGTCTACTCCATGACCATCCAGAACAACGGTACGGCTGGTGATGGCGACTTCGGCAACATTCAGATCCGCCGCTCCGACGGCACCGTGCTCACCAAGTCCGTCGACGCGACGATCGGTGACTACGCAACGCTTGTGTTCGATCCTCCTTTCACGATTCTTGAAGGCGACAGGATCACGATGAGCGTTGTTGCAGACATCACAGGTGGTGCTGCAAAGAACATTCAAGTCACCTTTGATGAGACCGGAGACATCTTCTCCGTTGGTTCTCTCTACGGATACGGTGTGAACGGCCAGCTCTATGGCTCTTCCATCGTTCTCTCCACGACGACCACGGCTTCGACCGTTACGATCGACGCCGGACAATTCACGATCTCTATCGACGGACCTGTGACCCAGCAGTTCACCCGCAAGGACAAGAACGCTGTGCTCGCAAACCTTTGGTTCGAGACAGGTGGTGAGGACGTCGATGTCGAAGAACTCTACATCCTCGTTCAGGGTACGACTTCTACGGGTGCTGCTTTCGTTGTAGGTCGCGGTGGCGTTGCTGCCACAGTCGATGACGTAAGTGAGGCAATCGAGAAAGTCGAAATCCGTAACACGATCTCCGGTCGCACGATCTCCGGCGTCAAGCAGGGGACTGCCTCCACGAGCGCCGTAACATCGGGTAACACCACTCTCACTTCCACCAAGTCCACGAATGGAACGGGAACGGGTTCATACGCTGTCTACCGCTTCGACGATTTCATCGTGAAGGGTAAGGAGAAATACGAATTCCGCGTGAACTTCATCGATAACAGCGGTACCAGCTCTGTTGCTGCTCCTGCAAACGGTGACAGATTCCGCATCCACGTTTGTGGTGAGGCAACGCATAACTTGAGCACTGCAAACGTTCTTCAGACCAACGGAACAGGTTGTTCCGCAGGCGGCTTCTTTGTCGCTACATCCACGCTTGGAAAGTCCATCCAGATGCAGATCAAGGGCGTCTCCACGAATGACCGTATCGGCGACTACCGCCCAGGCGGCACGGTCACCGGTAACGTTCAGGAAATCAAGACCGCAGGCTTGACCATCACTGGTAAGGCTACGGCCACGACTGACACGACTGTCTCGAATGCTAAGAACGTGAACCTCTTCCGTTTTGAGGGTCGCGCTACCGAGGCTGCAGACATTCTTGTCACGAACTTCATCTTTACAGCCGCCAATGGCGTTTCTGGTGTCACTTATCCGGCACAGAACGGCCAGAACTACGTACTCTGGGCAGATACGAACGACGACGGTGTCGTCGACACGATCCTCCAGAAAGGCGTCTCTTCGCAGGCTGGACAAGTGACCTTCGACAAGCTCGCAGGTGGTGGTTACATCATCCCGAAGCAGAAGTCGATCGTCTTCGAAGTTCACTCCGACATTTCCGCTTCTCTCTCCGGTGCTACTCCGGTTCTCTCTCTCCGCTTCGACACTGGTGCAGTGTTCGTACAGGCAGAGCAGGTGACGGATGGAAGCTCGCTCTCCGGTATTCAGTCAAAGAACTCGGCCGGTTTGACACAGGCTCCAGGTCAGACAGGAAACGTGAACACAGGCGGCGTTACAGCCGATATTCAGGTGGTGACCCAGTACGCTACGGCCTACACGCTCAGGACTCAGGGTGATCTCTATATCACCAAGTCTTCGACGCCTGTCAGGTCTCGCCAGCTTCTTGGCGGCACACTCGCCGATGAAATCCTCCGCTTGCAGTTCCATGCTGAGTACGAGGATATCGACGTGACAGACCTCGTTCTCACCGCTTCCGGTTCGAACGCTGCGTCCCACGCTTCGAACATCGATCGTCTTGAGCTCTACAAAATTGGCGCAACGACTCCGTTTGCTACTGCCACCGTTGCCGGTTGCGGAAGCGATGGCGTTCCTGCCAACTCTGTTTGTGCCAAGATGAAGAATCAGGAGTTCATCGTTCCGAAAGGATCGAACACGAACATCTTGGTTCGCCCGAGAATGCGCACGGACGTCGATGGTGCTACGACCAACCATGTGGTTGCGTACAAGATCGACATGTTCCCAAGCAGCTCGACTGGTGCAGTCCGCGCTCGCGGTTTGCTCTCCAGCAACAACCTCGGTTCCAACGATGACGACCAGACCGCAGAAGGTGAGGTCTTTATCGGAACGAGCATTGTCACGTCGTCGGGTACGGTTATCCGCACGAATGACAACCGTGTTGTTCTCTCGAAGATCACGTCCATCACGAACGCTGATCCGAACGCGAACGGCACCGCTATCCCGACTGGCACACAGCGCCAGATCGCTCAGTTCAAGTTCTCCACGGCTGCTGCAAGCAACCTGAAGAACGGAACGAACAAGTTCACGCTCTCCGGCATTATCTTCAACGTCAATGCCACGAACGTAAAACTTGGTAGCGCTAGCAACACGTCCACTGCGACTTCCACCTTCAAGCTTTACAACAAAGCTGATCAGACGGTGAAAGCCACATGTACGGGTTCCGGTGGAGTGGTTTCCGGCACGCCGGTTGTCGCTTCTCCAGGAGCACAGTCTGGATCTCTCACTGTTACCTGTCGCTTGAGCACGACTTCGGTGAACATCGAAATCGACCCAGGCAGCGACGCAACCTTCGTCCTTGAGGCCGAGATTGCAAACGCTAAGATCAGCAACAGTTCGACCTCCACGCTGCAAGTCTCTCTTCAGGGTTACACAGATATCGGTGCTACGACCTTCCACCAGAACGACTCTCACGTCTCCTGGATGGATAAGGACAATGCAGCAGCTCCGACTGTCTTCCGCTGGATTGAGTACCCAGACACGAGCATCAACGGAACTAGCTATAACGGCTAATTTCGTCTGAACTCTTCTATCGGCCGCGTCCGATACGCCAAAAGACCTCCCAGAAATGGGAGGTCTTTTTGGTATGTGGCGTTCTCGATACGCGTCCTCGAAGGACGCTACTCGAACTGACACGGTGACCCATGTGCGGATCTATGTATGTGTCACTTCGAGTAGCCACGCCGCAGCGGGGCGTATCGAGAAGCTACCCAACAACCCTCCTCTTCCACTCCAGCATCTTCTTTACGATCGGCTGTAGAACAATCATCTGTTCCGGCGGATACGAAACGACTGTCCCCCCGAATTTTCGCTTAAAATCACTGATACCGGCCCACGGGTCATCTGTTCCTGCGTTCTCTGGAGCAATGCCCAGCAGGTCATAGCGCATGCATCCTGCATTCTTGCACTGTCGTATTGCTTCCCACTGCAGGAGGTAGGGTGCCATCAGATGTCGATGCTCATACGACGATGCGCCATAGTAGTAGATGCCGGTACGGGAAAAGTTCCCCTCCCCCCTCGGGGGAGGGGTTAGGGGTGGGGGCCAGAGCACCCCTATCAAGCCTGCAACGGGCTTCCCTTGATAGTTTGCCATCAGAATAAAGCTATCTCTCAAGTGAGAGAGAAAACGCGTGTAGTGCGATTTTTGAGAGATTTTAAAGCCATCCCTGCTGCCTGTGCCTTTCAGAAGCTCATAGAATGCTTCGATGTCGCCTGAGGAGCCTTCTGAGACTTCGATGCTGTGCTTCTTTGCAACGCCGATGTTGTATCGACCTTTCGGATGCATCTGCGCAAGAATTTCGTCTTCTGTTTTCGTGAGATCGACGATGCGTGTGGCTTCGGGATAAACATGGCGAGATGCAGTAGTGAATGCGTCGTGGTGAGCGGGTAGGACAGTTGCTGGAGAAAAATATACGGCGATACATCGATCATCTTTTGCATCATTGATTATCTTTTCAAGTAGAGCAGTCACCAACTGATTACTCTTCGTCCAGAGCGGTCCTCTCGCTATTTCCCACGTAGATAATCCTCCGGTTGTCTTGTCGATCGAAATGAGAGCCGAAGCGAGAATGTGTCCTGGATCATCTTCTGCAACATAAATGCGCACGCTGTTGCCGCAGGCTTCGAGATAGTGCTTCCGCTCCAGTGATTGCCAGAGGCTGCCTTCCGGATTGGTAAGAATCCATTCGTTATATCGTCGTAGATCTGTGCCGTTCGTTAGGATTCTTATTTCCATAGCAGAATTGAATTATGAATGAAGAAGTATGAATGAAGAAGGGCAGAGAACCATAATTCATAATTCATACTTCGTAATTCGATTCTCGTGAGTATACTGCATCCACTTACCCCTTGATTCGCATGTCTCACACCCTTCCGAGTCTCCCCTACGCTTTCACTGCATTGGAGCCGCATATTGATGCAAAAACGATGGAGATTCATTTCACGAAGCATCATCAAGCGTACGTCGACAATCTGAACAAAGCCTTGGACAAGCACCCCGAACTTCATGATAAGTCTGTCGAGGAACTTGTTGCCGATCTCGAGATGGTCCCCGAGGATATTCGCGGTGCCGTGCGAAATCATGGAGGCGGACATTTGAATCATTCATTCTTCTGGCAGATTCTCTCCCCAGCGACGGGAGCAGAGCCTCAGGGAGCCTTACTGGAAGCCATCAAAAAGTCTTTCGGAAGTCTCGAGGGATTGAAAGAACAATTCGCCGCTAGCGCAGCCTCGCGCTTCGGTTCGGGTTGGGCGTGGCTTACAGTGGACGGTAAAGATCTTGTGATTGTGAGTACGGCAAATCAGGATAATCCCATCACAGAGGGCAAAACACCGATTTTAGGGCTTGATGTGTGGGAGCATGCGTACTATCTGCACTACCAGAACAGACGACCAGATTACGTGAAGGCGTTCTGGAATATTGTGAATTGGAAAGAGGTGGAGCAGCGATTTCAGGATGCGTCTGCCTAAGGTCAAATTGCGTTGACGCATTCTCACTTCCCGCTACAATTTCCCAGTCACAGCGGCTTCCGATTGTGTTCTGAGAGCTGGGCAATGGTTCCTTTCATTGAAAGGGAATCCTTGCGCAGCGCTTTGTTGTGTCCTAACCCCAGTCCCTAGCCTTATTCCCCCATCCGTATGGCCAAGAAGTCCGCTCCCAAGAAAAAAGTGAAGAAGCCGATCCAAAAGAAGAAACCTGTCGTCAAGAAAGCTCCTCAGAAGAAAGCAGTGGTAAAGAAAGTCGTTCATGCACCGAAGAAAGTAGTTGCGAAACCGAAGCCTATTGAAAATAAAACGCAAAACGTTCAAAGGAAAGCAATCATCAAGACAGCGAAAACGAAGATTGCATCGAAGATGCTCGTGGCCGAGGAGAGGAAGCCGGTGCTGTCGAAGAAGGCGCCTGCGAGGAAGCGCGAGTACAAGTACGACGTGGAAGAGGCGATTTTGGCGCAACACACGTCTTTTAAGCTTACGAGTTCCGAGCGCATTCCAGCGTCTCTTAAAGACGTTTCTCCAGAGCTCACGCCGAAGATGACGATCAGCGGACGTGCGTTTCTCACGAAGGATGACTCGATCGAGATGATGCGCTCACTGATCGACGTGCAGATCCAGAGTTATCGATGGTTTTTGACCGAAGGACTCTCGGAACTTTTGAAGGAAGTCAGCCCGATCACCGATTTTTCGAGCAAGAAAATGGAACTCAACTTCCTTGGGCACACCTTCGACAGACCCAAGTACGATCCCGCAACCTGCAAGCGCAGGAACCTAAGCTACGAGGCGGCAATGAAGGCACAGGTGCAGCTCATCAACAAAGAGACCGGAGAAATCAAAGAGCAGGATGTATTCCTCGGAAGCATCCCCCTCATGACCGATAACGGTACGTTCGTGGTTGGTGGTATTGAGCGTGTGGTGGTCAGTCAGCTCGTCCGTAGCCCCGGCGTGTTCTTCTCCGCCATGACCGATTTCCCGAAACATCACGCGGCGAAGATCATCCCGAAGCGCGGAGTCTGGATGGAAATCGAAACTGACAGACGCGGCATCATTACGTGCAAGATCGATCGCAAGCGAAAAATTCCGATCACGCAGCTCCTCAGAGTTTTCGGTTATCAGAACGATAGCCAGATCATCGATCTCTTCAAAGATGTCGTGAAGACCGAGAAGGATTACATCCTGGCCACTCTTGAAAAAGACACCGTGCGGACGGTCGACGAGGCATACCAAAGCATCTATCGAAAAATCCGCCCGGGTGATCTTGCGACAGCGGAGAATGCAAAGTCTCTGATCGACGCGCTCTTCTTCGATTTCAAGAAGTACGACATGGGCAATATCGCACGCTATAAACTGAACCGCCGCTTCGGATTCACGACGCCGAATGACGAAGCGCACCGCGTGTTTCAGGTCACCGATTTCGTGGAAATTCTCAAAGAACTCGTGAGGCTCAATAACGGAGAAGGCTCACCCGATGACATCGATCACCTCTCGAACAGACGCGTGAGATCCGTCGGAGAGCTTGTCCAGAACAAGTACCGCGTCGGTCTTATGCGCACCGAGCGCATCATGAAAGACCGTATGACCGTCATGGATCTTGAGACGGTCACGCCAACCCAGCTCATCAACTGCCGTCCGATTACGGCAGCTCTTCGCGAGTTTTTTGCATCGTCGCAGCTCTCGCAGTTTATGGACCAGACGAACCCGCTTTCCGAGCTCGCGCACAAGCGTCGTCTATCGGCGATGGGTCCCGGTGGACTCAGCAGAGAGCGCGCAAGCTTCGATGTTCGTGACGTTCACCCCAGTCACTATGGTCGTATCTGTCCGATTGCCACACCCGAAGGACCGAACATCGGTCTTGTGGTGCACCTTGCGTCGTACGCGAAAGTGAACGAATACGGATTCCTCGAAACGCCGTACTACGAAGTGAAGCACTCGGTTAAAATGGATGCCGATGCACTACTCGGTCGCATGATTGACGTCACCGTTCGGGATGGTCACAAAGTGATTGCGAAGGAAGGCGACGTCATCGATACGAAGCAACTTGCCTCGAAAGTGATTTCTCTTCTGAAAGCCGAAAATTTGAAAGAAGTGCCGGTCAGGGCGTATCTCATCATGAAAGAAATCTACATCGATGCCGATCGCGAACGTCACCTGACGATTGCGGAGGCCAACAGCAAGATCAACGAGTTCGGTGAGCTTCTCGCGTCTCGTGTTCACGCGCGCAAGAAAGGCGAGCCGGTGCTGGCGCACGTTCGGGATGTCACACACTCCGACATTTCTCCGAAGCAGATTCTCTCCGTCTCGACGTCGCTCATTCCCTTCCTCGAGCACGACGACAACACACGTGCTTCCATGGGAACAAACATGCAACGTCAGGCAGTGCCGCTCATCAAGCCGAAAGCCCCACTCGTCGGAACCGGTATGGAAAGCGTCGCTGCCAGAGCCTCCGGTCATGTGCTTCTTGCGCAGGAGGAAGGCGAGGTATTGTCTGTGGATGCGCGCGAGATCGTTCTCATGTATCACTCCGGTCGCAGAGTTACGCATCCGCTCGATACGTTTGCAAGAAGTAACCAAGGAACGTGCAGTCACATGCGTCCGAGGGTCGATTGCGGTCAGAAAGTGCGTGCCGGCGAAGTGCTTGCAGACGGTTCTGCGGTTGATGGTGGAGAGCTTGCACTCGGTCAGAACCTGCTCGTCGCGTACATGTCCTGGGGAGGTTATAACTTCGAAGATGCCATCATCATCAGCGATCGTATCGTGGAGCAGGGACACTTCGATTCGATTCACATCGAGTCGTACATCACGGACGTTCGTGACACAAAACTCGGTTCCGAAACGGTCACGCGCGATATTCCGAACGTGGGTGAAGGGAAGCTGAAAGATCTCGACGTCGACGGCGTTGTCCGTATCGGTGCAACGGTGCATGAAGGCGATATCCTTGTCGGTAAGATCACCCCGAAAGGAGAAACCGAACTCACGCCGGAAGAGCGTATTCTGCAGGCGATCTTCGGAGACAAAGCAAAAGATGTGAAAGACAGCTCTCTAAGGTTGCCGGGAGGAGCGGGAGGAAAAGTAGTGGATGTGCACATCTTCGACAGAGGCGAAGGCGACGAACTCCCAACCGGTGTCATCAAACAGATCAAGGTCTTCGTTGCTCAGACACGCAAGATTCAGGTCGGTGACAAGATGGCCGGTCGTCACGGTAACAAAGGCGTCGTCGCACGCATTGTCGCGAAAGAAGACATGCCGTTCCTTGCGGATGGTCGCTATGTCGATATTATTTTGAACCCTCTGGGTGTGAGTTCCCGTATGAACATCGGTCAGATTCTCGAGACGCACCTCGGTTGGGCGTGCGAAATTCTTGGCATCAAGATGGCAACGCCTGCTCTCAATGGTATTTCCACTGATCAAATTCTCGGATTCCTCAAACTCGCGAAGCTTCCGGATACCGGAAAGATCCAGCTCTTCGACGGTCGTACCGGAGAAGCGTTTGCAAGCGAAACAACGGTCGGACAAGTGTACATGCTCAAACTTCTCCACTTGGTCGAAGACAAGATTCACGCTCGTTCCGTCGGTCCGTACTCTCTTGTGACGCAGCAGCCTCTCGGAGGCAAAGCGCAGCACGGAGGTCAGCGTTTCGGAGAAATGGAAGTGTGGGCGCTCGAGGCGTACGGCGCCGCGCATACGCTCCAGGAAATGCTCACGATCAAGTCCGATGACGTGGTCGGCAGGAGCAAGGCGTACGAATCAATCGTGAAAGGCGAAGCGATCAAGAAGCCTTCTACTCCCGAATCCTTCAACGTTCTTGTCAAAGAACTCCAGGCTCTCGGACTCAAAGTTGATCTTCTCAAGTTCGCCGACGAAGTGCCGGCAGAAGCTCCGGTCGTACAACTCATCGAAGGCGAAGCCGAAGTGGTGAAGCTGAAGACTCGTTTCGATGAGGAAGTGGAGACTGAAGAACTCATTCCTTCCACCGACAAGATCACCGATCTTGATATGAATCTCGATGAAGAAGATCCGGACGAGATCAAGAAGGGGATCGAGGAAGGCGAGATCGATGCCGAAGAAGGCGGAGCGACAGCCAAGAAAGAGATGCTCGAGTCTCGTGAGAACGACGATGATGATGTGGCTACCAAGAAGAAATAAACCAGTGAGGCCATCCTTGGCCGCGGTCGGAAAAGAGCCCTGCAAAAAGCGGGGCTTTTTTTGTAGCCCTCATCTCCCGACCTCTTCTCCAGCGTTCTGGAGAAGAGGGGGCCTTTGTTTTCATCAAAGCAGAGCTTCCTTCTCCGGATCGCCGGAGAAGGATTTGAGGATGAGGGCTTTTACGCCGCCTCTCTTTGATTCCTGCCGGCCTCGAGCACCGCGGCAATCTCAGATTTTTCTTGTGCTTGGATTGCCTGTCCTCTCACTATTTCGGGCGCAAAATGACCGGGAAGCGGCAACGCTTTGCGGTTTTGCAATTCGTTTCTTCGTAAATAATCAGGATTGCAGTGGAGGGGGAGGGGCTTATGCATGATGGCAGCAAGGTACGTTCTTTTTTATTTTGTCAAATAATTGACTCAATTTGCATTTCATTCAACAATCTTTTTGTTGTTGCCGTTCTTTACATCACCGGTGTTCGGCGATGAAGACGGCAGGATTTTTGAAGGAGCAAAATCATGACGCTGTACGTTCGTGAACCGGAAGCTTCACAGTTTCCTACTTTTGCAATTTGCCTGTTGGCATCCGTCTTCGTCGGGTGCTTTTGTGGCTCATTTCGACCCACATGGCATTTCGTTCTCGGTGTTACTGCAATGCCGATGACAGTGTTCTCTTTATTCGTCTTGATGTTCGCAACGACCAGCATTATTGATCACGAGAAGCGCAGATTCAGGTTCTGGGGCAGGATTACTGCAATCTGCTTCGCTCTCTCCATTGCTTGCGCCATCGTCGAAGCCGGCACACGGTGAGAAATTAGGCAGTAACATTTCGGACTCATCACGATCGTGATGAGTCCTTCTTTTGGATCTTGTATTTTTCCCCGTTTTTCTTCTTGACCCGTCAAATTCCGTGAGTACAATGCCTCAGCACTATGCAATTTTCCCGCTCGTACCCGTAGCATCATTTGCCTCTTGGCACATGCTTCTACGGGTGCGCGCGAGCCACCCGTTTTTTTTGCTCCGAAAGGAGTAAAAAACCCCGCAAAGTCCGCCTCAGGCGGACGACGTGGGGTTCCCTCGGGTGACCTCCCCATCATGATCATTGACACCATCGGTTGGTATAAAAAATGATCATGATTCGAATACAATTTTGTTTGCGCATACCACGCGTCAATACGTATCTACGTATTGCCCGCGCTGTGATGCGTGAACAGCACAATTTCATTCCGCGCAAGCGGGATTTAGAACGTATATGTTACTCAACGCATCACACGGATGCCTCGACTCTGTACTCCGATGAAGGACGTGGCCAGCTGCGATAAGCTTCGGTCAGCCGCTAGGCAGGCGCTACCAGCCGAAGATTTCCGAATGGGGAAACCCCATAGACGTAATAGTTTATGACTCCACTTCACGTGGAGAGGTATACTCCGTGAACTGAAACATCTCAGTAACGGGGGAAAAGAAATCAAACGAGATTGCCTTAGTAGTGGCGAGCGAAAAGGCAAGAGCCCAAACCCCGCTTCGGCGGGGGGTTGTAGGACCTTTATATCCGATTGCTTGAAGGTAGACGAACGACCTGGAACGGTCGGCGATACAGGGTGAGAGCCCCGTAGTCGAAACCCAAGAGCACGGTGAAGGATTCCTGAGTAAGGTCGGACACGTGAAATCCGGCCCGAACCCGGGTGGACCACCATCCAAGGCTAAACAGGTGCAGAGATCTATAGCGGATAGTACCGTGAGGGAAAGGTGAAAAGCACCCCGAAAGGGGGATGAAATAGTTTCTGAAATGTGATGCGAACAAAGAGTCGGAGCCCCGCTAACGCGGGGTGACGGCATTCCTTTTGCCTAATGAACCAACGACTTAGTTCTCAGCGGCGTGGATAAGGCAGCAATAGCCGAATCCGTAGCGAAAGCGAGTCTTCAATATGGCGTTTGTCGCTGGGACTAGACCCGAAACCGGGTGAGCTATCCATGAGCAGGATGAAGGTTATCGAAAGATAGCTGGAGGTCCGAACCATAAAGTGTCGCAAGACTTTGGGATGACTTGTGGATGGGAGTGAAAAGCTTACCGAACCCGGAGATAGCTGGTTCTCCTCGAAATGTTTTTAGGAACAGCCTCATGATACTCAGCAGGGGGTAGAGCTACTGTTTCGACAAGGGGGCCTTCTAGGCCTGCCAAGTCCTGACAAACTCCGAATACCTGCTTTTAATTTTCATGGGAGTGAGACGGTGACAGCGAAGTGCCATCGTCGAGAGGGCAACAGCCCAGATCGTTTGCTAAGGTCCCCAATATCAGTTCAGTATATCAAAGGAAGTGCCATCGCATAAACAACCAGGAGGTTTGCTTAGAAGCAGCCATCCTTTAAAGAAAGCGTAACAGCTCACTGGTCGATTGCGATAGCGCGCCGAAAATTTACGGGATTAAACTGATAACCGACGCAGCGAGTGCCGGAAGCATGCGTGCTTCAGGTGCAGTAGAGGAGCGTTCTCTTCAGCAGTGAAGCCTTCCTGTAAGGGATGGTGGAGCGAAGAGAAGTGAGACTGTTGGTATGAGTAACCACAAGGCAGGTGAAAACCCTGCCCGCCGAATTCCCAAGGTTTCCCACGCAACGTCGATCGACGTGGGGTTAGTCGGACCTAAGGTGAGGCCAAATGGCGTAGCCGATGGACAGCAGGCGAATATTCCTGCACCTCGTGTGTACCGACAAAGAGAAGAGTTTGAAAGCCGAGCCGGCCTCTGTTCTCTCGCAAGAGAGAGTATGTCAGTTTGGAACGATGATTCGGATCTAAGAGAGGCGTGACGGAGACGGAACACCAGAACGTCTGCATTGACTGGACGTGGAAAGCGCGAAACGTTAAGAGCCGGAGGCAAATCCCCGGTTCGAGTCGAGCGCCGACCGATTACCCGCATTTATGCGGCTGAGTCTGCCTGTTTCAGCTTCCAAGAAAACCGTCGCTCTGAGGGACACATGAGACCGTACCGTAAACCAACACTGGTGGGATGGTCGAGTAGACCAAGGTGATCGGGACAACTTGCGTTAAGGAACTCTGCAAAATAGCGTCCGTAACTTCGGGATAAGGACTGCCCCATGTTTACATGGGGCCGCAGCGAAAGAGTCCCTGCGACTGTTTACCAAAAACACAGGTCCCTGCGAAGCCGTAAGGCAATGTATAGGGGCTGATGCCTGGCCAGTGCTAGAAGGTCACGTGAGGGGGTTCACGCCTCCGATCTAAGCCCTAGCGAACGCCGGCCGTAACTATAACGGTCCTAAGGTAGCGAAATTCCTTGTCGGGTGGTCGAAAGACACTTGCCCGCATGCATCGCAAGGTGCAGCACTAAGGAATCAGCAGTGTATGTTTGGTGAAGTCCCCCGCGACAAGCGGGGTGCCCTGAGCGAAAGCAAGATGGGCGGACTTAAAAGATTGCGAAATCTCTTTCAATTGCTATTTAAATTAGTTTAGAGACCCTCCTTCGCTCTCGAAGAGCTATGGAGGGCAGGCAGTAACTACTAGTCGAAACCATTCATAGTGAGAAACGTGGCCATATGCTGGAACATCCCTGTATCTCTTATGCCGAAAGGTACGGAGTGGGGACAATCAGCAGGGAAGACCCCGCGAGGCGGGGAACCCTCAGAGACTTCACGCCACGCACCCCGAGAATCGGGGTGATGATAAAGTCCGATCCCTGCAGCGATGCAGGGGGCGATTCATTCGTTTCGCCGCTAAAAAACTAACGTTGCTGAGCAATCAGCAAGGTATGTGCGCCCCGGTTTGTACCGGGGTCCTAGACTAACCATCTAGGGGAACCAGAAACGAAGTTCCGACCCGCACGAATGGTATCACGGTGGGGGCACTGTCTCGACGCAAGGCCCGGTGAAATTGCAGACCAGGTAAAAATGCCTGGTGAATCACGGTAGGACGAAAAGACCCTATGAAGCTTTACTGTAGGCTGGCATTGTGCCGTTTATTTACGTGCGCAGGATAGGTGGGACCCTTTGAAGCTGTGGCTTTGGCCGCGGTGGAGGGGCCGTTGAGATACCACCCTCGTGTTTGAACGTCACTCACCTACGGTCTTAGAAGAACTCAAAGCGAAATTCCAAAACGAAAAAACCAAATTCCAAGAAGATAAAAGAAGTACTGGAATTTGGAATTTATTTTTTGGCTTTTTACACTTCGAGTGTTTCTACGACCGTAGGGACATTGTTTGCTGGGCAGTTTAACTGGGGCGGTTGCCTCCTAAAAAGTAACGGAGGCGCGCAATGGTTCCCTAGCGCCGGATGGAAATCGGCGTCGTCGTGTAATCGCACAAGGGAGCCTGACTGTGAGACGGACATGTCGATCAGGAGCGAAAGCTGGTGATAGTGATCCGGTGTCCGGGAATTTATTTTCCCTTTACCACGTGGGTGGGACATCGCTCAACGGATAAAAGTTACTCTAGGGATAACAGGCTGATCGGTTCCAAGCGCCCATAGCGACGAACCGGTTTGGCACCTCGATGTCGGCTCATCACATCCTGGGGCTGGAGAAGGTCCCAAGGGTTTGGCTGTTCGCCAATTAAAGTGGTACGCGAGCTGGGTTCAGAACGTCGTGAGACAGTTTGGCCTCTATCCTCCGTGATCAATTGGACAATTGCGAGAACTTGCTCCTAGTACGAGAGGACCGGAGTGAACAAACCTCTGGTGTACCTGTTGTTGCGTCAGCAGCATTGCAGGGTAGCTATGTTTGGTTGAGATAACCGCTGAAAGCATCTAAGTGGGAAGCTCATCTCAAGATTGATTGTCCCCATAATCCCCCTCGCAGACTACGAGGTAGATAGGCTACAGGTGTACGTGCAGCAATGCATTCAGCCGAGTAGTACTAACGGGAGATTGAACATATACGTTTATTTTCTGTGCTGTTCATGCGTCATGAGCGGGCAGTACGTGGGTATGGAAGCGATTCCATTCTCCGCGTCTGTTATACTCAGACTGATTCTTGATCCTTTTTTTACCAACATTCTGTCTTGGTGCCTACGGCCCCGGGGAAACACCCGTTCCCATTCCGAACACGGCAGTGAAGCTCGGGCGCGTCGATGGTAGTATGGCATACGCTATGCAAGAGTAGATCGGCGCCAAGACAGAGTGTTTGTAACGTTACGAAAGGGGCTACCGCCCCTCTCGTGTGCTCACCCCGCAGAGGTGCGCCTCCAGACTGGCAAAGCCAGTCTTCGACGGCTTTGTTGATACGCAAGCGAAACACATGTGATAGCATGCTGTTTATGCAGCGATTGAACCGAGATGGCACAAGTGCTGATGGTTATCCACCATTGATGCCTGGTTACTTTGGTAAAATTTCTCCTCATGACCAGCCGAAGCATATTTTACAGGTTGGCTATTATTGCCTCATGGACAGGGAAACAGGTCAATTGAGTGATGGAGCATCCTCTCGATTACGCGATCTTATGACTGACAAAAATAATTCTCCAAGAGCTGTTGAGTTACGTTGTGATCTCCCTTAGACAGGGGTTATTTTCTTTTCTATTTGAGCAGAATTGTGCCTCATGTGAGGATTATTTGACGTAGGGATTTTTTTCAGTAATATCCGTCTAACTTTTTCCCTCTACTCCTATGGCTTACGGTACGAATCGCGCTGACGGATTTTCAGGTCTCATCGCGGACGCTGAACCAAGAGAAGTGAAGTCTATAAGCGACGCACAGCCTGAAGAAAAAATTGATATGTTTGCAACGATGGCGATGAATAATTTTTCCATTGATCGAAGGCCGTCTTTTGTCGAAAGCGTCATCGCTGCGCAGCCCGCTCTTGCCGATGGCTTGCGTGCCGAGGTTGCTGCCAGAGAGGCACGGGAGAGGATCGGTCAAGGCGTGAGAAGCAGAGTCAATGAGTTTGCCGCATAATCGTTATGGGGATTCATGCTCCAGGAAACGGCGATGAAGGGTACGATCTTGAATCGTTTGTTTTGAAAGATGTGCCGCCAGAAGGAATCACAGACATCCTCTCGGGAATTTTGGGGCAGGATGTGATGGAGCTCGATCATCCGGGCGACGTCGAATTCCCGGAGCAGACACCTGAGCTTACGGAGCTTGTTCCGGCGGAGCTGTTGCCGGTTGTCTATGTAATGCTTGGCGGAAGGAATAGAGTCGGTCACGCTCTGCGGAACTGATCGTGAAGGGTGAGTAGGGGATGTAACATTCGTCTATGCTTAAAAAATTGGATGATGATTTCATCGGTGACGACGATGTCTTTGACGACGATGATCCTCCGAGAACGAAATCGGCTGTTCAGCTTTCCGCTATACTTGAATCATGCAGGAACGATTGCAAAAAATACTGTCCGCACGGGGCATAGCATCGAGAAGGAAGGCAGAGGAATACATCCTTGCCGGTTTGGTGAAAGTGAATGGCGAAGTCGCGACACTCGGGCAGAAAGCTGATCCATTTGAGGACCAGATCGAGGTGGACGGTAGAGTACTGCAGGATCGCATAGAAATGCTTTACTACGTGATGAATAAGCCGGTAGGCGTAGAGACGACAAACGTCGACAAAGACGTCCCTGCAAGCGAAAAAATTCCGAAAAAAGCAGGTACAGCGAAATCTTCGGCCGCCGTGACATACGTTCCGTCCGTTCGGGACGTTCTGCCGAAAGAACTGCAGGGTAAGATTTTTCCTGTTGGCAGGCTCGATAAAGATTCTTCGGGGCTGTTGCTGTTTACCAATGACGGTGTGCTTGCCTATCGCCTCACGCATCCATCGTTTCAGCATGAGAAAGAATATGAGGTACTCCTCGATCGTCCGATCGAACCGATTGCGTGCCGGAAGATCGAAGAGGGTTTCGAGATGGACGGGCACAAAACGAAGCCCCTCAAGTGCAGCAAAGTCGCCCCGAGCTTGATTCATATTGTCCTGACGGAAGGCAAGAACAGGCAGATCCGCCGCATGTGTCAGCATGTCGGGTACACGGTTCGAAGCCTGAAGCGCATTCGTATTATGACGCTGATGGACAGTATGCTGCCTGCGGGGCAGGTACGGATGCTGACAAAAGATGAGAAGAAAGCGTTGCTCAGGTCGGTTGGACTGTAATGTTTGTGATCCGTAGCTGCGATACCGTATCGCAGACGGCGGCGAATGCCGCCGATTCTGAGGCGCGGCGCCTCAGCTACGAGAGAGGATAAACAACTGTCTATTTTTTTGTCCTGCGTTCATAATCGAAGCCATGGACATCAAGCTCATCAGTCACGGCGCAGCGAGAGAAGTAACTGGCACGTGTCACGAGATCCGGGTCGGAGACAAGAGAATTCTCCTCGACTGCGGAATGTTTCAAGGTCGTCGCAGAGAATCTGCGGAGAAGAATGCAACGTTCAACTTCACTCCCAAGACCGACATCGATGCCGTAGTCCTCAGCCATGCGCATGCCGATCATGCGGCACGCTTGCCTCTGCTCTATAAGAAGGGCTTTGCAGGTCCAATCTATGCAACGCATGCCACGCAAGATCTCTGTGCGGTGATGCTGCAGGATAGCGCCTACATTCAGGAGAAAGACGACGAGTTCTTCAGAAAGCACTTGGACAAATCGAGACTCGCAAGCGAAGGACCGCTCTACACGCAGAAAGATGCCGCCGAGTGCATGGATCTCTTCGTCGGCAGAGACTTGCATGAGAAATTTCAGGTCGTGCCGGGGATCACGTGCGAGTTCTTCGAAGCCGGTCATATCTTGGGCTCCGCGATGATGCTTCTGGAGGTCGAGAAAGAGGATGGAAGTGTCGTGCGAATCGGGTTCTCCGGGGACATCGGCAGGAACACCCTTCCCATCATCAAAGATCCGGAGTCGATGCCCGCAGTCGATTACCTCATCTGCGAGAGCACGTACGGCGATCGTGAGCATGACAGCATTACAACAGCCAGAGACAAGCTGAAAGAGGTGATTATCAAAACAGCGGCACGCGGCGGCAAGCTTCTGATTCCGGCATTCTCGCTCGAGCGCACGCAGGAGATCGTCTACGACCTGCATATTCTGTGGGACAGGAAAGAGATCCCGTCGATTCCGATCATCATCGACTCCCCGCTTGCGTCCCGTGTCACGGAAATCTTCAAGAAGCATCCCGAGTGCTACGACCAGGCGATGTACGATAACTTCCTCAGAAAGTCTCATAATCCGTTTCAGTTCTCTCTCGTCACATACACCGAGAGCATGGAGCAGAGCAAGGATTTGAACGGCAAACCCGGACCCATGATCATCATGGCGGGCTCCGGAATGTGCGAAGCCGGTCGCATTCGTCATCACCTCAAAAACGAGCTTGCCGATGCGAGAAACACGGTGCTTGCGGTTGGCTATATGGCGGAGAATACGCTCGGGCGGAGGCTTCTCGATCCGGATCAGAAAGATGTGAAAATTTTCGATGAGATCATTCGAAAGAAAGCAGAAATTCAGTACATCAACGCCTACTCGGGTCATGCCGACAAGAACGATCTCGATCGGTACATTCAGGCGGTACCGGGACTCAAACAGCTCTTTCTCGTGCACGGAGAAGAGAAGGCAATGTTCGCTCTCGCCGAACGAACGGTTGCTGCAAAGCCGATCGACATCGTGATGCCGGAGAGGGGGAAGGAATACGTACTAGCGTAAATTCCAAATACCAAAAACCAAATTCCAAAGAGCGCATTCTTGCGATTGCCAGATTTAAGAGTGACATAGAGAAAAGGGAGCAGGATGCTTCCTGCGGGTTTCATGCTTGGTGTATAGTGTTTTTTGCATGTCACCCGCTTCGATCATCACCAAGCCTGTCACGAGAGCTTTCCTAAAGGAATTAGCTTTGGAGCGCTATGGAGACATGGTGAAGGTTGTTGTTGATTGCAAGCGCAAGATCATGGCCATTGGTGCACAGATGCATGCCGATGAAGAGCAGATGCTTCTGGAGGATGGCTCTGCTCAGGAAGACCTCTGGGGCATCAATATTTACCCTGAAAGATTTGGTGAAGATTGGATTGAATTTGATTCGATGATCAATCTGCGACCGAGGCAGAATAATAGAACTCGATCCGTGGATGATCCGGTTCAACAAGAAGTGATTCGTTCTACTGTTTCCGTTCTTGTCCCGTCATGAAACCTTTCATTCACGAAGAGCTTGCATCCGGCCGTTGGAATACCTTCACTCTTGCCTTTCAGCTGGCCAATGTCGGTGCTGATTTCGGTCGTGCATTGAAGGGTAAGATTTCCGCCGATAACGCCCGCATGTGGTCGGCACTTGAACGCTGCCTCGAACTTCTCGACCTGACGATTGCCGATCCGAAGCACAGGAAGCGATTAAAAGAACTCTGCAGGCTTCGGGAAGTGATCTGCGATTTCTTTGTCGGTGACAATGAATATCAATCGACAGGGGAATCTCTCGATCGTTACTTTCTTGCGTTCAATATTGAAGCACAGAGGGAGAGGGAAAAAATTAGATAAAGGGAGCAGGATACCTGCCCACCGAAGCTTCGCAGAACGAAGGCGGGCTTCCTGCGTTTATTTGAATAATTCCTATCTCGGGTTTCTGTCACCGAGAGTATCTATCCATTTTGAAAATTCTGCTTTTGTAACACCGTAGGTATCTAAAAAATATTGCTCACTTGGACCGTCATCATGGTGACGACCCGGGATCGTCTTCGCAGCATCAGTTCTATCTTCTTTGCCGAGAATGTGTTTCTCACGTTCTGCCATAATATTGAGCATTATATATTTTTTCCATATTCTGTCAACAAATAGTCTTCCCAAACGCGGGTAGCAACCCGCTTCCATTTAGCTTCTATTTATAGCTCAAGCTCTGCAGCCACTCCTTTCATCGCCTCCAGCGTAATACCGACCATTTCATCGATGCTCATATTGAGGAGCTCCTGACACTTTCCGATTTGCTCTCGACTGACTTGAGCAGCGAAGGTCTTGTCTTTCAGTTTCTTCGTGACGCTCTTCACTTCCACGTCCGCAATCTTCTTACTCGGTCGGACTTTGGTGACAGCGATGATGAAGCCGGTGAGTTCGTCGACGCAGTACAGGCACTTTCGGAGCATCGTATTCAGCGGATATTTCTCGCCGTACATCTCTGCGTAGTGCGCTCGAATGTCACCAAGCAATTCTTCGGGTGCTTTGATCGTCGCAAGCATTTGTTCTAGTGTAGTACCACAGTGTTTTTCGGCATCTTTCTGCAGAGAATCCCAGTCCAAGTCATGCAGAATTCCTGCCACTTTCCATGTTTGTGCGTCGCCTCCGAATTTTTTTGCAAGCGCTTCCATGGCTGCTCCAGTCGCGATCAGGTGAGCTTTCGTTTGGTCTGCGTGCGCTTCGATGAGCCCATGCGCGGCAGGCAGGAGATGACCGTAGTCAGCATGCTGAAGAAGATGTGCTGAAGTGCCTTTAGGCAGTTCCATAGTTCCTGAAGGGGCAGCAGTCTTCTGCTCGATGCTTTTTGCTTTCGAAAGAGGCTTCATGAGTGGGAAGAGAACAACATCACGCAAATTCTCTTGAGCCCTAAGCAGAGCCACAATTCGATCAATGCCCATCCCCCAACCGGAACATGGCGGACAGCCGTACTCGAGTGCCTCGATGAACTCGTCATCTTTATCATGTGCATCGTTGTCGCCTTTCTTCTTCGCTTCCGACTGAGAATTGAACCTGCCTGCTTGGTCCACGGGATCGATGAGCTCGCTGTAGGCATTCACGATTTCCCATCCACCGACGACGAGCTGGAACCTATCGGTGATCGTTGGATGTTCGTCATTTCTGCGTGCGAGAGGGGAAAGGTCGATCGGGTGCTTGGTGATGAATGTCGGCGAGATGATCTTCGGGCGGCTGACTTTCTTATAGAGCTGATCGATAAGGTTTCCGCGACCCAAATTTACAACATCGACTTCCAGTTCGATTTTTTTGTCTTTCATGGCTTTTCTCAGGGCTCCGGCAGATTCGAAGAGGTCGTAGTCGATGCCACAGTCTTTCAGGATCACCTCCCGCATGCTGAGCTTCGGCCAAGCTCCTCCGAAGTCCGCTTCGATCAGGGCTCCCTCTCTGTTTGGGATCTTCACTTTCGTTGTGCCGAGCGTCTTCATGAGCAGCGTCGAAAGCATCTTTTCCGTGAACCGCATGTTGTCTTCGTAGTCCCAGTACGATGCGTAGTGCTCGCACATGGTGAATTCCTGCAGGTGACTCGGATCCATCCCCTCGTTCCGGAAAACCGGACCCAAGGCAAACGTTCGGTCGAAGCCGCCGATCAGGCATTCCTTCTGGTGTGTTTCGAGTGCGATTCGAAGATAGACATCGAGATCGAGTGCTTCGTGATGTGTTGAGAAAGGGGTGGCAAGTGCACCGGATGCGGAATTGACGAGAACCGGGAGATCGACTTCGGTAAAGCCGTTGTCCCAGTAGAACTCGCGCATGGCTTTGATGAAGTTGGACCTAAACATGAACCGATCGAACGCTTCCCGGTTACTGGTGAGATCCAAATAGCGTTGTCTGTAGGCCGTTTCCCTGTCGCTGATGCCGTGCCATTTCTCCGGAGGCTGTCTGAGGGCTTTGCTGAGCATCCACCACTCTTTCACGAGAATCGTCGGCTCGCCTTTCTGTGTCGTAAATCTCTCGCCTGCAACCCCGATGATGTCTCCGAGGTCGATCAGTTTCTGCAGAAGCTTGTACTCTTCAAGGCTGAGACCTTCTTCCTCGCCGACCGTAGCCTCGGCGGAGGTTGGCTTGAAGGCAAGTTGCAGACGTCCTGTGTGATCCTGCAGTGTCGCAAACGTCAGTTTCCCCATCTCGCGAAAGAGCATGACGCGTCCCGCGATCTTTACCTTGGTTCCGTCTTTGCCGTCGTGCCCTGCTTGTAGCGTATGTGTACGGTCAAACTTCGCTGCATACGGCAGACGCTTGAGCTCGCGAAGTTTCTCGGCTTTGGCATGGCGGACTGGATCCATGCGGATAGCATAGCGAGAACCGTTCCAGTCTGGAACGCGATTCTGTTACTGCTACAAAGCAAGATCTGTGAGTACTTCTCGATACTTTGATTTCTCGTATCCGGATCGTACGATGTCCGTGAAGATGGTTTGCGATTCGGCTTCCGGCAGGAATTTCCTTGCTTTCTGACGAGTAGCTTCGATATTTGAAACCTGTGCAAAGGGCTCTTCCATGCGCTTGATCCAACTTTGATATTCTTCAGGTGTATGAATCTGTTCACCGATCTTGGAAATGAATTGGTCGTATTGTCCTTCGAATTCACGCCGAACTTCCTCGCGAATCAGACATGCTTTCACCCTTCTATCCTGCGTTGATTCACCGAGAGCGTATGCTTCGATTTGTTCTTCGGCATGCAGAATGTGATGTCTGAGCTGGGTAAGGATTTCCTTTCTGATTCCTTGTTCTGCCGTCTCCATCATCGCTTTTTGTTCATTCGGATAGTCAGTTCCCATGTTTTTTGCGAGTAGGGAACCCATGCTTTGCTGCGCCAAAGTGCGTGGAATTTTTATGTCATTTCGATAGGCGTTGAGAACATTCCTGATCTCGATTTTTGCTTCTGCGGTAGGTTCACCTGCGAATCTGAATGCCGAAAGATCCAATATTCTCTCTGCTCCACTTGCGTCCTTGTACTTCAGTTCGGGCTTCTGTCCTTTTGAAACAAGATTACGATAGACCGACCGTACTTCGGCGTAATCATCGGCTTGCGCCAGTTCTTGGGGTTTTGCCGAAGAAAATCCTTCACCGGTGATGCTGACGTGTTCGATGAAACGTTTCTTGTCTGCGACAGCTTCGTTGAATCTTTGTTTGACGATATTTTTGATGATCAGATCGCTCTGTTGCTTTCGCTCTTCTTTCGACACATTTGTTCGTTCTTTGAAAAATTCCTCGAGTTCTCTTTCAGCGAGTTCGGTGTCCGCTTCCGTCCACGGAGCCTGTGTGTATTTCATGAAGTAAGCGCCGTACATTTTCTCGCGCATCGGGCGATTGATGTTTCTTTCCGTTTCATCGAATTTCTTTTGATAGCGTTCGGGTGTTCCCACGATGAGTGATTGCACCATCGTATCGCCATTTGCGGCGGCTGTTCCTGTTGTGCGTTCGGTCATCTTCTTTCTAATTTCGCCGAGGAGTTTTGCTCCGCTTATTTGAGCATATTCCTGTTCTGACTTTTTCCATTCGGCAACGGATTCCTTGATTGCCTCTCTATAGAACGATGCGGCTACAATGGGTGCGACAAGAACTGCTCCCGTAGCAAGACCGGATGCTGTCGCTCCGAGGACTCCGCCGGAAACCGTGCCTGGTAACGTGAGGATTGCTCCATTTCCGAAGCCCAATGCGCCTGCTGTTTCCGCTCCCGCCCAAAGAAGTCCTCCGGCTCCGGCTCCCAGAAGTGAGGAACGTTCACTCTTGAGGTCTGCGACTTTTTGCAGATCGCCTTTTGCCGTTGCCTTCGCGATCTCAACTTCGTTTGCTCTGATGAGGTACACATCGATTGCGGTGCCGATGAAGGGCAGCCCCTTCATTGCGACTTTTCCGGCAGTCCATTTTTTCGCGAAGTCCAAACCATGCAACAGCGCTTTTGCTTCGGCATCACCGGCTTCGGCTGCAACCTGAATCGCTTTCGTGTTTTCAGTTGCGAGCCTTGCGACTTCTGCTGTATTTCCGGTTTTTCTTGCGGCATCGATTTCGCGTTGAAGACTGCCGAAATCTTTTGCTTCTTTTGCCGCTTCCGCAGTTGCAGTACTTGTTCCTTTGCTCGTTGCGACTTCGCTCGTGACAGGCACTCCTTCGGAGGCAGGTTTTGCTGTCGTCTTTGCATCTGAGACGACTTCAGCACCATTCGCAGCTGCTATTTTTCCATCGGGTGCTTGTGCTCCGCTTTTTGGAGCTTCTTTGCTCACGCTTGCTGCGTCTTCAGCAGCTTTTGCAGTATTAGAAGCAGTATCTGTTGCTTGCACTGCTTTTCTTGTTTCTGCGGTTTTAGCAGCTAACTCATTTGCCTTTGTAATTTCTTCCATTGCGACTTTGATATCAGTTTTTGAAACGCCAGCTTTCAATAGTTCTGTTTCTTCAATGCCAGCATCGAGTAATTCTTTCGGTAATACTCCAGCTTCTAACATGCGTTTTGGCTGTATTCCTGTCTGAAAAATTTCTTGTACGGTCATGCCGTCCGCTCTCATTTGTTTGACATCAGCGAAGGTAGTTTTGAAACTTTCAAGAACACCTTCCAGTCCCTGTTTTTCACCTTCAACCGCAGAGAGCCACTGTCCCGTCAGTAATTTTTTAGTTGTTGCCTCAATTCCACGTAATCGCACTTTTTCTAGTCGCATTTTCATTCTTTCCAAAATGTCGCTTTTGAGTGCTTCAAACGATACGCCTTCAGGATCAGCACATCGAAGCGCCTTTGCTATTGGTCTTAATCTTTCAATATTCTTTGTTGTTTCGATAACACTGATCCACCGTGGATCAATACCGGCTTTTGCACACGCAATTGTCATGAGCCTTCCACCTCGTCCGCTTGCGCGGAATGCAACAACGTCTCTCCATGTTCCAAAAATTCTCTTTCCCCAATAAATCTGCGATACGCCAGGTGTTAATCGGGTCGCAACAAATCTAACCTTCATCAAAGCTTTTCCTGGGATTGTCGAAGCCTGTGGGAGGATTTCTCCTCCACCGATTGCAAATTGCTTGAGCTTACTGCAGAGTTCAGCACTGACTGAAAAAACAGCAGAGCTTATGATGCCATTCGAGATACTTGCGATAAATTGACCCCCGTTTTCATCACCTTGAGCAAAATCCAGAACATGCCCTGCAGTATCGAGTGGGATTTTCCAAAATTGTGGAATTTGTTCTGTTGGGTCAATGACGATCAGGAAGCTTCCAACGACTGTGGCAAGGATTTTATCATCAACCCATTTCTCCCCTTTTTCTTTTGCATCATTGCCCATTCTTCGCATCTCATCGAGAAGATCTCGCGCGAGGAGAGTGGGAGTGTCTTGTTCTTGTCGGAGCATCTTTGAAACATTTTCCACTGTTTCTCTATCGGAGATTGCCGGATCAACACAGAGATCATTCGGTCGTTCCATATCTTTCCCTTGCCATTTTGCAATGTTGCCTCGCACTTCCAGAGTGATGTTGATTTCTTCTACTGAGAGAGCTTCTTTTAATGCTTGCAGCAGTTCTACGGAGGTATCTTTTTCCTTTGAATCGGTGCAGCGAGAACGAATGAACGTTATTTCCAGTTCTTCAAGAATTTCCATCGCAGCCATGCATTTTTCGCCAGTGCCATTGTCTCGGTCTTTTGTTGTTCGACTTGCTTCACTGAGTCGCTCGTCGAGTGTTTGCCAAAGCACTCTAAACCCTTTCATGTTGTTTTTTGCGATCAGTTCTTCGCGTGATAGCAACGCTGCCTCTGGGGCTGTTTCGAGGATGAGGTCCATGAGAGATTTGATTTGTTTTTTCACCCACGGCCCGATGCTATCTTCCATCACCCAATTTTTTATCTGGGGTTGCAATGCTGCAAGTACAGGTTCATCTGCCTTTTTACCCTTTTCATTGATTGCGAGAGGCTGATCTCCGGCACACGCGAGATACAGTTGATGCAAATTTTCGGGAAGCCGTACCTTTTCCCCCACTTTTTTTGCAGCAAGGTATGTTCCGCCGAATGCGAGAAGAGAGATCAGCGGATGTTTTATGACACTTTTTATGCCCCACTGTGTCACTGTAGCTACAATACTTGCTGCTCTTGTAGTAACGCTTAGCCCACTACTCAAGATGGATTTGAGAATTCCGATTTTTGCAAAGACTACTCCTGTCAGGAACAGGGTTCCTTCGTGAGATTCGAGCCAATGACCAAACGCTTTGAGTGCATCTTCAATTTCATTTTCATAGTTCTTGAGCGCTTCTTTTGCGGGGAGATAATGGACACCACTGCCCACTTCTATTTCTTGACCATCATGTTCCGAAGCCATGTCTGCCATAAATTGTTCAAGTTGCACGCTTTTTTCTGCCCCTTCAAGATCAAGCTGCTTTGCGATTTCATTCTTTGCAGCCTTCCCTTTTGCCTGATAAAGATTTTCTGCTTTTTCGTAATTTTCTTTTTTGACTCCATACTTTTCCCATTTTCCTTCTCCAAGTGGATGGAGAATTTTTTCTTTCCCCTTTTCCACAAAGGGCGCGACCCTCTTTTCGAATGCTTCATACTTCTCCTGCATCGCCGCAAAAGCTTTCGTATAGGGATCGAACTTCAGAAGCATTTTGTGTGCGGCGTAGAGTGCTGTCGCACCGAGACCGACAACCGGAATCCAGGAGAGGAATGTGAGGACTCTATTTTTCTGCGGCACTGCTGCCACAGGAACTGCCGGTATTTCTGAATTTGGTTTTGGTTGCCTCCACTTCTTCCAGGCGAGGTACAAGAGTCCTACTGCTCCGAGTGTTGCGGTTGAAGCGACTGAAATTTGTCTTCCGTTCCACGTGCTCGGATCGATGGAATCGGGAATCCAAGCTTTGTCTGTTGCATCGTCTTTCTTGCCTGCCTCAGTCTTTTCTTTATCTTTTCCGGTTTCAGACCTGCTCTTTGCAACCTCCTGTTTCAGTGCCTCCCTCTGCCTATTCGTTTCATTCAGAATGAGCGTGCGAAGATCAATCGTTTCCACCATCTTCTTCACATTCTCAGGCAGACCGATTTGTTCCACAGTCGTCTGGTTCAAACTTTCAAGCTGCTGCTTGCTGAGTTTCCTGAGCTCCGTCTCCGCTGCCAGTTTTTTCTGTACACCCTGATCGACGGTTGCTTCGACTGTCTGTGTGAGAGACAGAAGATACACACGAGCCTCTTCACGACTGAATGGTTTCTCGGATGGTCGAGTGGGTTCTTTTTCGATTTTTGCGGAAGCATCCATACTTTTTTGGGTTAGATGGCTTGAGAAACATTCTTTGCCGCTGCTCCGCGCATGCCTTGAAAAACGCCTTTTGCAGCCGCGATCGTTGCTTTTCCTGTTGTTTTGATCAGCGCGCCCGCTCCGATGCCGAGGAGTTCGGCTCCGACACTTACAGCATTTCCTGCGATGTCGAGACCCCTCACGGAGAGGTCCATTATTTTGCCCCGCACGGAGTTTTGGGTGCTCGCGATCTCGGGATTCAGACTGATGCCAGTTTCCGATTTCGCCTCAGGATTTTTGGGCATGTTTTTTTGTGTGAAGAAATCCAACTATTATACCTCAAAAACAACTTTTACTCAATCAGAAATGATGTCAGAGAAGCCTCCTCATCGCGTCTTAAAGGCACCTTTCCCCTCTAGTACCATGCACCGCCTCATCACCCTTTCGGTTGCCTCCTTTGCCGCCGTCGCTTCCATTGGCAGTGTTCTTGCTGCATCGTCTCCTTCTCGTCCCAGCTCCAACACCTGTCGCCCAATTGTCTGTGCGAACGGTCGAACGTATCCGACCTGCACTTCGCAGGGCTATCCCATCAACTACTTTGCAGACCCTTGCCGCTACAACGGCGGACGGAGGTAGACAAGCTACCCCTCTTTCCGTGCATCATCGATCACTTTGGTATGTACTTTTTCTTCTAGATTCGCAAACGATAACTTTTCGGAAAGTCCATGAAGCGGCCTCAGTGCCGTCTTGCCGATGGAGAACCCTGCGGTCGCTGCAGAGAATGCTTTCACGACAGTGCCGCTGGTTTGCACGGCTGTTCCTGCCACCTGTGTTCCCTTGATTGCCGCACCCACTCCCCACGTTGCCGCCATAAGAGCGAGATCGAAGCTGACGGCGCCTGCGACGGAGGCGAGCAGTATGAGTGCTTCCTTGTGATTCATGCCTACTTGGAAAGCAGTCTTTGCGAAATCGCACATGATGGGTGCTGTTTTTGCGAAAGCATTACTTGGATTTACTTCCTTGAGACCTGTGATAGCACCCTGCATGTAACCCTCCTGCTTCTTCGGCTGAAGCTTATTCATCCTCACGATTGGCGTGATGCTCTGTGCCATCCTCTGTTTTGCTTCGTCGTTGAACGGAGTTCTTACCCAGTCCCATGCGAAATTCCCCGTCTGCTTCGCGCGATTCCAGAATGAACGTGTGAAACTCTGTTTCGCAAACTCGCGTACTTTTTTTTCGAGAACAGGCAGGATGTTTTTCTCGGTTTGTGTCATAAGATTTTTCGCAAGACTGCGGATGATCTGTTGCGTGCGCTCGTCGACTTTCACGAGAGATTTGAGTCCGAGGTATTTCTCAGCGACATACTGCTTCGCATGCGTCAGTGCCAGAGCCTCGTCTCCCTGTACAAACGCAAGACAGATCTTCATCTGGGTGGCCAGGAGATCGATTTTATACGTGTCGCGGATGCGTTCGATTCTCTTTGTTTGGTAGACTTTCTCGCGCTCTTTTCTCTGTTCTTTCGGTGTGTTATCCAGGACGAATTTCTGGATGAGATTTTCGACGAATGTTTCCGTGTGATCGAGAATTGTCTGCAGGAGTTCTTGCCGTTTCTCTTTCGTGTTCGCTTTCTGATAGCGGTTGATATCTTCCTCAAGAGCCTTGCTGTCATTGACCAGGAGATTACGGAGCTCAAGTGTGTATTCGTAGGGTCCCGAGGGAATTCCAGCTCGCTCCAGAAGTCCGTTCATGATCTGCTCTCTGCGTTCGGATGGCACAAATGAGAGTGCTGTCATCGCATACGAAACGGTTTGCAATTTTTGACGCATGCCGAATTCTTTCTTTGGTTCAATCTGTGCACGGTTTTGCTTTTCAGGTTTTGCTTTTTCACTGACAGTATCGATTCCCTTTTCGGGAATCTCCTGCTGATCCGGTCGTGAATTTTGTGTTTCTGGCATGTTGCTGCGACAGATCTCTATTGATGATATTATATCATATTTATATATATATTTGCAAATATTGTTAGGTTGCAGCATTAGGGTAACACTTTCCTTGGTGAGGCATTCATAGACTACGGCTGCAGGGGTTCTTCTGTCCATTCCCATGCCAGAATGGCTTTTAACGTAGTTGTACCAGTTCAGCCACTGCCAAACGATGAAGTTGTGC
>CALRAD010000005.1 GCA_943350395.1 Candidatus Peribacteria bacterium
TGGCGGTGTTCTGAGCGCCTCATCCCCTGACCCCTCCGGTCCTCTCTCGGCCCTGCGGGGCCACTCTCTCCGCTGAGGCGGAGAAAGAAGGCGGAGAATTTTTTTCTGGAGAAGGGGAAGCCTCGATTCTTCTTCTTAACTCCTGCAAATCTTCTCCCGAAAACGCATCCGCATCGCGGGTGCATAATTTGATGCCATTATCTTCTTTCGGATTATGACTCGCGGTGATCTGCATTCCCGCATCGAATTTCTGTGTACAGATCGTGAAGTAGTTCACCGGACTCGGCGTCTGCCCGATATCAAAAACCTCACAGCCTGCGACAATCAATCCTTTCATCACCTCGGCTTGTAAAGCCAAGCTATGGGTACGCGCATCGCGACCGACAGCAACGGTCGGGGACGGATGTTCTTTGCCGTACTTCTCGATCAGCACCGTTCCGAATGCAAAACCGATCTGCAGGCATGCCTCCTCGGTGAGCTGCGTACCGGCAACGCCTCGGATGTCGTAGGCGCGAAAAATGCGTGGATCAATCATGGAGAAAGTATATAGAACAAAACCGCCTCGAGTATTGCTACCGGGACGGTGTTTGTTTTGATCACCAGGCGAGTAAAGGATGAGCTCTATTCACTTGATGACAAGAACAGTATAGCAAACTTTACATCAAAAGGCAAATGGATTATGAGCTGTCATGGAGGATCCGCTGTTCCTGAGATTGTTATTCTCTTTGTCATTTGCTAGCCTAGTCGGGCTGCAGGTACGTCTGCGGCAACGTATTGATCCTTTGTGACACAGGTTTAAAGATGGAGCCATAGCTCAGCTGGTTAGAGCGCTTCCCTGTCACGGAAGAGGTCGCGGGTTCGAATCCCGTTGGCTCCGCCATTCTCGAAGCAACTCCAAATCACACTACTTTTTTAGCAACTGAGGAAACCCCGAGTGATCCGCCGAAGGCGGAGAGTCGCGGGGTTGGCTCCGCTACAAACGTTCATCGACTATACCAAACTCATCGCTGCATCCATGGAGTCATCTAAACCCTGGTCCAACAGTTGTCGCGTATTTTGCGCATGCTTCTGTCCATGGATGACAGCCTCCGCATCCGTTGGAGCGTAATTCATTGTTTCCATATCCGCCGTGAATGCCGCTTCTCCATATGATTTTCCTTTAAGAAGAGCATCCATTAAGTGAAGGTAGTTTGCATCCGTAATGGGCATGCCCCCATTTAAATCCATTTTTCCAATGTTAGCTGCATCACCCTTTGCATGAGTAAAGACCGCTAAGCGAGATTGTAGGGTTTTGTCAGTTTGAAATTTTTTGTCTTTCATCAAGCCTTCGATCATTCCTCCGCCGTAACACGCAATGGTGTTCATCGTCAGCGTGCACTGAGGAAATTCTTGCAGCAGTTCGACAATATCTTTTGCATCGAGCGAATAGTCGCCGAAGCGAAAATTGTTCTCTTTTCCATGTGAGAAAACATCGAGACAAACATGGAACGGTTTGCCTTTACATTGTAAGGCAACCGATTCAAATTCTCTGTGCAACATTTCTTTTGGGTTAGATTTTCCTGCAAAAAGAGGCGGGCGTGTAATGAGTTGAGGATGCGTTGATTGCAAGACTTTGTTGAGCATCGTTGAGTTGGCCAGTCCGGTTCGTGTCAGCGTAAAATGCTGACCATCAGATATGTCAACGACGCGAAGATGCGCGACTGGTACATTTTTCGGTAGATCGTATTCTTTCATTGCTTTTTGATTAGTCCCCGATTGTGTCTGTTTGTACTCTTTCTCTGCCAATGCCGCTCGCTTTTCAAGAAGTATCGCATCATCCAACAGCATGCTGCGCATAACGACGAACATGACTTGAGGCGCATTTTTTTGGCGGAAAACTATGAGATGTTCATCGTTGAGGGATATGTCCCATTTTTCCTGATCCTGACGTGGTTGATAGGTTAAACGACCGTCATCAAACTGCATGAAGTTGGTTAATTTTGGGTACTGTTTTACAAACTCCCCCCACACGTACTTAGCAAGCTGCGTGGACTGCAGTTTTTGATTGGTTTTTGTAAAGTGATCAACGCCGGCGACTATAACACGATTAATTTCGTCCAAAGGTAAATTGAATCTCTTTTCAAAATTTAGGTAGGCAACAGCACATTCTCTGCGTGCCTCTTCTGTTAATTGTACCTCTGCGAATTGCATAAGAGAATTCGCCCTTTTTGTTAGAGATTCAGCTTTCGTTTCGAGTTTCTCCCCATAAATTGTTATCTTCTTTCGAGGGTCTACATTACCCAGATCTTGAAACGCGATTTGTAAAACATCTGCCGCGCGTTTTTCCAGCTCGTCTCGCGAAAAAGAATCGAACGTATGAACAACATGGGCTTTCTGGAACCATTGCAAAGCAGATTTAAGATCATGCACAGGCAAAAGCAATGCTGCTTTAAAGCGGTTTACAACGGCATTTTTCAAATGGACATTCTGATCCTGCAGAAGCGATTTTTCCACAGCGGCGCTACCACTAAGGTGCAAATCTGCTTCTATTAAAGAAATTTGTTGTTCTATTTTCTGAGTTTGTGCAGCAGGATCCGTTGGTTTTTGTTCAAATTTTTCGGGCATTTTTTTATTTCAGAATCTCTATAATTATAGCATGATTTTCGTTCTTTTGCCACATAACCCATGACCATTGCATTGGCAAGCAAGTGGTAGACCTCCGATGAGTCGACCTTCATCAGTTCTAAAATCATCGCGTCCAGCCCGCCACGTCGTTCGCGATTGCCATGATTCCGCCACAACTGCTACGATTCTACAATAGAGTGCATGAGTGCCACTGAACAATTCTCGGAAACCATCGGCAATCTCAACGTCACGATCAATGCGTTTCATGCGGCAGGTACGGATGAGCGGGCTCTTGATGACTCAGCAGCCGAAATCAGCTTAGCCGTACGTTCTTTAGGTCTCGATTATTTCACACATGAAATATTGAACGGTGTCGACGTCAATCTGCGAGAAGAAGTTGTGGCGTTGATGAAAAAAGCCCAGACAGCTGTAAGCAATCTTCCAAAATGGAGAGAAAGCATCGCAGACAAAATTAAGGATTTGTGCTTCTCCGGCAACGCATCAATAAACTCCTCTGTAATCTAAGCTACTGCAATATTGTGTTTGAACTGATTTTTTCGATGTGTATTCGAACCACATTCAGGATGTCGAGCCTCCTGAATGTGTGAATCAGTTCTATAGCATTCTGCGTGCTGCTGCATCATTGCGGATAGACACTGGAGATCCGAAGTATTTCCACACCGTTGGTTCCCCTTTCCTTTTCTGAGAATGGACCATGCTACGTCCATGCCCTGCGTCTGGGTCGATGATAACACCTGCAGCTCCATGTTGACTTAAGTCGACTTCGTAGAGGCCTCCTGCTGTCAGGATGCGTCTATGGAGATCTTGGATGAAATCCCCCAAAGGCGGACTTTCATCTGACCCTGCAAAGTCATCGAGCCTATTGAAGAGCGCTCTTGGATGTGCGGTATTCGGTGTTCTCTGTAAGATCTCGACAAGGGCATGGCGGATTCTCACGGAGCAAGAATCATCGATACTCATTTTCTCCAGTGTTGATCGAACAACCGCATGTGAGAAAAATGCAGTCGGCGTTTCCGTCGGCTTGGGTGCCAGACTGCAATTCATGTACGGATGTACGTGAGGGATGGCATTCTTTTCCGATGTGGTATCCGCTTGATTCCATCGTGTATGTGTATAGCCTCTGTAGCTGCTGTATCGAGCCTTCCCTTCTGCAGAAACTGAGGAAAGAAATCCTTCATCGACGTCAGTCCTGGGAATAACAACGATGGTCTTGTCAGAGCAGAGACTGACGATCTGCATCAGATCCTGTCCGCACTCGATTCTTCCGCTGGAGAACTGAGGACTGCAGATCGAAAACCCTTCCTCCTTCAGTGGGTGATCATTGGTCAGTCGTTCAAGTGAGACAAGATGCATAAGAATACTATAAATATATTATCACTTTTGTCAAAATTTTCGACAAAAATGCCTATTGCGGCTGCTGAAAAGTCGAACCACGTTCAGAATGTCCCGCCACATATTATTAGACAAAGATATAAAAAGTATTATAATAAAAAAGTGATGGACAAATTCTCCGAACTCTGTGAGGCTCGTATTCTGATCGGAGACTGTGTCTCTGAAGCTGAGCTTTTGTTCGAAGCACTTCTTGCTGAGGCGCAACAGTTGTCAAGCGGAGAAGATCGAGAATTTGTCTTAGCGGGGATGCATGAAGGAACTGCTGTAGAAACCCTCGCACATGTGATCGCCGTGAATCGCTCAGGAGGACATCCGACTATAGTGGCGCTTGCAAATACACATGACATTAGAAATAAGATTGCATATCTCACCCATGATAGCCGCGTCCTCCTGAACTGCGATCCCAAAGCTTGGGAAGGCGCTGCTATAGTAAATATGTGTACAGCTGCATGGGAAACTATGGAATTTTCTGCGGACACAGAAAGAAGGATACAAAGCCTCATCCTACGGGTACGAGGATCAAAACTCATTACAGCGATACATCATGCACGAACTGAAGTTATCCAAACGATTACTCAAAACTGTCTTCAGAATATGGAGAGGCCAAGCCCAAACAAATTGATCCCAAGAGATCAAATCATCATACAGGCCACAGAACATGGGCTTGATTCACTGCCCCTCTTGGAATTGCATAAACTATTGAATGACCATAAGCGACTTCAGCAATTAGCTGGGATCGTTAAATCCAGAGACGATAGCAATGTAGGCACACGACACCAAAGTTGGGATGCTGCGATGTTAGATTTGATAACTGATGACGATCCTACTTCCGTGCTCTAAGCAATCGTGCCACCGTGCTTGAGTAAATTTGCATGTACACGAACCACATTCAGAATGTCCCGCCACACTCAAAACAACATCCATTTTCACTACTTCAAAAACAACCTCGGAAACCCCGAGTGACTCCGAGCGAGCGTAGCGAGTCGAGGAGGAATCGAAGGGTTGGCTCCGCCATCATTGAAAAGCCATATCCGTCAGCCTGTTCCCCGTTTAGGAAACACCACTGGCAAGTTTCGCAAACTCTGTGACCGGCACACTCGTGATAGATCCAGCCTGCCAACCCTCCGGATAGTTCGAAAGATATGCCTGACGCGCGTCTTCTTCGGTCGTAAACCCGACCATGCACTTATTCTCCGGATCATTCACTTGGACAGGGCTGCCATCCGGCTTCTGCAGTGTCTGCGGAATTTGCCGGATGATGAACACGGTCGAACTGTCGAGTGAGGATCCGAGAAAAATATCCAGAAATTCTCCGTCATCGGGATCAATGTTGTTCGGGAAAAATCCGTACGGATGTTTCACCGGACTGCCGTTGCGCATCATCCCCGGTGTGTGTGTGAAAACGACCGGTGTACCCTGCAATAACTCACGAACAGTTGTTTGCATATTCTGCATCAGCTCAGTTGGATCATCCACACCCAATGTGGCGAGCGGTGTGCCCCGGTTTGTCAGATCCAGTTCGAGCCTGCGGAGTTGATTACGCAGCGGGATGGCTGTTTCCGGAGACATTCCGCTCCGGGACAGGTCATCGAATTGTGCCCGTTGCTGTCGATACTCTGTCACCAATCTGCTCACCTCGCGGCCAATGGCACCGTTCAATTGAGAGACTGAACTTTCTGCAAATTCTTTCGCATTCCCCGGATCTGCCATCTCAGAAGTTTTTGGTTTTTCGACGGGTACATCGGCACTATTTTTGTTCTGTTCCGGTGTAGAAAATCCCGGCGACTCGAAAGCACACAATCGCGCTTCGCCAAAGATCAATTCAAAAAGCCTGTGATGAGCCCATGGTCTCATAGTGCCTGGATGCGGGATTCGATGAGGACCAGTGTTTTCTGCTCTTCACCATGCCAGAGATGTTCAACGTACCGGAGTGCGGCGCGCGTATATCCTGCTACATTTTGATGCATCGCTGCCTGCACTTCCTGACTCCGCTTCGCATACAGCTCATAGGCTTGCGCATAGCGGCGTGCCCGGTTCTGACGCTCTTCCGGCGACTCGTTATGATACTTCTGCTCCAATTGTGTTACCGAAGGAAACGCCAGTTCCGGTTCGATCGCACCCATCATGGAGTTATACGCAGTCTCTCCGGACTGCGGAAGTCCTGGGAGAATCGGAGGTGGGATATTTATGTTTTCCAGCATTCTTCCCATTATACCAGAAAATCTGCTGATTTGCATTCCGAGAAGGAAGAACTTCATCAGCTGACTACGCCATCTTCGAATCACATTCAGCACGCCCGCCCCCCCCATACACATATCATTGACACACTGACACTTTTTGGACAAAATCTTCCACTATGCCAAAGACTGAAGAAGCACCTCTTGCAGATCTGAAACCGGAACTGCAGCGAACGAACGCAATGAAAATTCGGGTCGTTGGCAATGCGAAGCAAGCCGCATCGGTGCTCCATACATTGAATGATAACCGTACCCCCGCGAGAAATTACTCCATCACGAAAGGAGATGATGTGGAACATTCATGGATGATCACTGTCATGGAACCGCTCGAGAGTGCCGTCACGTTTGAAACGCATACGGGAGGAACAACCGAGAGGATCTTCGCAAAAAATAGCGCGGTGCTCGAATTTTCCGATGCACTGGATGTTTCACGTCGTCATTTCAGAGGAATCCCCAACCTCAGTCATCCCGATGCCGGATTTTTGCAGCAAGCAGTCTCCGATCTCGGCGGTCAAGTGCAAGGCAGACAGAAAAAAATGAAACTGACGACTGACGCAGCGACCCTCAGCCAGCTTGAGGCCTTTGTTCGAGGCGCTCCGGAAATCCTCGAACGAGCAAAGGTGGGTTCACCGTTCATCAGCGCAGTAAAAGAAGAGCCGCGCCCGAGCGGAATGGACGTGACGAATGATCCGGATTTCGCACCGGAGGCCGTACGGCAAGTTCTAAAAATCGAAATTGCCGTTCCTCCCGATCTCGGTCACGACGCGACGATTCTCGATATCCTGGAACGTAGAGGCTTAAGTGTCTCCACTGTCGGCAGTCGCTTCTTCCATACGAAAACGGATGGAGAAATCCAGGAGTTGACGATCATGATGCACGGCGGCAGCAACGAAACAGTTCAGAAAGCAATTGCGGACATCACGATTCTCATCGGCGTTCGGCATGTGGACCGAATCGAAGAAGCAAATGCGGCTCAGTACATTCAGCTGGTTGTTCCTGAAAGCGGCGAACGTTCCATCCCCGAGATACGAGCTCATTACCGCGGCTTGCTTCGCGATAAAGGAGCGATGACGGACAGATTTCAGCATCTGGTCGCTGGAACGATGCCGCTCCATTTCGTTGCCGATCTTCGCAGGCGAGTGGCAAGCACATTCGGCAACAGACAGAACTCCGTCATTCTGCCAAACGACGGGAACATTGTGATGGCAACGGAGATGCGTGGCCTCGGCAACGACAACTACGCCGAACTCATCCAGCAAGAATTCTCCGAGAGTCAGCGAAAAGGGCTGCGGTCTTTCATCGACGGAAGGAATCGGGATTTGTAGCTCGAAACAATGATACAAGATATCACTTTCAACAAATACAATGACGCTTCAAAAAAAGAGGAAGCCTTGCGGCCTCCTCTGCGTCCTCTTTTTTCTCTCAGAGAGAGAAGTCGCTTAGGTGCAGTGACGGACGATTCGTCGTATTCGTCTTCAATCGGTAGAGAATCTCGGCAACCTCCGCTCTCGTGATCGGCTGATTCAGACGCCTGATGCTCGTCGGGATGGCGTTGGCTGAGGACAATGTCTGCACATAGAGTGCGTACCAACGAGGATCTTGACCATCGCCCTGTTCCATACTGATCCTGAGAACGCGAGTGATCATCTTGGCGGCCTCGACGAAATTGACGGCGCGTGTCGGACGAAAGTACCCGTCGGGATACCCGTGGATGAGATCGCTCACTTTCGCGTTGCAGATATCGGATGCGTACGCGTCGTCATCCTGAATATCGTTGAATACGGATGTTCCAGCCATAGAATTGACACAACTGTTGTCGCGAGACGGCATGAAAAATTCGTTCGTCATGAGCTGCGAGAGCTCATTGCGGCGCATACGCTGATTCGGACCGTAGGAACCGTCGTCGTAGCCTTTCAAAATATTGCGACTCCGAAGATACTCGATCGCTTCGTACGAGGAGCTTGTCATCGGCACATCGGTAAACGGTTTCGTGGAGAACGTCGGGGAAAAATTGACGGCAGCAAACGCCACTTCGGCGGTAAGCCAGAATAGTAATGCCGCAACAGGCATAGAAACTTTGAGGAGTGAACGTGTGTCTTCCATGAAGGGATGGGGAAGGGATAGAGACAGAAGAGAAGACGCAACTATGCTCTTTTTCTTACAAAGAAAGCGATTTCTCCTCAGGCAAGGCTCGCCTTCCGAATTTTTGAGATGGAGTACAATGCTGTCTGTTTCTTTCCTCGACTGCATGAAAAGCACCATCACTCCCGTCATGATCGCGGCGATGTTCCTCCTTGCAAGCTGCGGGCCTTCGCCCTCACGCTCGCCTGCGCCTTCGGACTTCGAGAACCTGACCATGGAAGAGATTTCGGAGGCTATGGATGACAAGGAGCCCGCGCCGGTTATGGAGATGAAGAAAGAAGAACTGATGGCAATGATGGAAAAATCCGGCAAACCGACACCGAATGAACCTCCGACTTTCAACTCCGTGCCAATCGACTTTGTCCACAGCTACAACAAAAGTATCCATGCGGTGGCCGGCGCATCGCTCATCGACACGAACGGGGACGGGATCGATGAGATTTTCGTCGGCGGCGGCAAAGGTCAATCGGACGCGCTTTTTTTCTTTGACAACGGTGCATTCGTGAATCGGATAGACGAAAGTGGGCTTGCGAGTGCGGTTGGAACCTACGGCTCGACCTCGCTGGACATGGATAGCGATGGAGACACGGATTTGCTCGTTGCCCGTGAAGACGGACTCTATCTGCATCTGAATGACGCAGGGGCGTTTCGGGGTGGAAAGCTTGCAATAACGCTGCCACCGAATTCCATTCCCCTCGCAGTGACTGCGAGTGACATCAATCGCGACGGATGGGCGGATCTTTACGTGAGCACGTTCATGGACACCGCCCATTTTACGGGCACATTCAACAATCCAGCAGATGCAACGCTCAACTTGCTGCTGCTGAATAATGGCGATAACACCTTCACGGATATCACGGAACGATCCGGGCTGATCGTGCGTCGGAATACATTTCTCGCCGTTTTTGTGGACTTAAACAACGACGGCTGGCAGGACCTTGCCGTTTCACCAGACACCGATACCGTGAAAATTTTCCGCAACAACGGCGATCAGACGTTCACCGAAATCCCCGATCTTTCCAAGTATGGTTTTTGGATGGGTCTTGCGGTCGGCGACATCGACCAGGATGGCGATCAGGACTTGCTGTTTAGCAACATCGGCACAAGTATCCCCGTGTCGCTTGCTCGGGGAGACCTTCGTCCCGATCAAACACTGGTTTCAGAGTGGCTACTGCTACGGAACGAAAGCGATTTCCGCTTTACCGACGCGACAGCGGAGAAGAAACTTGCCGGATTTGAGTTCGGGTGGGGCGCCATCTTTGAGGACTTCAACCTCGACAACCGCCTGGATCTCGTGGTCATGGAGAGTTACATCAAGTGGCCGCCGCACAAACTGAAAAAGTTGCCTGGGCGGTTTTTTCTGCAGATGCAGGATGGTACATTCACACCGATTACGGACATTGCCGGTGTGGAAAACCGCTACTACGGGATGACTCCGTTGGCCTCCGACTTCAATCGCGACGGCTATCCGGATCTCGTGTTCATGAATCTTGCCGGACCTCTTCGCGCTTTCTTGAACAACGGCGGAACAAATTCCGCTCTGTCGGTCATCCTTCCTGATACCGCCGAATCACTCGGCGCACGAGTGAGCGTCACCACCGCCGACGGGAAGAAGTTGCACAGGCAATTCGTCACGGGAGTTGGCATGCTGTCTGACCAGTCGCGAGCTCTCGTATTCGGATTGGGCGGCAACCCTGTCGTGCGCTGCGTAGAGGTTCTGTGGTCATCTGGTCGCAAGGAAATGCGGGAGAATGTCCAAGGAACAGTCCTGTTTCAGTGACAGAATCTCCTTTTCGATACGAGAGGAGAAATTATGCCGTTTCACGCTCGCCATAACACACTGTCTTCCAGAGGAGAAATGACATCTGATCTAAAAATCATTTCACGCGGCACTGTTTTCTCACTCAGCGAAGCAGCGAGTGTCAGACGTGAACTGACAGATGGCGGTATCCCTTTCCAGCAGCATCCCGTCATTGAACGCCGGAGTAACGGACAGCCGCTGCGACCAGCGGAATACCATTGGGACAAGGAGGATAGTGCTGTTCTTCGGTCCGTGCAGCAACTTTTACAGCAAGGTTTGAAGGCGCGCGTCGAACGCCGGCAGAAGGATTTGTAATCGCTGATCACTGCAAGAAATCGCGATCTATAGATATCCTACTTCACGAGCTCCCTGAGTGTCGCGATGATTTTCGCGACTTCGGCTCTATTCATGGTGTCGTCCGGTCTGAAGGTATCGAGCGGCGAACCGTCGGAATCGGTATCGCCTTCGATGAGACCGTAGAATGCGGCAGTCGCGATGGCCTCGGCGTGAGGATGGCTGGACGGGATATCGGAGAATGGTGGCTTTTGATGTGCAATCGGCAGGGCAAGAATATCCAGAATCAGATGCACCACTTCGCCGCGTGCGGCGGCAGTATGAACGTTCAATGAAGAGGAAATCATCCTGAGCTGCCGTGACTCTGCTGCCGCAACATAGGGCGCGGCCCATGTGCCCTTTGCAGCAGTGTTCCTCGGGGGAAGCAATCCTTTCAGGGGAGTATGAATCGATTCGAATGCCATTTTCAACACCTCTGCATACGTCACCGACGTCGACACGCCGAATTCTCCCGTCGGACGATTGTCGGCATCACGATACCCGCTGGCAATACCGTCTTGTACAAGGCTGGCAACGTACGGAGCAAACCATGCATCGACAGGAACATCCCGATAGATGACGGCGTCATGACCAACCGTCGCATAGAGAAGACCTCGTTTTTCGGCTGCAATTTCCCGTTCACTCCGATTGAGGTCAATGATGCCCATCGCTTTTTTCAGTGCGCGCTGCAGTTGACGCTCCTCACCGGAAGCGTGAAAGACGGATGCATCACGATGCGGATCATTTTTCTTCCATAACCCTGCGAATCGAAAGGCGATATCATTCAGCGCTTTTGCAATACGCTGTGCCATGACGCCGACACTGTGACGCCGCCCGCCTCCTCCCGACAATGTTTGCACCGAGGTCGATGAGGTATCGGATGAAGAGACGCTTGCCTCCGTGCCAACAATCGAGAAATCGGAGAAAGCGGTAGTGGTACAT
Organism: Candidatus Peribacteria bacterium; assembly: GCA_943350395.1. Classification (GTDB taxonomy): domain Bacteria; phylum Patescibacteriota; class Gracilibacteria; order Peribacterales; family Peribacteraceae; genus SICN01. Next base: position 11,473 of record CALRAD010000005.1, read on the forward strand.
GTGACTGTCTTCGCGGAAATGTCGACCGTGCAACCGCTCAAGGCCGACCAGGAAGAACCATCATAACGGTAAATCCAGAGTGAAGATTCTTCCTTGCCATCAACGTCTGCATCCGTGTACTCGAGCGACACCGTGATGGCGTCGGAAAAAGACGTCACTGCAGTCGTCGCACCGCTCAGGGCAAGAAGATTGAAGACGGATCCGATCAGCGCATACCCTGTCGGAGTTCCCGCCGATGTGGTCACGGAATTTTTGTTCAATTCTTTGATCTGAAAAACGGTGTCGTACGCAGTGGCACCTGAGGGAACCCTGATCATGGCACCGGTCGAACCGAGCCTTAAAGTCGTCGTGACACTGCGAGTGATAAGAACGCCCGTCTGAGCCTGCACGCTGGCTGACCCGGTGCAACCGGTTGTCGTGAAGGAAAGATTACTCCCTGTTGCGGTATTGGAAGAACTGTCTGTGGAAATCACACGATAGTGGTACCGCGCGCATGTTTTCAGGCTGGCAATCGCAACGCTGTGACTGGTGACGCGAGGCGAGGTATCCGCAAGAGTGGTATACGAACCATATGATAATGTCGGTCCGAATTGCACTCGGCTCGATGCCGCTTCGTTCGTCGTCCACACAATGGTCACGCCCGTCGATGTCGCGGTACTGCCTGTCCCGGACAACACCGGAGCCGTGGTGTCGGCGGTTGCGAAGTCCCATGTGGTCACGCCGGTGAATCCTTTGTAATCATTACCGCGCGAGTCCTGGAAGGCATTCTTATTCACGATCACATAGTACGATGTGTTATCCGAAAGTGTAGTAGCCGGATTGATCGTGATCAACGTTGTCCCCGAACCCGACACAAGATTCGTGTTATTCGCGGTGATCGTCTCGACAGCAGAATTATCGCTCGACTTTTTCACGACCACCGTCCCCGTTCCTCCCTGCACGATTTCATCGAAGATCAGTGTCAAATTCGCCGTACCGGCGACGCCCGTCGCTCCGTCGGCTGGTGACAACGAAACAAGAAGAGGCTTTGTCGTATCGCTCGAACTCGTGGTGAAGTTCCATGTGGTGGTCGTTGTGAACCCCGCGTAATCGCGACCAAAGGCATCCTGAAACGAGTTCTTGTTGATAAGAACATAATATGAGGTATTCAGAGCCAGTGCTCCAGAAAGATTCAAGGTGATTTGCGTGGTACCGGAACCGGAAACATAGGTCGTGTTGTTCGCTGTCACGGTCTCCACAACGGAATTATCGCTTCCTTTTTTGACGACGATCGTTCCGGTGCCACCCTGCACGACTTCGCTGAAGTTCATCACGAGATTGACCGTATTCGATACGCCTGTGGAATTATCGGTCGGTGTTACGGATGAAAGGGTGGGATTGGTGAGATCCGCCGTCGTGAAATTCCACGTCGACGAAGAAGAAACGCCTGCAAATTTATTGCCTGCGCGATCCTTGAATGCATTCTGGTGAATCGTGATGTAATAGTCGACGTACGCGGTGAGCGTGCTCGCCGGATTGATCGTGATTTGGGTGGTACCGGAACCGGAAACATAGGTCGTGTTGTTCGCGGCAATGCTTTCGATCGTGGAACCGTCACTGGCTTGCTTGATGATGATCGTCCCGGTGCCTCCCTGCACGATTTCGCCAAACGTGATCACCAGATTCGCCGTTTGATTGATGCCTGTCGCATTATCCGCAGGCGAAAAAGTGGAAATGGTGGGTGCAATCGTATCCGTCGTCGTGAAATTCCACGTAGTGGCGTTGGCAATGCCGGCATAGTGCGGACTGTTTGCTCCCTTGAATACGTTCTTACCAATGTTGATATAATAATCCGTGTCGGTTATGAGAGTGACGGAAGGATTGATTGTGATCTGCGTTGAACCGGAGCCGGATATGAGCCCCCCGGTCATCATGAGCGTTTCGACGACGGAGTTATCGCTGGATTTCTTGATAGTGACCGCGCCGGTGCCCCCCTGCACCGTCTGATCGAACGTGATGACGAGATTCGCCGTTGTCGAGATGTTGTATCCGCCATCCGCCGGCGAAAGCGTGGACACACTCGGCGCCGTCGGACCGGTGTTCTCCCACCATGTCACGTTGTCATTATTGTTAGTCAAACCTGCAGTCACCAAATCCTGATCACTGTCGCCGTCGATATTAATCACCTGAATCCTGCCTGCCTGCTCAAAAGAAGAATTAACCGTTCGCAACGTGAAGGTTTCATTTCCGTCATTGTCATACCAAGCTACCGTGCTCGCATCGTATCCCGTCGCGGCAATATCCTTGTCTCCGTCTCCGTCTACGTCTCCGATCGCGACTCCCTCCGCGTCGGACAATGTCGCAACCGTCTGCTCCGTGAATGATTCGCTGCCGTCATTCTCGTAGAACACGACCGCGTTGTCGGAGTTCACGGCAGCCACGACATCCTTGTCTCCGTCGTCGTCCACGTCACCAACGACCATATACCAAGGCGTCGTCGCGGAACTGTCGATCGTTCGCTGTGTGAATGTCTCGCTGCCGTTGTTGTCGTACCAGAGAATTTTGTTCCCGGTCTGCCATGTGCTCACGATATCCATATCTCCGTCATCATCCAGGTCGACCGCTCGAACTTGAATAGGCGTCGTGTTCCCCGTGCTGACCGTGCGTTCGGTAAATACTTCACTGCCATCATTCTCGTACCATACGATTTTCTCACCGTAATCGCAGCCGACGATATCGATATCCAAATCCCCATCGACGTCCCCTGCATCGACGCATGTCGCACTGTTGCCTGTTTGCACCGTGCGCTTCGTGAAGGTCTCGCTGCCATTGTTTTCGTACCACAACGTGACTAAGCTCGAATTCGGTGCTCCAGCAACAATATCCAAATCGTTGTCCTGATCGACATCGATCACCTTGATGTCGTAGATGGAATCGATGGATCCGTCGATCGTCCGCTGCGTGAAGGATTCGCTGCCATTGTTGTCCCACCACGTCAGATCGTCGAGCACATCCGCAACGCTGACGATATCCACGTCGCCATCTTCATCAAGATCGATCGCCTCCATCGCGCGCACCTGATCGTATGTGCTTCCGCCTATTTGATGCTCGGTAAAGTTGTGTGCGGCTGCAAAAATCAAAAACGGAAGAATTAGAAATGTGAAGCATACACAGGTAATAATGAAAACACGCGAGCGGGAAGAGCCTGAATACTTGAGTCTCATGATAGTTAGGTTACTGCAAAATCTCTCTCAGCACAGCATTAATCTTTGCCGTCTCCGCGCGATTGATGGTGGCATCAGGGTGAAACGTATTTTTCGGAGTATCAACCACATTTGTATCGAACTGCAATGCCTGTGCATGCGAAAAAGTTATCGTAGAAACCGTTGTCGAATCTTCGCCTTCTCTTTGTACGCTCAAGTCTCATCGGAGTATATTCACTGCGTTTTTTATTCCCATCTTTTGCACATGCAATCTTCCAGAACATCGTCGCTCTCCCCAGTCATCATCACCGCACTTTTCACATTGCTTCTCGCAGGTTGCAATGCCGATGGCGGAGTGCAAATACCATCTGACGACGAAGGCATGATGCAATCGTCTCAGCAATCGGAAGCAAGTTCATCGGCGATGATGCAATCATCCGAAGCGGCAATCGTCCCGAAGCAGAAATACGAGGATGGAACGTTTGCTGCGGCAGGCGTCTACAAATCTCCCGCAGGGATGGAGGAAATTAAGGTATCGCTGATACTGAAGAACGGTGTCGTTTCCGCTGCAACCTACGAAGGAAAAGCTACAAATGCGAAGAGTGTGAAGTTTCAGGGTCTCTTCGGTCAGGGCTTTCAGGAAGCCGTCGTCGGGGCATCAATCGACAACTTGAATCTCACGGTCGTGAACGGCTCGTCTCTGACTCCTGCAGGATTCATGGATGCCCTCGCGAAGATCAAGGTCGAAGCGGCAATGAAAGCCTGATTTTTTGATCAACGAGCGCAGGCAGAAAGCCTGCTCCCCTTACAATATATGAATGTAGAATGGGAGCGCCCTTTCTGGGCGCGTTGATAGATCAAAACAACTCAACCCGAAACCCAGCCGACCTCTTCACCCTCCGGTGCTTATTCATGATGCAGTATTCGAATTGAAAATCTTTCTGCATTCTCTCGGGCTCGACGAAAAACAAACATGTTGCGAGTCCGTCTGCAATCGCAGCACGATCAGCAAGCACCCATACCGCAACGATCTCCTGCGGGGACGTCAGAGACTGAGGATCAAGTACATGATGAAATTTCCCCCATTTTCTCCTGTTGATGCCGGACGCACACATCGAGCCTTCGCGCATCTCGACGATACCGATCGCTTTCGTCGCATCGTCAGGGTCTTCGAGACCCGCACGGATTGTTTCTCCATTTCCTTGATAAAAAATATCACCGCTTCCGTCGACCAAAAACCGCTTCACGCCTTTTTCCCTAAGGAACGATGAAATCCGGTCTACAAAGTATCCTTTCCCGAGCGCTCCTAGATCGAGGAGCACGGACTCGCGGAGCTCGATGTGCATATCATCAATGATGCTCAGTGCATTATGAAAATCCGGAACGGGTCGGATCTCCTGTTTCGGCTTCAGTGAATACTCGCTGTCATAGCCAAGATCACTAAGAGCAAACCCGACGAGCGGAGTGACGTTGCCATCTGTGCAATCGAGAAACTTTTCATACAGCCTGAGCATACCCACCAGATCGGTCGGCACTTCGACAATGCCTCGTTTCTCTGAGAGCGACCAAATTAGTGAAGTCTTGATGAAGCGCGAATAGGTTTGATCGAATGTAGAAGACTGCTTCAGAATCGAACGTTTAAGTTCTGCGAAAACAGAAGGATCAAGTTCGTCCCAGATCGAAATCTTCCACAGAGTCCCCATCGATTCGTAGCCGAAGGTGTGAGGGGTAGATGCCATACAATTTATTGACTTTTACTTTTTTTATTATATTATCTGTAATGATGAAAGAGCCAATCTATCGAACACCGGAGATTGACGCTCTTCATACAGCGCTCCTCGCGGTGGATCATGGAGACATTACTGCAGATGCAATCAGCAGCATACGATGCCGCATGCTGATGGTCCATTCTCACCGAGGCCTTGGAAATGAGTGGAAAAGACAATATTCACTTGCACTTGCGCGAAGCGTACAACGACATGGCTGTACATTCGATCCGGAGGTTGTCGACATCGGCATCGATATTCTCTGGAATTATTTCCAGAGGCTCCATGAGCAACTGAAACAACATGACAAGGTATTGCAAGAGCACAGACAAGAAATCATGGTTGCGGTTTTAGAACTTGCACAGCACGGTGCAATGTTGAGCCAACAAAAGTTTCAATCCGTTGAGAAATCTGCAAGCGACCCGTCTGATCGGTTCAAGACAATTCGGGGCATTGATAGTCCATTCACCGTTTCTCTCGTAGAGGATGGATCGGTCTGCATACAGGCCGATCCTAAACTCCTCGATGCATGCAGAAGAATGAAAGAAGCTCTAATTATGGCAAATAGTAACTGCCCGGCCCTCGCAAGCATGGAGTACATTGTCGAAAGCATGTTCGATATTTTTTGTGATTACGTCGAAACCAATTCGCATACTTAAAGTAAATCGTACACCGATCGCATCGCAACCACGATCGGCTTGATGATCGTATTTTCGAATGCCGTATCGGCGCGCTTCAGCAGTTTCATGAGACGGTTGATATCCGCTTCTTGTTCCTGTTGCGTCTTCAAGGCCTCGAGAGCAGAGGCAAGACCGAGCGCGGTGAGATCTCGGGAAACACCGTAGGCGGCAATACGCTGCGTCTCGCTGAAAGTCGCACTGACGGCTTTCTTGGCGTCCCGAAGTTCCATTTCGCGCTTGAGGAGCACGGCATCGAGGGACGCCACCTCCGTGCGCGTACTGCGGAGCGACGTCGGAGGAGCGACAACGACCGTGAACGCAAGCACACTTGCAACGATCACGTTGCTGAGCACTGCAAAGATTCCTCCAATCACCACCCACTGGTACCGACGCATGCGGAGTTCATTGTATTTCTCGACGAGAGCGAAGCGGAGGGCTGTTTCAGCTGTAAGATCAAAACCCGGCTCGAAGACGAGCGATTGCAATTTGCTCTGAAGCGAAACGATCGGCTGCCAACGTGTGAGCAAAAGCTCTCTTGCCGCCTGGAGCCCCGACGTCACACGACCGACGGCCGTGCCGGTAAGCTCTGCGATACGCTCGTCGCTTAAACCCACAAGCATCGAGAGAATCAGCAAGCGCTGAGGCTCTTTCGGGAGCGTCCACAGAGACTCATGAAGTGTGGCGACGGATGCGCGTTCCTCCACCGTGAGCCAAACGAGACTCGGAATGTACACGGCATCGATGTCCGCATCGGCTGCAGAACGCTCGCGAATCGCAAGTTCAGCGCGATCCAGAAGCACCGTCAGATTGAGCGACCCGAAATGCCAAACCGAGAGAGCCCCAGAGAGAGCATCCAGATAGATCTCGGAGAGGAGTGTCTTTGCAAGAGACACGGATCCAGCGCGGTGATAGAGGTATGCAAAGAAAATTTCTTTCGTCTCATCCGCAAAATCCAGATAGTCCTTGGCACCTCTCTTGAGTGTTGCCAGATCGATTGCCTTCGGCTGAGGGACAGCGACAGGGAGTGTCGCAGGAGGAACGCCGGTGACGGATGAAAGGACGTCGCTCATAAACCAATGCCGAAATAATCTTGTAGCTTTCCGATGATGTCCGAGAACACACTCTTGCCCCGCGCCGCTGCTTCCAGATCGCTCAGAAACTCCGCGCTGCATGCGAGAGCGTCCGGCATGGAATCGTCGCACGCACTCTCCGTATCGATGTCCGTTCCGACATTCGTAGTCTGCTGCCTAAGATCTGCAAAGCGCGACGCAAAGTTTCCCTTCAGATCTTTCGGAAGTGACGAGAGAATTCTTTGCAGACGTTCGTTCGTGTCAAGGAATGCAAGAAGCGACATCTTCTGCTCCTCGATGTTGCCGTTCTCGAATACCTCTTTGTACGCCGGAGGAGCATTCTCGGCGAGAGCATCCACATTCGTCTCCGCAGGAATCAGCGAAGCATGCGCAGCGGGATGAGACTCTTCTGTATTAATCGAAAGATCGCCGACTTCAATGACATTGCGACGCTCAAGAACAGTGAGCAGGCGATGCACTGCCGCAACGACTCGATCCGTCTCCTGCTTCGTCGTGTCTCGTGTCACCGCCTCGATATCGGAAAGCAATGCGGAAAGAACCTCCGAATCCAAATCGTACTCACGCTCGAACACGGGTAGAGCGTTTCGGAGAATTTCCGTCTGCTTGCGAAGAAGCTCCAATGAAGCACCCAGATCAATCGTGGCATGTTTCTCGGCAGCTTCTTTGATGATCTTCAGCGTCTCAAAAACATTCACCGAGCGCGCGTCTTCACCGAGTGCCGAAGCATAATCCGTCGGGAGATCCGACTCGATGTCGAGACCCTGACGACGAAGTTTTGCAATATCCAGGAGAACCCTGCTCCGGAGCTCTCCGCGCTCGATGATCGAAATTGCCTGATTCAACTCGTCTACAGCGATCGGAATTGAGACATCGACCAAGCGAGCTTCGGTCAACTCTTGCTCCGTGACCACCTCGCTGCTGATGGGGGTTTTAATGAATTGCTTGAGAAGATCGGTATACCGATCCCGCTCGGCTGCTTTGGCCGCAGCAAGAGTCGCAAGCAATTCCTCAGCCCACACTTTTTCCTGTGCTGTCAGCGGAACCCCTGATTCTATTTGATGCATGATTTGAAGCAGCTGATCCTGCTGCCCCTCTGTCATGTATGGCTTATAGCCATCGCTCTCGGGGCTCAGAATAAATTGCACCGCTTCGGTCGCCTGAGGAATGATGGGAAGCGCGAGAAATACATCGGTAATCTCCGGAACCTCATCGGGAGCCGCCGAATGCATTTCGCTGGAGGCAAGGGAAGAAGAAGCTTCGCTTGCCGCGGACTGTGACGTGCTCGAAGACGATGAAGATGCAGCCTGATTTTCGCTCTTGCAGAGCGAAGAGCAACCATCGCCGCTCAATCTGTTTCCGTCATCGCATTGCTCTCCAATTTGCGATTGCGTCACGCTGTCTCCGCAAAACTCAATGCGGCAGATGTCGCTGCAACCGTCCCCTTGCCGGTCATTTCCGTCGTCGCATTGCTCGCTGTCGTCCACCGTACCGTTACCACAACGCTCGAGCGTACAGACATTAGAACAACTGTCGCCGTTGCTGAGGTTCCCGTCATCGCACTGTTCGCCATCATCTCTGACAAGATCTCCACACACGCCGTCTGCGTGGCTGAGTCTGCCAAACAGTGCAGCGAGAGCAACGATGACCACCGCAAGCGTTACCGAGAGTAATTGTCTGTGCCGTTTCTGGAATGTGTGTATGGGTATTGGAATTCGTAAAAATCATGTAATTATAGCAGAAATTCGTGATTCTGACATGACACAGAAGATGACAAAATACTGGAATATGTTTTTATATTTTCAGTAGAAATCTGACCCAAGATCTTTGATGTGTTCAACGACTCTGCCTTCACACACTGAAAGCATATCGATCCTTCCTGAGCCTTCGTACCTGTGCAGATTCACCCAACGTGCGACCGCACGTCGCATCGCCTTCCACTTTCGTCGGTCGATCGCCGTATGAATCGGATACTGCTCCGAATGATGCCCCCTCGTCTTCACCTCAGCAAACACCATCATTTTCTCGGTACGGTCGTATGCCACGATATCAATTTCAAGCTTCTGAAAATGAACATTCCGCTCGCGAATTTCGTATTGTTTCGACGCAAGATACGAAGCTGCAATTTCCTCTCCGAGAGAACCGGTTTGCTGCGTAGTCATGATGCGAAAAAAATTGAATAAAACATAATTTCTTCTTCTGTCTGCTCGGGAGTATTGCAGAAAGGTGTACGAAAGTACACCATAGGTTCACTTCTTCCCCGTATCCCATGCTCACCCAGTTGACGTCCTTCACCACACTCGGCATCAAAGCCTACCCTGTCCATGTCGAAGTCGGCGTGACTCCCACGTCGAGCGAAGGCAAATTTTTTATCGTGGGACTCGGTGACGCCGCGATCCAGGAGAGCAAGCAACGCGTCATCATGGCGATGAAATCCTCGGGATATAAAACGCCAATGGGGCGGGTGATGACCGTGAACCTTGCTCCCGCGCACATCCGAAAAACCGGTTCGCGGTTCGACCTCCCGATCGCGCTCGGACTTCTCGTCGGAAACGGAACCGTTGAACTTCCGTCCGAAGCTCTCGAAAAAACAGCGTTTCTCGGCGAACTCGCCTTCGATGGATCGCTTCGTCACATCACAGGAGTGCTGTCGTGCGTGCTTGCGGCACGGGAAATGGGGCTCACGACAGTCGTGGTTCCCGAACTCAACGGCCCCGAAGCGGCGCTCGTCCCCGGCATGAAGATCCTCGCGCTGAAAACGCTGCGCGATGCAATCGCATGTTTACGCGGCGAGATGGAAGCCCCGAGGATCGATCCTCCGGCATGCGCTGCTCCCACCATTTCACATGTCGATTTCGCAGATGTTCGAGGACAGACGCAAGCGAAACGCGCACTGGAAATTGCCGCAGCAGGCGGACACAATGTTCTGCTGTCAGGAACGCCCGGATCGGGGAAAACGCTTCTGGCCAATGCGCTTCGAGGCATTCTGCCACCACTCACACGCGATGAATCGCTCGAGGTGACAGGGATTTACTCCGTCGCAAATTTGCTGCCGGGTTCCACTCCGCTTATTCAGGAAAGACCGCTTCGCACCGTGCATCACACGGCAAGCGGCATCGCAATCGTCGGAGGAGGGCAACATCCTGCTCCCGGGGAAATTTCACTTGCTCATCGCGGCGTTCTCTTCCTCGACGAACTCGCAGAATTTCCTCCTCAAGTCTTAGAGGTACTCAGGCAACCGATGGAAGATCGACGCATTACGATCAATAGAGCACAGGGAACCGTCACATTCCCGTCGGATTTTATCCTCGTCGCCGCAATGAATCCGCCGAAGTTCAGCGCCCTATCAGCCGAGCGAATCAAGAGACGCATTTCGGCTCCACTCCTCGACCGCATCGACCTCACAATCGACGTGCAGCCAGTCGAAATTGCGGATCTGCAGAAGAAAGGAAATGCCGGTGCCGAAACGAGTGCCGTCATTCGGGCGCGTGTTGCGGATGCAAGAGAAAGGCAAGTGCAAAGATTCCAAGGCAGACAAATTCAGACCAACAAAGAAATGAGTGTGAAAGACCTCGAAGAACTTTGCCCCCTCGACACCCAGAGCGCTGCACTCCTTCGACAGGCTGCTGAAAAACTTTCGTTTTCGGCTCGCACGTATCACCGCACGATCAAAGTGGCACGGACAATCGCGGATTTGGCAGGATGCGACTCAATCGGCATCACGCATGTCGCGGAAGCGTTGCAGTATCGGCAAAGCGTTGGGGTGTAAGAATTGTTCGCAATGCCATTCCATAATCCAGCGCGATTCCAGTGCGGCCTTCCAGGCCGCGTTGGCTGCAAGCCACGATAAAATGCACAATTGCATCCTGCACAATCCTTATGACTCAAAGGCATCCATTCCAAAATAATGAACTAATGTTCGTGACAACAAATACAACGTATCGAAGACCTATTTTCAAAAATCCTGCACATGCATCTGAAGCAATCGATCGATTGTACCGAATCCAGAACCTCCATCCATTTTTTATCTTTGCCTTTGTGATCATGCCGGATCACTGTCATTTTCTTTTGAATGTTCCCGAGCCCTATACCATCTCAAAGCTCATGAACACCTATAAGACCGGTCTGACATTCGATATAGGGATCGGTGCTTTTTGGCAGCCGAGATTTGATGTACGTGTGCCGGACAATGGATACAAAACAATTCAGTACATTCATGAAAACCCTGTCAAAGCAGACCTTGCATCCTCTGCACAGGAATATCCCTGGTCATCGGCATCGGGAAAATATGATGTCACAGATTTGGATTGGTCACCGACCTAAATCAGCGCGCCCTTCCAGGGCGCGTCGCGGCCAGGATGGCCGCGCTGGGAAAATGATGTACATGGACACGAATATATCTACAATGCATTTTGTCACCTTTCATCTATGGAACCTCACCTTTCACGTCCTAGAAGTATCAGCAAAAAAATCTTGCTGCAAGAACTATTATCACAGGTACATGACAAAAATATCCACAAAGAAACCGATTGGGGCTATATCCCTATGGATACCAAGACTGCATCTCTCAAAAGCGGAAATGTCTGAAATCCCGCATCGCCATTCAAGTGCTTTCCGCCTGCAATGATCGTAAGCGATGCATCGAGATTATTCGCGAGACTTCGGGCATGTGAAAGCGGAATGTACGGATCGTCATCTGCATGAAAGACTTTGATTGTTTTCACATGATTTTTTATTTCCGCCCATCGAAAAGCATGATTGATAAAAGTGGAAACAAGAGAATCAAAATCATTGCCCATAATTTCAGAAACCGGTGCAACTAAGAAACATGCACGAACGGTACAAGACAGTTGTTCCAAAATTCGAAGCGCTAGTGTTCCGCCGAGACTGTGACCGATGAGAATCGTATTTTCATCCACTGAATTCATGGATTGTTTTGCACTCTGCATCCAAGCGACAAGATTCGGATGACCAGACGAGGGAAGAGTAGGAACGATCACCGTATGACCTCTCTCCTCCAACTCTTTTTTAAGCCACGGGAACCAGTTCCCATTCGGCGTGCCGCCTGTGCCATGAAACATGAAGATCTTTGTCATCGAACACAGAATACTCTTTTCCCCACTTTCAGATGAATCGCGGCCAGGATGGCCGCGCTGGAGCAAATTCTGGTACACTTTGTTTCATGCACTATGCTGACAGGCTCACTGCGCGCATCCAAAAAACTTCTCCCGTCTGCGTCGGGCTTGACCCCATGCTCGGATCACTGCCCGAAGGAATCGAGAAGAACGTCGCAGGCGTCGAAAAATTCTGCAAAGGCATCGTCGATGCCGTGAAAGACACCGCCTGTGCGGTGAAGCCGCAGCTCGCATACTTCGAGCTTCTCGGATGGGAAGGAATGAAAGTATTCTTCGAGATCTGCGCCTATGCACAGAAACAGAATCTAATCGTGATCGCGGACGGCAAACGAAACGACATCGGATCGACATGCGAAGCATACGCCGAAGCCTATCTGGGGGAGGGGAAACCGATCGATGCGCTCACCGTCTCTCCCTATCTCGGCTCCGACGGTATCGTTCCGTTCACCAAGCTTTGCGCGCAGAATGAGCGAGGAATCTATGTCCTCGTGAAAACCAGCAATCCGAGTTCCGGCGAACTGCAGGATCTGCCGACCGGAGACGAGGCCGTCCATGAACACCTCGCACAACTCGTCGAAGGCTGGGCGGCGACAATCATTGGAGAAGATTCCTCTCTTTCCTGCATCGGCGCCGTCGTTGGTGCGACATATCCTGAGGAACTCAAGTACCTGCGTACGCTCATGCCACACGTCCCATTTTTGATCCCCGGCTACGGCGCTCAAGGAGGAACAGCCGCAGACTGCAGGGCGGGCTTCCTCGGAAACGGCACAGGTGCGATCGTAAATGCGGCGCGATCAATTTTGTATGCATCCAAGAAATCCGATTGGCAAAAAGAGGCGGCAAAAGCGGCAACGCTGATGGCAACCGATCTGCAAAAAGTGATCGCCTAAACACAATCATTCCCCGAACCTCGTCCCCTTGGAGACCGGACTACTTCCTTCGATCCATCGGAAATCTCCAGCCTGATCCGTCCACTGAATGCTTCCGAAATCAGATGGAGACCCTGCCTGATGCAGATCGATCTCCAGACTACCGCCGACTGACCCTTTTGGAATGAAGATCGTCGCAATCACCTCCATGACGAGAGCTTTCTCGGATGGCAGTGCCGCTATCGAACTGAGATTCGGACAACTCAACATATTTTTTTCTTGATTCACACTACAAGGAAGAGAGAACTCGGAACCAGCTTTTCGAATGCTCCAATCTTTCACCGATGCATTGCCTGCGGAAAAAATCGAAAAAGTAAGCTGCTCGAGAGAAAGCGTCTTCCCCGGCAGTGCGCTGCCGCTGAAGGCGAAGGAACTGACGATTGTTCCGGTCCCCGACACAAGCGGAGCGGTGGCGGGAGATGTTCGGAAAACGCTCAGAATGCGCCCGAAGGCAGTCTGATGCCTGGGAAACGGCGCAACAGCCGGAACATTGACGGTTTCATGGGACATATCCGTGTAGTACGTGACGGAGAATGTGCGGACTTCGAGAAGTTGCTCCGACGATCCCCCTGTTTCTCTGCCGCGAATGTTCGCGCGAACCACAATGCGAACATTCTGATCCGCCGCAATGGCATAGCGATTGGGCTCGATGAACTGCGCCTCATAGGTCCTTAGATAATCGGCTGTATCACTCGTTGCTCGTCTTTGCAGCGTGGCGATGATTTCTCCGTTCGCTGCATTCACGAGTTCCAACGTGTCAACGGACGTGACTTCGGTTGCCAATTTCACCTGAGCCGAAATTATTTTTGCGGCTTCTCCGGCACTGCGCAGGGTCATATCGGCAATCGCATCCGATTTCTGTCCGACGATGAGGAAATGGCTGACTGAAGGAAGTGTAAAAAGAGACACGGGAACTGCGGAAGACGATGCGCTGCTGACTATGGAAGATGAAGACGATGAGCTCGATGAACTGCTGCTCGTGCTGGACACCGACGATGCCATCGAATACTCGCCCGCCTCGGCGAGTCGAAGTTTCTGCAGCATTCCCTCGGACTCCGCCAAAAATGCGGCGGTGAGCCTTGCTGCAAGACCGCGCGTCAACGGCGTATCAAACCGAATCGTGATCGGAAGATCCACGTTTTTTGTAGCGGCAGCTTGATAGTACGGCTCCGGCCAATCCGCCGATTCAACAAACGGGATGTCGTAATCAAAGAGCAACGTCAGCATCTTCAGTGCCTCGGCATAGTTCACTGTGCGCTCAGGATGAAAAAAACCGTCGGGATTTCCTCGGACGACTCCTTTGGAAAAAGCAAAACAGACCGAAGGACTGAACCAATCGCCGATGCGAACGTCGGGGAAACAGTAGGGATCGGTTGCTGCGCCTACTTGCGGGACATCAAGCTCCGGACGCATGTCCAATTCCGGATGACGACCGAGTGCGGCAATCGCCATCTTCAAAAATTCCGCACGGTTGATCTGTCTGCTATAGCCGAAGAGACCGCTTCCATACCCCTGAACAATGCCTTCGCGGCTAAGCATATTGATACCCGCGGCTTCTGGGTTATTTGCACGGACGTCCGGGTAAAGATTGCCCGGCTGGATTGTCAGTGCGAATGCAATCGTCGGAACCAGAACGAATGAAAGCAGTGGAAGAGTGAGTTTGTGCATACCTGGAAGTATACAGGACATAGAAACATTTGGGTGGCTGTGCCATGAAGCGTGTTTGCCGCAGCAAACTCTGCTTCGTGGTGCCCAGGAGAGGACTTGAACCTCCATACCCTTGCGGGTACCAGCTCCTAAGGCTGGCGCGTCTGCCATTTCGCCACCTGGGCACGAGAGCATTGTACTGTGCTACCCCTTCCGATCGTAGTGCTTCGTCACGTACTCACGAGCAATGTCATTCAGGCATTCGCCATAGCGCTGCTCCGCTAGGCGGATGGCATGCTGCCTGTCCCGCGCCGCTTCTCTTCGTTTTTCCTGCGCCTCCGTATCGACGGATGCACGCTTTCGACGATCCTCCGCTTCGATGGATTGCTTCTTCCCTGTCATTTCCGCATCGATATGTCGACGCTTCGAGCGCATGAAGAGTTCAAGCGATGCCTTCTTTCCCTGCTGCTCGTACGCAGTCTTCTCCTGCTCCCGGATCTCGGAAAGCCTCCGGTGCATGTCATTCTCGATCTCCTGCGTCTTCATGCGTTCCTCTGCCTCCCACTTGTAGAGAGCGGCACGCGTATCCATATCGATGAGGGACTTTCGCGCTCTCACTTCCTGCTCGATATCCTGCCCCGCGAGGCGCTCCTTCTCCGTCGCAGCAGCAACGGCTGCGTCCAAAACTCTCGTCGCTTTCTTTCTTTCCTCTTCGATCAATTTCTTGAGCTCATTCTCTTTGTGCTCACGCGCAATTTTGGATCCTGCCGCGAGGCGCAGATCATGAAAATACTCATTCTGCTTCTTCAGTTCCTCCTCGTGCTTCTTCTTGCGTGCCGCTTCCCGCTCTTCCAATTTTCTCTGCCTCTCTTTATCCGCCGCAATCTCCTTCTCATTCATCAATCGAACGGTGCGAAATTTTTTCGCATGCACAGACTTCTCCCTGCGCTGTGTCTCAAGCCCGAGTGCAGCCTTTTTCGACTTCTTCTCTTCACCGAGACGTTTCTGCTCCAACGCTTCATGCAAGGCAACTTCTTTCGCGATCTGCTCCTGACCGAGTTCCGTCACATGCCTGAGCTCATCTTCGCGCAAAACGAGAAGATCTTTCTCCGCAGAATTTTCCGGAAGAGGAGATGTTGGCTGAGGATCTTGCATCATCTCCTTATGATAGCAGAAAAACTGCTTTTTCTCCATACCACAACCAGAATGCCCGCTCTCCGCAGACACGAAGGGCTGCTGCTTTAGAGATGTAACCCGAGCTCTTTCAGCTGCTCGCCTGCTATCGGTGCCGGTGCACCGAGCATCAGATCTTTCGCTTTCTGATCCTTCGGGAATGGCGTCACTTCGCGGATATTGGGTTCACCGGCAAGAATCATCACCACGCGATCGATACCGTACGCAAACCCGCCATGCGGGGGAGCTCCGTACTCGAATGCATGCAAAATATGTCCAAAACGTTTCTGCTGATCCTCTGTGCTAATCCCGAGCATTTCGAAGACTTCCGCTTGGAGCACGGGATCGTGAATACGGATCGATCCGGAGCCGAGTTCATACCCATCGAGCACAAGATCGTAACAAACCGAATGCACCTTCATGGGTTCTTCTTTTCGCTTCTTCCACTGCTCGATATTGGGGCTTGTGAACGGGTGATGACTGAAGGTCAGTGATCCGTCGTCATTCTCCTCGAACATCGGAAAATCCGTCACCCAGAATAGTGCGTGCGTCGCCGTATCGATGAGATTGAATCTCTTGGCCGCTTCGCTTCTGATTCGTCCAAGACTTGCGCAGACGATCTTGAATGTGTCGGCTCCGAAGAACAGTGCGTCGCCTGTTTTTACTCCGGTCTTTGCAATAAGTTTGTCGAGAAAACCATCTTTGAAAAACTTCAGGAGCGGCGACTGGGGTCCTTCGGGCTTGAACAAAATGTACGCGAGTCCTTTGGCCTTCAGCTCTTTGCTGAGCTCGGTCCATGCGTCGATCTCGCTTCTCGAAAGTTCGGCACCACCCGGAACTCTGAGTGCTCGAACCGTACCGCGCTTCAACTTTAAGGCTTCTTCGAACACTTTAAAGCCGCAACCGGGTACAAGATCCGAAACGTCCGTCATCGGAAGATCGAATCGAAGATCAGGCTTATCGGAACCGTAGGTATCCATGACGTGCTGCCACGTAAACGATTCTACCTTGCCCCATTTAAGCAACTTCCCGCTGCACTTGCTGATGATCTGCTCGATCGATCCCTGGATGATCTTCTGAACGTCTTTCTGCTCGCAGAAGCTCATCTCGAAGTCGAGCTGCAGAAACTCCGGCTGCCTGTCTCCACGCAGATCTTCGTCTCGAAAGCAGCGAGCAATCTGAAAATAACGGTCGAGCCCGCCGACCATGCACAGCTGCTTCAGTTGCTGCGGACTCTGGGGGAGAACGAAAAAACTGCCGGGATACACACGAGATGGAACGACGTACTCTCTCGCTCCCTCCGGCGTTCCCTTGATAAGACACGGCGTATCGATCTCAAGGCAATCCTGCTCCGTGAAATACTTCCTGATGATCTGAAATACTTTCGATCGCAGAGCTAAATTTCTTTGCATCTGCGCGCGTCGCATATCCAAGTATCTATACTGCAGGCGGAGTTCTTCATTCACCTGCTTGTCGGAGTCTATTTCGAATGGAGGAGTCTTCGCACGACTTAAAACTTCCAGCGCTGTTGCGACGACTTCGATCTGCCCCGTAGGCATCTTTGCATTCTCCGTACCATCAATTCTTTTCGACACTGTTCCCGTCACCCGAAGCACCCACTCAGGACGAATCGTTTCGGCAAGTGCAAAAACTTCTTTGTCAGATTCAGGATGAAAAACAATCTGCGTCAGTCCGTAGCGATCCCGAAGATCGAAGAAGATCAGCCCACCGTGATCCCTGCGCACATTCACCCAACCGCAGAGCGTGACTGTTGTATCAGCATTCTTTGCAGTGAGTTCGCCGCAGGTGTGGGTACGGAGCATGGGTGGAGTATAGCTGCTACTTGAACAGTCGCCCAAGCTCCTCCTTAAACTCCTCCACATCTTTAAACTCTCGATGTACGGAGGCGAAGCGAATATAGGCGACTTTATCGAGCTTACTGAGGGCATTCATCACGTCGCTCCCGATCGTCGTACTCTCGACTTCCTCCTTGTTCTTCCCCCACTTCTCTTCGAGGTCACTGAGCATCTTATCGATATTCTTTTGGGAAACAGGTCGCTTCGTGCAGGCAATCCAGATGCCCCGTTCGAGTTTCTCCCGACTATAAGGTTCACGAGTCTTATCGCGCTTTACGACAATGAGTGAGGCAAGTTCCTGCCTCTCGAATGTGGTAAACCGATGTTCGCACTTCTCGCATTCGCGCCTTCGTCTGATGGCACGTCCATCTTCGGTGAGACGAGAATCGATCACAGCCGTATCATCGTATTTGCAGCGAGGGCAACGCATAGGAGTAAATATTTGACAAAGTCATTTTAGCATCCATAATATCCTTATGGAAGCAAGTATAACGCACTTGATTCATGCAAGTTGGGACAGACCGGGAAAGTCCGAGGATTCTTCTGTGGCAATAACGATGCCGGTCGGTGCACTCCTGAATAAAATCGATGAGTTGGAATCGACAAATTCCTCGCTCGGGGATTTAGTATCGAAAGCCAATCAAGTATTACCGCAACTTCAAAAAGATTTACATCTTTCCCAGGAACAAGCGCATTCATTATGCATTGGTATGAATCATTGGATGGAAAAATTTCATGAAGTGAATGCATCGAAGAGAAAGTGGATCGCAGCAACCATCGTCCTTGCGATCTATGCGGTTCTTTCAGGCATCGAATTCGGCGCATCCGTCGTGGAGAAAATAAAAGAAGACGGCATCAGGCAAACTGCGGCCCCGGACGGTGAACAAAAAAACCAGTAGAGAGCATCTGTAAACACAGACACCATACTGCAGCGCCTAGCAGTGTACGTCCCCCTGTCTGAGCACATTGATACGCTCACCGATGACTTCGACTACGGTTGATGCGGGGAACTCTGGGATTACTCCTGAATCGAGAAGAAGATCTGGCTGCAGTTCTTCCGATGCATACTGGTCGATGATGTGCTGTGCACTGTACGTATTCGGCTGCCCATGAAGATTGGCGGACGTCGTCGCGATCGGAGCTCCGAATATCTTCACAAGTTCCTGTGCGAGAGGGGAGGAAGATATTCTGATTCCGATTGCAGGGTGAGAGATGGGAGGTTGGGCTAAGGGGCACACGTGAATCTGAAACGGTGCGTCCGATCGTACGGGAAGCACAAGCGTGAGCGGACCCGGCATATACTTCTCCGCAAGGGCAAGTGCTCTCTCCGAGAAGATGACAAACTGCTTCGCGTCTTCAATCGAAGAAAATAATGCGCTCACCGGCTGATCAAGCGGTCGTTTTTTGATTGCAAACAAACGTGCGACGGCTTTCGGATTTTTCAAGTCGCACGCAAGACCGTAACACGTCTCTGTCGCATGGGCGATGACGCCGCCGGCACGGAGAACCTCGATTGCGCGTGCGATGCCTTCGGTGGATGTAGGAAGGATGTTCATAAAAAAGCCAAATTCCAAAAATCAAATTCCCATTGGATTTTGGTTTTTAGATTCTGGAATTTCGTATGTTCGGATCGCCTCTTCCACTCTCCTCTCAAGGAGAGGAGACATCGTAATCGTAAGCCCGACCGGCAAAATCTTATCGCCGATTTTGAGCTGCACTTTTTCGTTCCCGGAAAACATTTCAAAAATCGCTTTGATGTCGAGGAGCAGCTGCCTTGGAGCGCGTTCGGGGAGCGTAATGGTATGAATAGAGATCGAAGGTTGATGGCTTGGACTAGGGCTTGGAATTTCGTTTTTGGAATTTGGTTTTTCGTCCAACGAATATTGAGCAAGACCGACTTTTGTAAGAGGTTCTGCAGTCTCCATGCCGCTCTGTATCCATTGTGTCAGAGGACCAGGGACCGCGTTTTTCGGAGAAAATTCCTCTATCGCTTGCGGAGAAATTTCCGATGCCACAACGTCCTCAGCGGTCACACCATCTTGGACATCCTGATTGCGTCTTCTGCCTCCGGCGCTCCACTGCTTCGCTTCTTCCTCGTTGAACATTCCCTCCTGCTTGGCCTTCGCGACCATGATTTCAAGAGATACCCGTTTCAGCGCTTCGGCTTTCAATTGCGGCTGCCCCATGCGCATGTCGAGCGTGCCCGCGATCACCAAAATGGAATCCGGTTTCTCGAGGATGTCTTTGCACTGCGCATGCACGCGCGGGAACAGTGTCACTTCCATGCGACCGGTGGGATCTTCAATCGTCAAAATCGCCATCGTGTCGCCTTTCTTGGTATGAATGATCTTGGTTTGCTCGACGATGCCCGCAACGGTGATCTTCCTGTTCATATCGTCCCCCGTGAGACTGTCGATGAGGCGCGCTTTCTTGCTGATGTATTTCTTGAGACCCGCAAGCGGATGACTGGAAACATACAGACCGAGCGTCTCTTTCTCCCACATCAGTTTCCGGTACGCGCTCGCCGGTTCTGTCGCATCAAATTCGATGCCGGCCCCCGTGCTCAGAGCCCCCAAAGATTCGAACATATCGCTCTGCGATGCGCTTTTGTCACCGGCGGATTTGCTGAATTCCGCGATCTTTTCATACTGCGACACAAGCATCGCACGTTCCCCAAGCGAATCGAATGCACCTGCTTTCGCGAGTGATTCGAGTAATTTTTTATTAAGAAGTTTACTCGGAACCCGAAGCGCGAGATCTTCGATGCTTGCAAAGGGCGTGCGGTCTTTTCCCGCCACCCCGTCTCTGATCGCAAGAATCTGACGGATGGAGCTTTCCCCAACGCCTTTGATGCCAAGTAAGCCAAAACGTATTTTCCCATTTGGGAGAGATGTGAAATGAGCGAGCGACTCGTTGATGTCTGGCGGCAGCACGTCGATCCCCATTGCTCTCGATTCCTCGATCTCGATGGCGATGCGATCGGTGTCGCCATCCTCGCTGCTTAAGAGTGCCGCCATGAAGTCCGTCGGATAGTGCGCTTTCAGATACGCAGTTTCATAGGCGATACGCGCGTAGCAAGCACCGTGCGATTTGTTAAAACCGTAATTCGCAAACGGCGTGATGACGTCGTCAAACAGCGTCTTTGCAAGCTTCTCCGTATATTTCCTCGCAACGGTGCCTCGGATGAATTTCTCTCGCTGAGCATCCAGCTCTCTCTTGATCTTCTTGCCGATGGCACGACGGAGAAGATCCGCTTCGCCGAGGGAAAATCCGGCGAATATTTTCGCCATTTCGAGAATCTGCTCCTGATAGATGCCAACGCCGTACGTCGGCTTCAGGATGGGCTCAAGATCTTTATGAAGATACGTCACTTCTTTCTCGCCATGCTTGCATTTGATGTAATCGGGGATCTTGTCCATCGGACCCGGTCGATAGAGAGATACCATGGCCGTGATATCGTCGACGGTCGTCGGCTTCAATTGTTTGAGGTACCTCCGCATGCCGCCGGATTCGAGCTGAAACACACCCGTTGTTTCTCCACGGGAGAGTAATTCAAATGTCTTTTTGTCATCCGTGGGAATGGTCGCAATATCGATCTTCACTCCATGCATGCGCTCGATGATCAAAAGCGCCGTCTGAATGATCGTGAGGTTCTTGAGTCCGAGGAAATCCATCTTGAGAAGCCCAAGCGATTCGAGCGGCTTGGCATCGTACTGCGTGATGACGATGTTCTCGTCTTTCGGAGCGCGTTGCAACGCCGTATAGCGCACAGCAGGCTCCGGTGTAATCACGACGCCGCACGCGTGCACGGACACATGTCGAGCCTTCCCCTCGAGCTTGAGTGCAATGTCCAGAATTTTCCGGTACGTGTCGTTCCCTTTGATACCGTCTAAAAGTTCGTCCGTGAGAAGCGCATCCTTCAGTTCGGTACCCGGTCTGTCGGAGATGAGTTTTGCAAGCGCATTCATTTCCGCAAACGACACACCGAAGGCTCTGCCGACATCTTTCACCGCGGCGCGGGCGGCAAGTGTTCCGAATGTGCAAATTTGAATCACTCGATCGGCTCCGTACTTCTGGCGCACGTACTCCAGCACTTCATCGCGACGAGTATCGGCAAAATCGATATCGATATCGGGCATGCTGATGCGTTCCGGATTCAGAAAGCGTTCGAAGAGGAGTCCGTGCTCCAACGGATCGAGGGTTGTGATATCGAGCACGTAACTCACGATCGATCCCGCCGCAGAACCGCGCCCCGGCCCCACGGTGATGCCTCTGCGCTTCGCTTCAGCGATAAAGTCAGCGACGATCAGGAAGTACCCCGAAAATCCCATCTTATTGATCACCTCGATCTCATAGCTCAAGCGATCATTGATTTCTTTCTCTCGCTCAGGATTCTTCTTGAGAATATGCGAGTAGCGCTTGGAAAGACCTGCCTCGCATTGCTCGCGCAAAAGCGACTCTTCGGTCTGTCCTTTTTCCACAGGAAAACTTGGGATTTTGTACTGTCCAAAAGGAACTGTGACATTGCAGCGCTCCGCAATGACACGCGTATTCTCGAGCGCCTCCGGAACGTGTGAAAATGCAGCCTGCATTTCCTCAAATGGTCGCATCGACATGTCGCTATCTCGCATGGTGAAGCGTCCCGTATCCGACACATTGGAATTTTTCTGAATGCAGAGAAGAACATCGTGGGCTTCCGCATCTTCGAGTCTGCAGTAGTGACTGTTACAAGTCGCGACGAGCGGCACATCGTATTCTTTCGCCGCACGGATCAACTGCTGGTTCACCTCGGACTGCCCGGGGACATTCGGCAGATCCATCAGTTCAAAGTAGAAATTTTCTTTGCCGAAAAACGATCGGTACTGATCGATCAGCAATTTCAATCTCTCCTCATCCTCCGCCATCGCCGCCTGAGGGATCGCTCCGCTGATCGGACCCGAGAGTGCAATCAACCCTTTGCCATACTGTTTCAGAAGTTCGCTGTCCACGCGTGGTTTGTAGTACATGCCCTCGAGCGCCGCTTTCGTCGCAAGCTCCAGAAGATTGTGGTATCCCTCTTCGCTCTGAGCGAGGAGGACGAGAGGATAACGACGCGTATCGACTCCCGTTTCCTTGTCGAAACGCGTACGAGAGGCAACGTACGTCTCGAGACCGAGAATGGGCTTCAAGTCGTGTTCTTTGCATGCTTTATAAAACTCGATGAGTCCATAGGTGTATCCCTTGTCGGCAAGTCCGACCGAAGACTGACCCAGTTCTTTTGCTCTCAGGACAATTTCTTCCGGAGTCGGAACCGCCTCGAGAAGAGAGAACGTTGAGTGACAATGGAGGTGAACGAATTCCGAAGATTTCATGCCGACAGCTTACACCTCAGAAACTCGGTGCGCTGCTCGAAGAAGATGGCGGCGGGCGGACTTCTCCACAACGGATTTCTTCGGGATCACCCGGAGGACTCTGGTTCCCGTTGCAAAAATCCGCGCTCTGGAACCCATTCCTGCAAAAACATTTGTCCGCCAACTGTTCATCCGTATATTTCCCTGAGACATAAGGGTGACAGTACGGATTAAATGACCTTTTCGCGATGGATTCGAGAAGCGTATTGCAGTGGCCGTCGACGCAGGAACGACGCAGGAAATAGGCGACGCTCGGAATGTACTCGTTCGGGAGAAATCCTTCCGTGACATCCGAGAGAGACTTCACCGCATCTTCGAGAGGCTTGACTGCCTCGAGTGTTCGTTCGTAGGAATCGCGGAAGATTGCATCGGTCGTACCCATGTGTCTCTCACTGTCCTTCATGATACCTCGAAGAGCTCTCGTTGCCTGAAACTTATACATGAACGCAGCCTGCTGTTCTTCGTCAGCCGGAGCAAGCTCCTTCGGGAGCGGACGATCTGCACCCTTCTCGCCTTTCCGCTCGTCGAATGCCCTGCTCAGAACGAGCGCATTCGGCAACGTAAAGAAGAAATCGTAGGACGGCCGAAACAGTGCACCGATCGGAAGAACCCGACCGACCGGGGGAGTGTACGTGAAATCGCCGCTGTCCAGTTTCCGAAGATTTGGAGTTCGAAAATAATCCGGAAATGCGCTGAGTACCGCATGAAACGACGCAGCATTCGGAGGTGCTTGACCCTCAGGCTCGGGTGATGGCGGAAGCAGACAGCCGACTTCCGTCGCATGCGGAGGCGCAGTGGCAGAATTCTCCAGGGGTTCCGGAGACGTTGCTCCCGTAATCGCGGCAATTGCCGCTTCGATATTCCAAAGCGCTTCCCTGACAACGGTGTAGATATCGGACGCCAAAGTATTGGATTGGTTCAAAAAATCTCTTAAGTCGTCGGCTTCGATCTTGAGAGCTGGGGGAAGATTAGGGCGGATCTGCAAAAGCACACCGGAAGCACAACCATACGTCTTGATATCCGGCGGAGCATCGGGGTCCGGCGGAGGATCCTCATCCGGTTGCGGCGGAAGATATCCAATAAAATGCGGGCTGTAATCTGTCGTGTACGCACACATCGGCGCATCTCGATGAGCACTGTCCAGTTTCGGTTCAGCCATCGAATCGAAGTCCGATGCGCTCTCGAACGGGTAATGATAACGCAGAATATTGCCGGAGAATGAGGAGTCAACGGAACCGCGGAGGAACATCTTGTACGCATCGAGCGTGAAAGCGTGCACGGTGCGAAGAAGCATCGACGCCTTGATGTTGCAGGATTGTGTCGCCACCTCCATTGCATTTTGAATGGCGTTCAGTTTGTACTGAAACTGAAGTCGATCACTTTCGAAGCACAGAGTCCTTTCACGCAGAAACTGGGATTCGAGACCGAGATCCATTGCGATGCTACGCTCCTGCCGCACCATCGAAAGGTTGTTGGCAACTTCTTGGATATTCGCTTCGCTGTCGCACGGACGCGGAGGCAGGGGAAGTCCCTTGGCTACGAGGACACCCATGTCCGCACGCTCCAAGGCATTCTGCACCCATGGAGACAGTGCAGTGGCTGCAGCGGTTTGCGGGAGGAGAACGAGGCCGATCAGGATAAGAAATTTCTTCATGCGTCAGGGGCCGAAGGTTTTAAAAGGCCCAGTCCACGGACAAGCGGTTTTCGTGATGGGGGCGCGCTTCAGTTCCAAAAGAAGATCCGCCATCGTACGGATGAATTTCGCCATGATCGCAAAGAGTTTCTGTTCAACAGTGATCGTCTGATCGTGCGACGCTCTGTGGCCGATTTCGATTGCTCGAGAGAGGAAATCCGCCTGATTGATCGAAATTTCCGTCGCATTATCAAGAATCAGCTTCATGGTGCCGGCTCCGTCTTGGGTCGGCGCTTTCACGAGCGTTTCGGTGCGGAAAACACAGTCACCGAACATCGGTCGCGGCGCATCGCCATTCTTCAAGCAGTATTCACGCTCGAAATCCTGCACGAGCAGATGGCCCATGTACGAAGGGAGAATAAACGAAGGGTCATGTCCGGTCTCCGTATACAAACCGAGCTGCGGATCGGCGCGGATACAAGAAAGATAGGGTGACGTCGCCTCGTTTGTCACGACGGTGTTGCGATTCGGCACAAGCGTATGCCCGCTCATCGACTGCGCCAGACAGCGACCGATGTAACAGGCATGCGTGGTGATGTCATCTTTGTATTGCACTTGTGATCCGGAAGAACACAGCTTCGTCATATCGGCAGGCGTCAATTCCGGATTGAGATGCTCGGCATTCTCCGGATCGACGAGAGGAGTCCCGTCATCCAGATACAAATTTTTGAGACCACCGCAAATATCCGGACCCTGAAGCGTTTCCTTCGTCGTGACAGAACATTCAATCAGCGAGATCGCTCCGGTATTGGTATTGATGCATGTGTCAGGCGGAACGGGGACTTTACGACATAAATACCCTTGTTTTCCGACCGTACGACTGCAAAGTGGTGAATGAATGTAGGTGCCTTCACGAGACACCGTTCCTGTGTACTCGAAAGGATACGCAAGCACCGATCCGCTCGACCCTCTACGATTGATCGGATACTGATCAGCCCTCTTGATATCGAAACGCGTGAAGTGAGGAGGGTAAATCCAGTGAATGCCGAGATCATCTTTCCGTGCCCAAAACGCAACGTTCTTTGTCCTCTTCAGTGCGGGTGTCGAAAATTCCCCCACCATTGCCCCGCTGCCGATGATGCCGAGTGTTGATGCGATATCTCCCAGTGCCGTTTCAACTGCCGGACTTAATCCTGAAAATCTCGGATCTTGTTCGTCGATGTCACGGAAATATCCGAAATGAAAACGTAGAATGACTTTCTCCAATTCTTCCTGACCGAGTCCTGATAGAGCTGTATCCAAGGCAAGCAGCTCCGCATCTGCCGTGCCATCCCACGGAATGATGCCAACACCCGTTCCGGACCACACGCGCTTGAGAAGTAAGCTGAGTGTCCCGAGCGCCACCGGACGATGAGTTTCGTCCGCAATGGACAGCTCCGAGCCGTTTGCCGCCATGAGAAGATCATCTCCAAGACTTTCGGCGTCTTTTTCTGCCGTGATGAGCGAGAGAATACTCGTTCGCAAATCAAGACAGCCGCTGTCCGAGGCGCCCAATACGAAGTTGATCTCCTGACCCGAGGTGTTCAATTTCGCCTGACACAATCCGTCATCTTCTGCGGTCCAGAGAATACCGAGAACGGCGTTCTTGATGTCGGCATAAGAAAGATAAATGCCGTTCTTGCCCCAGCCCTGCATTTCATTGATGATAAAATCCATGAGCTTGTTACTCGGATAGGCGCTTTCGCCGGTTTTCTGTAGGTCATCAAAATGCAGATCGAACACGGACGCATGACCGACTTCAGGAAAGAAGATGAGACACGCCAGGAGGAGAGAGAGAAGGCGCTTCATTCGGGTCGGAGGGAATCATCGGGGTCATGGAGCGAGGTCAGCGCATCCCAAATTTTCGGCATGCAACTCGTCGTATCAGCGAGCAAACCGAGTTCGTTTCGAAGATCCAAAGACGCACGCTGAAAACACACCAGTTGCTTTACATACGCATAGTTCAATTCGAAAGATCGAAGTGTGTGGAATGTCCGAAGAACAGCGAGTCTTGCACGCTCTTTTTCGCTCTGGATACGGACGCGAAAAGCAGTCAGGCGCGTCGTAAGAACTTCGTCCATCGTCCCCACTCTGCAAAAACCTCCGCACGTTGAATCGTTCGTCGGAATCGTGGAGCACGATGTATCGGCTGTTTGCTTTTCACAAAGATCAAAAGAGCTGCAGCAAAACATGAAAGATGGGTCATCAAGATCCCGATTGGATGCCACCATATCATCGGCAGTTTGGTCGAATTCGGACAACTTGCACTCATACTCGCGCACGAATTCTGCGACCACCGAATTGAAGGACGTGAATGTGACGGGAAGAAGTTTCGGGTCTCCCATCGCAGGCCTGTAGTACCAGCCCGGCATTTCCTCCGCAAGCTTTTTGAGCTCACCGATGCCGCCTTCGACCCCTGGAGTGCAGGGCCACGATGAAGGAGCTTTCAGAAACTCTTCACGCTCCCCAACGACTCCCGATATGCGCTTCCGGAAGAGATCTGTTGTTTCCCTCAAGGTCTTCAGGTTACCAAAAATGGTTCCCGTTGAGGTACACGCACGCGGGTCGGCTCCCGACTCGAAATATACGGAAACCGGTGGAGGCAAGCCGAGAATCGCTCCACGGAGAAATCGAGATGATCCCGCAACGATGCTAAGGACGAAGAGAAGAACGATAAGCATCTGGTGCCTGTGCCAGAACGAGAGCCACTGACGTTTGATCCCGATGATGGAACGAGGCATGTTCAAAATCCGTCAAGGGGAACGATGATCTTCGACGTATCCGGTCGATCGCACTGACCGATGAAGCAGGGGATTTCATGCAATTTGCCAAGCATGTTGACCATGTCGCGGATTGGAGTGAGCACACGATCCGGAAAATCTCCCTGCAACCAATCGATGATTCCCGCTGTCTGAAGCATACTTCGGTACCCGCTGTCATAGGCAAATGCGAGTTTCAACACCGCCTTCTCCGCACTCAGACTTGACTCCGACATTCCGCTGCATTCGGCCTCCAGACCCATCCGATCGGTCGGAAGAAACCCCGTATCGACGAAGCTGCAGGAAGGATAACTGTCGATTGTTTGCTCGGCACATCCGAGCTGTTTGATTGTGAGTGATGTACCGGCATTCACGTCGAAAGACTGCTTCATTGCAAGACAGATCGCATTCGTTCTGCAACGGAGAATGCGATAACTTTCAACCGCCGGCCACACAAGTTCGGATGTGAGCCGTGCTTTTGTTTCCATAATGCCGGTACCCGTCTGTGACGCAAGTCCACCGGTCAGCACTTCGAAATCTCCTTCCTCGTTTTCCCTCGCGCCAAAGATACGCGAACGATACTCATCGTGAATGATGCTCATCCTGTCGATCACATGCCGACGGCAATCGTCGGGGGTGGTGGCATCGGCGCCGCGCACAGATTCCGGATTCGACCACTGAAGCAATACCAAAGTCATCAGGAGGATGCCGGTGCCGAGAAAGAAGAATCGTACTTTCATAGAGAAATATTGGGGCGAAGATCGATTTCAATCGGCGGAGTGAGCCAAGGGAAGAGGCGTTCCAATACCGGAAGCGTTGCATTCTCATACGGATTTGTCGATGCACTGCCAGGGAGTGTCGTGAATCTCAGGGTATCCGTGATATCCGTAAAGTCACTCTCCTCCACCGGAAGGAATGTCGCCCACTTCGCCGTCGTCGTTCTTTGACGCGGCAAAAACATACAAACGACATCTTCTTTGCATTTAGGAACTACCGGTAGCGGAAATTGATTTCGGACACGCAGCGTTCTGCCTGCGATATCCTCCGTGCGTTCCGGAAGCCACCGCGAATACAGCCTTGCAACACGCTCTTTGAGATCATTTTCAACGTGGACAATTCTCTCGGGATCGCCTTTGTCGGGATTCGACGGGATGAGGACACTCTTGATGAAGCGGCAGTACGAACCGCGCATATTATTGCGATCGAGACTGAAGTTCGTTCCTTCATCGGCAACGATGCCGTCATTCTCTTCCTCTTCCCACTGCGACTGAAATTCCTGATCCCCGATCTGTGTGCCGTCGATCATGACGCGGAATTTCATAAGCGTATCGATTGCGGCGGCGAGATCCATCGATGGTGGCAGATCGAGCACTCTCTCAGCAGGAAGATTCACGGTTGGTGCATCGAATTCATCGAAAACCGCTGCATCGGGAAGAGTCGGCAGTGACGGAAAATCTCCAGGAGATTCCGGTTTCGTGCCGAGCAGTGGAGGATGCGGTAACTTGATTTTCACCTGGATCGGCCACAACACGGGGATTTTGAATTCGCCTCTGGCCGGAGCGAGGAACGAGAAGTCATAGAGCTGATCTTTCGGCGGGTTACCGACCAAGCTTCGAAGGTCATCCGGCGGCACATATCCCGCATTTCGCGGAGACCGAAGCGGTGCGTCCCCCCACCATTTGTCGAGGAGCGAATATACGGCAATCGAGTACCGCATATTGGAACACCACTGCAATTGGCACTGATCTGCTTGCAGCATCGAATTTTGAATATGTCTCCAAACGCGTTTCAGTCTCAGACGCAAAACATTTTGCATTGCTGCCTCTTTAAGCTTCTGCGTGTTGTCCCGATACCAATTCGCCATGAATCGGTCGATTTGCTTGAGAGGGGAAAGGAACCCAATCAACTCCTTGTCGAGCGCATTCCGGAGCTTGCGCTGGCTCAGGATTGCACCGCTGTACTCTTGCAACTTCGCAAGAATCGGATCGGCGTCGCCCGAGAAGGAAGCGCGGGGAGGAATTGCGGCGAGCGCATCCGCATCCTCGAGCTGCTTCCAGTGCTTCCATTCGAAAATTAATTTGTCGATCTCTCCCTTCGATGCAAGCGGAACGAGAATGGGAATGCGCACTTCGCTTACAGGCATGATGTAACTTCTCTTGAACGTCGACAGCACGTTCCCGATGTCTTCGGGTCCTGCACGAAGCGTCAGCTCCACGGTGCCGTTTGGTTTCGACACCCGCGCCTGCACGTACTGGAACAGAGGATTCTCATCATCGAGTCCCGCAATGAAACGAGCTGGCATGATGAGGCGCACCGTCGGAGCGCGCGTAAGCACGAGGAGCGCTTTCTCCTGGGCTTCCCAGTAGGCACTCAAACTCCGATGATCGGCATCATCGAACATATCGGTTCGAATATTGTCACGCGTCGTTTTGCTTGCGCGCTGCTTCGCCTCGACGATCGATCCGACCACTCCTGTGATATCCCCGGGGTCGTCGAAATCTTTCTGCAATTCTTTCAGCCTTTTAATGTCGATGACGGAGAGATTCGTATCGGGATCGAGTATCCACGGATCTGCCGCATTTCTGGAGGGATGAGGAGGGTCAATCGGAGGTGGAGGAGTGGTAGGGTCAGGGCGAACATTCTCTTTCTGCTTGTGACCGACAAGATCCGGCCAGCCCTGCATCTCATTCGTCAGAACAAGCTCGCACTGCTCGTCGTTGTCCTTTCCTCCACCGTCACCTCTGCCCGCCGTCACCGTCGTCTGCGGATCGAAATCTGAGAAGTCCCTGTTGGTTTCCTTATAGTATTCATAGCACTCTCCGCGAAGCGTCCCGAGTGCGCCCGTTCCAAACCGCACATGCACTCCAGGTTGCATGAACCCGCCTGCATAGTGACGATAAATCGAGCTCGGAAGCGAGAGATGCTCACCCTGACGCTTCACATTCAGAAGCCCGTACGGACCTAAAATCGTAATAACGGTCGTATAACTGCACTCCGTAACTTTATTGTAGTGAACCGGAAGCCAATCTGTACGACAGGTATCGTTTCTCGGGATCTCCGCTGCAGCGGGAATTTCAGGAACTCCTTCCGGAGTATCAATCATCGTTGTCTCCATGATCGCATCAATAAAACCATACCGAGCGCTCGTACCCGTGCATATGAACGTATTGATAGGATCGAAACAATATCGTTTTCTCGGCCGAGTCGGACACTTGTCGTGAGGAATCCCTGATACCGATTCGCAATCGCACACCGATTGGACGGGGATATGGATTCCGGGAAGCTGCGACATCGCACGCCACGCCGAAGCAAGTTGTCTGCAATGCTTCGGTGTTGCGTTGTCCCAGCGAATGCACCAGCCGTACGGATTGATCTGTATTTTCCCATTCCCGTCGACGAGCCTCACAGAACCGCCGTCAAAATCAACGCAGGGGTCGGGGCCGGCACACGGAACGTTCTTGAAGTGAATGTCTTTATGAAGAATTTTATCGAGATCCTCGTCATACATCGTCTGAGCCTCCGTATGAGGGCCGGGGGGAACCGCAAGCAAATCGCCTGAACTCGTGATGTACATGTCGCAAGCGGATGCAAATCCGAATGCCGTATCAGGAAACTGAAACCCTCCACGCGTACCGACTCCCGTCGTCGAAGAACCGAGGGGATTGAAATTATCACGACCGGGAATGGCAATCGGATCTTCCGTGCCATCCGGAAACAACGCATAAATCTCAGGAATCGGCACATCTCCTCCAACGATCGTGCCACCAAGAACGCGAGCATTCGTGCCGCTCGCCCATCCTCCGCACTGCACCGTAGCAATATTATTTTTCACCTCTTCTACACCAGCCTGAAAATCTGTGAAATTTTTCGGCACGCTGATCTTCGGACGAAATTCGTCGGCACGTACGGCGGTCGCAAAGGCGAATGTGACAAACGCCAGAGAAGTGAGCGCGATCCGCTGAAGCATGATTGTCGTTCATTGTACTGCAACACATGATTTTTCGCGCGCGAACGGAATAAAAAAAGTATCATAAAAAAATATAATTATTTTCCATCAACTCTTTTCTCTTGCCCGACAAAAAGCATGGGTGTACGTTCGTTCACGAGACCTCCTCTACTTCCATTCCCCCCTCAGAGATGTTCTCTCTCAACAGAGTCGAAATCATCGGCTATCAGACGCAACCAGTTGTCACCCGCCAGACGCCGGGAGGTGCCAGCGTGACGGATTTAAACGTCGTCGTACCCTACGCCTTCCAGTCGAACAAAGGCGACATGATTCAAGGCAAGAGCTTCCACACTGTCACGATCTGGGGAAGTATGGCGGACGTTGCCGCCCAGTACCTTCGCCCGGGTTCCCAAGTGTACCTCTCCGGACGATTGCAAACAGACAACTGGGACGATGAAAAAACGAAGGAGAAAAGATCGAAAACCAAAATCGTCGCCATGGACATGATCATGCTCGACCCCAAAGACGGACAGGGTGAAGCTCCGGCAAGTGCTGCTTCCCTTGTGAATTACCTAAACCGTGCGGAAGTGATCGGCAATGTCACGCGCGAACCAGAGATGCGCACGACTACCGGCGGACAGAGCGTCCTCACGATCGGAGTGGCCACAAACGAACGCTGGAAAGACAAAGCCACAGGCGAAACGAAAGAACGTGCCGAGTTCCACAACATCGTGATCTGGGGCGATCTCGCCAAAGCTGTGCAGTCATCTGTGAAGAAAGGTCAGCGTCTCTTCGCCTCGGGCCGCGTGCAAACGCGCACCTGGGAAACGAAAGAAGGCCAAAAGCGTGCAACAACTGAGATCATCGCGGACCACGTCACAATGCTTGGACTCAAGAACGCCGATGCAATGAGCGCGGTATCAAACGATGCAACGCGTGCAGGAATGCCCGCTCCCGTACGCTCTGAGCAAAACGAGCATGCAGAACCCGCCCTTGTTGCCGCGTCGAGTTCCGTGCCCGAAATAAAGTATGAATCCGAAATCAAAGCGGAAGATTTGCCGTTTTAATCATCCTCGCGAGAACAAACGAAGACCCCGCCATTGGTGCGGGGTTTTTTAAAATCTTATTTTTCCATTTTCTTCTACGAATCGCATCTCCACTTCAAGTCCCTGCGGAATTTTGTCTTTCACTGTCTGAATAACATTCACCGCATCTGCAAATGTAGCTTCACCTGTATTGATGAGAAAATTCGCATGCTTCGGTGAGATCTCAACACCGCCGATCTTCAGTCCGCGAAGACCGACTGCATCGATCAGTTGCCATGCAGGGGTGTCGCCGACTGCTTTGAAACAAGAGCCTGCCGTTTTCATGTGCGGCTGCGTCTCGATGCGTTTTTTGAGGAGTGATTCAATATTGGCTTTGATAGTAGAAGAATCGCCGGAAGGAACGACAAGAGTAGCTTCCCAAATAAGTGCCCCCACCCCCGCCTTCGCCAAGGCTACGGTGGGCAGGCCTAACCCCTCCCCCGAGGGGGGAGGGGAACTCTTGAAACGACTTTCTCTGTACGAAAATCCAAACTCTTCTTTTTTCAAAGTTCTCCACTCGCCATCAACATATGCCGTCACCGATTCCACGAACGAATCAATCCATACACCTTTTGGACCTTGCCCTGCATTCCCGAAGATCGCACCCCCGACAGTGCCCGGAATTCCGGTGAGAGAGGAGAGATCGAGACCAAGAAGGGCAAGTTCATTGATGAGCATCGCAAGATTTTTCCCCGCACCGACCGTAATGCGACTGCCATCCACTGTCACTGCTTCATGCTTTACCTGGACAATCAGCGCATCGATCTCGCCATCCGCAAAGATCGTATTCGATCCGCTGCCAAGAGGAATGATCGACAGTTTCTGTTCTTGAGCAAATTTCACCGCTTCTTCAGCATCTTCTCTCGTTCTGAGTTCCGCGAAATATCTCGCAGTTCCACCGATGCGCATCGTTGTTTTTGGCCGAAGCGGTACGTGTTCCCGGATGTCCATCGTCTCTATCATGCCATAGAGTTGCCGGACTATCTCGTAACGAGATCTGTGACTTTCTCCATCGATTCGTACAGTTTCTCCTTGAGCCCCTTCTTCTTTTGCGCACCTTGGAGCATCACAACGACGACCGCAACGAAAGCAAGTGCAGCAAGCGTAATCAGGAGGTCCTGCATCACCGGTTGAATGCCGAAGAGCATCAGCGCAACAAAAATAGCCACTGTAAGAAAGAGTCCGACGATCACGCCTACTCCCATCGTGACGAGCACGAGTTTCGCCCGATCTTCTTGCCGATCGTCCGGTGCGCTCGCAAGTGACGTGAGAAGCTCGCTGCTCACGATCACCGGTTCATCCTGACATTTCTTGAAGATCGTCTGCACCTTGCGTTGAAGAATAAGGCTCACGAATGTGCGAAACGGCACTGACGTTTTATCCTCAATCACCGCTCTGCCACCCTCGTTGCTGATATCGACTTCGACGTCGGACATATGGAAACAGTGTAGCAGAAATTGAACTATGCAACCGCAGCGAGTCTTCTGATCGTCTCCTCTTTCCCGAGAAGTGTCGCCACCTCGTACGCACCGGGAGAGTACTCGCGACCGGTGAGGGCTGCCCGAAGCGGCCAGAGAATCTGGCCCTTCTTCATGCCTGACGAAGCGATCAGTGACTCAAGCGCTGTTGTAATTGCTGTTTGCGACCAATCGGCATCCGAAACTCCCGAGAGTGCCTCATGAATCATCGCAAGAATCTTCGG
Source organism: Candidatus Peribacteria bacterium (assembly GCA_943350395.1). Taxonomy (GTDB): domain Bacteria; phylum Patescibacteriota; class Gracilibacteria; order Peribacterales; family Peribacteraceae; genus SICN01. The sequence continues at coordinate 45,483 of CALRAD010000005.1, forward strand.
TACGTCTTCTCGTGCTATTTTTTGCTTCGGATTCGCGATCAGATCGAGAGAGACATTCGGTATTTCGTAGAAATAGGAGAGCATGTCGGGGGCTTCCGGGAAGAACGTGATGCGTTCCTGAATAAGTGAAGCGCGCTCCAAAAACTTCGGATCGGTTCCGGCTGCAGGAAATTTTTCAACGACAAGAGGTTTGATGCGCGAAACAAATTCCTGCGGTGGAATTTTTCGCATCCATTGGCCCTGCAGCCAATCAAGCTTCTGCAGATCGAAGACAGCACCTGCTTTCTGCACGCGTTCCAAAGAAAATGCTTCGATCAATTCATTCAATGAAAAAAGTTCTTGTTCGGTTCCCGGATTCCATCCGAGAAGTGCGAGAAAATTCAAGAGCGCTTCCGGGAGATAGCCCTTCGCAAGATAATCGGTAACTGCTACGGAGTTCTTTCTCTTGCTGAGTTTCGTACGATCGGGATTCAGAATAAGTGGCATGTGCGCATACTGCGGCGGCGTCCAGCCGAGAAACTTGAAGAGAATCAGATGTTTTGGAAGAGAGCTCAGCCACTCTTCGCCTCTGTTCACAAGATCGACCTTCATGAGATGATCATCGACAACGTGCGCAAGGTGATAGGTCGGAAATCCGTCGGATTTGAGGAGAACCTGATCATCAACCGTGTGACCTTTGAACGTGAGAGAACCGTAAATCAGATCGTCATACACGATGATCTCCTCACGCGGAACCTTTAGGCGAATTACGTGTTTCTCGCCGGCTTCGATGCGGTTCTTCACTTCTTCCGGAGAGAGATTGCAACACGTGCGATCGTACATCGGAGCCTGCCTGCGCTTCTCTTGATCTTTGCGCATCAGATCCAACCGTTCTGCGGTGCAGAAGCATGGATAGGCTTGACCGCCCGCAAGCAGTTGATCCGCATATTGTCGGTAGAGATCGAGACGATCCGACTGGTGATAAGGACCGAAGGGACCGCGCTCGCAGATTTCGCCGTTCTGATCCAGATGCACACCTTCGTCGGGTTTCAAGCCGACCGCAACAAGTGTTCGTATGATGTTCTCCGTCGCACCTGCCATCTCTCGTGCCTGATCCGTATCTTCGATTCTCAGAATAAACGTCCCTTTTGTTTTTCTTGCCACAAGCCACGCGAAAAGCGCCGTGCGAAGAGCGCCAACGTGGAGCAAGCCTGTCGGTGAAGGCGGAAAGCGCGTACGCATAGCGCAACGAGCTTACACTACTTTGCGACGTTCACCGTAAAAGTCACCTTCTTCTTCGGCATGTCATTGCTCGGGTCTCTGTCGACATTTGCAATGGCATTCACGATGTCTTGTCCTTTCGTGACGCGACCGAAGATCGTGTAGCTCGCAGGCAACGGATAATCCTTGTCCATGATGAAGAATTGACTCCCGTTCGTATTCGGACCGCGGTTGGCCATCGCGATCGAGCCTGCCTTGTATCCGCCCGCGTAGACAGCCGAATCCGGATCAATCTCATCCTCAAACATCTCGCCATAGATACTCCTCCCGCCCGTACCATTTCCCGTCGGATCTCCGCCCTGGATCATGAAACCCGGGATCACACGGTGAAATATAAGGTTGTCGTAGTAACCGGAATTCGCAAGCACGATGAAATTCGTAACAGTCTTCGGCGCCATCTTGGCATCGAGTTCAAGAGTAACGTCACCTTTGCTGGTGACAAGTGTGACTGTGTGTTTTCCCGTGAGAAGTTTTCCGTCCCACATTGCGGAGCCTGAGGAGTTTTGGAGAGCCATTGAAGAGGAGGAAGTGGATGGAGAACCGGGAGCAGGAGCAGGAGTGCCCGCGCATGCGGAGAGAATCGAAAGAAAGAGAACCAGGCCGGATACTTTGATCGCAGAAATCATAAGAAAAGTGGGAAGACGGGTCAGGATAGTACCTTTGATGCCCGAAGATCGGCAAGGAGGATTGTTGCTATTTTTTTTGCGGCATCGGTGGGGAAAGAATCGCGAAGAGCCATCCCAAGATGCTCCCGAAGAGCGCCGTTTTGAAGCAAGCTCTTCACAACAGAAGGAAGTGTCGAAAGCTGCTCCTGCGAAAGAAGAACGAGTGCGTGTTTCGACAAGAGAAACTCGGCATTTTTCAGTTGATGATTGTGCGCAACCCCCGTGAGCGGCACCGCAATGACTGCTTTTGAGAGAGCACCAAGCTCCGACAGCGTTCCGGCCCCGGCGCGGGTCACCACAAGACTTGCAAGCGCATAAAGATGCGGCAATTCTTCGCTCACGGTTTCCCGAACAAAGTATCTGGCATGGCTGACGCCCGGATTTTTACCCACACCCGTGATGTGAATGATATCCGCGCTCTCCAAAAGTTCTGAAAGCGAATGCATCACGGCATCATTGAGCGCAACCGATCCCTGGCTTCCTCCAATAATCATCAGAACCGGACGACGCCCCGAAAAACCGGTGATTCTCCGTCCGGCGGCCTCGGATCCCGCAAAAATTTCCGTACGAACGGGATTTCCCGTGTGATACGTGAGAGAAGAAAATTTCTCGGGTAATCCGATTGACGGAAAGCCCGTACAAATGGATTTTGCAAATCGTACAACGAGTCGAGCACTCGCACTCATCACGCTGTCTGATTCATGTAATACGATCGGGATGCCCATCTGACGTGCCATCAGACAAACCGGCACGCTCACGAAGCCGCCTTTCGAAAAAATAAGATCTGGCTTCTCCTGTTTGAGAATTTTTCTCGCCTGCAAGCAAGCTGCGATGAAAAGAGGCGGGAATGCCATCGCACCAAGAGAGAGACGATGCGGGAGCTTTGGAGCACGGAGCGGATAGAAATGCTGCTTCTGTTCTTGCAGTCTCCGTATTTCCTCCGAGCGATCGGAACACACGAACACCGCCCTGAGATCCGGACGGATTTTTTTTGCCTCGGCGGCAACGGCAAGAGAAGGCACAAGGTGCCCGAAGCTCCCGCCGCCACAAAAGAGAATGGTATAAGATTTCTGCATATCAGGGTTGAATGAAGCGTCGAAGCGAACCAAGTTCCGACTGACGCGCACGCCTTCGGATGCTGACATCCTCCTGCGTCGAATGCATTGAAATATTCAAGAGAATGCCGATACCCGAGAGTGTCGCAAGAAGCGACGATCCTCCGTAACTGATAAAAGGAAGCGTGAGACCGGTGATCGGAAACAAGGAAAGATTCACGCAGATATTGAGTAGCGTCTGGAAAGCAATCCCGGTCGTGATACCCGTTGCGACCAAAAGCCCGAAACGATCCGGGGCGTGACGCGCAATCCTGAGCCCGCGATAGATGAGAATGCCGTAGAGTCCAAGAACGATCAGCAGTCGAAAGAATCCTAGTTCTTCCGCCATCGCGGCAAAGATCGTGTCCGACTGAACCTCCGGGAGATACCCGAATTTCTGAATCGATTTTCCGTATCCGACGCCGAAGAGTCCTCCGCTGCCGATTGCGATCAGAGCCTGATACACCTGGAACCCGATCCCTTCGCGGTACGTCTGATCGTCGGGCCGAAACAGGATATGCAGGAACACCGTGAATCTATTGCGGACATACTCCTGATTCAAGATCACAGGTAGCCCGAGAATTGCTGCGGCTGCAGCTCCCAATGCAATATGAAGTACGTTGCCGCCGCCAACAAAAAACATCGTGGAAGCGATGGCGGAGAACACGAGAAACGAACCGAGATCCGGCTGAATGGCGACCAAAAATGTCGAGAGACAAAGGAGAATGACAAAAGGAACAAAGCCGTCATGAAATGTCGCGATGAGTGACTCTTTTTTCTGGAGCCACACCGCGAGGTAGAAAATGAGCGTGAGCTTCAGGAATTCCGACGGTTGCACCGAGAAAATGGAAAACTGCAACCAGCTTTTCGCAGTTCCGTACTCGTTGCCGATTCCCGGAATGAAGAGCGTCAGCAGGAGTGCGAGATTCGCAAGGAACAGCACCTTCGCGTGCTTCTCCCAAAAGTGATACGGCACAATGGTCGTCACGGTGAGCGCGCCAAGCGCCACCAACATGTGGAGAAAGCTCCTCCACAGATAGAACGCGTTCGAAGGCGCTTCCCATGTGCCGGCATCGACGAATTTCTGGGTGAGCTGGTAGCTCTGATACACGCTCACGCTCGCAATCATGGCAAGCCCGAAGAGGCTTAAGCCAAGCGCTATGCCGAGAAGCAAGAAATCTGCACGCTTGAACATGAGGTAACTATGATAGCAGGAATCCGCACCTCATCCCCTCACCCCTTCTCCGGTCCTCTCTCGGCCCCACGGGGCCACTCTCTCCGCTGAGGCGGAGAAAGACAGCGGAAAAATTTTTTTCTGGAGAAGGGGGAGCCTATGGATTTCTTTGCACAAACTCTTGTTCCTAAAAAACAGAGCACCCCTCTCCCAAGCATCAGCGCGGGAGAGGGGACGGGGGTGAGGCGCAGGAAGCAAACATTTCGGCTCGCAAGCCTGTATCCTATCTACCATGCAAATCTTGATCATCTCCGCTCTCGCCACAATCGCATCTCTTCTCGCTTCCTTCGGTGCCGAACATCTCACCGAGCCTGTCGCTGTCATCGGAGATTTTTTGCGACTCACACTTTCTTACAATCCAAACATCGCCTTCGGTATCGCTCTTCCATTCCCGCTCAAAGAACTGCTGATCGCAGGAGCACTCGTCGCTGTTCTCGTTCTCGCGTACCGCTCCAGACAGGAAAAATTCTGCGCGCTCGGCTTCGGGCTGATCATCGGCGGAGCAATTGCAAACCTCATCGACAGAATCCCCGATGGAGTCGTCACGGACTACATCTCAGTCGGCACGTTCCCTATTTTCAATCTTCCCGATGCATGCATCACCATCGGTGCCGGGGTACTGCTTCTGGAAAGTTTGATGAAAAAGAAGTATCATTGAGCAATGAAAAAGCCCGTGCGTGTGATTCGCGCTTCTTTGGCTTCGGAACGTGCTATACTCACTCCTCTGGTAAGCGCAAAGAGGCTTGCTCGGGATGCTGCTGCATCGATCTCTTCCGATTCCTCAACCATGAACATCCGCTACAGAATCCAGGGGGGTAAACGTCTCTCGGGCACCGTGCAAATCAGCGGCTCCAAGAATGCGGCGCTGCCGCTCCTTGCCGCATCGGTCCTCACGAAAGGAGATTGCGTTTTTCAGAATGTTCCGCGCCTCCGCGACACGGAAACGATGCTTGCGATTCTCGATTTTCTCGGTGCGAAAACATCGGTGGATGAAACAACCGTGACGATCAATGCCGATGCAATTGTTTCAAAACCCATCCCACATGAGCTTGTCAGTAAACTTCGAGGTTCGATCGTACTTCTCGGCTCCCTTCTCGCCCGCTTCGGCGAAGTGGAAATGGCGTACCCCGGAGGATGCGTTCTCGGAAAGCGCCCCGTCGGCGCACACACCGATGCCTTCCTGCAGATGGGCATTCTCGACCTGAGCACGAACGACAAGATGCATTTTAAGGGCAACCCGAAATCTTCACATGTCGTCCTCTCGGAATTTTCCGTAACGGCAACCGAGAACGTCCTCCTCGCTGCCGCTCTTTCGGAAGGCGAAACAACGATCGAACTGGCAGCTGCGGAACCGCATGTCCAAGACGTCTGCAAATTCCTGATGGAACGTGGCATTTCTATCGAGGGAGTGGGGTCTCACACGCTTGTGATTCACGGCAAAAAAGGCCTGCTCCAAGGGAAAAATCACACAGTGACTCCCGATTATTTGGAAGCCGGTATTTTCCTCCTCGCGGGGGTTCTCACGAAAGGGAAGGTGACGCTTCAAGGCGCAGACAGCACGCATCTCACGTCATTCATCGGCGCGCTCAGGAGAGCAGGAGTCGCTTGTACGGCACAGAAAAGCGGCGAGATCACCGTCGACGGAACCGACTGTTCGTTGCAGGCTACGCGCATTCAGACGAATATTTTCCCGGGATTCCCGACCGATTTGCAGGCACCGTTTGGGGTGCTTTTGACGCAGGCGAGCGGAGTCAGCCGCATCTTCGAAGTGCTCTTCGAGGGTCGTATGGCATACCTCTACGAACTCGAAAAAATGGGAGCGAAGATTGAAATCTTAAACTCCCACCAGGCACTCGTCATCGGGCCTACGACGCTTCAGGGCCGGCAAGTTGCCAGCAACGATATCCGCGCCGGTGCTGCAATGGTGCTCGCAGGGCTCGTGGCGCAAGGCGAAACAATCGTCACGGATGTCCGCTACATCGAACGCGGATACGACAGGCTTGAGGAGAAGTTGAAGGCTCTAGGAGCGGATATTGTGAGAGAAGAGGAATAGTTATCTCCCGCAGGCAGAATGCCTGCTCCTGTTGCTATCCATATTTCATGAAAAGGAGCGCCCATTCTGGGCGCGTCAGCTCTTCCTTGAAGGGCATCCCTTCTCTATACTTTCATCATATGATCACGTTCTCCGCGAAAACAGGCGGCGCTTGCAGTGTCACCACCTCTACAGTCACCTTCGACGTTTTTCCGTCCAAAGTCGAGAAAGATACCTGGACGTTCCTCAGTCATCCGGAGGAGGAAAGAGGGAATAAAAAGATCGTCAGTTGGCCGGGGGAATATGATTTTTCAGGAATTTCCGTGCGTGGTGTTGGGCAGGAGGCAGGAAGACAAGTCTCCTACGTCTGCCATACAGAAAGCGTACGCACCGCCTTCATCGACGGTCCGATTCTGGACTGGACGGACAGCGACATCGAGAAGATTGGCGATGTTGATGTTTTGGTCGTTGCCGCTGATGCTCCGAAGAAAGTTTTGGCACTTGTCGAAGCCGTCGATCCGCGCGTCATCATTCTCTTTGAAATAGAGAAAGGAGACCTCGCAGGAACAGCAAAAGCCTGCGGAGTCACGAGTGTACAGAAAGTCTCCGAGTTCAAGGCGAAAGCAGGAAGTCTACCCCAAGACAGCAGGCAGGTCGTGGTGCTCGGGTAGTTCAGGCAATCAGTTTCATCACTGTATTCCAGTTTCTGGTCGTGATGTTCTTGCCGAATTCTTTCTCAAGAATATCCATCGCTTTTACCGTATTCGCTTTCGGACTGAGTGTGAGCACGCTGCAGACTTCGTGCTCGAACACCCGAAGAATCCTGAAGCCACCATCGGGAGATGTATACGGAATTGTCAGTGTGCTTCCTGGCTTCCCGGAGAGAAATGTAACGTAGAGGCGCGTATCGGGCGTGACGCTGATGGCCTTGAACGGTTCTGATTGTACGAGCTCTTCGATCTGCTTCGTTGTTCGCACGATCATGTGTGAATCGAAACCGAACGTCTTCTCGAATTTTTTTCCAATCGCTTCTGCAAGTTGTTCCGCCTTCTTCTCTTCCGCCTCCAAAAGCACATTTCCGCTCGCAAGAAGCGTCTTCACGTTTCTGTAGCCCGACTTCTCAAGCATCTTCTTTAGATCAGCCATGGGCACAATCTTGTTGCCACCAACATTGATGCCGCGAAGGAGGAGGACGTATTTCATCATGTCTCCAGTATAAAGCAGTTTGCTGTATCCTTACTCGCGTGGTCCTGTAGTTCAATGGATAGAACGACCCTCTCCTAAGGGGTAAATGCAGGTTCGACTCCCGCCGGGACCACCAAACCAAGCCCCGTGCAGTGGACGAGGCTTGGTCAGAGATTAATCTCTCAGCGTATGTAATCCAGTTCCATCAACTTTGAAAAGATTTTCGCGACTTCTGCGCGGTTGATGGAAGCATTCGGTCGAAATCTACCTGTGGCATTTCCTTTTTTGTCAGTATCACCGCTCACAATTCCGAGTGCGGCAGCCAAATTAATTGCGTTCGCATACTCAGATGTATCAGGGACATCATTGAAATGAACATCTTTCAGGATGATCGGAACAGCGTCGCTGATTACGGTTCCAGATGCCGTCTTCAGCGTGCCGCTGCCTGTGACCACTCCTGAGCCGCTGAGAATTTTACCGGAGTCTGATACCACTGCTCCTGATGCGGAGAGCGTTCCTGTGCCACTCTGTTGCGAGATAGAAACAGGTTTTGTGATTTGCAATACCTCTACAAGGGTTTGTATAACGGCACCGCGTAAAGCGGGAATCGTAATATTCAGCTTTGGGTCGAACACAGAAATATGCTTGGTCTCAGCCATAGCAATATAGTCAGCGGACCAGTGGCCATGTGCAAAACGATTTTTGGGAGACGCGATTCCGATACTCGGCGTACGAGCTGCTTCGAATGCCATCTTCGCCAATTCTGCATAGGTGATGGGATTGTTCGGTCCAAATTCTCCTGTGAGTTCGCCCCGCGCATCCCGGTAACCTGATGCAATCCCAGATTGGATGAGCGTTGCGACGGATGCTGCGTACCAATCTTTCACAGGCACATCCCTAAAGACAACGTCCTTACCCGAAATCTTCACTTTCAGGAAAGTTCGAGCACTCCTGACCATTCCCTTCGTAAGTACGATAGCAGGTGGCAAATCCGTCTTTTTCCACTCCACTCTTCCACTCGCATCGCGCGTGATTGTGAACAGAGTTCTGCGTCCGCCTCCACCACCACGGCTGCCACCAGATGTCGATGTGCTGGTCGTTGTAGTCGTCGTAGTCGAGGTCGTGCCTCCTCCGATCGGAGCAACGACCGCAAATGTCGAGAAGTGTGATGTGCTTGCCGTGAGGACTTTGTTCACCGTATCAACGGTTGTTGAAAGAGAATCCCAGTTCCCCGTTGAATCATTCCATACGCTGACCACCAAATTACTGGCAGACACTCCAGCTGCAGTGAGATCTGCATCGGCATATGGTAAGGTGACTGTCGCATTCGCCCCAAGCGTGGAAATAGCGACTCCGTCAGAATCCACCGGTGTGATTTCAACAGCTGATGTGCCGATGACTTGTGATGTCGTCGTCTGGCTTACGAATGCAGTGGTCGCATTACTCGTAATCGTTGCCGCATTCGAATCGGTGCTGGAAAGTGCATTCTGCGGAAGATTCACGGAAAAATTCGAACCGATGGAAGCATTCTTTACGATGCCTCCGGCAGTCGGTGTAATCTGTGTGGATTGCGGTTCTTGTCTGGTGTATCCCGAAATCGCCGTGAGCGTCAGGTTGGCCGTTCCCCCTGCAGCAACCGATGTCTCGGAAGACGTATAGCCATCGGAACGCGCGAAGACAGACCATGTTCCCGCCGTTACATTCAACACATAACTTCCTGAGCTCACATCGGTAAACACATAGGTGCCATCGCTGCTCCGGCCAACCACTTTGGTCGAAAGAGTGACCGGTGTACCGCTCAAGGTAACACGTCCTGTTATCGTCTGATCCGTCGCTGTCATCGTGCGATTTCCACCCGTACTGAGCGCTGCCCCATTCACGGTGATCTCCGAAGGAGCAGCACTGTCCACACATCCCGCTTTGCCCGCGCTGATGCGATAGGTGCCGTTGGGCAGTTTGATAGTATAAGAGCCGGTACTGGATGCGCTGGCAATCGTGACACGACCGTTCGTGGAATCCGCAAATGCAACACCCACACCGTTCACACATGTCGTCGAACTACTGCTGATAAGCCCCGTCACATTGTACGTGGTTGCAGGGGTGAACGAAGCAGTGGTAGTTGAATCGCCCGTAATGACGACAGATTGTGAGCCGATTTGACCCAGACGAGGGCTATTGGCCTTGAGTGTATACGTTCCGGCCGGAAGATTGATTGAGTACACACCATCCGTATTTACGTTTGTTCCATTGCCTTGTCCACTACTATCACGGGCTTCAATAAATGCGTCCGTGACTCCGGTGATCGTGACAGACAGAGTGCCGGCTTGACCAAGGGTAAGATTTTTCCCCGTCAATGAATCCCCGCCGGCGACAACAACGCTTGTGAGCTTTGTTGTGGGGCCGGAGCCCGGTACGAATCCTTCAATGGTATACGTCCCCGCCTGCACCTTGAGTGTATAGACGCCTCCGGAAGCCGTGACGGCCTGATTGCCTCCACTAGTGCCGTAGGCATTCACGAATGCTCCCACGACACCGGTACCGTTCTGTTTTACAGTACCGGTAATGCTGCCGAAATTTGCTGCGCTTGCCTGCAGATTCTGCGTGGCACTCGTCGTGGTGATCGTGACTGCTGTGGTCGGGAGTTGTCCATATCCCGGAGCGAATGCACTGACATCCCATGTGCCGGCTTCAACATAGACGGTGTACGATCCTGCTGAGTTCGCAGGTGCGGAGACGAATCGTCCGCCGAACGATCCGCCGGAATCTCGAAGCTGCGCACGGACGTTGGCATACGGAATCGGATTGCCGGACTCGTCCATTACTTTGCCGGAAATCGTGAGACGACCTTGTGAGATAATCAAACGAAGATTTACGACAGATGTCCCCCCGGCATTCGTAATCAAGACGCCGTTCACATACACATCGGCCGTTGCATTATTATCGGCATTGCTGACATTGGTTTTCACTTCAACGGGAATCGGTGCCGATGGCGGCATGCCCGGCATGAATGCCTGAAGCGTGTAATTACCAGTTGCGGAAGGAATCGAGAACACGCCGCCGCTTCCGGATTGTGCTTGTCCTTCGCTTCCCTGCGCACTGGTTTGGGTACGGGCAACCACGAACGCATTGGAAATTCCGGTCCCTTCATTGTTGACGACCTTACCTTTGATCGCATTCGATGCACTCTGCAATGCGATACTCACTGCGGCATCGCCGGACGTCACGACGACCTGCTGCGGCGGCGGAGAAATAAATGTTGCAACCGGCATCGTTGAGCCGCCTAAAGAGGGGTCGGAATTCATATGTGGACCGACTCCCACGAAATACGTTCCTGCCGGAGCCGGAAGCGTTACCGTTGCCGTTGCCCCCGCATAGGTGACTGTACGCACGTTTCCGCCTCCTCCTCTTGCATTCGGATCGAAGGCAAAGACATCCAGATCCGTATTAGCCGGTATGCCGCTCAAGCTCACAACGATGTTCGTGGTCGACACCGTCAATGCAAAGTCGACTTTTGACTTGCTAACTCCACCGGCAAGATTCACATCCTGTTGTGACGTTGCAGCAATGAAACTGCCCGAAGATGTGGGCGGAAGGACGACTTTGTAAAATCCATTGGAAAGAGATGTAACGAGGTAGGCACCCGTACTGCTGGTCGTTGCACATGTGGAACCTTGATACCCGCTCACACACACCTTCATGTTTTGGACGCCGGGTTCTGAGCCATCCTTGATCCCGTTACCTGCAGTTCCGCCTCCGAGACCATTGTCCTTGAAGACTGTTCCGAGAATCGATTGAGACCCCGCCTGCGACAGATAGAAAGGCATCGCTGTTTTACTGTCAAGCTGTGATCCTGCGACGTCTCTCAAACCGACATCGACCGAATAGCCCTGCGTCGTCGGATCTTTGGGAATGGGAGAGTTATTGATTCCTTGTATTGTAAACCGCACGAGATTTCCTGTTCCTGTTGCGGCACCACCAGTGGTGACGGTGACGATGCGCGTATTACTGTTACATGCAACTGATGCAATAGTCACTGTGCCTGTTGCAGGTCCATTGATATCTGCATTGTCGGGTCCGGTAACCGCAGTCGCGCACGTTCCGCCAAAAGAAAATCCTGTCGGAAAACCGAACGTGAAAGATCCGCCTGAGGGTACCGATCTCGATGTCGTAACCTGAATGCGATAATAGACAGCTGTTGCGCCAGCTAGAGGAGTCACCGGAAGCACTTCTGTTCTGTTCTGTTGATTCGACGCAAAATCAAAATTTGCTCCCCCTTGTCCACCCATGTCCATAACGCTCTTCACCTGCCCTTGCGCAGTATTTCCTGGGGGCGTTCCCGCCGTATCCACAATATTATTTGAAAGATCTTTGACACGGACTGCACCGGTATTCGTTGCGACTTTCACTTTGAAATCCTGATTCGGAGGCAAGGTAAGATTGCCGATTTGGACCGTCAATTTCCCTGGTATATACCGGACACTTTTCCCTGTCATATTCACCGCAACACCTGGGGGAGACTCTACTCTCCAGTTATTGATATTATTCGCATCAAAAGGGTTGGTGCTTGTCGTTTGCAGCAGATTTGCAGCCAAGTTGAATTGTACGGGTTCGGAGAACGCGACCGAGATTTCAAAGTTATTGGCGGTGGCACTTACGATGGTGGGCAGTGTCGTATCCGATGCCTGTCCATTCACCGTTGTTGTGGTCGTAAAACTAAGAATTTTATCAGCGGCAAATGTATTCCCGGCCAAATCCTTCACGCCAGTGGTGACGACGACAAAATACTTCGTACTCGACACAAGAATTGCATTGGGAGACAGATACGCTGTTCCTTCATCGGAAAAATAATCGACGCTTGTCCCGGTTACGAGTGTATCGTCTGCTCCGCCACTATCGTAGGTTCCATTTCCTCCGTCCTGATATAGCTTCACATTGGTCGTGGTAATCGTTGCAGGGTCCACTGACTCACTGAAGCCGATATTGATATTGTAGATCGCACGATTCACGCCAGTCGCTGCATCCTGAGGGAAAGATCCTTTGACTGTCGGAGCAGTGGAATCCGTTGCAGATGCCGTAAATGGCACCATGAAACTCGATTGACTGCCCGGTAAGGCAAGAGGACTGTTGTCTGTATTCTTCACACCAACCACGGCTTGGAACCCGCCTTTCACCACCAAAATATAGGAAGTACCGGATACCATTGAAGAACCACCAGTTGAAGCAGTCGTTCCGGCAGGAGCTTTTTTACCCGGTGTGATGATCAGCTCATTATTCGTTGCATTCCAGGACATGTTGCAATCATTGGATGTGTTGGCGCATGCGAGCAAATTGCCACCTGTCGGCTGTCCGTTCGATGCGGCAAAGAGTTGGATATTCGTAGGACTCAACACAGATCCGGTGCCCACAGTCGCCATCGTCGTTCCGGTGCTGCTTCCGCCGGGACGAAAGTAGACGCGGATTTTTGAGTTGACGGCAAATGCTGATGTTCCGGCGGTTGGAACGGTACCGCGGATCATCGCAGGAGGAATAAAATTTCCGCCCCCTGAAAAAGAACTTGTCTTGAAACGGTAGGTAGCATTTGTACCGAGCGCTACGCCCGTACTTGTCTTGATGCCCGTGGTAAACGTCGCAGTAAACCATGTCGAACCGGAGAGTGTGGCATGCTGACACGCAACCATCTGTTTCGGACTCGACGTGGTGAAGATATTGAATTGAGTACACAAATTGCTTCCGGTGACTGCCCCCGTCATGGTGTTGCCCGCATTCGCCTTGAGAATCACGGTATTCGCATTCACGGTTGCACCGCTCAGACTGGTATCGAATTCGCGATCGATAGACGCATCGGGAGGGACGTTGACTTGCGTATCACCTGGACCCCCCATGGAAGTGGGACTCAGGGCGAATGCAGTGAGCGTGTAGAGCGAGCAACTCCCGACAAAAACAAGAAGAGCAATTGCTACTTTTCGTAAACAAAACGAAGAGGAAGTAACCATGGAGGGGGGAGATGAAGGAGATGAAACTTTGGAACCGTACCAAGTTAATTTGGCTAGTGATACAAAAACGGCTTTCTATTTTTCACTTTTCTCATTTTTATTATGTTTTTGTGCATTCCACTTATTATTCCCCAGAAAACCCACGCTCATCCAAAACCCAAACAAATAGTAACCTTGTGGCAAGCACGCACCATCCTTCGCAACGCGAAGGATGCCGACCGTAGCACTTGAGCTCAGTGCTATTTTCCCATGCACAAAGGCGCGTTGACTACGGATGGCAAGCCATCAAGTGCGAAGGTTGGCTAAATCATGAATACTTCGTACAAATGGCAAGCCATCAAGCACAAAGGATGGCTATACTACTATGCATGTGGCACTACACGTACATTCTCGAAAATCAGAAAGGGTATCAGTACATTGGTCTAACAGATGACCTTGATGATCGATTGATGCGACACAACAGAGGTGAGATTTCATCGACAGCGAAATATCGTCCTTGGCAGATCGTTAATTTCACGGCATTTCCTACGCGTGAGCTAGCATCAACATACGAGAAGTATTTGAAGTCCGGTTCTGGTACTACTTTCCGACATAAACACTTGGCTCCTAAGAAGCTTGTCTAATATTTCTCACGGTCATGGCGCTGTCACTCCGCCTCGTAAGCCCGCACCGAAAGCGAAGGGCCATACTCATTTGAAAGTAACCTTTGTCGGCTCCGCAGACTGGCATTACAAACGAGCAATCTATCCGATGGTGAGGTGGGGATGCTTGAGGAATAACATCCTCATTATTGCGTAATTGAATTTCGTATGGCACTAGAAGTGCCCTCGCACGTATCGAGAATTGCTCTATCACTAGATTTTTCTTCTTGTTTTTCAATGATCCCACACAAAACGTATCTTTCTAGATCACGTGATGTGCAATCGCCCAAATCTTTTGGTACATAAGCGAAAATTGTACGTACTATGTCTATTAATTCCCAATTTGGAGTCTTTTTTCCAACCTTTTTTATCATAACAGTAAATTTAGCTACCAATTCGTCAAAAAGCTCTTCATCTTCTCCATTTTCTTCAAAAGCTGCTACATATTGTTTTACTAAAAAATTAGCAGCACTGCTAATTCCTGAATGTTCAGAAAGGTGGTATAGATCAGGAATATCCTTTAAACGCATAGTCCTGTCTTCTTTGATTGGTTTCATAATGTATGTGTGGTAGAAAATAAATATCTTCATATACATTATATATATAAATTTAATTATTGTCAACCGCCTGTAATGGTTCAATAGCTTCGCAACACCCACATGCATAATGCCTTACATGCCCTACACCACCAATCCTCATCTTCTTCGCCTCCTCATAGAGGCCATCAGCCTTGTCTGTAAGGGCTGGGGGCTTTGTCAGGTCTCTCGTCACACAGGGTTTGCTCCCGGCACGATTAGTAAATGGATGAAGCGTGCTCCGTCGCACAGTAACCATCATCTTCCGACAAAAAGTTCCCGTACCGATTCACACCCTCGTTTGCTCCCCAGAGCAACCGTTCGAGTAATCGTGGATCGTGCGAAGTTGTTCGACGGGATCGATCATTCCAATATCAGTGCCAAATTTACTGGAGAGCTCCTAGATGACACGGGATTGCATGGCAGAATCATACCATCTACCGAGTCTCTGTATTTCTTGTAGAAGTTCTCCTCCACTGATTATTCCCCAAGAAATTGATCTTTGTCCCAAACCCAAACAAATAGTAACCTAGGGGCAAGCACGCACCACGAAGATTGCCAAATACTATCTATATTTTTAATTATATTGTATAATAATACTTAGTCTGTTGCCGTTGCGCAGCAGGCTTGTGCTCTCTGGAATCAACGGTTTCTATCTCTTCTCGAACGGTCGCCTATACGGTGACAAAGGACAACGATCATGAAAGCTCGACTCCTGTTTCTGGTGCTGACCCTCATCCCGTCGGTAACGATGGGGCAACCTCTCCCAAAGCCGATGATCGACAAAGTGAATTGGGGTGGGCGAACGTGGAACGTGAAATACCCCGACGCACTGTCGGGACTCACGCTCTATGGAAACAAAGAGCTGGTTGGCGTCTCCAACCGAACCTACTTGCAAACTTCGTGGGAAAAGCCGGGAGAAATCGAGTTCGGATGGTCGAACATTCCAACCAAAAATTTCCCCACCCAGAAGTTGCAGGACTCCTACGCCGATCACTTGCTTATCGGATTACGGGGGAAAGGTGAGTACTGGGAGAAGCGATCCTTCGAACTCAAAGGCGATCTCATTCTGCGCATCCGCGCGGGATCGGGTGAGTTCCGATTCGAAGTTCCGCCAAAAGAGAAGGATGGTGAAGCAAAAATTCTCAAAGAAGCGACTCTTGGCGAGAGAATAGCCCCAGGGCAATTCAAGTTGATCAAGATCGTTGATGCGGGAAACAGCGTCACTGTGTTCTTCCAGGATAAGGAAATCCTCACCTGTGACTGCAAGGAAGCAGGTGAGGGAAATATTTTGTCCATCGGAAACCGCGACGTGAATGGTGGATTGAATTACTCGATTCTGTGGGCCAAGCCGACATTGGATTGAGATGGAAACTGTCACCAGCGAGCCAAGGACCGGTGCATCATGCACCGGTCCTTTGGACATGCAAAAAAACGAGAGTGCTATTCGCTATCACTCGCTTACAGCTTCTTGCTTCAACTTCTTCACCGGTTTCTTCTTCATCAGTGCCCCCACGTGTTTCGTGAGTTCCGAAAGCCAATCATCTCCGCCGGCACGCTCTCTCATGGCGTCCTCGGAAAGACGCAAGGTAGCCCCCACGATGCGCCACTGCGGACAGATCGCAATGAGCTGCATGATCTCCGTCGCCGTCACCCTTGCGGTAAGACTGATGACGATGTCTCTCTTCTCTTTCGAGACCGTATCCATCTTGATGCGCAACACTCCTGCCCTGCGGCAGGCCATTTTGAGACGAATAACAGAGAGAAGATTCTCGGCTTGCCTCGGGAGAGGTCCAAATTCCTCTCGAAGATCCGACTCGAGCTCGGCAAGAATTTTCTCGTCCTCGCTACCTGCAAGCTTCTGGTACGCGCCGATCTTCTCCTGCTCGTCGGGGATATAGAACGACGGAAGGAGCGCTTCAAACGGCAAAATGATTTCGATCGCGCTGCCCAAATCCTCATCTTCCGCTCTACCACCAGCTTTCATCTCCTCCACCGCATTTTTAAGAAGGCGCAGATAATGGCTGACACCCACAGTCTGCATGCTGCCGGATTGCGATGCGCCGAGAATTTCTCCCGCTCCACGGATCTCGAGATCGCGCATGGCAATCTGGAAGCCGGAACCGAGTTCGCTCGCTTCGACAATGGCTCTCAGGCGTTTCTTGGCATCATCTTTGAGGCGCTGCGAGTGATACAGGAAATACGAGTACGCCTGCACGGTTCCGCGACCGACGCGACCTCGAAGCTGATAGAGCTGAGAGAGGCCAAACTTCTCGGCTTCGTTGACGATGAGTGTGTTCGCCCTCGGAAGGTCGATCCCGTTCTCGATGATCGTCGAGCTCACGAGCACCTGATACTTGCCCTCCTTGAAGCCAAGGATCCGCTCTTCGAGTACGTCCGGCTTCAGTTGCCCATGAGTCACGACGAACGTCGCCTGTGGCACGAGGGCACGAAGTTTCATAGCGAACGCATCAATCGTCTCAACGCGGTTATGGAGCATATAGACCTGTCCGCCACGCGAGATCTCCTTCAGGATGCCGTCTTTAACGAGCGCATCGGAATACTTGCGCACCTCGGTAATGATCGGAAGGCGACCGGGAGGCGGAGTGGTGATCGTCGTGATGTCTCTGAGTTTATGAAGACCCAAGTTCAACGTTCGCGGAATCGGCGTTGCGGTCATCGTAAGAATGTCGACGGAAGAACGCAGTGATTTCAATTTCTCTTTCTGCTTCACACCGAATCGCTGCTCTTCATCGATGATCACGAGACCGAGATTACTGAACTCGATGTCATCGGATAGCAATCGATGTGTTCCGACGATAATGTCGATCTTGCCTTCGCGAAGCTTCTCCAGTGTTTCCGCTTGTTCTTTCGGCGATCGAAAACGAGAGAGCATGTCGATGCGGACATGAAAGCCTTCTGTACGCTTGAGGAGACTTTGGTAATGCTGATCCGTCAGAATGGTGATCGGAGAGAGAAAAGCCACCTGCTTGCCCCCTTGCACAGCCTTAAATGCGGCGCGCATGGCAACCTCGGTCTTCCCGAAGCCGACGTCTCCGCAGACGAGACGATCCATGGGGTGTCCGCTCTCCATGTCATGCTTGATGTCCTCGATCGCTTTAATCTGCCCCGGTGTCTCGGTGTAGGGGAACGCATCGTCAAATTTGCGCTGCATTTCGGTGTCATCGGGATACTGAAAGCCTTTTGCCTTGGCACGTTTCGCATAAATTTCGAGGAGTTCTTTGGCGATTTTCTCCGTCTCTTCGTTCACTTTCTTCGTAATCTTCTTCCACTCCACCGAACCGAGCCTCGTGAGCGTCGGTTCGTCACCCTCTTCGTAGACGAATTTGCTCAGCTTGTCGGCTTGATCGACCGGCACGAACAGTTTGTCATTTTCTGCGTAGGTGATCTCCAGATACTCGCGCTCAAGATCGTCGACGACTTTTCCGGTCATCCCTTCAAAACGCCCAATGCCGTGCTCCATATGCACGACGAAATCGCCCATCTGGAGCGAGGTGATGAAATCGAGCGAAAGCCGCTGCACCGAACGCTGTTTCGCCTCACGTCTGAGGGAAAAAATTTCTCTGTCCGTGATCAGCGCACACTTGAGGTCGGGATTTTGGAGTGAGTGCGGGAGCAACTCATCATCATCCGCAGGAACGATCGTAATGCTCCCGGGCCTTCGCTCCGGAGTATCGAGAAAAGAAATCATTTCCTCCTTCAGAGCCCCTTTCAAATCGGCGCTCCGCTTGCTGACGATAATCAAAACCCAACCCTGATGCAATTTGTCACGCACGTCGTTGATGAAATCCTGCAAAGTATAAAACTTCAGCACCGAAAGATATCGAAGGTGCACGTGCCCTGCTTCCGACTCCGGGAAGCTCGTGAGGATGATGCGTTCCGACTCCGCATCCACCATAAAATCATCCTGCTCATCCGGGATGATGATCGATCCTTCGGGAGCTTGCGACGCGAGAAGCTCAGTCTTTCCCCATACGAGCGGATACAGGTGGACACTTGTAAGATCTTCAACTTCCCCCGTCTCCGCATTGGTTCGACGAATCGATTCGACGGCTTCAAACGTGAAGAGAATGCGCACTTGTCCGGACTGTCCGACCGGGAAAATATCAAGTGTATCACCCGTCCTGCAGTATTCCCCCGGGGAAAGGTGCCTCTCCGCCGAGTGCTCGTATCCGTTCTCAATTAATTTCGAAAAAAATTCAGTGAAATCGACTTTCTCCGACAATCGTACGTGAATCGCATTGCTCCGGAGCTCATGAAAAGAGGGAAGGGGGGTGTCCCATACCGATCTCTCAAGAATCGCAACGCCTTCACCTTGCATCATTTTAATGACTGAGGCGATGTCGTCCGCCGTCGGTTCTTCGGAAGAAAAACTGACGGGGAAAGCCTCTTGTTCAAAAAACTGCAGCCAGTGCAGAAGCCCCTCCGCATGCTCCCTGTTCTCCGTGACGAGAATGCCTGGTTTTTTCCGAGTTTTCAGAAGATGACTGACGATCATCGCCTTCGCCGTTTCATTGGAAAGACCGGAAACCGTGAGTGCATGCGAATGCCTCAAAAGCTCCGAGAGCTCCTGATGCGTCGTTTCACCGATGCATAAAGAAGGAAGCATCGAACAAAAATGAGTATGTATTGTAGCCTATTCCTCATTCATCCGCAACGGCATGATGAGATGTAAAAACGTTTCACTGCCTTGCGACCGAAACACCGCAGGATGCATCTTGTCGAGTAATTCAATATGAACCTTTTCACTGTCGAGCCTTGTGAGGAAATCGATGAGGTATGTGGAGCTGACTGCGATCTTATTTTCCTGCCCGGTCATTTCTGCCTGGATTGTCGACTCGTCTCTGCCGAGTTGCGTCTGCTTTGTCGTGAGATGAATGCCAGCTTGTGTGAAACCGAATGTGATGTTGTTATTGAGTTCTTTTGCGAAGTAGTGCATCCGTTTCACCGCAGACAGAAGCTCCCGCGTTGAGGCAGTGACCGTCGTAGCCTTTTCCTTTGGAAGCACCTGTTGGTAATCGGGGAATTTTCCGTCAATCAAACGGCTCACGAGCCGCGTCGGCCCGATCACCACTTCGATTTGTTGGCTTCCGAGAGCAATATCAACTTTCTCGATATGCTGTGATTTTTTCTTCTTTTCATCAGTCTCTTCTTCTCCGTTCGATCGATGTAAGGCGATCACCGCCTTCAATTCCTCCATGAATCTTGCTGGGATGATGCAGGAAATGTCTCCAGAAAGTCCTTCGACCTGGATCCTGTACTCAGACAAGCGGTAACTGTCAGTTCCAACTAAGATTAAATTCCCTTTTTCGAGACGTACAAATACTCCTGAAATGACAGGGCGTGAGGATGTTTTCGCGCAGGCAAATGTGACAAGGTTTAATGCATGTAAGAGTGGAGGAACAGGAAGAGAAAATATGGTTTCTTTTTGAATCGTCGCAATGGTAGGAAAACCACTGGCAGCTTCTCCTGCGATGACAGCTTTTGCATGTTTGGAGTGAATTTTTAATTGTGTTCCTTCACTTGTTTCTAGCACCACTTCGGTGTCTTGCTGATACTGCATGAAATGAAGAACTGCTTTTGCCGGAATGGTAATAGAACCTTCATTTTCTATCATCACCTCAAAACTTGTCACAATGGACACTTCTAGATTTGTCGCGCTCAATGTACAACGCTTCCCTTCACAGTGAATGAGGATGTTTTGAAGAATTGGCAATACTTGATCCGATCCAATCGCTCGATTCACTAATTGAAGTCCGGTAAGAAAATCCTGTGTTTTGCATGAAAATTTCATAATTGAATTGAAGAGGAACTTGTTTCTTTTATCAAGGACAATTTTACTTTTCATTCCCTTTTATTTTCTTATGAGACTGTAATAGTAAATTAAACATTAAAAGTTCGTCATCATCATGGCCCCTTGTGTCTTTAGTAAAAATGATCTGTATTCTTGTGGATAACTCTGTGTGAGTAGAAAATATACTCTTTCATTTTTTATCTTATCAAAGCCAAAATCACTGTTTTTTTGAACAAAAATTGTCTGTGATATTTCTGTGTACAACTTGTGGAAAAGCTTGAAGACGATGTCCGCGGAAGCCATGAGTCGACACCCCACTTCTCAAAGCCAATCATGGCATCTTCTGTGGAAGAGGAAGGGGAACTGGATGGTTATTTTTTTCTTCTTTCCACACTCTCTCGAAGGAAATCTCCATCGGGTTCTTTGTGAGACGGTTGATTTGTGGGGATGGCGCAAGCCAATCTTATATTTTTTTTCGCAATGTGCTCCGATCGGCAGTCGATGTCGTCCTGTTTTCACGCAGCACTCCGTCTTTCAAGAAGGAACCGTTCGGGATGTCCGAGGAGACGATAGAGCCCGAGCTGACAAAGGAATGCGAGCCGATTTTCACTCCGGGGAGCAAGCACGTGTGGATTCCCGTTCGACAGTGCGCACCGACGATGACTCCGAGCTTTGTGCGATGAGTCGGGATTTTTTCACCGTTCACTGCCGACACAATCGGTGCTTCGTCCAGGCGCAGATTTCCCGTGACGGTGCCTGCAGCGAAGGAAACATCGGACGCAAGGACCGAATCCCCGACGTAGCTGCTATGGGTCCAGATATCGTCGCCAAGAACACTGCGCGCGATCTCCGTGTTGTAACCGATCACGCAACGCTGCCCGATCGAACTTCCACGAACGAGAGCGTTATTCGCGACGATGCTTCCTTGGCCGATAAAGCACGGCCCCACGATCGTTGCATGCGCCATCACCTTCACTCCTTCGCCAAGCACGACCGCACCTTCGATGACGGCAGTTCTATGAACGGTACAACTCTTCGGAATGATCGGTTTGGTGTTTGGTGGCAGGATGTTTTCGAGAAGATCGAGGAGATGCCATGGATACTTTATAGGGTGCCAACTGCCATTATAGGCAACAGCTTCATACGGGTGTTCCTGAAAGAGCAGATCGAGCGCTTGTTCGTACCCATCATCCTTGACGCTTTTGGCTTCGCGGAGAGCTTGCAGAAGGACGGAAGCGTCGGTGTGGATGTGTGCGACCAGATTCACAAGATTGCTTGGCTCTTTGCCTTCTCCCGGCTTTTCGACGATCGACAGGATTCGTTTTCCTTTCGTTTTCAAGTAGCCGCCTGGGAAATACGTCTTCACTTTCCTCGCAAGGATGAGTCCACCTTCTTTTTTCTTCAGCGCTTCTCGCTTCAGAAGACGAAATACATCTTCATCGATGACGTCATTCGCACTCACGATGAGCACAGATTCTTTCTTGCAGCTGGGGAGTGCCGCGAGGAGCGCACCTTGCATGCCTGCATCCGTGTCCGTCTGCGTCAGGATTTTTTCCTTTGGGAAATATTTTCGCGCCTCTTTCACATTGTGCGGACCCCCAACGAGGAGGATGTCTTTGTATCCTGCGTTCTTCAATTTCTTCAGTTGCCTCTCCAAGAGATTCGTTCCCCAAATCGGGAAGAAATTTTTTTCACTGAGCGGCCAGAAACGCGTCGATCTGCCTGCGAAGATGAGAATGGCGATCATTCCCGTCAATTCTACCATACGATGTCGATTGTCCCTTCCTCATCGGTTCGGCGTATCTCTGCCCCCACTCTCTGGAGTGCTGCGAGCACTTCCGGTCTTGGGTGTCCGTAGGAGTTTTTGCCGACCGAAATCACGGCAAGCGCGGGACTGACAGCTTTCAAGAAGGCAGTCGTACTCGAGGTGAGGCTGCCATGATGAGACACTTTTAAAAGATCCGCTTTCAGATTGAGATGACTTCGCACCAGCGTTTCTTCCACCGGCTTCTCGGCATCTCCCGTGAAGAGCGCACGTTTGCCAAGGTACTCCAGCATGAAGACGACAGACGCATTGTTTGCTTCCCTCGAGAATCCCACCGGCATTCTTTCGGGTGGCCAGAGGATGCGGAGAGTGACGCCGTCGCCGAGGTCAACAGTGTTACCTGCAGAGACGCGAACGATGGGAACGGCATGCTTCTTTGCGAGCGCGAACACTTCATTATATCGCGGCAGAGAATGATCGACTCCCGAAAGAAGCACTCCGCCGACTTCGTATCGCCGAAGAATTTCTGGGAAGCTTACGAGATGGTCGAGATTCGGATGCGAGAGTTGCAGCAAGTCAATGCGGCGTTTGAAGAACGGCAACGATGTTCCAAGTTCTTGAAGCGTCGACCAATCGGGTCCGCCATCGATGAGTACAGTCTTTCCTCCGGGGGTCGTAATGAGTGCACTGTCTCCCTGGCCCACATCGAAGAAGCGTATGTGCAGATGCTGATCCGGTTGAAGATTCCATTCGCGCAGCGCAAGCAGTGCGATCGCAAAGGTGACGCAGAAGAGAACAATTTTTCCTGAAAGAGAGCGCTGCATGGAGGCAAAGCGTAGCACTTCTTGTACTCTATTTCCTTCGGCGCATGCGTCTTCCCGCCAATATTCCTGATACGATGCTGATGCCAAAAATTCCGATGCCGGAATCCGGCAGTCCGGTCTCCGCAACACCTGCCGTATTCACCGTTACAGGCATTTCAGGCTTAGGGACAGGCGGAGAGTCGACGATCACCGGGTTTCTGACGTATGGCAGATCCTCGATCGATGCATAGGAAATGGAAGAAGCTGAGGAGCTTGCCTCCCAAACTTCTACAATTTCTACCGGAACGATGAATCCTGCGAATGAAATTTTACTCGCACTGGTCGGAAGATTCGTACCGTCCTCAGCCGGAACGGGCTCGAGGATCGTGAGGTGATACACTTTTGTCGGTTCTTGCTTCACCGTTTCAAGAAGAATGGACATGCCGCTCCCCGTGATGACACCGGTGCCGGTTTCGAGGACCACCCCGCTGCCGTCGCTGATCAGGAAGAATCGCGGAGAGAAGGAGTGTCCTTTGAGTACGGGCTTTGTAAACGTGATGAGAACGCCCGTGGAGGAGTCTGCTTTCACTTCCGATACGGTCATCGGGACGGAGGTGACAACGGGAATGGTTTCGGTTGGGATTGCAGGAACGGAAGAAGCGGATGCCGCCGGTGCCGCCGGAGACGGAAGTTCCACCGATGCTTCCGTTTCAAACCCTTCACTCTCCATACCATCTGCAGAGACGGCAAGGATCGCAACATACAATTTCCCGGACTTGAAAGGTAACGACTGGAATGTGTACGAAGGAACGGTTCCTTGCGTTCGATCGGTGTCGTCATAGTCTCCGCCGTTATCCAGAATCGACTGACGACTGTAGTAGACTCGATAGAAAGCCGCATCGCTTACTGCAGACCACGATACGGTTATTGTATTTCCGCTCAGAACAGCGGTTGTATTTGTAACATTGCTCGGAGCTCCGGCTGCAGAGGCGACCGATGACACGAGCGCAACTCCGGCAAGAATGACTGTGAATTTTTGTTTGATTGACATCGGATCATTATACCTTATCCATCGGTTCTAGTCAAACTACTCTTATAGCCCGAATTCAAGCTGGAAGTTGAACACCTAGGCGGAGACAGTGAGAGGATAACACTTCGTAGGGAGTTTTGAAGCCAAGACATTTTCTGGGTCGATGATTGAGCTTGTTCTGGAGATGCAGTAGATGCTTCGGAGTAACTGTTTTTAAG